>JBKJTZ010000132.1:0-22333 GCA_046590295.1 Lacunisphaera sp.
GCGCCCTGTCGGGCCGACCTCGTCGGGGCTAACCGCGACAGAGTCGCTCTGCCCGAAGGGCAGACGGATATTTCTCTGAAAGATAATCTCATGGGTGTGAAATATCCGGGCTAGCCGCCGGCCGCGTTGAAGTCGCGGACCGCGTCCACCATCGCGACGAGGTTGGGCACCGGGGTGCGCGCCTGGATGTTGTGGATGGTGTTGAAGACGAAGCCGCCGTTGGGGGAAAAGGCCCGCAGCCGGGCGGTGACCTCGGCGCGGACCTCCGCGGGAGTGCCGAAGGGCAGGGTGCGTTGCGTGTCCACGCCGCCGCCCCAGAAGACGAGGCGGTCGCCGAAATCCGCCTTGAGCCGCACCGGGTCCATGTCCTTCGCGGAGCATTGCACGGGGTTGAGGATGTCGAAGCCGACGTCGATGAAACGGTCGAGGAACGGCCGGACCGCCCCGCAGGAGTGCTTGAAGGTCTTCCAGCCGGTGTGGCGGTGCACCCAGTCGTTGATCCGCCGGTAGTAGGGCGCGTAAAGGTCGTCGAACGTCGCGCCCGAGCAGAACTGCGAGTTCTGTGTGCCGAAATCGGTGCCGCAGACAAAAAGCACGTCGATGGTGTCGCCGGCAAGCTTGGCGAATGTTTCCAGATTCTTCAGCGCCACCCCGCACTGGTAGTCGAAGATTCGGTGCACGTAATCCTTTCGCTCGATGAGCGAGACATACCATTCGGTGACGTCGCGAATGCCTTTGGGTCGCCGGAGAAACGCCGCCGGCACGAGGGCGATGTCGCCGAAGCCGGTGCCGCCGATGCCGGAGACGACGGCGCGGGTCTCTCCGCGCACGCGGTCAAACTCGGTCCGCCAGTGGTCGCGGTCGGCTGGACTGAGCGGGGTGAATTCCTCGCAGTTGTCAGCGGGATCGAGCTTGTCCTCGTCGATCGGCGGCTGCCGGACGATGGCGTCGAAGAAGTAGCCGCCCGCGGGGAGATGGCCGCTGGGCGGGACGGAGGTGTCACCTTCCGGGAAAAGATAGACGTCGCCCGAGGGTTCCTCGTGCGGGCGGAAACCGGCGGGCACGAGCACGACCTGACCCCAGGGCGTCCGCCACTCGTGCCACCCTTCGTTGGGAAAACCGAACATCGTGCCGCGGCCGTTGGCGGCGACGCAGTCGGAGCCGAGCGCCCGGGCGAGATCGTCCTCGACCTCACCGAGCATCTGGAACGGCTCGGAGACCTTCACCGGGTGCGGGTCCAGGCCGTAGTGCTCGCGCAGCGCGGCGACGCAGCTGACATGGAGGCCGGTCAACCCCGTGCTGCCGAAATCCACCGGCACCGGGCCGGGTTGGTGGGCGAGGGCGCGGCGGACTTTCTCGCGGGAGGTCATGGGGCGGGAAGCGGCGGGATGAGGTTGAGCATGCGATGGACTTTTTCGCAGATGCGGTCGCCGCCGCCGGCCACGTGCAGGGTGTCGCATTCCGTGCCGAGGATGAACGGGTGGCCGGTGGCGCGCATCCGGGCCGCGAGTTCATCGGCCATGCGGCCGACCGAATCCGGTGGCGTGAGCTGGTCGGAGTAGAAGTGTTTGGACGGCAGATTGCCGTAGAGCACAATGTCCTTCGGCACCCGGGCGGCGTCTTCCCAGAGCCGGCGCGAGGAGCCGAGCGAGAGCACGGCCGGGCGGAGCGAGCAGAAGTCGGCGAGCATCCGGTCGGTGATTTCGCCGCAGCAGTGGAAGAGCAGGTCGACGTCGTGCGACTTGAGCCGACGGGCGACGGCGCGGTTGGGCGCGAGGGCAAAGCGCTCGAAAATATCGGTGCCGGTCTCCAGCTGTTTGGGCGAGAAGAACACGCGATTGGCGGCCGGTTCGGCGATGAACATCGCCCGGGCCCCGGCCGCGATCTGGAGCTGGACCGAGTGCTCCACGATCGCGAGCGACAGGACAAGGGCCCGCTCGAGCAGGGCGACCTCCGGTTCCTCCCCGGCCGTGGCGCCGGTGCCCGCGAGGTAGATCGGGGTGATGGGATCGGCCAGCAGTTTGGTGGCGAGGGAAAAGGGGCCGATGCTCATGCCCACCGGATAGAGCGGGGTGGTGTCAGCGAGGTGGCGAAGGGCGGCGAGCTGGGCCGTTACGCGCGGCGGCGGCGGGTCGGAGCGCAGGCGGGCCTGCACCTGCGTGAGGGCGGCGGCGCCCGGATCGGCGGCAAAGTGGTGTGCGTCCACAGCCGCGGGCGGCACATCAAGCAAGGACAACAGCCAGGCTTTTTCCAGCTTCAGGTCCATGATCGGCAAGGCCAGCGGCGTGCCGTAGGTCTGCGCCGCCGCCGCGATCACGGTGGCGAGCCGCCGGCCGTCGAGCAGGACGGTGGCGGGATCCGGTTGCCGGTGGAGCATCAGGTCCGTGCCGATGGGCAGGCGGGGATGCCGGGAGGCGAGTTCCAAGAAATAGTTGCGCGACATGCGGGTGGTCCCGCCGGGATGCAAATGGTCGCCGCGGACGGGGACCTCGTCTGGCGGGAAAAGGGGAGGAGCCGGTGGTTAAGCGGCGGCGCCGACCAGTTTCAGGGCGGCCTCGACGGCGCTGCCGGCGTCGGCGGAATAGCCGTCGGCGCCGATCTCATCGGCAAATTCCTGGGTGATGGGGGCGCCGCCGACCATGATCTTGATGTTGGGCAGGCCGGCGGCCTTGAGCAGGCGCACGGTCTCCTTCATGGCCGGCATGGTGGTGGTGAGCAGGGCGGAGAGCCCGATGAGGTGGGCTTGGTGCTCCCGCGCGGCCGCGAGGTATTGTTCGGGCCGCACATTGACGCCCAGGTCGACCACGGCAAAGTTGGCGCCGCGCCACATCATGGAGATGAGATTTTTGCCGATGTCGTGCAGGTCCCCCTGCACCGTGCCGATCAGCGCGGTGTATTTCGGCCGGATGCCGGCGCTGACCAACAGCGGCTCGAGGACTTTCAGCGCCTCCTTCATGGCCCGCGCGGCCACGAGCATCTCAGGGACGAAGATCTCGTTGCGTTTGAACTGCTCGCCGACGAGCGCCATCCCGGGCACGAGCCCCTGCTCGACGATGGCCTGCGGACCGGTGCCGGTCGCGAGCAGTTCCTGGGTGAGCCGCAGGGTGTCAGTCCGCTTTCCGGCGGCCACGGCGGCGGTGAGCTCAGCGATTGGGGTCATGGCTGGTTTCTAGACGTCCCGGGAGCAATGTAAACCCGAAGCCCGCCGGTTTCCCGATGGATGCATAAGTATTCCCAAAACTTGCATCAGGCATGAATTGCCATGCTGCCACCCAAGCGCTCCCATCGTCATGTCCAACCTGAAGGCGGCGGAATTTCCGGCGCCGGGGTGCCACCATTTCCTACATGCTCGCGGTGATTGCCTGCAACGTGCTCGAGGCCGAGGTCCGCCATCTGGCGGCGGGCCAGCGGCACATCCACCGCCTGGATTTTCTGCCCCAGGGTCTGCACAATGAACCGACCCGGTTGCAGCGCGAATTGCAGGCGGCCGTCACCGCGGCCGAGGCCGATCCCGCGACGGAGACCATCGCGCTGGTCTACGGGCTGTGCAGCCGGGGGGTGGAAAACCTGCGGCACGACCGCTGCCCGCTCGTCATCGCGCGCGCCCATGACTGCGTGACGCTTTTTCTCGGCGACAAGGACCGCTATGCGGCCTACCTGAGCGAGCATCCGGGCACCTATTGGTATAGCCCGGGCTGGATCAGAAGCCACGCGCCCCCGGGACCGGATCGAACCGCCCGGCTGCGTCTGGAATATGCGAAGAAATTCGACGCCGAGGAGGTCGAATACCTCATGGAGATGGAGGCGCACTGGATCGCGAACTACCAGCGCGCCGCGTATGTGGGACTGGGCGTCGGCGAGACGCAGAAGGATCTGGACTACACCCGGCATTGTGCGGCGTGTCTGGGCTGGGATTTCGACCAGGTAAAAGGCGACCCCGCCCTGTTGCAGGCGCTGCTGGCGGGCCCCTGGGATGAGCGGCGGTTTCTCGTGGTCCCGCCCCGGCATGTCATCCGCCTGACCGCCGATGATTCGATCATCCGGTCCGAACCGGAGCCGACCGTGCCGTGAGTGTCAGCCGCCTTCAACTGGAAAGGCCGGACGGACGGTGCGATGGTGCCCGCCTGGAGTCCGTCGAACTCAACCAGCAATCCGGTGGCAAGGACGCCTCCTTCGACCAACTCCGGCCGTCATGATCCCACGCCAACACCGCCCCGCCGCGGCCGCCGGGAAAAACGTCGTCCCGCTAGTTTTTTCCGCAGTCCTCCGGCTTGTGGTCCCGGGCGTAGGCCATCATCGCGCGCAGGTTCTCGGGCGGCGTGAACGGCGAGATTTCGCAGCCCGCGCCCACGATGAAGTAGCGACCGCAGACCTCGTGGCAACGACGGCACGCCGCGTAGACCTGCTCCGGCGTGCCCGCGAGCAGATCGGTGATGGTGGAAACGTTGCCGGCGAGGACCCGTGTGGGGCCGAGCTGATCGCGCGCCAGCTGCAGGTTGGCGGGAAAATCGATCTCGTAAATGTCCACCGGCAGCTCGGCCATCTTGGGGAAGAGTTTGTCGGTGCGCCCGCACATGTGCTGCCGGCGCAGCACGTCGGGATGCCGCTGCTGCAGGGTTTCCAGCACGCGCCGCTGCTCGGGCCAGAGGAATTTCTCGTAAAGCGCGGGACCGATGAGACCCGCCGCGGCATCGCTCATGCCCATGGTGTCGGCGCCGGCCGCGATCTGCGCCGGGGCGTAGGCGATGGCGACATCCGCGCAGAACGCCAGCAGGTCGTGCACGAACCCCGGGTCGTCGGTGAAGTCCAGCATGATCGTGTTCAGGCCGCGCAGTTCGGCGGCCAGGGCGAGGGGGCCCTCGATCCAGCCGACAATGGGCATGTCCGGGCCGGCCGCGCGGCGCATGAACTCGATGCTCTTCACGCGGTCGTGCATGCGGCCGCCGCCCAGCGGGTCGGGGATCCGGAGGGTGTGCAGCCGTCCCTTGTCCGCCAGTGCGGCCCGGTCTTCGTTGATGGCTGGTCCCTGGTCCGGAAACCAGTCGATGCTGCCCTCCCCGGCGAGGTCGATGACTTCGCGCGCGGGATCGGAGCAGGTGAGCAGACAGTCGAGCCCGTAGTCCGCCACAAACTTGAGCTGGGCCTCGGCCATTTTGCGTCCTTCCCGGGTGTAGTCGATGAAGGGGATGCCGGCGTGTTTGGCGGCAAACATCATCGCCATCGGTTGCGCCGGCAGATGGTCCACGGGTTCGCCGCGGAGGACACGCCGTACTCGCTCGCTCGAAGTCATCCGCCTAGCATGGCACCGGTCCCGCCCGATACAATCCCGGGATGTGATCGCATGCCGCATCCGGCTGAATGGCCAACGTTCTCTCCGCTTCCTTCCCGCCCATGACACCACTCGATCGTTTCCATGCCTGCATGAAATTTCAGCCGGTCGACCGCGTGCCCAACCACGAGGTCGGGGTCTGGGTCCAGACCAAGCAGCGCTGGCGCGCGGAGGGCC
Organism: Lacunisphaera sp.; assembly: GCA_046590295.1. Taxonomy (GTDB): domain Bacteria; phylum Verrucomicrobiota; class Verrucomicrobiia; order Opitutales; family Opitutaceae; genus Lacunisphaera. The sequence goes on from JBKJTZ010000132.1 coordinate 5,507, forward strand.
TCGCCACCGACGACCTGCACTGGGACTGGTTCACCGGCGAGCCCCGCTGGGACCTGGATCCGCGCGAATACATCGACGTGAAATTCGACATGGTCCCGGCCTACGAAGAGAAGGTGATCCGGCGGGAGGGTGAGACCGAGATCATCCAACGATCCAACGGCGTCATATCCCGGGCGCTCATCACCGGCGAGGCCGAGGGTATGCGCGCCAGCATGGACGAATATCTCAGCTTCCCCGTGACAACACCGGCCGATTTCCAGGAGATCAAGCGGCGTTACCGTCCATCCTCACCTTGTCGTTATCCGGCCCACTGGAAGGAATTTCAGCTCCCGGGTTGGGGGCTGCGCGAGCACCCGCTCGTCCTTGGACGCAACTGCAGCACGCTCGGCTACTACTGGCGGGCCCGCGAATGGATGGGCACGGAAAACCTCAGCTACGCCTGGTATGACGAACCCGCGCTGATGCACGAGATGATGGAGTTCATCACCGACTTCACCATCGAGACGGCCCGGCCGGTGTTGGAGAGCGGGGTGCGGCCCGACTACGTCTTCATCAACGAGGACCTCAGCATGAAGAACGGTCCGCTGCTCAGCCCCGCGACCTATCGCACGTTCATTTTCCCGCAGATGCAGCGGCTGGTCGCCTGGTTCAAGTCCGCCGGCGTGCGGTGGGTCGTGGTGGACACCGACGGCAACTGCGAACTGGTCATCCCGCTCTTCCTCGAGGCGGGGGTCGACGCCATCTGGCCGCTGGAGCGCGCCTCCAACATGGACCCGCCGGCCATCCGCAAAAAATTCGGCCGCGACCTGCGGCTGTGGGGCGGGGTGGACAAGCGGGAACTGGCGAAAGATTTCGCCGCCATCGACACGCACCTGCGCACGCTCCAGCCGCTCATCGCCGACGGCGGCTTCATCCCGACGGTGGACCACCTGGTGCCGCCCGATGTGCCGTTGGCCAATTTCGAGCATTACATGCGGCGCAAGCACCAGCTCCTCCGGGGCGAGGGGTTTTGATCGTGCCGGGTTTTTTCGTGATCCGTCCCTCCGCTTCCCCCCGGCATGCGACCAAGGTCGCCGGGCGGGCCGGCGCACTCCGGGATTGTGCCGCCGGCGGAAGCCAGGCTCGATGATGGCCACCATGAGGCAACTGCTGCTCCTGATCGCTCTCCTTTTGTCCGGCGCCGCCACCCGCGCGGCGCCAGGACCGGACATTCCAGCCCTGCCGGCCGCCTCCGTGCTGGTGTGTGGCGGCAGCATGATGAACGGGAATCATTTCGCCGACAGCACGCTCGCCGTGATGCGCGCCCACTATGCCGGAGGCAAAAAGATCGCGCTCGTGCTGCACGCCTCGCTGCCGGCGGACCGCGACCGGATGGAAAAGCGGCTGCAGGAGGCGTTCCAGCACCTGACCGGGGCCGCGGCGGAATCGCTGCACCGGCACGACGAGGCGGGCCGGCGCGCCCTGCTCGAGAGCGCCGACGGCCTCTTCATCGGCGGGGGCGAGACTTTCGTGCTGCTGGGCGAGCTCTACCGCACCGGTGAACTCGAGCTCATCCGCGCGCGGGTTGCGGCGGGTGTGCCCTACGGCGGGTCCAGCGCCGGGGCCAACGTCGCCGGGCTGCTCATCGGCACGACCAATGATTTCCCGGTCGCGGAGATCCCGAGCCGCCGGGCGCTGGCCATCTTTCCCGCGGTCATCAACCCGCATCACCCGGCACCGGAGACGAAGGCGGACTTCGACGGACGCGCGGGAAAAATAAAAATCTACCTGCAGTTCAACCCGACCGAGACCGTGCTGGCCCTCGGCAACGCCTCGATCGCCCGGCTGCATGACGGGCAGGTGAGGCTGGAGGCCGGGCTGGGCTGGGTTTATCGCGACGGCAGCGTGCGGCCGCTCGTCATCGGGGAAGCGGTGTCGGAGCTGGTGGCGAAGTAGCAGTCCGAACAAGGCGAACCATTGGTTGGCCGCACAAAGGCGCAAGAGGGCTTCGGTGGCTTTGGTCGAAATTACCGCGCGCCTATCGGCGCCTTGGGAGCTTCATGCGGGTTGGATATTTTGGGCATTTTTGTGGCAAAAAAATCAGCGGATCGGCCCGAAGTCGTAGGTCAGGGTCCACTCGCGGGACTCGCCGGGGGCCAGGTTCAAGGCGAGGAAGGGCTCGAGAGACAGGGTGTTGCCGTTGGCCCAGAGGACGCACTTGAAGGGAACGAAGTCGGTGGCGAAGCGCAGCGACTGCAGCTTCGGATGCGTGAGCTCGGCGGCGAACGGCCGGTCCGCGGGCAGGCCGAGCAGCTCGAGGTGGCCGTCCTGCACACCGACAAAGGCGCGGCGCAGCGTCAGTTCGCGGCCGGCCAGCCGGTAGCCGGGATTCCCGGCCAGCTGCGTGCCGGCGGGCAGGGTGACCCGGAGGAGCCCGTCGGACTGCAGCGCGAAGAACGGGTGCGCAAACCACTCGAGCGTGAGCGGCCCGGCGCCGTGGTTGGTCAGGCGCGAGCGGGAGCGCAGCTGCCGGCCGGACAATTCGATGGTGCGTTCCAGCGCGTAGGACCAGCGGCCCACGCTTTGCGCGGTGCGGAAGACGGCGCGTTCGGGCTGAAGCTCGCTCTGCCAGTCGCAGGGCGTGGTGATCACAATCGCGCCCTGCGCGTCGCGGCCGAGGGCGCCGGCGCCCGGGGCAAGGCCGGTGGCGCCGTCCCAGAGCAGCGGCGCCCCGGTCGTGGTGCTGTGCCGGAAGGATTCCGGCAGGCCCTGGCCGTTGTGGGGCAGCGGGGTGACCGCCGGCCACTCCGGCCCGGTCAGGAGCGTGCCGATGTTGCGGTCGTGCACCTGCCAGATGTAGCCGCCCCAGCAGAAGCGCGGGCCAAGCTGGGCCTGTTCGGTGGCGGGATCGAGGAGGTCGACGGAGAGTTCGGCGTTGGCGAGGGTGAGCATGGAAATTATTTAGCCACGGATTACCCGGATGGGCACGGATTCAGAACAAGGCATTGCACAGGAGGAAACGGAGGGAACCGAGGCGAGAAGCCGGGACACAAAGCCCCCTCTGAGGGGTCTGGCTCGTGCCTTTCCTCCGTGGCCTCCTGTGAAGAGGAATCCTCACCGCAGGCGCATGACGCGGAGGGTGGTGTTCACCCCGTCCACGATGAGCGCGAACTGGCCGTGCGGGCGGGCCTGGATTTCCAGCTCCTTGCCGGCGAGTTCGTAGGTGATGGGTTCGAAGCCTTCCCAGACCTGGCCGTTGTCCAGGACGAAGCGGTTCGCGCCTTCCCATTTCACGAAGCGGGCCTTCAGCGGCGGCAGGCTGCGCCAGTCGGCACTGTCAAAGATCGGGAGGCCGAAGCGCTGCAGCAGACCCTTTTTCTGCTCCACCTGCACGGTGGCGACGGTCTGTTGGGCGGTGGCGAGCTCGGTCTGGAGCCGGGCGGTCGCGCCGGACTGGTGGCGGATGAGCGCGGCGTCAATGACGCCGACCTCGTCGGGTGAAAGGCGGTCGAGGCCGGCGCGCTGCCACTCGGCGGCGGAGAGCACGGACTTGAGGCCGGGGAAATTTTCCTGCGTGAAGCCGGGGACCGCGGACAGGAGCAGGGCGACAAGGAGGAGCCCGGGGGACAGGCGCGGGACAGGCGGGGTTTTCATGGGAGGGAGATTACAGGTGGAGAAAGCCGTCGCCAGTATTTTGCGCGGCGATCTGCCGGGCAAAGGCGCCGCCACGGGCCGTGAGGGAGCGGAAATCGCCCTCCTCGATGATGCGCCCGGCCTCGAGCATGATGATACGGTCGGCGTTGCGGAAGGTGCTCAGGCGGTGGGCGATGGTGATGACGGTGCGGCCGGCGGCGAGCCGGTCAAGCGCCTCCTGGATCAGGCGCTCGCTCTCGTAGTCGAGCGCCGAGGTGGCCTCGTCGAGGATGAGGACCGGCGGGTTGCGCAAGATGGCCCGGGCGATGGCGAGGCGCTGGCGCTGGCCGCCGGACAGGGAGACGCCGCGCTCGCCGACCAGGGTGGCGTACCCCTCGGGCAGCTTCGCGATGAACTCCTCGGCGTTGGCCTGCTGCGCGGCGGTGCGGATCTCGGCGTCGGTGGCGTCGGCGCGGGCGAAGCGGAGGTTCTCCGCGATGGAGCCGGAGAGGAGGAGGCTGTCCTGCAGGACGACGGCGAGCTGGCGGCGGACCCAGCGCATGTCCCATTCCGCCTGCGGCACGCCGTCGAGCAAGATGCGGCCGGCCCCGGGCGCGTAGAGGCCGAGCAGGAGGTTGGCGAGGGTGCTCTTGCCGGAGCCGGACGGCCCGACGAAGGCGATGTGCTCGCCGGGCCGGAGGTGGAGGGAGATGTCGTGGAGGACGCGGCGGTCGGGTGCGGTCGGGTAGGCGAAGGAGACGTGCTCGAAGACGATCTCGCCGCGCAGGCGCCCGGCGCGGCGGGTGCCGCGCCATTCCTCGACGTAGGCTGAGTCGAGGAGTTCCTTGATGCTCTGGTAGCTCTCGCGGCCGATGAAGTATTGCTCGCTGAGGCCGACAAACGCCTGGATGGGGCCGAGCACGATGGGCAGGCCGGCGACGAAGGCGAAAAGCGTACCGTAGGAGAGCGTGCCGCGGATGGCGAGCACGGCGCCGCCGGCCATGACGAGGAGGGCAATGACCTGGCTGCTGACATACCAGAAGGTGCCGAAGATGGCGTTGAGGTAGCTCTGGTGCACGCGGTGGCGGGCGAAATCGAGGCTGCTGCGGTCGAGGTCGGCCTCGGCCTGGCGCTCCTCGCCGAAGCTGCGCACCAGGCGGAGGGCGGAGATGTATTCGCTGGCGGTGCCGGTGAGTTTTTCCTGGGCGAGGCGCGCCGCGTTGTTGCCGCGCTGGATGCGGGAGAAAAAGTGGTACTTGGAGAAGAAATACACCGGCAGGACCAGCGCGAGCCCGCCCGCCAGCCGCCAGTTCAGGATGGCCAAAATGACGAGGATGCTGGCGCCGTAGAGGATGTTCGGCAGAAACTGGTTGAGGATGTTGTAGAGCAGGGCCTCGACCTTCTGCGTGTCGAAGGCGTACTTGGAGAGGAGGCGGCCGGTCTTCTGCTGGTCAAGGTAGCCGAAGCTGAGGAACTGGAGCTTGAAGAACAGCCGGCTGCGCAGCCCGACCATCATCTCCGCCATGGCCTTGGCGATCTCGTTGGCCCCCCAGACGGAGAAGACGTAGTGCACGCCCAGCAGGAGCACGAAGACGCCGGCGAGCAGGAGGACGGCCCCGATGTCGCGGGCGGGCACGGCCTCGTCGATCATCCGCTGGAACAGCCACGGGCAGGGGGCGACAGCCAGCGAGCGGAGCAGGGCCAGACCGAGGCCGCGCCAGAGCCGGTCGCGGCTGGCCCAGAGATAGCCGGTGAGCGTGCGCGACGCGAGCGCCTCGCGGGTCATGGCGGGAGGCTCAACCGAGGCGGGGCGGCTCACCCTTCTCGCGCTTGGGCGCGCGGTGGCCGTGCAGCGCGGTGTAGAACGAATCGCCGGGCTTGATGGAACCGCGGGTGACGATCTCGCCCGTGAAGCCGGACTTGTAGATGGCGGTGAGCAGCTCGAGGGTCAGGCGCGCCTGGTCGCCGGAGGTGAGCGGGCGGCGCTTGGCGTCCATGTCGGCCACGAAGGCGTTGAGCTGGGCGCCGTGGGTCGAGCCGACTTCGGGCGGGAAGCTGTGCCACGCCTGGAGCAGGCCGTCGTCCTGGGCGGGCGGGACGGGGGTGAGCTTCCAGTTGTCGCGGGTGTAGCTGTATAGGTGGGTGAGCTCGACGGTGGCGCGCTGGTAATCGAGGCGGATATAGGTCTCCTGGCGCGGGCTCAGGGCGCTGTTGACGATGGAACCGACGGCGCCGTTGGCGAAAGTGACGAGGGCCATCGACACGTCCTCGACCTCGATGGCGCGGTCGAGGGTGCGGACGACGGAGCGAACCTCGCTCCAAGCGCCCATCAGGTGGAGAAAATGATCCATCGCATGGATGCCGAGGCCCATGGTGGGCCCGCCGAGCTCGGTTTCCCAGCGGCCGCGCCACGGCACGGCGTAATAGGCGGCATCGCGATACCACAGGGTGTTGCAGACGCCGACGAGCGGGCGGCCGAGGTGACCGGCGTCGGCGAGGCGGCGCAGGTGGCCGGTGGCGGCGCCGAAGCGCATCTGGAAAATGCAGGCGGTGTAGCAGCCGGTGCGCTGCTCCGCGGCCTCGATGCGGTCGAGCTCGGCCAGCGAGCCGCAGAGGGGCTTTTCGCACATGGCCCAGGCACCGGCCTCCATGGCGGCGATGCACATGTCGGCATGTTGCGCGGGCGGCGTGGCGACGAGGATGATGTCCGGTTTCACGGCGGCCAGCATGGTGGCGTAGTCGGTGAAATGCCGGGCGATCCCGTGCTTGCCGGCGAAGTCGGCGACCCGCTGCGCGTCGATGTCGACGGCGGCCTCGAGGGTGACGCGGCCCAAGGTGGCCTCAACGGCCCGGACATGGGCTTCGCCGATGGATCCGGTGCCGACGAGCACGGCGCGATAGGTTTTCATGGGAGACGGGGCGGTCAGGCGGGCGTTAACCGGAAAAGAGGGATGAAATGGGAGGAAAAGGAATGCGCGAACGCCGGGACAGGGATTAACGGAACGAAATATTCCGGCCGGGGCGACAGGAATCATCCTGAAAACGGATGAAAATTAAATGGCGGCCGCTGGGCGCGCGCGCCCGGATGGGTGCGAAGCGAAACCAACCGATCCGGGACAAGTATGCTGCGGGGCGCACCCGCTTCGCCGGGGACCGCGGACGCCTGGTCGTTTCACGGCCCGGCGGCCGGTGGCGGATTGCCCGGAAACGCGAGGGCGAGCCGGAATCCATCGCCACGGGAGGCGAGACTGGGTTTCACCCAGCTGCGCAGGGCGGAGCGACATGTTTCGGCATTGCCCGCCCAACTGCCACCGCGCTTGACGCGAAACTGGCCCAGCTTCGCCCCGGTGGGATCATTCACCTTGCCGCCGGGATAGCCGGCATACCAATCGGCGCACCACTCCTGCACGTTGCCGTGCATATCATGAAAGCCCCAGGCATTGGGCAGCTTTTGCGCGACCGCATGGGTCTCTGCGTCGCTGTTGGCGCCATGCCAAGCCATCGCGTCAATGTCGCCCGCATAGATGCCGGCGGTGCCCGCCCGGCAGGCATACTCCCACTGGGCCTCGGTGGGCAGCGTGTAAAGGTACCCATCGGGCAGGCGTCCGGCTGCGCGTTCGCGGGCCGTGAGTTTGTCGCAAAAAATGGCGACGATACCCCAGGCAACATTTTCCACCGGCCGCTCCGACCCTTTGAAAACACTGGGCAGGGGTACGTAGTCCATGAGGGCCTGCCACTGGGCCTGGGTGACCTCGGTCCGGCCGAGCCAGTAACCCCGGGTAAGGGTGACCTCGGTATCATCACCGGCGCCAAAGGTGCTGCTCATCATGAAGGTGCCAGGTCCGACCCAGATCATGGCGAGGGCGGGATTTTCGAGGGAGAAATTGACCCCGGGCGCGGGCGGGACCCGGGCGGGAGCATTCGTGGCGCGCAGCGGCAGGGCCAGACCCCAAAGCGCAAGAACCGCGACGATATTGCGAACCATGGGCCATCCTGCGGGGAATGGCGGCAGGCTGCAACCGGCTATTTTCGCGCTCGGCAGACCTGCGCTGGGAGCGAAATGTATTCGCCATCCCGGGCCGACCGGCGCAGACCCGCCCACGATCATGCGCTTCGCAACAACCCGCGGTTTCCCGGAGTGGCTTGGCCGGGTGGTGGCCGCCGGTGCGCTGATTGTCGGTTTGGGGACGGGGCGGTCGCTCGCCGCGGCCCCGGATGAACTCGGGCACCCGGTCTTGCGGGATTTTCCTCCAGGGAAATCCAACCTCGCCCACCTGTGTCAGGCCGTGATTCAGGGAACGGACGACTTCATCTACATCGCCAACGGCACGTGGCTGCGCTACTACGATGGCCGGACCTGGCTGAGCTTGAAATCGCCACCGATAGGGGCGGGGGTGCGCAAATTTGCCCTTACCGCCGGTGGGACAATCTATCTCGGCGGGGCGGGGATCATCGGCTGGATCCGCGCGACCGGGGTTGACCGGGAGTTTGTTTCCCTCGCCGGGCAGTTGCCGGCGGAGGACCGTGCGTTTGAGGACATCTATGATGTGCTGGCAGTAGGCGAAACGGTTTACTTCTCCACCGAGCAGAAAATTTTGATCTGGCGCCCGGGCCAGTTCACGAGCGTCGCCTGTCCCACGCCGCCGCGGTCGCACGGCGCGCGGTTGCACCGGGTCGGCGACACCGTCTATGTCACCGCCCCCGGCCTGGCCCTGAGCCGGTTGACCAACGGCCGGCTGGAGCCGGTGGCGGACGATGCGGTGTTGCGGCAAAACCAGATCATCGCCGTGGAAGCCGGCCCGCAAGACACCCTTCGGCTGCTCACCGCGGAACGGGGCTTTTTCCAAATCGTGGACGGACGTGTCACCCCCTTTCCGACCGAGGCCGATCGCTGGGTGGCCGGGAAGCGCATCCTCTGCATGCTGCGGCTGGCGGATGGTTCCATGGTGGTCGCATTCTCCTCGGTGAGCGGCGATGGCGGCATGCGGTTTGGCGCGGACGGCCGCTTGGCCGGGCCGCTCGACCAGTTCATCGGACTTTACGTCAACACGATCCGGGCGTTTCACACCGATCGCGAGGGCGGGCTGTGGCTCGCCACCGAGACCGGGCTCATCCGGGTGGAGTGGCCGTCGGCCGTGACGGTTTTTGACGCGATCAACGGTCTGGGGGTCGGGGCGATGGTGGCGGTCACCCGGCACGAAAACATCCTGTATGCTGCGACCACCGAGGGCGTCTATCGTCTGGTGCCCGGGACGCCAGCCGGGCAGGTGGCCCGTATTGACCGGGTCTTCAATCAGCCGGTCTACGCGCTGTTGGCCCACCCGGCCGGTTTGTTGGCGCGGGGTTACGCGGATCTGTTGGTGCAGGATGAGACGGGCTTCACGGTGGTGGCGGGACTGCCGCCGGGCGGGGGCGGTCTCGCGCCCTCGCGGCGCGAACCGGAGCGCGTGTGGATTGCCACGATGCGTGGGATTCAATCCGTGCGGCACAGCCCGAAGGGTTGGACGGATGAGGGATTGCTGCCCGGTTTTGACGAAAACGTGGTGTCGGTGACCGAGGCCGCAGACGGATCGTTGTGGGTGTCCACGGCTGGTCACGGCCGCTTTCATGGCCTCATCGACCCAGGCACGGGACGCCCGGGGCGTTTTGCCCGGGTCGAGGAGGCGGCGAGTCCGCCGGACATTTTGGCGGAGTGTCCTTCAGGCCGGCCTGGGGCGAGGTGGATCGCGCGTGCGACGGAGATTGAGCTGGTGCCCGCCGACGGCGGCCCGGCGCGGCGCTTGCCGCAGCTGGCCGGCCAGACGGCTGGCCCGGTCACGCTCTTGCACGAGGAAAACGACGCCGCTGGTGCCGTGCTCTGGATTGGCGGGGGCAAAGGTCTCGTGCGCGTGGAGCTGGCGCGGGCCTTTCCGGCGCCGTTGCCCTTGGCGGTGCAACTCAACCCCCGCGACGTCCAGGATGGCGAGGAACTCGCGCCCGGACCCAGGACCCTGCATTTTGATTACCTCGCGCTCCGGCACCAACTGGAAGACTCGGTGAACTACCAAAGCCGGCTGACGGGTTTCGAGACGGCGTGGACGTCCTGGTCCACGGACCGGCAGCGCGTCTTTGCCAACCTGCCGGCGGGCGACTATCGCTTTGAGGTTCGCGCCCGGGATGCCGACGGACAGACGGGCGCCCCGGCCTCGCTGGGATTTGCCGTGTTGCCGGTCTGGTGGCTCACCTGGTGGGCGCTCGGTTGCTACGCGGTGGCGGGCGCCGGCTGCCTCTCGGGGGTGGTGCGGTTTCGCACGCGCGCGTTGCGCCGGCGTGCGGCGCAGCTCGAGGCCGTGGTCGCCAGCCGCACGGCCGAGCTGGCGCAGCGCAACACCGAGCTCGTCCGGCTCAACCAGCTCGAGCTCGACGAGAAGATCTCCGCCCGGCTGGCCGAGGAAAAGGCGCGGCTCGAGGTGCTGCGCTACCAGCTCAATCCCCACTTCCTGTTCAACACCCTGGCGTCGATCAGCGCGGTGCTGCCCCGGAATGATTCCACCGCACGCACGATGGTGGAGCGCCTGGCCGAGTTTTGCCGGCTGACCCTGCACCGGGCGGACGAGCGGGACTGGACGACGCTGGGTGACGAGCTGCGGCTGCTGCGCGCCTACCTCGAGATCGAGCAATCCCGCTGGGGTGACCTGCTCGACGTCGAGATTGCCTGCGATCCGGCCCTGACCGAAGAGCGTCTGCCCCACTTTCTGCTCCTGCCCCTGGTGGAGAACGCGCTCAAGTACGGCCGCGCCACGAGTTCCGAACGGGTCGGCATCCGGCTGGCGATGAGCCGCGGGCCGGACGGAGCCATGGTCCTCGCCGTGGCCAACACCGGCGAATGGATCGAGCCCGAAGCCAAGAAAACCGTTTCCTCGCTCGGGATCGGCCTCGAAAACCTGCGCGAGCGGCTGGCCCGCCATTACGCCCGGCGCCACCACCTGGACATCGCGCACCGCGACGGCTGGGTGACGGTGACCTTGCGGCTGCTGCCTCAACCCGGACGGTGACCAGATTTCCTCGTTGCACGTCCTTTTCAGCGAAGCTGAAGGCAGCGTGCACGCTGAACGGCGGGCCATTCTCACACCGCATCCTGAGATGACGATCGTCGGCGGGGCGGCCGCCGCGGCGGACCCGGTGGCGGTGAGTCGCTACCGGTGGAACGAGCTGCGTGACCGTCTCAACCCGCGGCGACCGGCGCCCTGAACCAGACCGGGTCTGCGGGAGTGACGGGCGTTCCGCGATTTGCCACAGGGGTTCCGTGATTGGCCCCATTTGCCTCGGAGTCCTGCCGCGATTCGGCGCGCTATGATCGCGCGCCGGTCGATTTCCTGCGCTCCGCCCCGCAACCTGCAACCATCAGAAATTGACAACCATGAATATTCCTCCCCGCCCCTTGTACCCCCGCAAGGCCACGGTCCTGCTCGTCGCGGCCATCGCGCTCCTCGGCCTCGCCGAGTCCGGCGCCCAGACCGTGTTCCTCGCGAACAACCTGAGTGGATCCGTCGCGGGGGCCAGCACCAGCGTCGCGGCCAACGGTCCTGCCCTCTACAACGTCTCCGGGCCGGTCGTGAACAACCTCACGGGCCTGACCTTCGGCAACGGCTTCACCATGTCCGCCACCGGCCCGGACTCCGGTGCATACAACAATTCGTTCAAAATCGCCGGCAACATCAGTGGCGATGCGATAGCCGCCGGGACCTTGCTGGGCATCAGCTATGACTTCGCCCTGGCGAAAAACCATCTTTCGGCCTTCACCGGAACCGGGGTGGTGACATGGACGCTTTCGTTTTCGGATTCCGTCAATACCAGCAGCCAGCAGATCGCCACCGGATCGTTCGGCGGCCTTTCCGCCACGTTTGGCGGCACCGGAAGCAACTACAGCTTCACCTCCGGTGTGGGCGCCGGCGCGACGTTCCTTGCGACCCTGAATGTCAGCTATTTTGGCGACTGGCCACCGCTGGGGCCCGTTGTCACCGGGACGATGTCGGACACGGGATTCGGCGGAGGTGGCATCACCCTCAACGCTGCCGCGATTCCCGAGCCTTCCACCTACGCTGCCATCGTGGGTGCCGGGGCGCTCGGTCTGGTCGTTTGGCGTCGTCGCCGTTCCCCTGCGCCGGTCGCGGCGTGACCGTCGCCGGCCGGCCCGCTCCGCGGGGTCGGCAACGCCGGCGGGTGGATCGGCCCACGCGGGGGCAAAACGGATTTCTGGCCCGGCTGGGACGGGATAGGCAATGTGAGCGGCCGGGTCGATGTGGCGTTGCACCTTTCGCGCCGGCCCCCCAGCCTGGTCAGCCGCATGATCCACCACGCCCTGCTGATTGAAGATGAAGCCACCGCCCGGGCCGATTTGCGCGCGAAACTCGCGGTGCATCCCGAGGTGGTGGTGGTGGGGGAAGCCGCCACGATGCGCCGCGCGCGCGAATTGCTGGCGCGGACGGATTACGATTTGGTGTTTCTCGATATCCAGCTCATCGGGGGCAGTTCCTTCGATCTCGTGCCCGAGGTGCGGCCCGGGGCCCGCATCATTTTCGCCACAGCCTACGAGACGCATGCGCTGCGGGCCTTTGAGGTCAATGCCCTGGACTACCTGCTCAAACCCGTGGCCCCGGCGCGACTCGCCGAAGCGCTGCGCCGCCTGGCCGCGCCGGCCGCGGGCGATCCTGGCGGCGTGGAACCGCCCGTCGGGGTGAACCTGCGACTCGACGACACGGTTTACCTGCGCTCCGGCTTGAGCGCCCGCTTTGCGCCGGTTGCGGATATCAGCCTGATCTCGGCGCGGGACAATTATTCCGAGGTGCGATTGGCGGACGGGGCGAAGGTGTTTCTCCGCAAGACCCTGAAGGCCTGGGAGGACACGCTGCCCGGCACGCACTTCATGCGCGTGCACCGCACGCAGATCGTGAATCTTGCCCGCGTCGCCCGTTACGAACGCGATGGCGACGAGCACACGCGGCTCTTCATGGTCGGCGCCCCGGAGGCGGTGCCGGCCAGCCGCGAACGGTGGGTTGAACTGCGCCGGCGTCTGGGTCAGATCCGCTCCGCCCCTTGAGGGGGACAAGGGACAAGCCGGCCCGGGGTCGGGCGGCGCCGGCAGGGATTTCCGCGATTGGTCACAGCCGCTCCGCGATTCGCCCCCGTGGGGTCGACTCATGATGCAAGTCCGTTGCTATGTTTTGGCTGGCGATCATGTTTTTCTTTCAAATATCCCCCGTGCGGTTCACGGCCCGCTGCAGCCAGGTTCTTGGCCGAGTGCTGCCCCTGCTGCTGATGCTGGCCGGGAGCAGGTTGACCGCACAGCCAACCGGGGGCCAGGTCGTGGCCGGAACCGCCGCGATTTCCGGCGGAGCGGGCGGACTCACCGTCACCCAGACCTCGGACCGGGCCATCATCAACTGGCAGGACTTCTCCGTCGCCGCCGGGCAGTTCGCGCGTTTCGTGCAGCCCGACGCCGCGAGTGCCACGCTCAATCGCGTCATCTCTGGCCTGCCTTCGTCCCTGACGGGCACGCTTGAGGCCAACGGGCGCGTTTACCTGATCAATCCCAACGGCGTGCTGATCGGCGCGGGTGCGCGCATTGACACCGCCGGTTTCCTCGCCTCGACCCTGGAGGTCGCCAACGTGGAGTTTCTCGCGGGCGGCGACCTGCATTTTTCCGGCGGCTCAACCGCCGCGATCCAGAATCTCGGCACGATCAATGCGCTCGGCGGCGATATCTTCCTGATCGCGCGCCACGTGGAAAACTCTGGCGCCATCACGGCGGCGAATGGCACGGCGGGTTTGGCCGCCGGCTCCGAGATCCTGCTCACGACGGGTGGCAACGAACGACTTTTCGTGCTGGCCGCCTCGGCGCCCGGTGCCGTGGTCAACTCCGGCACGATCACCGCCGCGACCGTTGAGCTCAAAGCCGCCGGCGGCAACTCCTACGCGCTCGCGATCAATAATTCCGGTGTGGTTCGCGCGACCGGCAGCGCGGTCCGCAACGGCCAGGTCTGGCTCGTTGGTTCCGGCGACAGCACCGTCGTCAATTCCGGCACACTTGACGCTTCGGGGCGGAATTCCGGCGAAACCGGCGGCAGCATCAAGCTGCTCGGCCAATACGTCGGCCTCTTCGGCGCCGCCAAGCTCGACGCCTCGGGCGACGCCGGCGGCGGCACCATTCTGGTGGGCGGCGACTTTCAGGGCAACAATCCCGATGTCCGGAATGCCGACCGCACCTACTTCGGCAGCGACGTCACCATCAATGCCGACGCCATCAACAGCGGCAACGGCGGCAGGGTGATCGTGTGGGCGAATGACACCTCACGTTTCTACGGCGCGATCAGCGCGCGCGGCGGGGCACAAGGCGGCGATGGCGGCTTCGTGGAAACCAGCGGCAAGGTGAATCTGCAGGCGTTTGGCAGGGTCGACGCCTCCGCGCCGAACGGTGCTGCGGGCCAATGGCTGCTCGATCCGAACAACATCACGATTCAATCGGCGGGCAGCGACACGAACGTCTCCGCAACCCCGAATTTTACGTCCTCTGCTGACAGCGCGATCGTGACCACGGGGAGCATCGAGGCAGCCCTGAACTTGGGCACCTCCGTTACCGTAACGACCGGCAGCGGCGGCGCTCAACTGGGCAACATCACCGTAGCCTCAAGCATCTCTAAAACATTAGGCGCTGACGCAACCCTCGCCTTACTGGCTCATAACAACATCATCGTAAACGGCGGTGTTTCCATCTCATCCACATCCAACAAACTCGATGTAACCTTGAATGCAGATAGAGACGCGAGCGGAGTAGGCAATATCCAGATGAACAGCGCCTCCTCTATCACAACCAACGGCGGAAATATCACCCTCGGCGGCGGCGCAACACCATTAACAACTCCGGCAGTCGGCTCAGGCACAGGAACACTTGCTGACAAGGCAGGCATCTATCTTAACAACGCAGCCCTTAACGCCGGCGCGGGCAATATCAGCCTGCGTGGCACGGGTAGAGCGCTAACGTTCAGCACTTACGGTATTTATTCCCTTGGTGGAACCGTTATCCAGACAACGAGCGGAACAATAACCCTGCTCGGCACAGGCGGCACGGGAGCAGGCGCCAATAACAACTACGGCGTCTATCTGACCGGTGGCGGCACCAGCATCCAATCTGCCACCGGCGCTATCTCCCTTACCGGCACAGGCGGCGGCGCAGGCTCAGGAAGCGGTTACAACGGCATCTATTTAGAGAGCGGTGCCAAGGTGATTTCCACCGGCGCAGCCACTATAACCCTAAACGGCACCGGCGGCGGGGCCACGAACTCCAATCACGGCGTCGTTTTGGTCGATGCTGGCACCAGCATCGAATCCGCGAACGGCGCTATCTCTCTTACGGGAACAGGCGGCGGGCCCGGTGGCTATGGCATCCTGTTATTTGGCGGTCCCGATGTGATTTCCACCGGCGCCGCCACCATAACCCTAAACGGCACCGGCGGCGGCGGGGGCACGGCAGCGGCCTCCAACTACGGCATCTATATACACAGTGCTGGCACCAGCATCCAATCTGCTAATGGCGCTATCTCCATTACCGGCACAGGCGGCGCAGGCACAGGAGACCTGAACTATGGCATCCAGTTAATAAGCGATGCCGATGTGATTTCCACCGGCGCCGCCACCATAACCCTAAACGGCACAGGCGGCGCGGGAATAGGCTTCAACCACGGCCTCTTTCTGAACGGTGTCGGCACCAGCATCCAATCTGCTAATGGCGCTATTTCCATGACAGGCACAGGCACGGGAAACAATAGCTATGGCATCTTGTTAGCAAATAGTTCCGGTGTTCTCTCCAACGGAACTGCTCCAATAACCCTTACGGGAAGCGGCGCTGGCAACTACGCTGGAATCTTGTCATATGGTGCGGGTGGTCCAAACCTCACGGGCGGCGCTTCCAGCACGGGCGATATTACCCTTACCGCTCATACGGCAACCGGCACAGACAGCATCTCCCTTTTAAACCATACCATATCAGGCACGGGTAATCTCTATCTCCAGCCTCTTAATGCCGTAACCACGAGCGGCATTGCAGGGGGCGCAGGCACATTCAATCTTACTATCGCAGAGTTAAATCTAATATCAAACGGCTTTGCCAGCATCACCATCGGCAGGGCTGATGGCACAGGGCTTATAACATTCGGCGATGGAGCAGGGGCAGGCACAGGATATACTTTTAATGACAACCTGAGACTACGTAATCCTGGCGCAGCAAGCAACGGTATCAGTATCACCGACCTGCTGGCTGTGGGAACCAACAACCTTACCCTCAGCACAACCGGCGCAGTAACGCAGACCGCAGCCATCACCGCAGCCGGTCTTGAACTCGTCGGCACAGGCGGAACACACACTCTGACGAATACCGGCAATGCCATAACCACCCTGGCGGGAAATACAGGCACAGTTAACTATGGGCAGGCAGGCAGTTTGATCATCGGCACAGTGAATACAGCAGGGCTGACAGCCTCAAACACCATCCTTGTTAGATCAACAGGCGCAGCGGCAAACATTACTTTGAATAGCGCGGTTACCGCCAACGGCGCAGGAGATGCCCTTATTCTGGCAGCAGGACAGAATTTCTTCAACAACGTTGGTTCCACGGCCCTCAATCCCGGCACCGGTCGCTGGCTCGTCTATTCAACCTCGCCCGCCGGCTCGACGGAAAACGGCCTGACCGCGGTTGCCGCGGTAGGTGCCACCTCGCCCCGGCTCTACAACAAGACTTTCGCGGGCAACGCGCCGGCGACCATCGCCGCCGGGAACCATCTTATCTACAGCGCGCAACCCACGCTCACTGTCACGGCGGCTGACAACGCGCGCGTTTACGGCGCCGCCAACCCCACGTTCACGGCCACGATCACCGGTTTCGTGAACGACGATGGCGTGACCGACACGGCTGGCACCGCCGGCCTGACCGGCACTGCGGGCCTCACCAGTCTCGCGCATGCCACCAGCAACGTCGTGGACGGCCCCTTCGTGATTTCGGCCACGGCCGGCGATCTGGCTTCGACGGCCGGTTACGCCTTCAGCTTTGCGAACGGTCAGCTCACGATCAATCCCGCCAATTTGATCCTGACCGGCACGCGGGTCTATGACGGCACGACGCTCTTCGCGGGCAGCAACCTGACCGCGACCGGTGTCAACAGCCAGACCTTTACGGTCACTGGC
>JBKJTZ010000035.1:0-5662 GCA_046590295.1 Lacunisphaera sp.
ACCTCTAACCCGGATATTTCACACCCATGAGATTATCTTTCAGAGAAATATCCGTCTGCCCTTCGGGCAGAGCGACTCTGTCGCGGTTAGCCCCGACGAGGTCGGCCCGACAGGGCGCATGTTCACACCTCTGAGTGTGAAATATGCGGGTTAAATCGGCTTCCGGTAATTAAACTGCGTCTTGGCCGTGGTGTAGCCGAGGCTCTCGTAGAAACGGTGGGCGTCGATGCGTTTGATGTTGGTCCGCAGCGAAACAGCCGGGAGGCCGCGGCCTTTGGCCCATTGCTCGGCCTGCTGCATGAGGGCGCGACCAATGCCCTGCCGCCGGGCCGTCGGGTCGGACACCAGGCCGCCGATCTCCGCCCGCGCATCCGACTCGAGAAGTTTGTTGATGAAGACGTGCACCCAGCCGACGACCCGGCCGGCGGCATCCTCGGCGACGAAGAGCGCATGTTCCCGGTCGGCGAGCACCCGCTCCAGCCGGACCCGGATCTGCGCCTCGGTCGCGGGATAGCCCAGGGTGGCCGCCAAGGTTGTCAGCACCGGCACATCGCGCAGTTCAACCGGACGGACACTGGGCGCCGGACCGTTCACGGCAGCCAGGGAAATTTCCCGGCGGGCTTCCGCTTCTCCTTCTGCGCAGTCATGAACTCCTTCGCCTCCTCCGTCATGTAGTAGAGCATGGTGGCGTTGCCCGCGAGTTCCTGGATGCCGCTCTGGCCGTCGAGTTCGGCGTTGAAGGCGGCCTTGAGATTGCGGATGGCGAGCGGACTGCGCTGCAAAATCTCCTGCGCCCACGCCACCCCCTCGGCCTCGAGCTGGGCCACGGGCACGACCTTGTTGACGAGGCCCATGTCGAGCGCCTCCTGGGCGTTGTACTGCCGGCAGAGGAACCAGATCTCGCGGGCCTTCTTCTGGCCCACCATGCGGGCGAGGTAGCTGGAGCCGAAGCCGCCGTCGAAGCTCCCCATCTTGGGGCCGACCTGCCCGAAGATGCCGTTGTCCGCGGCGATGGTCAGGTCGCACATCACGTGCAGCACGTGGCCGCCGCCGATGGCGTAGCCGGCAACAAGCGCAATCACGACCTTGGGCATCGAGCGGATGAGTTTCTGGACCTCCAGCACGTTGAGACGAGGCACCCCCTTGCCATCGATGTAGCCGCCGTGGCCGCGCACCGCCTGGTCGCCGCCGGCGCAGAAGGCGTATTTGCCGTCCTTCGCCGGTCCGGCGCCGGTCAGGAAGATCACGCCGATGGTCTGGTCTTCGCGGGCATCCAACAGGGCGTCGTGCATCTCGGACACGGTCTGCGGGCGGAACGCGTTGCGCTTCTCCGGCCGGTTGAGCGTGATCCGGGCCATGCCGTCAGCCTTGTGATAGAGGATGTCGTCGTATTTTTTGGCGGTTTTCCACGCGGTAGCCATGTCGCACATTCGGATGAAAATACCTGAGCCGCAACCGTTTTTGCAGGCGGCCGACCTTTTTACCAATACCCCCGTCAAGCTGTTTCCACTCATCCGGGAAAACTGCTTGGACTGGCCCCCCGCCGCGTGATGATGACCCTTCATGCAGCCAAACCAGTCCAAGCTCAGCACGGTGGCCAAGGCCGGCCTCAGCATGGGTGCGCTCGGCGTGGTCTTCGGCGACATCGGCACCAGCCCGCTATACACCATCCGGGAGTGCCTCGCCGTGCTGCCGCCGGGCGAGCATGCGCAGGCGGTGCTCGGGGTCCTTTCCTTGGTGCTCTGGCTGCTGATCATCGTCGTCAGTGTGAAATATACCCTTTTTGTCCTGCGCGCCGACAATCGCGGCGAGGGCGGCATCTTTTCCCTGCTGTCGCTTAGCCAGTTGGACCGCCCGGGCAAGCGGGTGCTAAACCTCGGCGTGCTAATCGTGCTGCTGGGTGCGGCCATGCTGTGCGGCGAGGCCATCATCACCCCCGCGATGACCGTGCTGGCCGCCGTGGAGGGCTGCACGCTGGTCTGGGCGGGGGTGGACCATTATGTGGTCCCGATCTCCATCATTATTCTCGTCGGGATTTTCGCGTTCCAGCAGCAGGGCACGAAGTTCATCGGCCGGATCTTCGGCCCCATCATGCTCGTCTGGTTTCTCACCCTTGGCGGGCTGGGGTTGTGGCACACCATCAAGAATCCCGTCGTGCTGGCGGCGCTGAATCCGATGCTGGGGCTGGAACTCCTGTTCACCCACCCCAAGGAGGCGAGCATCTTGATGGGCTCCGTCGTGCTGGCGGTCACCGGCGTCGAGGCCCTCTACGCCGATATGGGGCATTTCGGCCGCAAGGCCATCGTCCTGGGCTGGTACACCGTGGTCCTCCCCGGCCTGACGCTCAATTATTTCGGCCAAGGGGCAAACGTCATCGCGCATGGCGGCAATATCGCCAATCCGTTCCTCGCCCTGGCACCCGAGGGACCCGCGCGCCTGGGCCTGCTGGCCCTGTCCGTGCTCGCGGCCATCATCGCCAGCCAGGCGCTGATCTCGGGCGCCTACTCGCTCATCCGCCAGTCCATCCAACTGGGGTTCTTCCCCCGCTTGCTGGTCAAATACACCAACCCGGACCAGTCGGGCCAGATCTACCTGCCCCTCGTGAACATCGGCCTCGCCCTCGGCTCCATCGCCACGGTCTACGGCTTCAAGTCCAGCTCGGCCCTCGCCGCCGCCTACGGCATCGCGGTGACCGCCACGATGATCGTCACCACCCTGCTGCTCTTCGTCGTGATGCGCCGCGCCTGGCATTGGGCCGTCTGGCAGGCCACGCTGCTTTGCGCGTTCTTCCTCTTCGTCGATGTCAGCCTGTTTTCCTCCAACCTGCACAAGTTCGCCGACGGCGGCTGGCTGCCGGTCTTCATCGCGCTGGGCATATTGGCCGTCATGACCACCTGGAAGCTCGGCAAGTCCGAAATCTTCCGCCGGATCTACGCCAACGAGATCACCGAGGACGAACTGTGCAACGTGGCCGGCTCCAGCCGCCTCGCCCGGGTGAACGGCACCGCGGTCTTCATGGCGGGCAATCCCACCGGCACGCCGCTCGTCCTGCTCCATCACGTCAAGGCCAACAAGGTGCTCCACGAAACCGTCATTTTGCTCAGCGTCACCACCGAGGAGGTGCCCATGGTGCCCGGGGACGAGCGCATGGAGGTGCGCGAGATCGGCTCCGGCTATGGCATCTGGCGCGCCATCGCCCGCTACGGCTACATGGAGTCGCCTGACGTCGCCGCGCTCATGGAGCAGATGCGCCTGGCGGGCGTGCCGGTAAAGCTCAGCGAGGCCACCTACTACTTCAACCGCGAGATGATCATCACCGGCGGCGACAGCCGGATGTTTGATTGGCAGAAGCATTTTTACTCCTTCCTCAGCCGCAACGCTCGGCCGGTACGCGATTACTACCGCCTGCCGCCGATGCAGATCATCGAGGTCGGCCTCCCGATCCAGCTGTAATTATTCGCTCCGTTGTAGGCCCGCCGACCAGCGGCGGCCCTACAGTGCACGAGCGCGTGGGTTGTTAACCCACCAGTGCCGCCAGCCTCGCGAACAGCGCCTTGCGCCAGGCCGCGTCGCGCTTCCGGTCGGTGCGAATCTCCAGCACGCGCACGCCACGTCGCGGCAGCTTTGCCACCAGCCGGGACAGCTGTGACCAGCCTTTCACCGCGACATGCGTCACGCCGCCGTAGGCCGCACAGAGTTTCGCAAAGTCCACCTCCTGCGGGGTCGCGAAAAATTCCTCGAAGGGCGGTTCAAACTGCGCCACCGGCAGGTGCTCAAAGATGCCGCCGCCATGGTTGTTGATCAGAATCACGGTCAGGCTGCCATCCAGCCGGCTGGCGGATAGAAATCCGTTCGTGTCGTGCAGCAGCGCCAGGTCTCCGGTCAGCAGCACCACCGGGCGGCGGTGGCCGTGCGCGAGGCCCAGCGCCGTCGACAGCGTGCCGTCGATGCCGTTGGCGCCGCGGTTGAAATAGACCTGATGCCCGCGGTTGTTCTTCGGCCAGAAATATTCCGCGTCGCGCACGGGCATGGAGCTCGCGATGAACACCGGGGTCGCGCGCGGCAGGCTCCGGGCCAGCACGTCGATGCATTTGGGCTCGAGCAACTCGTCGTGCCGGCGGAACTCCGCCGCGACCTCCCGCCGCAGGCGTGCTTCCGCCGCCAGCCATTGGCGGGTATGGGCGGCCGGCCGCCGGGTGCCGGCCAAGGCCTGGCCCCAGGTGGCGAGGCCGCTGCGGACAAACGCGGTGCGCAGATGCAGGCCGTCCTCGTTGCCGGCGCGGTCGGTGATCATGACCGTCGCGGGGTCCGCCCGCTGCAGCCAGGTGCGCAGCACCTTGCTCGTCGGCCAGCCGCCCACGCAGATGACCTGCTCGGGCTGAAGCGACGACGCGAGCCTTTCATTCCGCAGGAGCAGGTCGTAATGCACCACCACGTGCCCGGCATGCGCGGCGTGCATGCGGACCGGCGACAAGGCGTCGGCCAGCACCGGCCACCCGAGGGCGCGGGAGATGCGGCCCACGGTCTTGGCCAGCAGCTCCGGGTCATGCGCCTCGGACGGGCCGGCCACAATGATCCCGCGGGAGTCGGCGCCGGGCTGAATCCAGCCGGCTCCGCCCGCTGGAATATCGCTGGCGCCGCCAGCGGCGGAACCATGGGGCAGCCCGGCAAAGAATCCACGCAACGCCACCACCGTGACGCCCAGCGGCTTGGCCTCCGGCAATGGCGGCAGCGGATCACGGAACGGGCAGTTCAGGTGCACCGGGCCGGCCGCCGGTTGCTGCGCGCGGGCGAAGGCGTGCGCCAAGGTCTGCCGCAGATAACGCAGCAACGGCAGCGAAGCCCGTGGTACGGCGAACTCGTGGTAAAAGTTCACGAAGCGGCCGTAAAGTTTCTGCTGGTCGATGGTCTGGCCCGAATGACAGTCGCGCAATTCCGGCGGACGGTCGGCGGTCAGCACCAGCAGCGGCACGCCCGACTCGTGCGCCTCGACGATCGCGGGGAGGAAATTTGCCGCCGCCGTGCCCGAGGTGCAGAGGAGCGCCACCGGCCGCCGGTGCTGCTTGGCGAGGCCGAGCGCGAAGAAGGCCGCCGAGCGCTCGTCGAGCACGGAGATGGACTCGATGCCGGGATGCCGGGCGAACGCCATGGTCAGCGGCGCGGAGCGCGAGCCGGGCGAGATCACGGCCGAACGCAGGCCGAGTTGCACGAGCGTCTCCACCAGCACGCTGCCCCACAGGCTGTTCGTGTTGCGGTAATCGAGCGCGGCTTCAGGGGGAGGCTTCATCGGTTGGTGAGCGCTTCGATGAGAGCCTGGAACTTCAGCTCCGTCTCGGCAAATTCCTTCTCCGGCTCCGAGCCGGCGACAATGCCCGCACCGGCGTAGGCGGTCGCCGTGTGGCCGTCGATCAGGGCCGAGCGCAGGCCCACGAAGAACTCGCCGCCACCGCGGTGGTCCACCCACCCGATGGGACCGGCGTAGAGGCCGCGCTCGAACCCCTCGAGCCGGGCGATGGCCGCCACGGCCGGGGCGCGGGGGGTGCCGCCGACGGCCGGGGTCGGATGCAGACGCTCGACCAGATCAAGGATGTGCACGCCCTCCGGCAGCGTGGCGCTGATCGGCGTGTGCAGGTGCTGCACGTTGGCCAGGCCGAGCACCCGG
>JBKJTZ010000039.1:0-8971 GCA_046590295.1 Lacunisphaera sp.
GGTCTTAGAAGCCCTCGCCGCAAGGCTTACAGGTTCGAGTCCTGTCCCGGGCACCATATCGGTAATAGGTGTTAGGGAAATGCGGCGGCACTGGCTGCGTTCTAGGGGCGGAACCAAAACTGCCTATCAGATGTAGTTAGTAGTCGCTAGGGCGGATTAACCTGAAGTGTAGCCACGAAAGAACACATAGATCACAAAGAAGACTGGTTCCAATGGATTGTCTTTGTGGTCCTTGCGTTCTTTTGTGGCTAAAGATGCGGCCCTGATCCGGCTACGACAATTTTTAACATGCTCTAGTCTGGCGTAGGAACCTGCGAGGTGCTGTCGATGAGTTGAACGCAGGGGCACCACGCAAAGGGCGAGCCGTGAGGGGTTAAGATTGGTGCATTGTAATGTATATTAAACTATACCTTAAACGTTGACTTATGGGTATAATGTTAAGTTAAATATACATTATGAAGCCTCAGCCAGAGGACTCCCTAAAAGCCAACCTACAGCCGGATCGCAAGGTCGTTCGCACCTTGCTGGAACGCGTACGCCAGCATCGATTGCAGCGCAATTGGTCACAAGAAGAGATGGCTACACGGACGGGATTGTCCCGTCTCGCCTACCTCAATTTCGAAAATGGTTATGGGAATATCACCCTCGCGAACCTCGTCCGCGTGCTTGGTGTACTAGGCATGACGAACAACCTCATGTTATTGGTTCCGCCGGTGACGGTGGAGCCGACATTGGAGAAACTGCTTGAGCCCGCAAAGCTGAGATCGAGCAGGAAACGTAAGGTGTCATCATGAGCGCGCGTGCCGCTGCTCCGGCTTTGAATGTCCGCTGGCACGATGGTCGCCTGGTTGGTCGCGTGGTGACCAATGGGCCGACCTATTTTGCATATGATGAGGCGTGGCTGGCCACCGGCCATGACCTTTCCCCCGTGATGGTGCCATTCACGGTGGAGCCCTTTCGCCAGCGGGTCGCCAACTTCGATCAACTGCCTGGATTCCTGGCGGACTGCCTGCCCGACCAATGGGGCCGACGGATGATGAACCGCGCCTTCAACGAAGCGGAGGTCAATGCCACGCCGATACGGATGCTGGCGTGGGTGGGCCGGCGGGGAATCGGGGCATTGAGCTTCGAACCTACGTTGGATGAAGTTCACAGCCAGTCCAGTTGGGAGCCCGTCAGCCCGTTGCTGCTGACGCGGGAAGCGCAGGCAGTGCTGGCGGCGGAACCGACCGAGGCGTTCGAACACCTGCGGCGCGGCGGCACAGCGGGTGGCGCCTTACCCAAGGCTACCGTGGCTCTGCTGGCTGATGGGCGGATGCTGGTGGGAGGCGATGTCGCGAGCGCGACACGAGACCATGCCGGCGCAAAGCTGGGGCTGCTCAAGCTGGACTGTGAGGACAACCCGGCCGGCCGGCCCACGGACGGGCGGATGGAGCACGCTTACATGGAAATGGCGCACGCGGCGGGACTGCGAACGGCGCGGACGCAGTTGAAGTTGGACGCCGGTGGAGGACGGGAACGGCGGCACCTGTTTGTGGAACGGTTCGATTGTGAGCCTGCGACTGGAAAGCGATTCCATCTCCATACGCTGGCGGGTGTCCTGCATAATTATGATCTCACGTACGGGGACCTGTTGCTGACCACGCGGCGTGTTACGGCGAGCCATGTTGAAGTATTGGAAGCAGTACGGCGGATGATCTTCAATGTGCGCAGTGGGAATGCAGACGATCATGGGAAGAACCATAGCTTCCTCTACCAGGAGGATAGGCAGCATTGGACGTTGTCGCCCGCCTACGACCTGACGCTCAATTTTTCGGAAGGACAGCAGTATGATGGATTGTTTCCCTCGAGCTTCGGCACCTCACCGCGCCGGACCGCGCTAGTTGGGACGGCCTTGGATGCGGGCGTGAGCCAATCGGAATTTGATCAAGTGGATGCCGAGGTGGCGGGGGCATTGACGCGCTGGCCGGAGTTCGCGATGGCGGCAAGTTTGCCAGAAGAGGATCGGGATCGTGTGGCGCGCATCCACGGAGGCTTGGCCGAGTCACTGGGGATGGAAGTCCCGCTGGTGAGAAAGAAGCGTCGCAAGCTGTGGTGACCAGTAACAGGTGCCGGGCATGCCCATGATTATCATGCCGGCTAGAGGTAGCGGGAGTAGCCTAGGTTAATAGATGCTGGTCGGCATGACGATGATGACGATGATGATGATGATGATGATGATGATGATCATCATCATCATCATGTCGTTCACGTTGCCCTTCAGCTCTGCCGCGTTACACTAATCGGTCTGCAAAACCTCAGCCTTTGCGCAGTCCGGTTTTCTATACTGACTACTATACTGCGTCTCAGAAATTGAGGAGATTTGTGAGAAGGTGGTTTACTTGAATCGATGCCGATGCTTCCGCTTTTCAGAGGGAAGGACGATTTGAGATAACTTGGGACAAGGTTGAAAAGGATGGGCAATTTGTGTGAATTCGACCTTAGAAGCCCGTGCCGCAAGGCTTACAGGTTCGAGTCCTGTCCCGGGCAATCCCTAAATCTCTGGCAGGGGCCGTTGCCCCCAACGGCCTTTGGCCCAGAGAGGGCGATTGAGGGCAATCGCCCCTACCGATGGGGGGAACTGTGCAGATACGCTTGGGGCATCCCTTGACCCCGGGGCGGCGGTGACTTGTGATGGCGGGAATGAGTCACGGGGCCGAAAAGACCGCGGGGGACAACACCGTCCTGAAGGTGCTGCTGGCACTGAGCGGGGCGCACATGATCAATGACATCCTGCAGGCGTTGCTACCGGCCATCTATCCGTTGCTGAAGGACACGTATCACCTGAACTACACGCAGATCGGTTTGATCACACTCACGTACCAGGTGACGGGGTCGTTGCTGCAGCCGTTGGTCGGATTCTATACGGACCGGAATCATCAGCCGTATTCACTGGCGGTGGGCATGGGCGTGACGCTCCTCGGGCTGATCGTGCTTTCGCAGGCTTCCGGCTTTCACCTGCTCTGCCTCGGGGCGGGTACGGTGGGCGTGGGCTCGTCGATCTTTCATCCGGAGGCCTCGCGCGTGGCGCGGATGGCCTCGGGCGGGCGGCACGGTTTCGCCCAGTCGCTGTTCCAGGTCGGTGGCAACTTCGGCACCTCGCTCGGTCCGCTGCTGGCGGCGGCGATCATCATCCCGCGGGGCCAGGTGCACATCCTGTGGTTCACGCTGCTGGCCTTTTGCGGAATCCTGCTGCTGCGGCGGGTGGGTGGGTGGTATGCGCGCAACCTGCATCGGCTCAAACCGCGTGCGCGCCTGCCCGGCGACGCCGAGTTGGTGCGTCTCACCCGCGGGCAGGTGGTCCGGGCGCTGAGCGTGCTGATCATGCTGATCTTCTCGAAATATTTCTACCTGATCAGCCTGACCAACTACTACACGTTCTACGTCATCGACAGGTTCCAGTTGTCGGTGCAGCAGTCCCAGTTGTGCCTGTTCGTTTTCCTGTTCGCCGTGGCGGCGGGCACGATCATCGGCGGGCCGGTGGGCGACCGCATCGGCCGCAAGCGCGTGATCTGGATCTCCATCCTCGGAGTCGCCCCGTTTTCCCTGCTGCTGCCGCAGGTCGGTCTGGTGGGGACGGTGATCCTGACGGTTTTCATCGGCGTCATCCTCGCCTCCGCGTTCTCGGCCATCCTCGTCTATGCGCAGGAACTGGTGCCGGGCAACGTCGGCCTGATGGCCGGCCTGTTCTTTGGCCTGGCCTTCGGGGCGGCCGGCATCGGCTCGGCGTTGCTGGGCGGGCTGGCTGACCACACGAGCATCCGGACCGTGTTTGTGGTGAGCGCCTATTTTCCGCTGCTCGGCTTGCTGACGGTTTTTCTGCCCGAAGTGGAAAAGAAGTGGCACCAAGCGTAGGACCGGTACGGGGCGGGGTAGGATTCCGTCACCAGCCGTTCACGCGAGGCCACTCGGCGACGACGTCGAGGCCGTCGTTCACGACGAAATAACGGTCGTGGGCCGCGGCCGTGGGACAGGCGTGGTTGGGGATGATGCGCACCCGGCTGCCGATGGGGAAGGCCTCTGGCGGCAGCGGCCCGGGGCTGACGACCAGACCATGTTCCTGCCAGACCTTGGCCACGCGGAGCCCGGGCTGCAATTTTCCGAGAACATCACAGACGAAGCCGTAGCCGGCGTTTTTCTCCGGAGGAAGGGCGGCGGTGGAGATGTCCTTCGAAAGGGCAAAGGCTCCCGCATCGATCAGGAATTCATCAGGCCGGCCGGCCGGCCGGCCGATCACCTCGGCGAGCACGGTCAGGGCGACATCGTCGAGCGTGCAGGAGCCGAGGCCGGCCTGAAACGCATCCCAGAACATGTAAACCCCGGCGCGGACTTCGGTGATGCCCGCGAGGTCGACGCCGGCCAGGGCCGTGGGGCTGGAGCCGAGACTGAGCACCTCGCTGGGAAAACCGGCGGCATGCAGCTGCGCCGCCGCGAGGCGGAGCGCCTCCGCCTCGGCGCGGGCGGCGAGGGCCAATTCGTCCGGGGTGCGGGCACCATAGGAATGGCCGCCGTGGGTCGCCACGCCGGCGAAACAGGGCCCCAGAGCCCGGGCGATGGGGACCAGCTCCGGAGACGCAGGCGGCACCCCGCCCCGGTGGTCGCCGCAATCGATCTCGATCACCGTGCGGAAAAGGGTCTCGGTGCGCCGGGCGTGCTCCTGCACGGCGGCGGCGGCGGCAGGATGATCCACCAGGGTGAGGAGGCGGACCCCGTCGCGCAGCAGGGCGGAGGCCCGCGCGAGTTTGCCCGGGCCGAGACCGACGGCGTAGAAGATGTCCCGCCAGCCGTGATATGCGAAATACTCGGCCTCCCGCAGCGTGGACACGGTGATGGGGCTCCGGGGCGACGGCGCGACAAGCCGGGCGATGTCCACCGACTTGGCCGTTTTCATATGCGGCCGGAAGCCCGGGCCGCGGGCCGCGAGCGTCGCCGCCATGTGGGCGAGGTTGCGCGTGAGCCGGTTTTGGTCGAGGACGAGGCAGGGCGTGGACAATTGGTCCAGGGCGGGGCGGGGGCGGGAAGGGAAGACAGAACTCATGGTTTCAGCCAGGGGAGCCGGGCGAGATCGACGTTGCCGCCGGTGAGGATGAGGCCGACGCGCCGGCCGGCAAAGGGAAACTTGTTTTCCAGCAGCGCGGCATAGGGGACGGCGGCGGAAGGCTCGATGACGAGATGCAGGGCTTCCCAAAGCCCGCGCATGGCGGCGACGATGGCTTCCTCGGACACCGTGACGATGTCATCCACCTGTTGCCGGATGATCGGGAGATTCTTCTCCCCGGTGCAATTGGTGCGCAGGCCGTCGGCGATGGTGGAGGGCGTGGGAATGGAAATGCGCCGGCCGGCGCGGAAGGACTGGGCGACGTCGTCGCCCAGCGCCGGCTCGACGCCGATGACCAATATGCCGGGCTGGATCGACTTCGCGGCGACGGCCGTACCGCAGAGCAGACCGCCGCCGCCGACCGGGCATAAAATAACGTCGAGCCCGGGGGCATCCTGCAGCAACTCGATCGTGGCTGTGCCCTGGC
Source organism: Lacunisphaera sp. (assembly GCA_046590295.1). GTDB lineage: Bacteria > Verrucomicrobiota > Verrucomicrobiia > Opitutales > Opitutaceae > Lacunisphaera. Next base: position 5,565 of record JBKJTZ010000039.1, read on the forward strand.
CGGCCATGACGCGGTAGTCGTCGAAGGGGGGGACGATTTCCGCGCCCGTGGCGGCGGCGATCTTGGCGCACGCGGCCTCGCGGGCCTCAAGGCCGGGTGCGCAGAAGGTGATCAGGCCGCCGAAGCTTTCGACGTTCCGGACCTTGGACTCCGCTGCGCCGGTGGGCATGACAATGTGGGCGGTGATACCGCGGAGCCGGGCGGCGCGGGCGAGGGCGGCGGCATGGTTGCCGGAGGAATGGGTGACGACACCGCGGGCGGCTTCGGCGTCGGTGAGGGAGAAGACAGCGTTGCACGCGCCGCGCGACTTGAAGGCGCCGGCGGCCTGCAGGTTCTCGCACTTGAAGCTGAGCTGCGCCCCGTGCGCGGCATCGAGGGCGTCGTTGGTCAGGACGGGGGTCCGCTTGATGAAGGGCCTGATCCGCTCGTGGGCGGCGCGAAGGGCGGCGAGGTCGAGGGGGGAAGACATGAACAAGGCAGTTAACCACGAAACACACGAAACACACGAAAAGAAAGGTACCACCCTGATCAGGCCGGGACCATTTCGTGTGTTTGGTGTGTTTCGTGGTGACTGGGCTGCCCTGTCCGGGATGGGGTTTGATTTTGAAAAGGGCCGGGCTAGCCTCCACCCCCATGACCGTCACAAAACTTCTCCACACCCGCATGCGGGTCAATGACATCGAGCGCTCCGTGAAATTCTACGAGCAGGCCTTGGGCCTGGTTGCGACGCGGCGGCACACCTCGCCCCGCGGGGCCCAGCTGGTGTTCCTTGCCACGCCGAACAGTGAGGAGGAGATCGAGCTATGCCAGATGCCGGACGGCACCCGCCCGGTGCAGGTGCAGCCGGATCTCATGCACCTCGCCTTCGAGGTGGAGGACCTGTCGAAGTTCGCGACCGCGCTGAAGCAGAAGGGTTTTTCGCTGAGCGACGGGCCGACGCGGACAGGCAGCGGCTCGATCATCGCCTTCATTGACGCGCCCGAGGGCTACGAGGTCGAACTGATCCAGAAGGCGAAATGATGTCGACGCCGTCCAGTGCGGCGAAGGAGGCGACGGGCTGGGTCGGGGCCTGGCCAGATGCGCTGGCCTTTGCCGGCGGGCTGGCGCTGGCGTGGTTCAGTGCCTGGGAAACGAAGGACTTGGTGTGGAGCCTGTGGCTGTCGAGCCTGCTGGTCGGCTATGCCATGATCGTGTGGAACCTGTTCCGTCCCGCGGTCTCGCTGGTCACGAAGGCCTGGGGCGACCGGGCCGAGGTCGTGGCCAAGGCGCCCGGCGCGGTGGCGGCAGGCGGCGCGGCGTATCTGATCGGCGCGCTGGTCATGCTGGCGTTCTTCACGGTGCATTTCGGGATGTTTCACTTTGTGCACTCGGTATTCCTGAATTCATTTTTCCCGGTGGCCGCGGGCGTGAAAGAACCGAGCCTGGCCCTTTATTATCAAGTTCTGCAGACCTACTGGCCCTTTGTGGTGGTGGCGGCGGTGGCCGAGCGGTCGGCGTTCCGGATCGAGGCGCCGGCAGAACCGCCGCCGGACACCTCGGTGAAGGCGGCGGACGTCAACCGCCGGCTCGCCACCAAGCAGAAAACGGGGATGGCGGGCATGGCGGGGCCCTACAAGAACGTCGTCCGCCTGCACCTGCTGATCTTCTTCTTCGCGTTCGCCCATGCGGTGAAGATCGACAATTTTATCGTCTACGCGGTGGTGTATGCGGCGTATTTCTTCCCGTGGCGGCTGGTTAAGCGGGATAAGGTTTAGGTTGTAAGGTGTAAGCCAGGCTCCGGATGCGCCCTACCGGAGACCTGATTCGGAGGTAGGGCGGATTATCCCAAATCCGCCGGCGTAGGGAGCGGCGCGTTAGATAACGCGCCCTACCTTCCGCCAAACCTTCGTTCCCAGGCGAACAGATATTGCTGCGCCAGCCCGGCGAGCGGGCCGAAATGGGAGCGGCCGAAATGGGCGACTTGGGCGGGCTTCCAACCGTCGAGTCCGTAGCGCCGGGCGAGGGACTTGAGGACCCAGGTGTCGACCGGAAACGCCTCCAGCCGGCCGGCACCGAAGAGCAAAACGCAATCGGCGACCTTTTCGCCCACGCCCGGCAGTTCGACCAGCCGGGCCTTGGCGGCCGCGTAAGGAAGGTGCTCGGTTTCCTCGAGCCAGCCGGGGCGGGCGGCGATGTATTTCGCCGTGGCGTGGATGTATTTGGCGCGGAAACCGAGCAGGCACGAGCGCAGGTCTTTTTCGGAAATGGAAGCGAGTTCGGACCAGGTGGGGAGGCGGCGGCACGAAGCAGGGAGCGGGGAGCTTCGAGCGGGGAGTTCGACCAGCGAGGCGCCGTGGCGCGAGGCGAGCAGCGCGACCATCTGCTTGATCTGGATGATCTGCTTGGTGGCGCTGCACAGGAACCCGAGAAGGGTTTCGCCGAAAGGTTGGCGTAAAATGCGCAGGCCGGGGAAAGCGGCGATGCACCGTGCGAGGTGCGGATCGCTGCGCCAGGGCAACGAATCGGTGAGGGCGGCCAAGTCCTGTTCGAGGCCGAGGTAGCGGGGCAGGGCGGCCGCGACGTTTGCAACCATCGCCCGGGGTGCCCGCCACTCGAGTCCGGCGCCCGCCAGCCGCAGTTGCGAGACATGGTCCGACCACTGGCCGGTCCAGGTCCCGTCGGCGCCATGCCAACGAAAGGATTGTCCGCCATCGAGCGTCTCGGCGAGCGTGGCGGGGGTGAGCGTGAGCGGTGGCTGGACCAACTGCCACTCCGACCAAGCCGGCTTGCTCATGGTTCAGCCTTCCGTCGGCTTTTCCCAGAGGTAACTCTTCTCGGTGGCGAGGATGCGGCCGTCGTCGGCGGTGATGTCCAGTTTCCAGGCGACCGGGTTGGTCTCCGCCCCGGGCCAGTCGGGACCGGTGAGGCCGAGGTTGAGCACGGTCGGGCCGGCGGACAGCTCGGCCGCAAACGTATGGGACCGGGGCTTCGGTTCGCCGGGCATGCTGAGCATGATGGTGATCTTCACCGGCTGCGGCGTGCCGGAGTTGGCGGTGCGCACAAGAAAATAATAGCCATCCCGCCGGACCGGCCGGGTGCGCAGCATGGTTTCGCCATGGGTGTTTTCCTTGCCGCTGAAATATTCGGAGAGGTGCTTGAAGGCGGACGCCTCGCGCCAGCCGGTGTAGACGCGGACGATCTTCAGCTCCGCCGCCGGTGCGGTGGCGGCGGCCAGCAGGAGAAGGAAAATGCAGCGGCGGATAAGCACGGAGGCATTTTTCATGACAGGGGCCGGGACACGCAAGTGCGGACTAGCCCGGATATTTCACACCCATGAGATTATCTTTCAGAGAAATATCCGTCTGCCCTTCGGGCAGAGCGACTCTGTCGCGGTTAGCCCCGACGAGGTCGGCCCGACAGGGCGCATG
>JBKJTZ010000025.1:0-11440 GCA_046590295.1 Lacunisphaera sp.
CCATCGCCTCCTTGGCCTTGATGAGATCCTCCAGCGAGATCACCCGGCACTTCCGACCAAATAGCGGCACCTCGATCGCATGGCGCGACAGCGCCTGATAGTCGCCGATCCCGAGCAAGCTGCCGAGCACATCCACGATGCCCGCGTCGGTTTCGAGATAAACATTGGCGAGTGGCTGCCCGGCCGGTGGATATTCCAGAAACGAGAGACGCTGGGGTGTCATGCGATGCACCGGATGAAGATCAGCCAGCGTCGCCCGCAGTTTCGCCACGGTCGCGGGCGACATGACCGCACAGATATCAAGATCGTCCGTCACGTAGGTGGAGCCATGCAGCACGCTGGCAAATCCACCCACCACGACAAACTCAAGGCCCGCGTCAGCGAATCTCTGCAACAGGACGTGTAGACTTTTCATAAGCGGCACCTGCTTCCCTCATGGCCCACACCAGTTCCAGCGCCGACTCATGGCGCAGCACACGCTGCTCGTAGGTCAGCGCCAGGTTCGAGTCCACCAAGTCCAGATCGATGCCGGCGCGGCGGGCGTCCTCGAGGGCTTGGGTTGGATTCTCCATGCCGGTGAGTATTGGCGCTTCCGGGTCGGGCGCAAAGCCCGATTTCGGGCTCGGGTCGGATACCCCACCCGTCCACCTCATCCGGCGATCTTCTTTTGTGTCTTTTTACGCAGCGGCAAGGCAAAGTCCTCCCAAAACATGGAGGATTCTTGGTCACGAGAAGTGCAGATTTTGCCAGAAAGGATTTCAGGCCAAGGCGTTTTTAACGCGGAGGACACAGCGTCCACCGAGGAAATTCCATCGATTTCATTTCTCAGCGCCCTCTGCGATCTCCGCCTTGAGAATCAGGGTTTGGTTGCGGTTCCGTCGCCCTATGTTTTTATAACCAACCTGAATCGAAGGCCGAGCCCCAGCCGTTTTCTCCACCCAACCAATCATTCGTCCTGATGTTCCGGCGCCTAATGCTCGTCGTTTCCCTGCTCAACCTGGTCGGCTGCGCCAAGCCGGCGGTTCTGGCGGACATCGTCGTCAGCGCCGCCTCGCCGGGTGCATTCACCCGTTTCCGCTCCGACCTGAGCACGCGGTTCACCGCGGATCAGCTCCAACCCTTTGACACCGCCATCCAGGAACTGCAGCTGGACGCCATGTATCGCGACGTTGCCCCCGCCGCCGCGCGCGAGCTCGACATGCTCGCCGTGGCCAACGGCCAGACCGTCCATGCCGTGACCGTCCTCGGTTGGCAGGCCCGGCGCGCCCGCTTCCTCCGCGAGATCGCCGAGCTCACCCTTATGCTGGAACACGACCTCGCGCAAAAAGAAAGGACCGCCGCCGCCGGCACGCCCGAGTCCATTTTGTCCCGCATCCAAAGCGAGCGGGAGGTCATCGCCAAGATCCAGCGCAACCTCGACGAGACTGAGCGCCGGCTCGCGGCCATGGGCCAGGCCAGGCCCTGACCGCGAGCTTGGCTTCCTAGGCTTGCCTCCAGGCCACCCTGGCCGCACCATGCTCCTACGGGCCGACGGCGACATCATGTCGCCGCGGCCTTTTTTTATTCCACCCCAATCCCTACTCCCATGGCAAACCTCGGACCCCAACAATTCGAAATCCCCCTGAGCGACCAGCTCTTCCCAACCTTAAACCCCAATGATCCGGTCGCCGGCATCGCGCCTGCGGCGCTGGTCCCGGTAACCATCCCGTGGAACCTGCAACGAACCGAATTGGCGAAAGACAAGGACGTGGCTTTCGGCAAGACCCGCTGGAGCGGCGCCGGGACCGGCCCTTACGATGTATTCGTGGACAAGCAGCTGGGGAACCGGGAGAAAATCGGCACCGTTTCGTGGTCGATCGAAACCGTTTGCTACCAGAAGATCCAGGCCAACGGGGATCATCACCGATGGATGATCACGCCGTGCCCCATCCTGTACCGCACATTCACGCCACTGACTGGCGCTCCGCAGATCACCGAGGTCGCCAAAAATCCCCAGGTGTGTCCCGGCAGCTGGGTGAACACCCCGCCCGAGGTCATCGCCGCGGTCGCCCATTCGGAGCGCCAACCCCAGCTGCCGGCCTAGGTCGCCGCGGCCGGCGCCAACTTGGACGCGGCAACGGAGGGCCGGACGGCGTACTCCGGATTTTTTGCAACCAAGGTGCCATAGCAACGACGGCTTGCGGTAACCAGGGTTTATTGCTCGGCTTCTGTCACGGGCCACCGGCGACTTCAACTGTCGCCCGGGGCCTTTTTAGTTCCCTCATCCATCCTGGAAATCTTCCCCATATCTCCGTGTCCCGGCAGCGGTCCCGGTTGCATTCAATGGACGCCCGGGGTGTGGAGCCCAACTCCCACCGTCCCATGAAAAGAGCCATCTCCTTTCAACTCCTGCTGCTCGCCATCCATGGCGTGATCACCACCCTGCTGCTGCGCGGTCTGCTGCCTCCTTGGCTCACCGGCCAACGTCACCTGCTGATCTGCGCGATCATTGCGGGCGGCGCGGGCAATATCTACTGTCTGCGCAGCGTCTATATCACCCTCAATGTCCGGGAGGTGCCATGGAACAACCTGTGGCTGCCGTGGTATTTCATCCGCCCGATCGTGAGCCCCTTCTGCGGCGTGGTCGCGTATTTTTTTCTCAAGGCCGGCCTGCTCATCTTGGATGCCTCCTTGAATTCGGATAATCAGTTTTTCGGATTCTATGCCATCGCCTTCATCGCGGGTTACAACGTCGACATGTTTCTCGTGAAAATCGAGCTGCTCGCGGAAGCCGCCTGGGGCATCGCGCTCTCCCCCACGGCCAGGCGCGACAAGAAGCAACGTGAGGGGGCAGCCAACAAGGACCGGGCGGCGGCGGGCAAGGGCCACGCATCTTCCTGACCATACGCCTGGTTCAATCCGCCGGGAGCGGAGCCGGGGCCCCGCCGGCGCCAGCCGCCCTCGCCGCCCCGCGGACTCAGCTCGGCTTGATGTTCTGGTTCATGCGGAAAAGATTGGCCGGGTCGTAGGCCTTCTTCACTTCCTGCAGCCTTGGGTAGGCCGGGCCATACGCGAAGGCGACCCGGTCGGCCTCCTCCTCGGTGAGAAAGTTGACGTAGGCGCCGGCACTGGCGAAGGGTTGGGATTTGGCGAAGAATTCCCGCGCCCAGGCGATGCAGGGGGCGTCTTCCTCAGGCGTGTCCCAGCGGCCATGCACGTTCAGCACATAATTGGCGTCCCGGCTGGAATAGGCCATCGCCCCGGGGTCCACCCGGCCGGTCCGGCCGCCGAGCGTGCCGATGAAGATCTCGCACTGCGGCGACGGCAGCTTGCCGGTGTACTCGATGACGGTGTCGATCGCCCCGGCGCTCAGTTCGGTGAAATTGTGGGACTTCCAGTAGTTGCGCGCCCCGGGCGTGAGGAGCGGGTCAAAGGCCTGCTGCCAGTCCGTGTAGGACTGCACCCCGATGTGCTCGCCATGTGCCATCCCGAAACCACGGAGCGGCGCGATGAGCTTTTCCCCCTCGGCCGCGTCGCCGGCGTAGCACAGGGCAAGCGCCACGATCTTCTGTCCGTGCACCTTTGCGGGCAGAAAGGGCAGCGGCGGGGCGGAGCGCGTGAACATCCAGACGCTGAGCTCGTCCGGCATCGTCGCGGTGAACTGCGCGAACTGGGTGAGCACGGACTTCGCCTGGTCAAACGGGAACACGATCAACCCGCTCAGCACGTTCGGGCCGACGGGGTGGAGCTGGAACTCGAAGCGGGTGACGATGCCGAAGTTGCCGCCACCGCCCCGCAGGCCCCAGAAGAGGTCGGCGTTTTCCGTCCCGCTGGCGCGGAGCAACCGGCCGTCCGCCGTGACCACCTGGGCGGCGAGCAGGTTGTCGACGGTCAGGCCGTGCTTGCGGCTCAGCCAGCCGAAGCCGCCGCCGAGCGTCAGGCCGGCGACGCCCGTGGTCGAGTTGATGCCCAGCGGCGTGGCGAGGCCGTGTTTTTGTGCCGCTGCATCGAAATCGCCAAGCGTGCAACCGGGCTCCACCGTGGCGCGGCGGGTCCTGGGGTCGACCTTGATCCCTTTCATGAGGGAGAGGTCGATCATCAATCCGTCGTCGCACACGGCCTTGCCGGCGATGTTGTGTCCGCCGCCCCGGACCGAGACGAGCAGGCGGTTCTCGCGCGCGAAATTGACGCTGTGGACCACGTCCCCGGGCGTCTTGCACTGGACGATGAACGCAGGCCGGCGGTCGATCATGGCATTCCAGATCTGCCGCGCGGCGTGGTAATTCGTATCCCCGGGTTGGATCAGATAGCCTTTTAGCTGCTCCTTCAATGTGTCGATGTTCGTTCCGTCTAGCTGAATCATAAGTGTCTCCTTGTTGGGTCGCCGAGCAGTGCTGTTCGGTCCGGGTGTATCAGGGCGTTCCGTGGCGCAGGAATTTGCCAGGCAAACACTTGCCTGAGCCGAACGGCGAATGAATCTCGCTCACGCCACAAGTATTGTGGGCGACTCCGTCTTCCGACCCGGACTCATTCTAGAGCCTGCGGCGGAAAGGTCGACCCTATTGACGAAAAAATCAGGCCGTGCCTGGGAGACGATGGAGCGCCGGTTTATCCGCCGCGCGAGTGACGATGTTTCGTCCGGCCGCGACACCGTTGGAAACCCGCGTCTTGTGGACTGAATCCATAATTTCCACCCACGGTGGCGCCGAAGCACCCGTACCTCGAATCGATTTATTCAGGTCTCAGGTTTCAGGTTTCTGGTTTCAGGTCTCCGCCTTCTCCTCTCCCGACGGATTCAGCAAGTGCCCGGCCAGCCGGGCGGCGATGAACATCACCGCGGCGGCCGAGCCGATGAGCCCGGCGTGCATCAGCCAGAAGTTCACTCCCGACATCTTTTCCAGCAGGCCACCGAGCCAGCCGACGAAATTATTGCACATGAAAAGGTGCAGGTAGTACACGCCGAGCACCGTGCCCACGACGGCCTTCGGCGCGGCACGGACATACAAAGCCAGACCGACCGGAAACACATTGGCGAAGCCGATGCTGTTGAGCAGCTCGAACCCGAGCACCCAGCCGAGGCTGGCTTTTGGGCCGGAGGCCGAGCCCCAGGCGGCGCCCACCAGGCACAGCGCCCCCAGGGCGCTGATGCCGAGGCCGAGGGTGATCTTGATGACCTCGCTGGGTTCCTTGAAGCGCCTCGCCCACAGGCGCCAGAACGCCACGGTTCCGACGAGGCAGGAAACGCTCACCACCGCGTCCAGGGTGATCAGCCACGTGGTCGGCACCGTGCGGCCGAAGAACACGAGGCTGACATGGTCCGGCACCCAGATCATGTAGGCGTTGAAAATCTGCTGGTTGCCGACCGCGCCGATCGCGAGCACCGGCAGCAGCGAGATGAGCAGCACGACGGCCTTCTTTTCGTCGGAGGTGAGCGGTGCGCGCGCGACCCTCCCGGCGGCGCCGCGCGGCCGTTCCGCCGGCAGCCATTTCCGTCCCGACAGGTAGATGACGAGCCCGATGACCATGCCGACACCCGCGGCGCCGAAGCCGTAGTGCCAGCCGTAGACCTCGCCCAGCGTGCCGGCGATCAGTGGGGCGGCGATGACCGCGCCGTTGATGAACAGGTAGTAGATCTGGAAGGCATCGGCCCGGCGCAGGTCCCCCGGCGCGTAGAGCGCGCCGACCTGGCTGGCCAGGTTGCCCTTGAAACAGCCGACCCCCAGCAGCAGGCAGAGCAGCGCGAGCAAAAACGAATAATCGAACGCCATCAAAAAATGGCCCGCCGCCATCAGGAGCGCGCCCAGAGTGACGGTGCGCGTCAGGCCGAGCCAGCGATCGGCGAGGAGGCCGCCGACGATCGGGGTCAGGTAGACGAGGCCGGTGTAGAGCCCGAAAATCGCCGAGGCGAGGGCGACCGTGGACAGGCTGTGCCCGTAGGTGCGCTCGAGGACGGCGCGGAACGAGGCGAACCCGGCGATGTTCTCGATGTGGCCCGGCAGCAACAGCTGCCGCGTCATGTAGAGCACGAGCAGCGTCTGCATGCCGTAGTAGGAGAACCGCTCCCACGCCTCGGTGAAGGCGAGGTAGCCCAGGCCACGGGGATGGCCCATGAATGCCCGATCGTTATGGTTGACGGTGCCGGCCGGCGCAGGGGCGTTGTTCAAGCCCGCAGCATCAACGATCGGGCAAAGCAAGGCAAGCCGCCGGCGGCGCGGTTATCTGGTAGCAGCCGAGGTAACGAGGCTGGCTGGCACATGCCTGAATCGATGCCATCTCGTAGCTGCGCGGGTGAGCGAGTCGACACTCCTTCACTCGCTCACGCTCGCGGTTACGGTCCAACCAAGCCGGAGCAAGCTCCGGTGTATCGGACCCATTGCGCAGGAATTCCTCCCTCTTCAGTCCCCCCGGGATCACTTGATCCCGAGCAGCTCGACCTCGAAGATGAGGACGGAGTTGGGCGGGATGTTGCCCTTGGCGCGCGGGCCGTAGGCGATGGCCGGGGGGATGGTGAGCTTCCATTTGTCGCCGACCGACATCAGCTGCAGTGCCTCGACCCAGCCCTGGATCACGCCGGTCACGGGAAACTCGACGGGCTCGCCGCGCTGGACCGAGCTGTCGAAGACGGTGCCGTCGATGAGCGTGCCATGGTAGTGCACCTTCACCGTGTCGGTGTCCTTCGGCCGGGCCCCGGTGCCCTTCGTCAGCACCTCATACTGGAGGCCCGAGGCGGTCTCGGTGACCCCCGCACGCGCCTTGTTCATCGCGAGATAGGAATGGCCGAGGGCCAGCTGCTTTTCGGCCGCGGCGGCCACCTCGGCGGACACCTTTTGCTGCATGGCGGTGAAGGCCGCGTCGAGTTCCGCCTCGGGGACGCGCGTCTTGGCGCCGGTCAGGCCGTCGGTGATGCCGGCCATGAGGGCCGTCTGGTCCACCTGGACCGACTTTTCGCGGCCGAGGCCGCTGCCCATGTTGTAACCGATGCCGTAGCTCACCTTTTGGTCCACGGAATCGAAGCCCGGCGAGGCCGCGGCCGCCGGGGCGGCGGCGGCGGGCGCGGCGGGCGCGGCCGCGGGCTGCTTGCCGCAGGCTGAGAAGGACAGGCTCGCGAGCGCGAGGAGGATTCCGAGGGAGGACGGGAGGCGATTCATGAGGATGTGACGGAGCGGTTGATGAGGAGGAGGAATGGTGACTGATAGCGCCGGCGGGCGGGGTGACAAGTCCCGGATGGATCTCCGGCAGCTTTATTCCACCCCCCGGCCTAATAAGGCCGCCCCGAGCCCGTATACCCCATATGAACTTTCACCCTGTCCTACGAATCGCCGCCCTGCTCGGGGCCGCTTGCTCCCTGCTTCCTTCCCTGTCCGCCCACAGCATCGCCGCCCCCGGGCGACCGCGCATGGAGGTCGTGTTCGTCCTCGACACCACCGGCTCGATGAGCGGCATGATCGCCGGGGCCAAGCAGAAGATCTGGGCCATCGCCAACAAGCTCAAGTCCGCCCAGCCCACGCCCGAGCTCCGCTTCGGCCTCGTCGGCTACCGCGACCGGCGCGACGCCTACGTCACCAGGGTCTTCGGCCTCTCCGCCAACCTCGACGACGTCTACACCAACCTCTACGCGTTCCAGGCCGACGGCGGCGGCGACGAGCCGGAATCGGTCAACGAGGCGCTGCACCGTGCCGTCCGCGACATGCAGTGGAGCACGGACGACTCGGTGTTGCGGGTCATCTTCCTCGTCGGCGACGCCCGCCCGCACATGGACTACCAGGACGATGTCAAATACCCCGAGACCTGCCGGCTCGCCAACCGGAAGGGGATTCTGATCAACACGCTCCAATGCGGCTCGCTCGACGGCACCGAGGCCGTGTGGCGCGAGATCGCGGCGCAGACCAACGGCAGCTATGCCGCCATTTTGCAGGACGGCGGCTCCATCAAGATCGAGACCCGCTACGACCAGGATATCCAGCGCCTCAACCTCGAGCTGAACACCACCATCATCCTCTACGGCTCGAAGGCCGAGCAGGCCAGCGCCGCGAAGAACAAGTCCGTGCTGGCCAGCCTGTCGCCCGAGGCCATGGGCGACCGCTCCTCCTACCTGGCCAAGGGCGAGGCCGGTGCCGTCGTCTCCGGCCGCGGCGACCTCGTGGTCGAGGTCATGAACGGGCGCGCCCAGGTCGACGCCCTCGACGTCGGGCAGCTCGACGAGAAACTGCAGGCCATGCCGGCCCCCGCGCGCCAGGAATACATCGAGAAGAAGGTCGAGGACCGCCGCGCCCTGCAGAAGGAGCTCGCGGACGTCGTGGCGAAGCGCGACGCCGAGGTGGCGGAAAAACTCAAGGCGCTCGGCGGCAAGGACGGCGTCCTGGAACTGAACGCCTTCCGGGTGCTGGAAGAACAGGCCAAGGACAAAGGCTACAAGTTCGAGCGGAAACCCTGAGGCCAGGCCGACTCACCCCGCCCTGAGGGCACCTTCTCCAGAGGGGATCCCAAGCCCGCCCCCGGCAGAAATCCCCCCTTGATCCGAAACGATGCAGAGGGGAGTAGCAGCCGACGTAAGGAGGCTGGGGCGAAAACCAGCCTCGTTACCTCGGCTGCTACCCTCTTGGCCGGGTTTCCACTGCAACATTCCGGCTGGAGAGGGCTTCGGCCGTGAGCTCAGCCGAACGGGTGGCTCGACTTGCCAGCCATAGGTCAGGCGACGGCTGATGAGCCGGGGGGTGTTGGAAATCAAACGGTGCAGTACCGGAGACAATAGGTGCCCGGTGCCGGATACCCGCCAAACAAAAGGGGCCGCATGACGCGGCCCCTTGAATTTTCGGCGGATGCGCCGCTCAGTTCGTGATGTCGAACGTCGTGCTCTGGTCGCGGACCGGCACGTAGACCTTGTACCATTCCAGCTGCGCCGGGCTGTCGGTGTAGGCCTTCAACGCGGCCTCGTCGGCGAATTCCATGACCAGCGCATGCGTGCGGGGTTTTTCGATGCCGCGGGCGTTCTGCACCTTGATGGACTTGATCCACACGCGCGTGATGCCGGGGAAGGCCGCCGGGAGCGCCTTGACGCCGTCGAGCGCGGCCTGGATCTGCTCAGGCTTGGCGTCGTCCTTGAACTTCAGGGTGACCACATGGATGACGGACTTAGGGGCCGTGTCGGCGGCGGAGAGGGACGCTGCGCCCAGGGTGAAGAGCGTGGCGGTGAGGAGACCGGCGAGGATTTTTTTCATGGGATAAGGAGGGGTTGCGGTTGGACTCTGCGGCGCACGGTGGATCGCGCGGGCATTCGACCCGGACAATTGTGCCACCGTCAGGGTTATGCAAGCCCGACCACCGCACCGGTCAGCGCACCAGGGGGATGAGCGCGCGCAGCCTCGGGTCGCGGAGGTAGAGCCCGCCCCACAGCACCACGCCCAAGATGAACTGGACGATGAACGGGTCCCCCACCCGCAGGTGGGTGAGGATGGCGCCGCCGAGATAGCCCGTCAGCAAGATGGCGCCAAGCACGGCGGTGCGCGGGATCAGATAGAGCACGGTGCAGGCGAGTTCCAGCACCCCCAGGCCGGTCGCGAAGGCCACGGGCATCTGCAGGTGTTCGAAGCCCTTTTCCAATTCGGGCGTCCGGTTGAATTTCATGAGACCGCTGAACACGAACAGGAGCGCGGGCAGGTAACTCATGATGCGGCCGGTCCAGAGGAAGGCGGGCGAGACGGGGGCGGGGGGGGGCGTGGTTTCCATGGTGTGGTTTTGGCGGATTTCGGGGTGAATGTCAGCGCCCAACTACGGCGCGCCTTGAGGTCGATGATGGACCTCCCCATGAGCGAGGCCATGCCCCGCCGGGCCCGGGCGGAATCGCGGCCGCCAACCAGACCTGAGTCGGCCGGTTGCTAGGTCGACACGCCGAGCAGGCCACGCGAAAGCTGGAAGTCCACGAAGCCGCCCGCCATGGCCACCGTGGTGTAATCGCCCTGGGCCGTTTCGGCCAGCACGCGCAGCAGCGCCGCCTCGTCGGCCACGACGTCTCCCTGAAGGATCAGGTCCACATCCTGCCGGGCGGCGGCAGGCAACACGCCGCGTTCGGCCACCTGCAGGAGCGGCAGCAACGGATGGCCCTGCTGCGGCGAGTCGCCGACCAGGCCGATGAACCCATGCACGCCGCCGGCGCCGAGGCCGGCCAGGTTCTCGACCCAGTGGTCGGTATCGGACTGCACGAGATGCAGTCCCGGCTCGGCGGCGGCCTGGCCATAGGCCAGCGTAGCGTGGGGCTGGAGCGGGCCGAGGAGTTTTTCCCGAAAATCCGCCCCGGCGAGCAGTGGGTCGCCCTCGGGCAACAGGATCGAGCCGCCGGCATCAAGGATGGAACGGGCCACCCGGAGGAGCACCGCGGCGGCCCCCTTGCCCGCGGACGCCGTGCTGAGCAGGCCGACGCTGAGCGCGCCGACGCCGACCGGCAGGCGCGCGGCCGGCGGCAGGTCCGCTCCGGCGCGGTCGAACCACGTCTCGACGTTGGCCAGCGCCCGGTCGATGCCGCCGTCGAGCTGGACACTGGCCCAGCCGAACCGCCCGAGCGGCAGCCCGGCCTGCTCAAACTGCCGGCGCATGGCGTCGTTGGGGATTTTCTCACAGCCGTGCTCAAGCAGCAGGGCGGCGGCGACATTCGGGTGCGTCGCATAGCCGAGATACGTCCGGTACAGCAGGTGATACATCGACTCGCCGCCAAAGCCGCAACCTTCGCTGTGCGTGAGGGCGACAAACCGGCTCAGGCCCAGGGACCGGGCCACGCCCCGCGCATTCATCCGCTCGGCCGCCATCCGGGCAATCTGGGCGGAGCACATGCTGGTGGGCAGCACCAGGCCGACGCGCTCGGTGGCGAATCGGTCGCCGTTCATGAACGCGGTGAGCGGCGGGGGCTCCGCCCGGCGCTCCGGGCGCATAAACGCCATCTCCAGCGGCTTCCCGTCCGGCACGGCGCGGGCGCGGATCTCCGCGAGGCGCGAGGTGCCGGTCTGCCGCCAGTTGCGCCAGAGTGAGACCTGGGCATGCTCCGCGTGTTCGCCCTGCGACCGCCGGCCGGACGCGGTGGCGATGACGAGGTCGAACGACTCGGCCGCCAGCGCCGCGAAGGATTCCCCGTCGAGGTAGCGGCCCGCGTTGATGTCCATCTCATGCGACAGCAGCTGGTGGCGGCGCGTGGTGCTCGTGAGCTTGAGCGTGGGAACGAACGGGAAGTTGGTGATCGAGCCGTTGCCCGTGGCGAACAGGAAGAGGTTGCAGCCCGCGCCGACCTGGCCGGCGATGCCCTCGAGGTCGTTGCCCGGGCTGTTCATGAAGTGGAAGCCGGGCTGCGTCATCGGCTCGGCGTAATCGATCACGTGGTCGATGCGCGTGCGCGGATCTTTTTTGTGCGCGGCGCCGAGGGATTTGAGGACGATGTTGTAGAGGCCGCGGAATTTGTTGCCGGCGGAGGGATTGG
>JBKJTZ010000061.1:0-18997 GCA_046590295.1 Lacunisphaera sp.
TGGCGAACGTCACCTTCATCGGCCCGCGCAGGCCGCCGAGACGGCGGATGTCCTGCTCGTGATGGGCGGCGTGAATGACCGAACCGGCGCCGAGGAAGAGAAGGGCCTTGAAGAAAGCGTGGGTGAGCAGATGGAAGATGGCCGCGACCCACGAACCGGTGCCGAGCGCGAGCATCATGAAGCCGAGCTGCGAAACGGTGGAGTAGGCGAGAACGCGCTTGATGTCGTTTTGCGCGACGGCAATGCAGGCGCCCAGGAGCGCGGTGATGGCGCCGATGAAAGCGACGACGGTGAGGGCATGCAGCGGCACATCGGCCAGCATCTGGTCGGCCGCCATGAGCGGATAGACGCGGGCGATCAAAAAGACACCGGCGGCCACCATCGTGGCGGCATGGATGAGCGCGCTGACGGGGGTCGGGCCCTCCATGGCGTCGGGGAGCCACACGTGCAGCGGGAACTGGCCGGACTTGCCGATGGCGCCGCAGAAAATCAACAGGCCGATGGCGGTGGACACCGCGAGGCCGCCCACGGTGACCTGGGTCGCCAGCGAGCCGAGGGTGGCGGTTTCGAGCACCCCGGCGCCGCCGTCGAAGAAGAGCAGCGAGCCGGTGGAATCATAGAGCCAGAGCAGGCCGAGCAGCAGGCCGAGGTCGCCGATGCGCGTCGTGATGAAGGCCTTCTTGGCGGCGGCGGCGGCCGCCGGCTTGTGGAACCAGAAGCCGATGAGCAGATACGAGGCGAGGCCGACAAGTTCCCAGCAGATGAAGAGGAGCAGGAGGCTGTTGGCGACGAGCAGGCCGAGCATCGCGGCGGCGAAGAGACTGAGGAAGCAGAAGAACTGCTTGAAGTTCGCGTCGGTCTTCATGTAGCCGAGGCTAAAGATGAAGATCAGCGCGCCGACGAAGGTGACCATCACGCACATGAACGTGGTGAGCGGGTCGAGCAGCCAGCCGAGCCGCAGGGCGCCGGCGCCGAGGTCGAACCAGGCGAAGTTGTGGACCAGCTTGGCCGCCGGATCGACGAGGGCGGTGTTCAGCGCGACGCACGAGACCAGGAACGCGGCGACCATCGCCGCAATGGCGGCGCCGGCGGCGAGGGCCCGGCCGGTCTTGGGCACCAAGGCCCCGAGGGCCGCCGCGGCGAGCGGCAGGGCGGGGATGAGCCAGAGGTGTTGGGCGGAAAGGGTCACGACAGGAGTCCGGAATTATTGGCCACGAAAAACACAAAACCTTGTGGGCGGATGAGGCCTGCCATGCGCCTATAGGCGCGCGGGAGAAATGCGCGGGCACGCTGAAGGTTTTTTGTGCTTTTTGTGGCCAATGGTTTGGTTGGTTCAGCCCTTGAGCCGGTTCGCCTCCTGCAGGCGGATGTTCTGCTGGTGGCGGTAGATCGCGATCACCAGCGCGAGGCCGACGGCGGCCTCGGCGGCGGCGGCGGCGATGGAAAACAGGACGAAGACGAAGCCCGTGCCGGCGTCGGGGTTCGGGCCGTAGCGCCAGAAGGCGATGAAGTTGATGTTCGCGGCGTTGAGCATCAGCTCGACGCCGAGGAGGACGAGGATGGCGTTGCCGCGGGACAGGGCGGTGACGAGCCCGATGCAGAAGAGCAGGCTGGAAAGGATGAGGCAGAGCTGCAGCGGGCTCATGACCGGCCTCCGTGGGTTGAGGTAGGGCGGCGAGTCCCTTCGCCGCCGGGAGCGCGCGGCGCGGAACGGAGTCCGCGCCCTACCGGTTGCGCCGATAGCGTGGACTGGTTCATGGCACGTCCTCCGGCTGGTCGTGGCGTTCGTCCGCAGCGAGCAGTACCGCGCCGAGCAGAGCGACCGTGAGCAGCACGCCGATGACGAGCAGCGAAGCGGCGTGGGTGCTCATGAGTTCCGTGCCAAGTTCCTTGACCGTCAGCACGGGTGCGGCCTGGGCGGTGCGGGTGTCGAGCGGCATGCCGAGGATGGCGCCGAGCAGCACGCCCGCCACGCCGCCGCCGGCGATCAGGCCGGTGATGAAGCGACTGAGGGAATTGAACTCCACCGGCTCGGGCGTCTGCCCCTGCTTGGTGAGCAGCACGGCGAAGAGCACGACCATCGAGATGGCGCCGACGTAGATGAGGATCTGGGCAAAGGCCACGAACTCGGCGCCCGCCCACAGGTAGAAGGCCGCGATGCCCGCCCAGGTAACGATCAGCAGCAGTGCGCTGTGGATGAGGTTGCGCAACGCCATCGCCACCGCGGCGGAGCCGAGGATGAGCACGGAGAGAACGATGAGCGCGAAGGTCATGACGCGGCGTAGCGGTAGGTGCGCGGGCCGTGGCCGGCGCTGAGCCGGCGGCCGATGAGGATGAAGGGGATCACGATGATCGCGATCGACACCGCCCAGCGGACGAGTTGCAGCGGGCCGGTCCAGCCGGCGGTCAGGGACCAGAAGGCGGCGTTGCCGAGGTTGAGCAGCGCGAGCGGCACCAAAAACTGCCAGGCGAGGCGCGTGAGCTGGTCGATGCGCAGGCGGAGCAGCGTGCCGCGGATCCAGATGAAAAATACGAGCATGCCGACCAGCTTGCCCATGAACCAGAGGTAGGACGGGATGAATTGCAGGAATTCACACGGCGCCTGCCAGCCGCCGAGGAACAGGGTGACACCGAGGCCGCTCAGGGCGGTGAGTCCGAAATACTCGGACATGAAGAACAGGGCATATTTGAAGCCTGAGTATTCGGTCAGGTGGCCGGCGATGAGCTCGCTCTCGGCCTCGGGCAGGTCAAACGGCGAGCGGTTGCTCTCGGCCAGGGCGGCGACGAGGAAGATGGCGAAGCCCGCGGCACCCCACGGCGTGAAGACGAACCAGTGCGGCAGGGCGCCGAAGGTCCAGAAGCCCTGGGCGTGGACGATGTCCTGCAGCGAAAGCGTGCCGGCGATGAGCACGACGGGCACGACGGAGAGAATCAGGGGCAGTTCGTAGCTGATGACCTGCGCCAGCGCGCGCATGGCGGCGAGCAGCGAGTATTTGTTCCGGCTTGCCCAGCCGGCCATGAAGATCGCCAGCTCGGTGGCGGAGCCGGCGGCGAAGAAGTAGAGCAGCGCGGCGTCGAGCTCGACCGGGATCAGGTGCCGGCCGAAGGGCAGCACGGCAAAGGTGAGGAGCGAGAATGTCACCACGCTCACCGGCGCCAGGAAGTGCAGGAGCTTGTCGGCCCCGGCGGGGACGATGTCCTCCTTGGTCAGCGTCTTCACCGCGTCGGCGAACGGTTGCGTGAGACCGAAGAGCGTGTGCTTGAGGTGCCAGGGCAAGATCGAGAAATTCGGCAGGCCGGAGCGGTTGGGTCCGAGGCGGTTTTGCAGGCGGCCGAGCAGCTTGCGCTCGGCAATGGTGGTGAAGGCGAAGAAGGTGCCGAACACGGCGAGGATCACCCCGATGGAGATCAGGTGGTGGACCAGCCATTGCGTGGGCGCGGGAAACCAGGCCACGAGGGCGTCGCGCAGTTCGAGGGGGATGCGTTCGAGGTAGGAGCTGGAGGTGGCGGCGGTCATGTGGCGGGCCCGTCGGCGGCCGGCGGTTTGGGTGCAGGGGTAGTCGGCTTCGTTGAGGCCGGACCGGGGTCAGCGACCCCGGCTACAGGGGCGGCGGTCTTGGCGGCCGCGGCGGCGGCTTTTGCGGCGGCCGCGGCCACGGCCTTTTCTTCGGCGGCCTGGCGGTCGGCGGCGAGGCGGGTGTCGACTTCGTTGGCCTCGGTCGGCCGGATGGCCTGGAAATAACTGTTGGGCTTGGCGAGTTCCTCGCGGTTGAGCAGCAGGCCGTCGAAGCGGTTGGTCGCGGCGACCTCGAAGACCTGGTCCATCTTGATCGCGTCGAAGGGGCAGACCTCGACGCAGATCTGGCAACTCATGCAGACGGAGGTGTCGATGGCAAAGATGGCCGGGTAGAGCTGCGGCTTGCCGGTGGCGTCGGGCTTCTTGTCCTTGCTCTTCTCGATGTAGATGCACTGCGGCGGGCATTCCTTCTCGCAGATCTGGCAGGCGACGCAGCGCAGCGTGCCCATCGGGTCGGTGGCGTTCTCGGTGACGAGAAACGGGAAATTGCGGTAGGCCTCGGGGATCTTCGCGGGTTCCTCGGGGTATTGCTGCGTCACCATGCGCGCCGGGTCATGGTAGCTCCCCACGAAATTCTTCGCGGTGACCATGAGACCTTTGACTATGCCGGAGCCGAGCATGGGGAAATAATTCAGAAGCCAGGAAACCGGGGAAGGAGAGAAATTGAACCGGCTTTTTTCATGGATTCTTGGCTTCTGAATAAAAAGTTCACCGGTCCACCTCGCCGAGGACGATGTCGATGGAGCCGAGGATGACGACGGAGTCGGCGATGGTGTGGCCGAGGCACATCTCCTCGAGGAGGGTGAGGTTGATGAGTGAGGGCGGGCGGACACGGTAGCGGTAGGGATTCGGGGACCCGTCGCTGAGGAGATAGAAACCGAGTTCGCCCTTCGGGCCCTCGAGACGGCCGTAGGCCTCGCCGGGCTTGGGGCGGAAGCCGCGGATCTTGGCCTTCGGGTCCATGACCGGACCGGCGGGGAGCGCCTTGAACGCCTGCTGGAGGATCTTCACCGACTCGCGCATTTCCAAAATGCGCATCATGTAGCGGTCGTAGGTGTCGCCGTGCGCGCCGAGCGGCACACGGAAGTCGAAGCGCGGGTAGAAGCCGTAGCCGTCGACCTTGCGGAGATCGTAGTTCACGCCGGAGGCGCGGAGGACCGGGCCGGTGATGCCGGCGTTGACGGCCTTGGCGGGGTCGAGGACGCCGACGCCCTGCGTGCGGGCGAGCATGATCTCATTGCCCGTGAGCATGGTCTCGTATTCGTCGAGGAAGCGCGGGAAGTTGTCCACCAGCGTGCTCGCGGCGGCGAGCCACTCCGGGCTCGGGTCGACGCGGCAGCCGCCGAAGCGCTGGAAATTGCACATCATGCGCGAGCCGCTGAGGGATTCGAACAGGTCGAGGATCTTCTCGCGCTCGCGGAAGGCGTAGAGCAGCGGCGTGAACGAGGTGCCGAGGTCGTTGAAGAGGAAGCCGACGAGGCAGCTGTGGTTCACGAGGCGCGTCAGCTCGGCGAGGATGACGCGGAGATACTGCGTGCGGTCGGGCACGGCCTGGCCGGCGAGTTTTTCGACGGCGAGCGCGTAGGCCCAGTTGGTCGACATCGAGCAGAGGTAGTCGAGCCGGTCGGTGTAGGGCATCGAACCGAGGTAGCTGGTGTTCTCAGCGATCTTCTCGTGGTTGCGGTGCAGGTAGCCGAAGACGGGCTTGAGCTTGACGATGACCTCGCCGTCGAGCGTCACGACCATGCGGAACACGCCGTGGGTCGACGGATGCTGCGGCCCCATCGACACCTCGAGCAGGTCGCCGTGAAACGGGTCTTTCACCGCCCGGACGGTGGGACCGGGGGCGGAGTTGAAAGGCTGAAGGGCCGAAGGGCTGAAGGGCTGGGTGAAAGCGGAGTCCATGTTCAGTCCTTCAGCCTTTCAGCTCTTCAGTTTTTGGATAGTGCGACTTGGCGCGCTCGAGCACGGCGGTGTGCGGCGTCGGCTCCCACTCGTAGTCGTCGGGCTCGACGTAGTCCTTGCGCATCGGGTGGTCCTTGAACTCGTCCCACATGAGGATGCGGCGCAGGTCCGGGTGGCCCTCAAACACGATGCCATAGAGGTCGAAGATCTCGCGTTCCTGAAAGTCACACGAACGCCACACCGGGGTGAGCGAGGGCAGGGTCACCTGGTCGGAGCGGTTGGTGGTGCGCAGGCGAAGGATCACCGGGCCGTGGCGCTGCGCCATGGAGTAGAGATGGTAGACGGCCTCCAGGTAACCCGGCTCGACGCGCTTGGTCTTTTCCTCGACGACCTTGGCGGGACCGCCGGCAGGATCGGGCACGGTGACTTTCTTCACGTCCCCGATCTCCCGGTCCGGCCAGTCGATGCCAGTGGCGTTGGAGCAGTAGTCGAGCAGGAGGACGGGGTCGTCGCGCAGAAAGAGCGCGATCTCGCGGGCGTGCGCCGCATCGAGGAGGAGCGAGTGCTCGGCCGCCGGTCCGGGATTGGTCACGAGCGTGACCTTTGCGTCCGGGAAGCGGACGAGGAGGCGGTCGCGGATCTGCTCGGTGGTTTCCAAGGAAGTGAAAGTGAGGATGAGAGTGGCAGGTGGCGGGTCAGGCCTTCCCGGTGCGGGGAAGGGGGGGCGCGGGGGCCCAGACCACGGGGTTTTTCGGCGGCAACAGGTCGTGCGCGCCATATTCGGGCACGGGAAACTCGCTCGGCAGCTCGGGGCGGGTGTGGCGGGCGGCGTCGGGGCCGGTCAGGCGCTCGGCCTTGATCTGCTTCTGCAGTTCCATGAGCCCGTGGAGGAGGGCCTCGGGGCGCGGCGGGCAACCCGGGATGTAGATGTCCACGGGGATGAAGCGGTCGATGCCCTTGAGGACGTTGTAGCCCTGCTTGAAGGGGCCGCCGGAAATGGCGCAGGCGCCCATCGCGATGCAATATTTCGGCTCGGGCATCTGGTTCCAAAGTCGGACGACCTGCGGGGCCATCTTCTTGGTGACGGTGCCGGAGACGATCATGAGGTCGGCCTGGCGCGGCGAAGGGCGGAAAATCTCGGCGCCGAAGCGCGCGATGTCGAAGCGCGCGGTGGCGGCGGCGATCATCTCGATGGCGCAGCAGGCGAGGCCGAACTGGAGCGGCCAGATGGAGTTGCTGCGGCCCCAGTTGTAGAGCTCCTCCAGGCTGGTGAGCAAAATGCCATGGCGGCGCAGTTCCTCGCGCTCGGCGTCGGAGATGTTGCCGGCGGCCGGAAACGGAACCTGGTTTTGCGGCGTGTCGCTCATTTCCAGTTGAGGTGGCCGCGGTGCCAGGCCCAGACGAGGCCCTCAGCGAGCAGAAGGATGAAGACCAGCATGGCGAGCAGCGCGCCCACCGGCAGGCCGGAGAAGGCGACGGCAAAGGGCAGGAGGAACAGCACCTCGACGTCGAAGATCAGGAACAAGATCGCGTAGAGGTAATAGTGGGCCTTGAACTGGATCCACGAGTCGCCGGAGGGAGGCAGGCCGCACTCATAGGTGGAGTTTTTCATCGGCCCCGGCTTGGCCGCTTGGAAAAAAAGGACCCAGAGGCGGGCGACCCCGAGGAGCAGAAGCGGAAACGCGAGCGCAACCCCGGCGAAGAGGGCGAGAAACGCGTAGGGGTGGTCGCTCATGGGCCGTAAAAGTGGGCGGGGATGTCGCCTGCATCAATGGCAAATCCTCCCCGCGGGTTGTCCAAAGCTTCTCATCCCTTGCTCTCGGTGGTCCGTCGCGCCCCGGCGGCACCAAAATCCGGCCAGCTTTGGTCAATCCGTGCAGAGCCGGCGATCCGCGCCGGTGCTAGACTCTCCCGATCTTCAACCTCCCTATCTTATGCCCACGCTGACTGACCGACTCCCCACCAATGTCGCCGGACGCTTCTATGTGGATGCAAGCTGCATCGACTGCGACGCCTGCCGCACCCACGCCCCGGACTTCTTTGCCCGCAATGCCGATTCGGGCTATTCCATGGTCATCCGCCAGCCGGTGACCCCGGAGGAGATCGCCTTGGTGGAGGAGGCAGCCACCGACTGTCCGACCAACTCCATCGGCAGCGACGGCAGCTGACGGTCGGTCCTGGCGGACCGCCTGATCCGCCTCCATCCAGGGGCGGCGAGGCCGGCGGTTACGGTTTGGCCGGCGGTGCGGCACGTTGCAGCAGGTCCTGCACCTTGACCAGCAGCGCCGCGGGCTTGAAAGGCTTGGCCAGGAAATCGCCCGCGAACCGGCCGGCGTTGTCCGGATGGTCGCGGGGGTCGCTGGACTGGCCGCTCATGGCGAGGACCGGCAGACCCGGCTTGATACGGCCCAGGATCTGGGCGAGGGCGAGGCCGTCGATCGTGGGCATGTGCACGTCGGTGATGAGCAGGCGGATCTCATTGGCGCGCGGGATGAAGATCGACACCGCCTCGGCCCCGCCACCGGCCACGAGCACGCGGTAGCCTTGGCGGGCCAGCAAGGCATGGGTGACGTCGCGGTTGCCCGCCTCATCGTCGACAATCAAGATCAACTCGCCGTTGCCGCGGAACAGGAACGGGTGGGCGCTGGTGGATGAGGTCTCGTCGGACTCGATCGCCGGCAGGTAGATCTGGAAGGTGGTGCCCGCGCCGGCCGTGGTCTGCAGGGTGATGAAACCCCGGTGGTTCTCCACGATGCCGCGGACGGTGGAGAGCCCGAGCCCGGTGCCCTTGCCCTCTCCCTTGGTCGTGAAAAATGGCTCCCAAACGCGCGCCAGCACCTCAGGGGGGATGCCGGTGCCGTTGTCGCCGATTTCAATGCACAGGAACGGCCCGGGGAGCGCCCCGGGCAGGCTCGCGACCTGCGCCACGTCGAGCCGGCGGTTGGCCAGGGCGAGACGGATCGTGCCGCCGTTCGGCATGGCGTCGCGGGCGTTGACGCAGAGGTTGAGCAGGACCTGGTGGATCTGGGTGGGGTTGGCCGAGACGGACCAGAGGTCACCGGGGATGTCCTGCTCGAGTTGGATGGATTTGGGGAAGGAATCCTCGATCAACGTGCTGATGTCGCGGAGGAGATGCTTGACCTGCACCACGCGCACCTCGCCGGCTCTGCCCTGGGCGAAGGACAGGATCTGCCGCACCAGGCCCGCGCCCCGCTCGGCGCTGTGCTCCAAGGTCTCGATCAACCTCAGGTCCAGGGGGTCGGTGGCGCGCACCCGCAGCATCGGCCCGGCCATCAGGATCGGGGTGAGGATATTGTTCAGGTCATGCGCGATGCCCGCCGCCAGCATCCCGAGGCCCTCGAGGCGCTGGGCGCGGAGGAACTGCTCCTCGATCAGCTTTTTCTTGGTGATGTCCGTGGCGATGCTCAGCCGGGCCGTGGGCCGCCCGGTGTCGTCATGGATCAGCGCCATCAGGAACTCGGTGTGGATCTGGTGCCCCGCCTTGGTGACCAGCAGCGCCTCACCGGCCCACCGGCCGTGGGTCAAGGTGGCCTCGCGGGCGGCCGCGAGCCGGGTCATGGTCTCGGCGGTGAACAACTCGTCCGCGGAGCGCCCCATCAGCTCCTCGCGCGCCAGGCCGTAGAGCTGCACCGCGCCCAGGTTGCAATAGGTCACGCGGTGGTTGAGGTCGGTGATGTCAATGGCGATGGGCGCATGGTCGATGACCATGGCTTGCTCAAGGAGCCGGGCCTCGGCCGCTTTCCGCTCGGTGATGTCGAACATGATGCCGCGCAGGCCCACCGCCTGGTCGTTTTCCATGACGACCTGGACGTGGTCCCGCAGCCAGACGGAGCGGCCGTCGTGGGCGCGCATGCGGTATTCAAACTGATGGGCTTTCCTCTGGCAAACGTGGGCCAGACAGTAGGCGACAGCCGCCTCCCGGTCCTCCGGGTGAAGATGATGGCGCCAGAAATCCGGCTCATCCAGCCACTGCCGGACGGGATAGCCGAGCAAGCGCTCCGCCTGGGCGCTGACAAAGGTGAAAGCGAGCGTTTGGACATCAGCCTCCCATACGATGCCGTCCACCGAGTTGATCAGGTCGGCCTGGCGCAGCTGCGCCTGCCGCATGGCTTGTTCGGCGGCGAGGCCCGCCTGCTGCTGCTGGCTTTCCCGCTGCGCCCGCCGGATGGCGGCGGGCAGGCGCTTGAGCTGGTCCTTCCGCAGGTAGTCGGCGGCCCCATGGTGCAGGGCGTCGACGGCCACTTCCTCGCCGCGGCCGTCGGCGACAAAGATAAAGGGCGTGTCCGGTGCCGCCGCGCGGGCCGCTGCCAGGGCCTCAAGCCCGCCATAGGCCGGCTGCTCGTAATCGGAGAGAATGAGGTCGGGGATTTCGCGCCCCAGGGCCGCCCGATAGCCGGCCTCGTCGGCGACGAGGGTGATGACGCAGTCCGGCCATTCCGTCCGCAACCGGGCATGCATCCGCTCGACGTCATGCGGGCTGGTTTCAAGGTGAAGAATTTTCATGGGGACTCTGAGACCGTCCGGCCCGGGGCAAGAGGCTCTTGGCCGGGACAAGACTGCCCGGACTCTAGTCTCTCCATTGGCGATCAGCAAACAACATTACTGAACCATGAAGAAACCCGCTCGCGACAGGCGCGGGCGGGTGGCCTTGACCCGGGCTGGAATCACCGCGTCTGCCGGAGGGTGATTTCCCCGTTCATGGTGGAGATCTTGATGTCCACGCCGCCGCCGTTGAGCTCGCCGGTGACGAGCTTGCCGCCGGTGATGGGGGGCAGCGGGGGGCGCGGGCCCCGGGGCGCGACCGGCGTGGTGGGGGCGGTTGGGGCGATGCCCTTCTCGGCCTCGCCAGACTGCTGCCGGGCGCGGACCACCTCTTCCTTGACGGCGCGGCTGACTTCGCGGGCCACCTCCCGGGCGACCTGGAGACCGACGCGCGCGCCCTCGGCCGCGGCCCGGGCGATTTCCTGGGCACTGGGGTCGCTGCCGAAGGCATGGCCATAGCCGCCGTGCTTGCTGCCCTCGGACTTGGTCTTGAGCACATCCTCGCCGAAATCGGTGAGGATGGAGCCGTTGTGGGTGCGCATCCGGATGTTGGCCTTGGTGGTGGCGGGGAGGCGGAGATCGACCTCGCCGTTCATCGAGGTGATGGAGACGGGTTTCACGGGGACCTGGGCGTAGGTGGCGCGGACCTCACCGTTCATGGTGTTGATGACCGCGCCGCCGACGAGGCCCTCAAGCCGCACCTCGCCGTTCATGTTGTTGATCTCGACGTCGCCCTCGACGCCGGCCACGGCGAGGTCGCCGCCGGCGTCGGTCCGGAGGTTCAGCGCCATGGCGCGGGGCACGGAGATCTTGAACTCGGCATCGTGGCCGCCCCAGGGATTGTCGCCGGCGAGGCGGAGCGTGACGGTGTTGCCCTGTTCGATGAGCTCAAAGCTCACTTCGTCATCGAGCCGGCGCAGGCCACCGGGGCGCGAAGGCTTGGCATTCTTCTGGGTCAGGGTGGACTCGACCGTGACGGTGTCGCCGTCGACCCCGGTGATGCGGATGTCGGCCCAGGGCACGTCGAGGCTCAGGGTGGCGGGCTTGCCGGGGGCGGAAAGCTTGACGGTGGCGGTGGAGCCTTCGCTTTCGTCGGCGCGCACCAGCGGGATGGCGGCCAGGCCCGCAAGGAGCGTGCAGCGGAGGAGGAGTTGGGGGATTTTTGTATTCATGTGAGAGAAGGATTCGGCTTCTTGGCCAGGGTGGCGGGGGGATTGGCCGCGGGCTCGGCGGGGAGACGCAGAGCCGCGAGGGCGCGGCGGGCGGCGTCGCGGACGTTGCGGTCGAGCTCCACGTCGCGGGAAAGTCTTTCCAGGACCGGCTGGGCGTTCGGTTCGCGGGCGTTGGCGAGGAGCTCGATCATGGCGACCTGCACCAGCGGGGCCCGTTCGCGCGGGAGGGCGGAAAGGACGCCGGCGCGGACCAGCGAGTCGTCGGCGTGCTGCGCGAGGGCCTCGACGGCGGAGAGGCGGACGTTGATGGACGGATCGAAGGCGAGCGCGCCGACGAGGTCGGTGAGCACCTTGCGGTCGGGGCTCGGGAGATCCATCTTGGCCAGCACGGTCTGCAGGCGGTCGGTGGTGGATTGCTGCTGGAGCAGCGAGTAGGTGACGAGCTGGCCCATCGAGTCCAGCTGCGCCTTCAGCGCGGCGAGTTCCTTTTTGGCGGAATCATCAGCCGGTGCGACGACCACCGGCCGGGCGAGGTAATGCTGGCCGGCGAACAGGCCGCCGAGGAGCAGCGCGACGGCGAACGCGAATTGCAGCGCAGGTTGCGCCGGCAGCAGGGCGGCGAAGAAGCGGTCGAGGCGGCCGCGGGCGAGCGCGAACGGGCTCGGCGCATCGGCCGTGCGCTGGTGCGTCTCGAGCATGGCGTAGAAATTCTCGCGCAAGCGCGGGCCGGGCTCGGGCGCCTCGGCGAGCGTGTCGAGCCGCCGGGTCATCTCCTGCAGGGCCAACCATTCGCGCTGGCAGACCGGGCAGCTGGCCAGGTGGGCGCGGAGCGCGGCGGACTCGTCGGCGGGCAGCGAGCCGTCCTGGTAATCGATGAAGCTATCCTGGACGCGGGTGCAGTTCATATGGGTGAGGGTGAGAGGGAGGGTCCTTTATCCTGTCATTCTGAGCGGAGCGAAGCATCCAGCCTGAGGGGTGTTGGTGGAAGGGGTGAGGGATGCTTCACTGCGTTCAGCTTGAAAGGTATCGGGTGATTGGCTGGGTGGAATCCTAGGCCACGCGTTCGTGGCGGAGCTTGAAAAAGACATCGCGCAGCTCCTTGAGCGCACGGTGGGCCCGGACCTTCACGGCGCCGACCGAGCAGTCGAGCAGGCGGGCGATTTCCTTGTGTTCCAGGTGCTGGAGCCGCGAGAGCACGAGCACCTCGCGGTGCTCCAGCGGCAGGCGGGCGAGGGCGGCGCGGAGGTGGACGGTGTCGTCGGCGGTGGCGGCCTGCTCGGAGGGCTGCGGGCCCGGCGCGGCCTGGTCGTGCAGGTCGGCCGGGTCGGTCGGGACCGGGGTGGACGCGTGCTTGCGGAAATGGTCGGCGACGACCTTGCGGGCGAGGTGGTAGATCCAGGCGGAGAACTTGCCCTCGTCGCGGTAGGTGTGACGGTATTTGAGGATGCGGTAGAAGACGATCTGCACAAGGTCCTCGCTGACCGACGGCTGGTTGGTCAGGCGCACGAAGAAGCCATAGAGCGGACGGTGATGGCGCTCGAACAGATCGCCCAGCCGCCGGATCTCCCCGGCGCGCACGGCAAGCATGAGTTCGTGATCGGGGGCGGCTTCCACGGTGACGGGCAGGCTAGCAGCGGCGGGCCGGGAGGGAACTCGGAACTGGGTGACAGGGGCGAGGATCATGGCAAGGGTTCATCGGCGGGGTGCATGGGGGAATACCGCCCGGCGCCGGAAAAGTTACAGGATTTTTCGCCCATCGCCCCGTCTCAGCCGGTGCTGGGTCGGATGCCGGCCTGCTCCAGGCTGACGGACTACGTGCATATGGGCTAATGAGGAGCCCGGTGCGGAAATGGGCTGGCCTGACCGGGTTCGGCCGGTAGTTTTCAGCTCGCTCATGTTTATTTCCGGTGGTTGCAAATTACCCAGGCCAATGTTTGCGATCTTCCTGCTCGGCCTGCTGTCGGCCGGCGCGGTGGAGTCCGACTGGACCGCCGGGACGCGGGTCGTCGTGGAAAAGGACGGCACCGGCCACCGGGCCATCATTTTGCAGGGCGGAGCTGACCGCTGTTTGGTCGCGTTTGAGGGCGAGGAGGAAAGTTTTGACGAATGGGTGGAGGTGGCGCGGATCCGGACAGTGAAACCCCGTCTGGCCGGCCCCGCTGCGCCCGGGGTCGGGCCGACCGCCGTCCCCGCGCCGTCGGCAGAGGGGACGGCGCCGCCGGCCTCCGGTCCGATGGTGGAGTATTTCACGCTCTCCGCCGCGCCGGCCCTGCCGCGGGTGGCCGCCGGCGCGGCCCTCGTGACCGCCTGGCTGGAGCCGCAGGTCCGCCTGAACGCCGGGGAGCCACAGCGATTCAACGAGGCGAAACTCGCCCAGGCGGTCTTCGCACAGCCAGCGGTGGGCGGCATTCCCTCGGCGCGGATGCCCCACCATCCCGTCCTGTTGCCGGGCCGGGCGGGCGCAGCGATGGGTTTTGCCGCGATCGAGGGCGGCGATGTCGCGCTCTACCGGCGGGATGCTGCCGGGCAATGGGCCCGCAGCGGCCAGCTCGATACCACGGTCTTCGGCGCCCACCGGCTGACGCACTTGGTGTCCGGCGACCTGAACGCCGACGGCGAGACCGACCTCGTCGTGCTCGGCGGGCCGGTGCTGCAGGTTTATTTTGGCACGGCGGACGGCCGTCAGGTGCCGGCCGCCCGGCCCTACCGCAGCCGGCAGCCCCTGAACGGCGCGGCGCTCGGCCGGTTTTTCTCCGGGGCGAATCCCGCGGGCATCGCCGTGGTCGAGGGGAAGGATTACCTCCGGCTGCTCAGCGCCTCCGCCGCCGGGATCACGCCGGCCGGCGCAGGCTTCCCCGTGAAGTTCGACCGCGTGCTCGTCCTTGTGGCCGGGGATTTTGATGGCGACGGTTTCTCAGACCTCGCCATCACGACCGAGACCCAGGGCCGCTCAACCGGGGCGTGGATGTTTTTCAACCAGCACAGTGCGAGCCAGCCGTTCCTCTGGCCCGTCGGCGGCAAGGACGACTTTGCCCGCGCGCTCTTCGTCGCGGACCTCGACCGCGACGGGCGCGACGACCTGATCCTGACCGACAACGACGCCGATCGCGGCGAGCACGTGCGGGTGGTCTTTGGGTCGGATGGCCGGTCGGGCTGGGAGGATCCGTGGGACCTGATCGGCAGCGAGTTCGGGGTGGGCCTTGGCACGGCGTCGGTCGTGGTGGCCGACTTCAACCGGGACGGCCGGCGGGACATTGGCGTGGCCGGGCGCAACGGCCTGCGGATTTATTCCGGGGCCGACTATCGCCGGTTCAGCCGCAACCCGGCGTGGCCCGTCATGCAGGGCGGCGGCGGGTTTCCCGAGCACCGGGCCTTCGTGGCGGCGGATTTCGACGGCGACGGTGCGGTGGATTTGCTGGGCTGCACGCCGGCCTTTGCCACGGGTTACAACCTCGTGCTCAATGCCACGCCCGTGGAGACCCCCGGCGTCTACGTGCCGGTGCCCCAGCGGAGGAAGGCGCCGGTGCAGGCCGGCAGCACCGAGAATCAGGTCATCCCCAGCGGGGACGCGCCGCCCGGCACGCCCGTGCTGCAGTTCCTCGCCAGCCGCGCCGAGCCCTACGGGCCCTACCGCTACCGCATCGTCGTGGAGGTCGCGGCCTTCGACGACGGCATCGTGCAGGGCGTGACCGGCGTCTGCCAATACGACAGCGGCGGCCCGCTCGAGGAGGTCACCAGCATCGGCACGCGCAGGGGTGACACGCAGTGGGCGGTGGAGGTGGTGCTGCCGCGCGGGCGGATCTACACCTTCACCCTTGCCGCGCGCGACGACCGCGGCCACACCTCGCCGCCGCTGCGCATCGTCGTAAACCCCTGATTTTCCCGCTCCATCATCCCCAACCCCGCCCCCATGGCCCTGCAACAGCTCAGCGAAGAACAAATCAGCACCTGGAACCGCACCCAGAAGGACGAGTGGTGGTTCAAGAACATCTACCGTGGCGACATGCCGCAGCTGACCTTTCGTTCCGCGGCCACGGGTTTCTTTCTCGGGGGCATTCTCTCGGCCACGGCGCTCTACATCGGGGGCAAGACCGGCATCGGCATCGGGGTCGGTCTCACCTCCGTGATCCTCGCCTTCGCCCTCTTCCGCATCCTCGCAAACCTCGGCATCACCCGGGACTTCACGATCCTCGAGAACAACTGCACGCAGTCGATCGCCACCGCCGCCGGCTACATGGTCATGCCGCTCATCTCCAGCCTGGCGGCCTACATGCTGGTGACCGGCAACATCGTGCCCTGGTGGCAGATCATCGTCTGGAACACCGTCATCTCGATCCTCGGGGTGCTGGTGGCGTTCCCGATGAAGCGCCGCTTCATCAACGAGGACCAGCTGCCCTTCCCCGAGGGCCGGGCCTGCGGCGTTGTCCTCGACACCCTCTACACCGGGAACGCGGCCACCGGCATGTTCCAGGCCAAGCTGCTCACCGTCACGGGTATCCTCACCGGCGGCTACCAGCTGCTCGTCAGCGACGGCTGGATGAAGCTGATTCAGTTCAAGATCCTCCGCCTGGACAAGTGGGCCGGGCTCGCGGAGCCGTGGAGCTTCCACGAGCGGCTCGACACCTATTATTACCTGCTCGCGGCGAAATTCCACCTCTGGACGCCCAAGATCCTCGGCACCGACCTGCGCGTGCTCGGCCTGCGCGCCACGCTCGACGCGGCGATGCTTGGTGTCGGCGGTCTGATGGGCATCCGCGTGGCGACGAGCTGCGTGATCGGGGCGGTGGTCAATTTCGCCCTGCTCGCCCCCATCATGATCCAGCGCGGCGACATCAAGGCCTACACCTCGCCCAGCGGCGCGCTCATCGCCATCTCGCGCGGTGAGATCGTCAACCAGTGGGCGCTCTGGTGGGGCGTCACGATGATGGTGGTCGGCTCGATGGTCGGCCTTTTCGCCAAGCCCGACATCATCATCGGCGCGTTCAAGAACCTCCGCCGCAAACCGGCCGCGAACGGCGCTCCGGCGGCGCCCGACCTGCTCGCGGGCATCGAGGTGCCGCTGTGGCTCTCCTACGTCGGCGTGCCGGTGTTCAGCGTGATCGGGGCGTGGATCACGCATGCGTTCTTCGGCGTGCCGTGGCTGATGTCCTTCGTCGCCCTCCCGCTGATCTTCGTGCTCACCATCATCTGCACGAACGCCATGGCGCTCACCTCGTGGACGCCCACCGGTTCGCTCTCCAAGATCACGCAGTTCACCATGGGCGCGATCGACAGCTCGAACCCGGCCAACAACCTCATCCCGGCCGGCATGACCTCCGAGATCGCCTCCAACGCCGGCAACCTGCTCTCCGACATCAAGCCCGGCTACATGCTCGGCGGCAAGCCGCGCCACCAGGTCGTCGGCCACGTCATCGGCATCTTCGCGGGCGCGATGGCCTCGACGCCGCTGTTCTTCCTGTTGTTCCTGACCCCCGACAAGGCTGGGCTGCGTTCCACGGCGACGCTCGTGTCCGACACCTTCCCCATGCCGGCGGCGCTGCAGTGGAAGGGCGTCGCCGACATCATCACGAACGGGCTGAGCAACCTGCCAACCTCGGCCGTCATCTCGATGGCGGTGGCGGCGGTGGCGGCGCTGGTGTTCGAGATCCTGCGCATCAAGACCAAGGGCCGGTTCCCGCTCTCGGCGGTGTCGATCGGCCTGGGGGTCATTCTGCCGCCCGAGTATTGCATCACGATGTGGGTCGGCGCGCTCATCTTCTGGTGGCAGGGCCGCAAGCACCCGGAGGCCGGCACCAAGGGTCACGGTTTCTGGGTCCTCGGCTGCGAGCCCATCTGCGCCGGCCTGATCTCCGGCGCCGCCCTCATCGGCATCGGCAACGCCATCGTCAACGTGCTGCTGAACTGAGCCAAAAGCTGAGGTAGTCCACGCAAGGATTTTCTTTTGGGATTTTATGCGGCGGAGACCAAGGGCGAGGCACGTTTGGCCAGCGTGGCGAGGTAGCGGGTTTCGTCGTAGAGCACGCCGTCCCTCCAGCAGCGCCACAGGATACGGATCCATTTGAAGGCGAGCGCACGCAGGACGGCATGGTGGGCTTTTCCGGCCTGGCGTTGTCGGTGGTAATAGGCGTGGGCCCAGACGCTGCGCACGACGGTCTGGCCAGCCCATTCGACCAGACTTTGACGCATGAACTTGGGCGCGGCCCAGCGCCAGTGGGTCCATTGTTTCTGTCCGCTTTTTTCGCGGACCGGAGCCACTCCGGCGTATTTTTGGAGGGAGGCGGCGGTGGGGTAACGCTCGATCTGGTCGCCAAAGGCAACCAGCAGTCGCGGGGCGAGCGCTGGTCCGGCTCCCGGCAGCGCGGCAAACAGTTCCGCCCGTGGATGCGCGGCGAAGGCTTCGGCGATGCGCGTTTCCAGCAAGGCGATGTGGCGGGCGTGGACTTCGAGCAGATCCACCAGCAAAGCCACCTCCAGCAAGGCGGGGGCGATGACGGCGCGGTCTGCGATGAGCGCGCGGGCTCTGGCGGCCAGCGCCAGTCGTTCGGCGATGCGTTCTGCCGAGCGGGAGCCGTGCTGGCGATAAAAGGAGCCGAGGGTGGCCGGCTTGGCCTTTTGCACCGCGGCCAGTTCGGGGAAGCGCCGCAGGAAGGCCAGGGCCAGAGGTTTGGTCAGATCGTCGCCTGCCAGCGTCAGGGCTTGGGGAAAATACCCTTTGAGCAGACTGCCCAGCTGGTTGGCCGTGCCGGTGCGTTGGTCCACCGCACTGCGCCGGGCGGTCACCAGCGCGGCCAGTTCCCGGGTCGGCGCCGTGTCCAGGGTCAAGGGCGTGAGCTGGGCGCGATGCATCCGCAGTAGCGTGAGGATCACGACCGCATCGGGACCGTCGTCCTTCGCCCCGGAGGGCGTGAAGGCGGTGCGGAAGCGCGCACTGGTGGCCGGATGCACCGGATAGACCGTCAGCCACGGATACTCTAGCAGGGCATGCAGCAGGGAGTTGCGTCCGGCCTCGACGGCCAGCGCGACGGGTTGGCCCTCGTGGGTTTTGCCCAGGGCGGCCAACCAAGCATGCAGGGCTTCCGGGGTCGCTTCGATCGAACCTTGTTCAATGCGCTCCGCGCCGGCGGATTGCCGGGCGAAGGCATGCATTTTGTCTCCCCAATCCAAGGCCACGAGGGCCGCATAGTTTTCGTGTTTCATGGTGGTTTTTGGTTTGGCGGAACCGGGCTGCAGATCGTATCGTGCGAGTCGTCGGGTGACGCCGGCAGCTGAGTATGCATGGCCGTTTCCGATGCCTTCCGAACGCAGGCGAATGATTGGCTCATATTCCTCGCGGGAACGGGATCATCGTTCGTCCTGCGCTCGGTCGGCAAAGTGATGCCGGGCGCCAGCCAAGCCCAGCTTCATCAGGTGGACTCCGCCAGACCTCCGCTTCGCGTCAGAGCGGGGCGGGGCTTCGCCCCTCCCCAGCACCCCTCCCCAAAACTTTGGTTTTCCTTCGGCGGACTACCGATACGGACTCATGCCATTAAGGTGGAGCGACCTGACCCCAGGCCGCTTTTCTCGCGGCTGACTACCCAAGCGCGCTGCGGTCAGCACGCTCCACCAATTGGTGATGCGTGCTGTGCGCTCAACTATCCGTTCTGAGGCTGCATGCGTCCGGCTGATACCAACGTCCCTTGAAGAATAGACGCTTTAGGTAGGGGCCGTTGCCCTCAACGGCCCTGGTCTCACCGAGGGCGGTTGAGGGCAACCGCCCCTACCGGCTCAGGCACCGCAAAGT
>JBKJTZ010000100.1:0-19411 GCA_046590295.1 Lacunisphaera sp.
TGCGCCCTGTCGGGCCGACCTCGTCGGGGCTAACCGCGACAGAGTCGCTCTGCCCGAAGGGCAGACGGATATTTCTCTGAAAGATAATCTCATGGGTGTGAAATATCCGGGCTAGGCCTTCGCCTGCCAGAGGCTGCAGGTCCCGCCGGGGATGAACACCTCCCGGGTCACCGCCCGGCCCGGCGGGCGCCCGCCCGCCAGGTAAAAGCATTCATGATCGGCGACGAGTTCCCACGCGCTATCCGCGAAATCACCGATCGCGATGGTGACGTCTTCACCCGTGGGATTCACGGCGAACATCAGGCGGCCCGGCCCCTGGCTGCCGTCCGCATTGTAGACCAGCACGAGCGCGGCGAGGGCCGGGCCGTGGTAAGCCTGGAAAAAGCCCTCCGAGGGCCGCGACCACTGGCGGAGCAGGCGCCCGCGCTCCGACCGCCGGAACGCGATCCACTGGGCGAAATAAGCGTGCGTCGCCGGGTAGCGGGCGAGGCGGTGATAGTCGAGGGCGTTGAGGTCGCCGCGCTGGTAGGTGTTGTTGACGCCGTGCTTGGAGCGCAGGGCATCCTGCCCGGACGCCAGCATCGGGATGCCGATCGAGGAAAACAGGATGGCGGCCATCAGGTGCGAGCGCTGCCGGTCGTGCTGGGTGGGATGAAAGCCGTTGTGGTCGCCCTGCTCCGTGATCCAATCGAGCCAGGTGCGATCGTCGTGCGACTCGGTGTAGTTGACCGTCTGCGCGGGCCAGAAGGCGAAATGCCACGGCGAGCCCTTGAGAAAGTATTCCATCCGCTCCGCCGCCCCGAGGCCGCGCACATAGTCGCGCACGAAATTCCGGTAGCCGTCGTTCCAGGAGGCGTAGCCGGTCGGCCGCAGCGCGGCGGCGATGTGCCCGCGGAAGCTCCAGGGCTCGGCGATGAGGATGGCGTCGGGTTTCACCCGCTTCACCGCCGCCTCGATCTCGCGCAGCACGTCCACGCCGATCAGCTCCGCCAGGTCGAAGCGGAAGCCGTCCACGCCATAGGTCTCGATGAGCTGCACCAGGCTGTCGATGATCAGCCGCGTCGCCATGGCGGAGCGGCAGCGCAGGTCGTTGCCGCAGCCGCTGAAGTTCGAGAGGGCGCCGTCATCCTCGAGCTCGAAGTAATAGAGCTTGTCGATGAACATCAGGTGCGCCGGCACGCCGACATGGTTGTAGACCACGTCCACCACGACCGCGATGCCCTGCCGGTGGAACGCCGCCACGAGCTCCTGCAGTTCCTTCACCTGCGAGGCCGACGCGGCGTCGGCCGCGTAGGCGCTGGCCGGCGCCAGGAAATTCGCCGTCATGTAACCCCAGTGGTATTCGTCGCGCGTGCGGTTGTCGAACTCGTGCAGCGGCTGCAGCTCCACGCAGTTCACGCCGAGCTTTTTCAGATAAAAATCCGGGCTCTCCACCCACTTCGTCAGGCCGCTGAAGCCAAGCCGCTCCTCCGCAGTGAGCGGCAGCGGGGCCAGCGCCACGAGGTCGCGCACGTGGGCCTCGGCCATGACCAGGTCCTGCCACGGCGGGGTGGTGAAGCGGCGGTCGCCCCGCCCCACCCACGCGGGGTCGAGCACGATGCCGGGCCCCTCGCAGCCGACCGCGGCCTGGGCGTAGGGATCGAGGATCTTCTGGCCCGGATGAAAATGCCCGAACACATCGTGCGGGCCGCTCACCGAGTACCAGTAGTACCAGCCGTGCAGGTTGCGGTCGAGGTGCGCCTCCCACACCCCGCGCCAGCCGCCCTCCTCCTCCTGGCGGTCAAGCTCGTAGCCGAAGGCCGCCGCCTGCTCCCCCAGCTGCTCGCAGAGAAACAGCCGCACATGCCGCGCGCGCGGCGCGAACAGCCGGAAGGTCGTCCCACCACGGCGCACGAGCGCCCCGAGCGGCAGGTCGCTGCGCAGCTCGTGGAAGAACCGCCCGAGCCGCACCCGCGTCTTCGGCGCCTCCCGGCCGTCGCGCACGTGGATGACCGAATACGTCTGGCTGAGCAGCACCGGCGCCGTGGTCGTGAAGCGGAACAGGTTGCGCCCCGTGCGGCGGCGGTGCAGGGCGCGGTTGAAATGTCCCTGGCCGTCGGGCACGAGGTTCGTGGCGTCGCGCGGGAGGTCGATCCAACGGTGGTCGCCGGTGACGAACTTGAACAGCCGCGGCGGATCCGTCAGGAGCAGCGCCGTGGGCTTCCGCAGGAGCCACACCGTCCGGCCGTTCAGTTCGCCGGGCTCCAGCGCCCAGTCGGCCTGGCCGACGGCCGCGTCCCAGCCGTTGAAATCCCCCGCGACGTAGACGGGCATCTGGCCGAAATCGACCCAGCTGTGCTCCGCCGGATCGAGCACAAAGACCAGCAGGCCGTCCTCATCGACATAGTAGGCCGCCTCGTCCGCGTAGAGCGAGGGCGCGGCCGGCCCCAGGTCGGCAAAGGCAAAGGCCTTGTCCCCCGGCGCGAGCAGCGGCAACGAATCGCCCGTCCAGTCGGCGTCGAGCTCGATGATGCCGGTCGAGGTCGAGCTCAGCCACGCCCGCGCGATGCGCTGGGCGGGTTCGTTCGAAAAAGGTGCACGGGTGGCAGACATGAGCGAGACCGGCAGCGTGCCGGAGCCAGGCCAAGGGCGGCAAGCATGGAGAAAGCAGCCTGGTTCAATGTTCCGCGTTCATGGTTCAATTTCACTGGCCGGACCCCCGACTCAGGGTCGATGACAAATGAACCTTGGACAATGCCCGCTGAACAATAATGTCTTGCCCCATGTCCTCCGAACGCATCCTCGTCGCCCTGTCGGGCGGGGTTGACAGCAGTGTCGCCGCGCTCCTGCTCCAGCAGCAGGGGCACGACATTGTCGGCGCCTACATGAAGAACTGGATCAACGAGGACAACGTCATCGGCGACTGCCCGTGGCTGCAGGACATCGCGGACGCCCGCGCCGTGGCCGACCAGCTCGGCATCGAATTCCGCGTCGTCAACCTGATGGAGGACTACCGGCGGCTCGTCGTGGACTACCTGCTCGACGGCTACCAGCGCGGCCTCACGCCCAATCCCGACGTGATGTGCAACCGCGAGATGAAATTCGGCGTGTTCGCCAAATACGCCCAGGCCGAGGGTTTTTCCGCCGTCGCCACCGGCCACTACGCCCGGCGGGTGCCCGCCTCCCCCCTCTCCCCTCACCCCTCAAGCCTCCCCCCTCCTCCCTCACCCCTTCTGCTAGAGGGCTTGGACTCCAACAAGGACCAATCCTACTTTCTCGCGCTGCTCACGCCGGAGCAGCTGGCGCTCGCGCGCTTTCCCATCGGCCACCTGACCAAGCCCGAGCTCCGCGCCATTGCGGCCGCTGCGAAGCTCCCGACTGCCGCCAAGAAGGACAGCCAGGGGATCTGCTTCATCGGCGAGGTGAAGATGGCGGATTTTTTGCAAGCCTACGTGCCCGAGCATCCGGGTCCGATCGTCCGCGCCACGGACGGCAAGATCTTGGGCGAACACCGCGGGCTGCATTACTACACCATCGGCCAGCGCCGCGGCATCCGCATCCCGTCGAACACCGACGACAAGGCCTACGTTGTCACCGGCAAGCGCGCCGGCGACCACGCGTTGCTCGTGGCCTTCGACGGCCCCGACGCTCCCGGCCTGTGGGCCAACGAGTGCCGCGTGCACAGCCTCAGTTTTATCGGCGAGCCTCTCACCCAACCCCGCCGCCTCGAATGCAAGGTCCGCTACCGCGACCCGCGCGTGTTCATCGACTTCACCCCGGATTTCCCTGGTAGGGCGAATCGTCCCGCTGAGCCGCCTTCCTCACCCCTCACCCCTCACGCCTCAAGCCTCACCCCTCCAGCCTCACCCCTTCCCTCCTCGGCCTCCATCCGTTTCGTTTCCCCCCAACGCGCCCTCGCCCCCGGCCAGATCATGGCCCTCTACGACGGCGAGCGCCTCCTCGGCGGCGCCGTGTTCGCGTAGGACATCCCCGCCGGCAAGGGGTCCCCGTCCCCGGAAATGTGTAATATAATACGTTATACCAACGTCCCTTTTGTTTTGGACTTTGCGGTGCCTGAGCCGGTAGGGGCGGTTGCCCTCAACCGCCCTCGTTGGCGCAAGATCCGTTGAGGGCAACGGACCCTACCGCAGGAGTGCCCGCCGCGCCGCAGACCTCTCGGTAAGCTCGGGTCTTGAGCTGGTCGAAACGGTAGGGGCGGTTGCCCTCAACCGCCCTCGTTGGCGCAAGGTCCGTTGGAGGCAACGGACCCTACCATAGGTCCAGTTACCTCGGGACGTTGGATTGAGCCCTTGTTGCTCCACCTGAAGCCAAGGTCCGTTGGGGGCAACGGACCCTTCCGCGGGACGGATTGCCCGCCCAAAAATCAGCGCACCGTCGCGAACGCCAGGCTGGCGGCGAAGCCGAGGAAAACCACGCCCAGCGCGCGATCAATCCAGTGGCCGTGGGCGAGAAACCGGCGGCGCACCGGTCCTTGCGTGAAGACGAACGACACAAAGATGAACCAGGCCATCGTCGCCAGGGTCAGCCAGACCCCATAACCGAGCTGGATGAGTTTCGGCGTGTGGACGCTGACGGCCAGCGGGAACAGCGAAATGAAAAACAACGCGGCCTTGGGGTTGAGCACGTTGACAAGAAATCCCGTCGTCCAGGCGGCGCGGTCGGTAGGGGTGGCCGGCCGGGCTTGCTGTCCGGCAGACTCCGGTTGGGTCGGGGATAAACCCCGACCTACATCAATATCCGAGTGCCGGGGTGGCGTGCGCAGCGCCTGCAGGCCGACATAGGCGAGGTAGGCCGCGCCGAGGTATTGGACGGTGGCCAGCGCGACGGCGGATTCCTTGAGCAGGTAACCCAGGCCGAGGAGGCAATAGATGATGTGGACGCTGATGCCGCAGCCGATGCCGATGCTGCTCCAGACGGCGGTGCGACGGCCGTGCGCGAGGCTTTGCCGGAGCACGAGGGCGAAGTCCGGCCCGGGACTGGCCACCGCGAGGGCGTGCGCGATCACGATGGTGAGGAACTCGGGCCAGTAAGCGTTCATGTCTGAGTGGAGGGTCGGCCTCCCGGCCGACCGCGGTCGGTCAGGAGACCGACCCTCCAAGGATACATACCCGGATCATTATCGGGCATACTTGAACTTTGGCGCCCAGTCGCCCACGCCGCCGTCGAGCAGGGCAAAGAGCGGCCAGGCGGGGCAATACGGGTCGAACGGCCCGAACGGCGCCGTGGCGATGCGGTAGAGCTTGCGGCCCTGCCGGCGAAAGGTGGACACGCCCGGCATGGGCTCGGTCGGCTTCGGCAGGTAGCCCATGTCCTTGATGAAGGTGCCGCCCTTGCCGGAATAGAACGGAAACTCCCAGCCGCGGCTCTTCGCCAACCTCTGCTGCGTGGCGACGGCGTCGGGCGACACGACGGCGAACCCTGCACGGTCGGCGAAGTGGTGGCGCAGGCCGTTGAAGCCGTCGGCCCACATCGTGCAATAGCGGCACGCGCGGCCCATGTTGTGGACGACGATGAGGTCCTGCTTGCCGCGGAACAGCTCGGACAGGTGCACGCGACCCTCGGGGCCGTGAAGCAGGTAGTCCTTCACCTCCTCGGGCGGCAGCCGGCGCTTCAGCGCGGCGAGTTCCTCGTTCTGCTCGACGAGGCCGGACTCCAGCTGGTCGATCTTGCGCAGCAGGGCCTTGAATTTCATGGCGGGAAGGCTGGAGGACGCGGGGCGCGGCGGCAAGCGCGCGGAACCGGGTTGGGGGTGGCATCGGCTTCCAGCCGATGGTTCGGTTGATTCTGCGGCTGGAAGCCGCAGCCACGTAACCGTTGACCCGGCGCGGAACGGAGTCCGCGCCCTACCTCACTTCTTCCGCGAGTCGCGCAGTTCCATGTCCTGCGGGATGGTGGCGACGGCCTCGGCGAGCGTGCTGAGCCCCTCCTTCACCTTGATGATGCTGTCCTGGTGCAGGGTCTTCATGCCGGACTTCATGGCGATGCGCTTCAGCTCGGCGGTCTCGGCCTCCTTGTTGATGGCCTCGATCAGCTCCTCGCTCGTGGTCAGGAGCTCGTGGATGCCCACGCGGCCCTTGTAGCCGGTGTTGTTGCACTTGGTGCAGCCGGTCGGGTTGGCCTTGTAGATCTGGCCGCTCCAGCCGATGGCCCGCTGCATGAGGTCCTTCTCGCGGCCGTCGGGCTCGTAGGCGACCCGGCAGACCTTGCACACGCGGCGCATGAGACGCTGGGCGCAGACGCACACGAGGGACGACGAGATCATGAACGGCTCGATGCCCATGTCGGTCAGGCGGGCGATCGTGCTCGGGGCGTCGTTGGTGTGCAGCGTGCTGATGAGCATATGGCCGGTGAGCGCGGCCTCGACGGCGATGTTCGCCGTCTCCTTGTCACGGATTTCGCCGACGAGGATGATGTCGGGATCCTGGCGGAGGAAGGCGCGGAGGGCGGTGGCAAAGGTGAGCCCGATCTGCCGGTGCATCTGCATCTGGTTGATGCCGGGCAGCGTGTATTCGATGGGATCCTCGGCGGTGCGGATGACGACGTCGGAGGTGTTGATCTCGTTCATCGCCGAGTAGAGCGTCATCGACTTGCCGGAGCCGGTCGGTCCGCAATGGAGGACCATGCCGTAGGGCTGGCGGATGCACTCGCGGTAACGCGCGAGATTTTCCTCCGTGAAACCCAGTGCGGTCAGGGGCAGCGTGGACTTCTGCTTGTCGAGGATACGCATGACGACCCCCTCGCCGTGGTTGAGCGGGGCGGTCGAGACCCGGAGATCGATGTCGATGTTCTTCTTGTTATACTGCTTGAAGATGATGCGGCCGTCCTGGGGCAGGCGACGCTCGGCGATGTCGAGGTTGCACATGATCTTGATGCGCGCGACCAGCGCCCCGGCGACCTTGGCGGGCAGGCGGAGCTTTTCCTGCGTGAGGCCGTCGATGCGGTAGCGCACGACGATCTCCTTCTCCCACGGCTCGATGTGGATGTCGGACGTGCCGGCGAAATACGCGTCCTCGATGATGCGGTTGGCGAGCTGGATGATGGGCGCGGACTCCTCGTTCTCCAGGTCCTCGTCCTTGATCTCGACATCCTCCTCGGTGAACTGCGCGCCGAGCTGGTCCACGACGTCGCCGAACTGCACTTCCTCCCGGATCTGGTCCTTCTTGAGTTTTTCCCGGATGTCCGCGTCGCGCCCGAGCAGGCGGACGACCCGTTGGCCGGTCTTGTCCTGGATCTTGGCCGCGACGGCGGTCTCAAAGGGATTGGCGAAGGCCACGAGCAGGAAGTCGCCGACCTGCCCGACCGGCAAGATCATGTTCTTCTGGCAGAACTCGAGGTCTATCTTCTCGAAGGTGTTGGGGTGGACCTTGTAGCGGGCGACGTTGAACGGTGCGAGGCCCAGGGCGCGGCACTTGGCCAGCAGCAGCTGAAAGGAGGTGATGCGGTTTTCCGCCTGCAGGATCTGGTCGAGCTGGTCACCGGTCGGCTCGTCGGGCCGGGCGAGCAGGATGGCTTTCTGCTCCGGGGATATTTTCCCCATCTCCTCGAGCTTGTCGATGATCTGCGTCTGTGTGCGGCCCAGGGGCATGGCTCAGATGGTCGGCGGGGGCGTGGAGCCGCCGGCGGAGGTGGGAGGATTGCTCGGGGAACGCGGAAAGGGAGCGACGCTGCCGCCGGCGGGGGGCGGGACGAATGGCGCGGCGCTGCCGCCGGCGGAAGGCAAGAATGGCACACGGGTGCCGGCCTTGTTGGGGTTCGGCGCGCCGCTTTCCGCGCGTTTCGCCGCCTCGGTGCGCTCGGCCTGCACGCGGTCGAGGAAATCCGCGATGATGTCCATCGTGGTGGCCTGCCAGATGATCTGGCCGCCGAGGGTCTTCTCCCAGTGGGAGCGCACCGCGGGGCTCAGGTAGTAGGCGGTCGCGACAAAATGAAAATCCTCCTCCTGGTCGAAGGGCACGGTCCAGGTCGCCCAGCAGGCGCCGAGGTCGAGGGCGGTCTTCACGTCCTCGGGCACCTCGTAGCCGCGCAGGTCGATGACGCCGATGCCATGGTCGTCGACCACGTGATGCAGCACATCCTCCTCGCGCAGGACCTTCTTCTCATACACCAGCACGTTCAGCACGGAGCTGCGGCGCATGTCGCCGCTGGCGGCGATCTCCAGCAGGCGCTCGTTGGCCGCCTCCAGGTCCTCGAACTTCACCAGGCTGTGCTCGATCAACGCCGAACCCAGCAGGCGGTTGGAGCGCATCAGCAATGGCCGGTGTTCTGACATGTGCGGGAAATCTTACTCAACCCTTCGCCCTTGGCGATTTCTTTTCTTTGGCCCGCATCTTCTTCACGCGCTTCAGCAGCTCTTTCCGCAGTTTCGGGATGCCCTCCTCCGTGAGACAGGAGATCGGGACCAGCTCCACCTTCGGGAAGCGTTTCTTGAATTTCTTGAGGTTCACCACGGCGGCGTCCTCGTCCATCTTGTTCGCCACGACGAGCCGGGGTTTGTCGAGCAGCGTCTCGTCGAATAGCTCGAGCTCCTTGAGCAGCTGCTTGTAGTCGTCGCGCGGGTCGCGGGTGTCGGTGCCGGCGAGGTCGATGATGACGAGCAGGAGCTTGCAGCGTTCGATGTGGCGGAGGAAGCGGTGGCCGAGGCCCTTGCCGTCGCTCGCGCCGGCGATGAGGCCGGGCACGTCGGCCATGACGAGGCGCTCGTATTCCTCGGCGTAGTCGATGACGCCGATCTGCGGATGCAGCGTGGTGAACGGATAGGCCGCCGTCTTCGGGCGCGCGTTGGTGATGAGGTTGGTCAGCGAGGACTTGCCGGCATTGGGGAAGCCCACGAGGCCGATGTCGGCAATGCTCTTCAGCTCCAGCCGGAAATCGCCGATCTCGCCCGGCTCGCCGGGGCCGACCTTGCGCGGCGCGCGCGTGACGGAAGACTTGAACTTGGTGTTGCCGAAGCCGCCCTTGCCTCCCTTGAGCAGCACGATCTCCTGATTGTCCTCCAGCACCTCGGCGATCATCTCGCCGGTGTCGAGGCGGTAGGCGATGGTGCCGAGCGGCACGCGGAGGATGGCGGGCCGGCCCTCGCGGCCGTTGCAGTCGGCGCCCTGGCCGTGTTCGCCGCGCTCGCCGTTCCAGTGCGGCTTGAACTTGAAGTCGACGAGGTTGTTCTGGTCGTCGTCGCCGCGGAGGATGACATCGCCGCCCTTGCCGCCGTCGCCGCCGTTGGGGCCGCCCCAGGGCTCGTATTTCTCGCGCCGGAAGCTGGAACAGCCGCGGCCGCCGTCGCCGGCCCGGGCCTTGATTTTGGTTTCGTCGATGAACATGGGGGGCGCTATAAGCCTAGGGTTGGGCGCTGACGTAAAGCGCAATCGGCAGGTGCTTCCGGGCGCATACGCTTCAGCGTTTTACCCTCTCCGCATTATAGTCGAAGTCCGGCGCAAACTTCACCGTGCCAAAGAGCTTGATGATCTCACGCTGCCGGGCCCCCGGCGCCACTCCACCGCCCAAACCGCGCTTGGGCTGCTGATTGAAAGTCTTCGATCTTTTGCGCACACGGATACTCTGCGTCTTCCAGTTTGTCCGTCAAGCTGCCCGGAGTCTAGGTCTGAGAGTCTATTGCCTTAGGTGGAACGCGGCCTCCGGACGCGTTTTCTGTTACCCTATACCAATCCGTCCGGCCTGTCCGCCATAGGCCCGGCGGCGGCGGAAGGCCGGGTTCCACCTATTGAGTCTTACCTAAAGAAGTGACATTTAGATCAAAACAATTCGGCTTGGTGGAAGAAGGCGGCGATGAGCTGAGGGCGGCGCCGGATGCGCCGGATGCGCTTGAGCGCCTGGCTGGCGGCGTGGCTGAGCTGCCAGACATCTTTGGGGCAGAAGTTGGCGAGTTCGTTCTTTTTCCAGTAAGCCCAAAGATATTCGACCGGATTGAGTTCGGGGGCATAGGCGGGCAGGCGCTCGACGTGCAGCCATGCGTGCTGTTCCCGGACAAAGGCGGTGACGATGCGGCTGCGATGGATCGGCGCCCCGTCCCACAGGAGCAGGATTTTGCCGGGCACCTGACGATGCAACGCCCGCAAGAAGCCGATGACCTGGGCGCTCTTGATCGAGCCGGTATGCAATTGGAAGTAGAAGTTGTGCAGGGTCAGCCCGGCGATCGCCGAGACGCTCTTCCAGTTGAAGTTGAAGGTGAGCACCGGGGTCTGGCCGCGCGGCGCCCACGTGCGCGCCCGATGGGGCCGTTGGCTCAGTCCGCTTTCGTCGAGGAAGACGAG
This sequence comes from Lacunisphaera sp., assembly GCA_046590295.1. Lineage (GTDB taxonomy): Bacteria > Verrucomicrobiota > Verrucomicrobiia > Opitutales > Opitutaceae > Lacunisphaera. Next base: position 10,269 of record JBKJTZ010000100.1, read on the forward strand.
TGTGCGGCGCTCCCGGCGGGCTTTTTTTTAAGGCGCGGCCAATCCCGGGACTTCCAGTCGGCGATCTTCGCCTCGTTGCGCTCGCGGGCACGGCCGACGGTGCGCTGCGGACTAAACCCCATCTGGCGCAAGAGCCGCCAGACGTGGACCGAGCTGTATTGCTGGCGGCAGCGTTGCATGATTAGCTGGCGCACCCGCGGAACGGTCCACAGTTCGGTCGCGAAGCCCGCCGCCTTCGGCCCCGTCAACAACGCGGTCCGCAGTTTAGCCCGTGCCGCCTCGCTCAGGCCCGGCTTACGACCCTGCCGACGCACCTTGGCCAGCTCCGGCAAACGCAGCCGCGCCCAGCGGCTCACCGACTGGCGCGATGTCTGCAAACGGCGTGCGACTTCCGCCTGCGCCACCCCTTCGTCCAAGAGCCGGCGCGCTTCCAGCCGTCTCTGCCTCAACACCTCCGAATCCATCTTCTGTCCTTTTGGCATGCCCATGCCGGAAGGCAGACAGCAGAATCAGTTTATGTCACTTCTTTAAGTAATCCTCAATAAGACCATGATTTACTCCTCACACCCCGCGCTTGACTCGGTTCCCGGATTGGGAACATTAGCTCCCATCACATGCGTGTTATCTCCCGCAAGACGCTCAGGGACTTCTGGGAAAGGCACGCTGATACCGAGCAACCACTCAAAGCCTGGTTTCACGAGACCAAAGCCGCCCGCTGGAAATCTTTCAACGACATCAAGGCCCGCTACCGATCCGCCGATGCCCTGCCCGGCCATCGCGTCGTCTTCAATCTCAAGGGCAACTCCTACCGCCTCATCGTCCGCATCCACTACAACACTGGCCTCGTCTTCATTCGCTTCGTCGGCACCCATGCCGCCTATGACAAGATCGACGCCACCACCATCTGACGCCCCATGAAACCGAAAGTCCTCAAGACCAGCCGCGACCACAAGGAAGCCCTGACTTACGTCGTGCAACTGCTGGCCCGGCCGGCGGCCGACGAAGCCGAGTTGGAGCTTTGGTCGCTGCTGGTCGAAAAATACGAGGAGGAGCATTTCCCGATTGCCACCCCCGACCCCATTGAGGCCATTCGCTTCCGCATGGATCAGGCGGGTCTGGAGTCCGCCGACCTCCACCCCTACCTCCAAAGCAAGAGCAAGGTCTCCGAAGTGATGAACCGGAAACGCCCACTGAGTCTAACCATGATCCGGGCCCTGCACCGCGGCCTGAAAATCCCGGCCGAGGTCCTCGTGCAGGAGAGCGTCGCCGCCTACGTCACCCGTCGGGCGAAGCGTGCCACCAGATATCCCCTTTGAAAAGGTGCTGAGGGATGATTCTGCCGGTGATGGTGGCCGTTAGGGCCGCGAAGTAGCACCTCAGTGCGTTACACGGTGGCTGGTTGGACGGTGGCCGGTTCAACGGTGCTACCGCACGTGGCTCTCGCCAGAAGGGATGAAAACTCCCAAAATCATAAACTCCGTATGGCATCGTGATGTTCCCGTTCGTTGGTCCCGCACAGGTGACTGGCGAACGGATATCCCTGCCAGCGTTCTACATCACTATCCGGTTAAGGCCGTTGCAATCGCATTGGATTGCGGGCTACTCGTCAAATTTCCAATTAAAGAGCTTAGACGCGCCTTGACTGGTGCTCCAACTCGATATGGCGGACGCATCATTGGGCCATTCAACCTGTCGCCACTCTTTTCTACGGTAAATGACATGCCTGTTGAGATGATCCTTGAAGAATTGAAGCCTTCTGCCGCCCCCATCTACTACGAATAAGGGCTTAATTGAGTAACGTAGAGTCCGGCCCGTCTCTCCGAACCGGCGGTAAAGGGACTCACCTTCCTACCTGAAATGCGATAACCTCACACCGTCACCTTGATGCCCTTCCGGAGGTAGGTCGGGATGTCGAGGTCCTGCCCCTCGAACAGGTTGCGGTCGGACTTGTCGAAGGCCCCGCGGTTCTCCGCCGGCGGGCCGCCCTGGAACCCAAATTCCTCCTGCTGAATGCCCGACGCGTGGACGGCTGCCGCCTTGCGGGAGCCGCGGCCGGCGTCGGTCGTGACCGTGGTGGTGACGTTCGTGTTGCTGCCCGGCTCGGCGGAGGTCGTGGTGGCCCCGGCGGGCTTGGCTTCGCGGCGCGGCGGCGCGGGCTTGGCGTCGCGGCGCGCAAAGTTGCGGCTGCCGAGGTCGGTCGTGCCGATGACGCAGATCTCCACCCGGCCCTGCAGGGACTCGTCGATCGCGGCGCCCATGACCACGTGCGCCTCGCGGCCAAACTCCTCGGTGATGGCGGTCATCAGTTCGTTGACCTTGGTCAGGCTGAGGTCGGCGCCGCCGGTGATATTGACGAGCAGGCGGTCGGCCTTGCGCGCATACTCCGGCGTGTGGAGCAGCGGGCAGTCCTTGAGGTCGGCCAGCGCGGCCGCCGCGGGATTCTCGCCGTCCCCGACCCCGAGGCCGAAGAGGGTCTTGCCCCCGCGCTGCTGGAACACCTGGCGCAGGGCCGTGAAGTCGACGTTGATGAGCCCGGTGCGGGAAAGCATGCCCCAGATGGACTTCACCCCGCGGCCGATCCACTCGTCGGCCTGGGCGAAGGCGTCGAGCACGCTGGTCTGCTCGGTGCCCTCCTGCAGGAGCATGTCGTTGGCGAGCGGGATGACGGCATCGCACACGCGGCGCAGCTCGGCGAGGGCCTCCTCAGCCTGCTTGCGGCGGCGCCCGCCCTCAAAACTGAACGGCAGCGTGACGAACGCGATGACCACGGCGCCCGCCTCGGCCGCGATTTCGGCCACGACCGGCGCGGCGCCGGAGCCCGTGCCCCCGCCCAGCCCGGCGACGAGGAAAATAAGGTCGGTGTCCTTGACGATCTCGGCGATCTTGTCGGCGTCGGCCTCCGCGGCCTTGAGACCCAGCTCAGGGTCGCCGCCGGCGCTGAGCCCGCGGGTGAGCGAGGTGCCGATAAGGATCTTGTCCTGCACCGGCGAGGTGTTGAGCGCCTTGAGGTCGGTGTTGATGACCGCGAGCTGCAGACGGTCGAGGTTCTCCATCTTGAGGCGGTCGACGGCGTTGGAGCCGCCGCCGCCCACGCCGATGAGCTTGATGCCGACGTCGCGGTCGCTGAGCGCCTCGAGGGGCAGTTCGTGGGGGGGCAGGCTCATGGTCAGGAGGAGGCGAAGATTTTGGTGAAATTGCTCAGCAGCCCGGTCTTGCGGCGGGCGGGCACGGCGTGCTCGTGCGCGGTGCGGAGACCGAACTGGAAAACCCCCAGCACGGTGCTGAACATCGGGTCCTTGAGCTCCTCCTTCACCCACGACGGCGGCTCGCCCCGGCGGGCCGGCAGGCCGAAGACGCGCGCGGCGGCCTCCTCGATGCCGGGCATCCGGGAGGTGCCGCCGGTCAGAATGACGCCCGCGCCGCAGTGCTCGGGCAAAAACGCCGGACCGAGCTTCTGCTTGATGACCTCCATGAGCTCCAGGGTGCGCGCGGCGGCGATGGTCTCGATCGCCAGCTTGGACACCTGGCGGTCGCCGAAACCGCCGTCGCCGTTCAGCCACACCTTGTCACCCTTGTCGCGGGTCTGCACGGTGGCGCGGGCCCAGCGGAGCTTGAGCAGCTCCGCCTGCGCCGCGGTGACGCGCAGACCGATGCTGAGGTCGTTGGTCAGATGCTCGCCGGCGACCGGGAGGGTGCCGGTGACGAGCACATGGCCGTCGCGATAAAGCACGTAGTCGGAGACCCCCTTGCCGAGATCCAGCACCAGCACGCCCTGCGTGCGCTCCTCGGTGGTGGTCAGCAGCGAGCCGCTGGCCAGGCTGGCAAGCACGAGCTCGCGCACCTCGAGATGATAGCCGCCCACGACGTGGATGTTGTCGCTCACCTTGCTCTCGGGCCCGTGCACGATCCAGTAACCGACCTCGAGCCGGCGGCCCGACAGGTGCTCCGGGTCCGGCACCGCGCGGCCGTCGAGGCGGAAGGGGCGGCGGATCTCGTGGATGCGCGAACGGCCGGCGGGCAGCTCCTTTTCCTTCGCGAGGGCGCAGACGGAGGCGATGTCGAGCTGTGTGACCGTGTTGTCCGCGGACTTCACGTTGACCGAGGCCTCGTTGTAGAAGGCGTCGAGCTGGCCGCCGGTCTGGGCGAGCCACACCTCCTCGATGCGGGCGCCGGCGCGCTTCTCGGCCATCTCGAGCGCCTGGTGCGTGGCCTCGCACGCGGCCTTGTAGTCGACGACCTCGCCCTTCATGACGCCGCGCGCGGGCGCGACGCCCACGCCGATGATGTTGAGGCTGCGCCCGCGGGCGATTTCGCCCACGAGGACCGCGATTTTGCCGGTGCCGATTTCGACGGCACCCACGATGCGACTGTTGTTAGAGATCACGTTTAATCTTGCGGGGGGGAGGATTGAGCTGGAAGGAGGGCGCCGCCGACACGAGCTCGTCGGGCGAACTGACCAGCCGCACGGGCACCTGGCCCTCGAGCGACAGGTTGACGGACTGCAGGCTGGGCGCGGGCAGCGCGCGCACCGAGTCGACCACGTAGTCGAGCTGGGCGAGCTGCTTGAAGTAGTCGCGCTTCCGCGAGAAGATGATCTCGGGGATGTCCTGCGCCTTGACCAAGATCTCGTCACGTTCCGCCAGCCGCTCGAGCGAGACGACGAGCCAGTCGCGGTAGAGTTTGGGCGCCTGGAGCTGTGCCATCGAGAGCAGCGCGGACACATCCGCCATGCCGGCGACGGGGGCGAACCCGTTCTCCGCCTTCAGCAGCCGGATGCCGTCGAGCCAGGGCAGCGAGGCCAGCATCGACTTGTCGTAGTTCAGCCCGGCGTAGACCACGCCGTCCTTGGCCACCAGCAGCTGGCGCGGCGCGCCGGAACCGTCGCTGGCCTGCACGCGCGCGACCGGCGTGCGCTCCTGGAGGGTGACCACCAGGCCGTCGGGGAAATTCCGGCCCAGCACCGCGACGCGCACCTGGCCGCTCCGCAGCAGCCGGTCGCGGAGCAGCGGCAGGTCAAGCGACATCAGGCTGGCCGAGGCCGGCAGGGCGAGCGTCTCCCGCACCCACTGCTGCGTCAGCACGCCGTCGGTGATGAGCACGATGTCCCGGACCGGCGCGCTGTGCACGGCGGTGGCCAGTCCGGTCCGGTCGGTCTCCCACGAATGCACCACCAAGAAGCCGCCCCAGGCGCCGGCGGCGAGCAGGCCGCCGACCACGCCGGCCTTCAGCCAGGAGAAAACCTGCCGGCGGCGGCCCTGCCGGGACATGGCCGGCGCGCTCACTTCCTGGCGGATGTTGCGCCAGGAACGGCCCGGGGGCACGGCGGAAGGTTGATCGGCGGAATTCATCGGGGCAGGGCGCGGGCCAGGGCGAATCGCTCGACGGCGGGGGTGACCATCTCCCGGCACAAGGCCACGAAATCCAACCCCACGCAACGCGCGCTCATCGGCAGCAGGCTCGTCTCCTTCATGCCGGGCAGCGTGTTGATTTCCAGCAAATACAGTTCCTCCTCGGCCGAGAGCATGAAATCCACCCGGGCGTAATCGCGGCACCCGCAGGCGGCGAACGCCGTCTCGGCCGCCAACCGCACCAGGGCCGCCACCTCGTCGGACAGCTGGGCCGGGGCAAAGTATTCCGTCAGGCCCTTGGTGTATTTGCTCGAGTAGTCAAAGACCCCGGACTTCGGCACGATCTCCACGACGCCCATGGCCCGGCCGCGCAGCAGGCCGACCGTCAGCTCACGGCCGAGGATGCGCTTTTCCACGACCCACTCGCCCGTCCGGATGCCGCCGAGGGCGATTTCCAGCCCGACCCGCGTGCTGACGATCTGCAGGCCGACACTGCTGCCCTGCCGGTTGGGCTTGAGCACGACCTGCTCGCCGAACTCGGCCGCGAGGGCCGCGGCGGTGGGCTTGGCCGAGGCCGAGAACACCTTGCCCGGAGCCACCTGGACGCCCACGGCCGACACGGTCTGGCGGGTGCGCCACTTGTCGAATGTGAGGTCGCTGGCCTTGGCGTCGCACCCGGCATAGGCCACGCCGGCCGCCTCGAGCAGCCGCTGCATGCCGCCGTCCTCGCCGAAGACGCCGTGCAGGGTCGAACAAACAACATGCCGTGCCGGATCCAGCCCCGCTGGCAGCGCGTCCGACTCGATCGAGAAAAACTGCGTGGGATGGGTGCAGGCCATGGCCAAGGCCGCCGCCTTGCCTGACCCGAGCGAAACCTCGCGCTCGGGCGAGGTGCCGCCAGCGAAAAGGGCAATGACGGGGGTGCTCACGGGCGCCACCTCCCCTTCAGCGGTTGGCCGGGCTTTAGGCCCGACCTACAGGGATTGGTTCCTGTCACGGCGAAAAATCGGAAGCTCATAAGACGTCCTTCCATTCCTGCCCGTAAAGCAGCACCTCGGGTTCGAGGACGACGCCGCGCGCCTCCCGGGCCCGGGCGCGGATCTGGCGGACAAGGCCGATGATGTCGGCACTCGTGGCGTGGCCGCGGTTGATGATGAAGTTGGCATGCACCGCCGACACCTCGGCATCCCCCACCCGCTCACCCTTCAGGCCGAGCTCGTCGATCAGCCGGCCCGCCGATCCGCCCGGCGGATTCTTGAAGATGCAGCCGGCGCTCGGTTCGCGGGGCTGCGACTCGACGCGTTTCTTCTGGTAGACGTCCATCTGACGGCGGATATCCGTCGCCTCGGCGGTCGCCGCCGGCCTCAGGCTGGCTCCGAGCGCAATGGCGTCGTGCAACTCCGCACAATGCCGGTAACCCACGTGCATGGCCGCCTTCGGCATGATACGCAGCTCCCCGGCCAGAGACATGAGGTGGACCTCCTCCACGAGGTCGAACATCCAGCCGCCCATCGCGCCGGCGTTCATCCGCAGGGCGCCGCCGACCGTGCCGGGGATGCCCTCGAGGAATTCGAAGCCCTGGCGCCCGGCCTTGGTCGCCAGGCCGCAGAGGTTCTTCAACCGCAGGCCCGCCCCCGCCCAGATCCGCCCGTCGGGCTGCAGCTCGAACTGCTGCCACTCCTCGTGCGCGAGGCTGATGACCAGACCGTCGACGCCGGCGTCGGGGATGATGAGGTTGGACCCGCGCCCCAGCAAATACACCGGCAGGCCGCACCGGCCGGCCTCCCGCAGCAGGTGCCGCAGGTCCCGCGAGCCCGCCGGCTCGGCGTAAAGCCGCGCCGGGCCGCCGACGCGCATGGTGGTCTTGAGGGCGAGCGGCTCGTGCTCGGTGAGCTTGGTGCCCGGCGCCAGCTGCCGCCGGGCCGCGGCCAGAAAGTCCTGACAAGCAGCCTCCCGCTGCTCCCTGCCGGTATCCATGCGGGTGGCGTTCATGCGGGGGAAGACGCGGGTGTGTGCCGCAGGTGCCGGCGCGGCGGCGTGCGATTGGCGAGGTCCTCGAGGTCGTGCACGATGATGTGGATCGAGTTCTCCTGCGCCATCCGGTGCAGGTTGGTGCGGAATTTGTTCAGCAGCCAGTCGTTGAAGATGACATCGAGGACCTCCTGGTGCAGGCCGGCCAGGGCCGACTCGGGCAGCGCAAGGCCGCCGCCCTGCTGCTCGAAGTAGGCGGCGTTGGCCGTCTGGTGGTTGTCGGCCGCGTGCGGATACGGGATGAGGATGGCGGGGGTCTCGCAGTGGACCAGCTCGGCGAGCGTGCCGGCCCCGGCGCGGCCGAGCACCAGGTCAGCGGCCGACAGCAGCGTGCCGACCCGGTCGGTGAACGGCTCGAACCAGGCGCGCACGACGGTGCCATGCTGCGAGGTCAGCTCACGGACGCCGGGCTCGCCCTTGCCCAGGCCGGTGACACACCAGACCTGCACGCCCCGGCGGGCCAGGGATTCCAGGTGATCGCGCAGCCAGTTGTTCAAGGCCGAGGAGCCCTGGCTGCCGCCGAATAGCACCAGGAGCTTCTGCGCGGGATCGACGCCCAGCTGCGCCCGGGCCTGGTCGCGCGGCCGGCGGGCGACTTCGGCGCGGACCGGCAGGCCGGTATGGCGCACGAGCAGGCCGAGCCGGCCCGGCAGCCGGACGCCCGGCGGCAGATACAGCCGCTGGGCGATGCGCGAGAGCACGCGGATGGCGCGGCCCGGGATGCGGTTGGCCTCGTGCAGCGCGACGGGCACGCCCAGGAGCCGGCCGGCCATGACGACCCCGGCGTTGGTGAAGCCGCCAAAGCCAATGATCGCATCGGGCCGGTGCTGCCGGATGAACCGGAGGCTGAACAGCAGGCCCTGCGTCTGCCGCCAGTGGAAACGCAGGTGGACGTCGGGCCGCCAGCCGAACGGCGCGCTCGGCACGCGCTCGACCGCCAGATCGGGATAATGCTCGCACAGGCGCGCATCCACCTTCTTCTGGCTGATGAAGAGCGCGGAAGTGTGGCCACGGGCCCGCAGCGCCTCGGCCAGCGCGATGCCGGGCGCGAGGTGACCGCCGGTGCCGCCGCAGGCGATGAGGAAGCGGCTCATGACCCGCCCTCCGGGCGAAAGTGACAGGTGACAAGTGACAGGTGACAAACCGTCGGCAAAGACGTCCGCTTCCGCCCCTTCTTGATAATTGATCCTTGAAACTTGAACCTTTCCTCTTTCACGCGACCACCTCCGTCAGGGCCCGCTTCCGCACGAGCGGCGAGGGCCGCTCCCAGGTGCGCGCGGTGTTGATGATGATGCCCACGAGCAGGCCCATCAGCAGGAGATTCGAGCCGCCGGCGCTGATGAACGGCAGCGACATGCCCTTCGAGGGGAGCAGGCTGGTGACCACCCCGAGGTTGATGATCGCCTGGATCGTGATGAGCAGCACCGCGCCGGTCACGAGCAGGAACTGGAACAGGTTGGGCGCGCGGCGCACGTGCATCAGGCCCGCGATGAAGATGGTCACGAACAGCGCGACGGTGAGCAGGGTGAAGATGAGCCCCATTTCCTCGCCCATGATGGCGAAGATGTAGTCGGTGTGCGCCTCCGGCAAAAAGGCGTTCTGCTGGCGGCCATTGCCCAGGCCGACGCCGTCGACCCCGCCCGCGGCGAAGGCGAGCAGCGCCTGCCACGGCTGGTAGCCGGTGCCCTGGCGGTTCGCCTCCGGCTCCAGGAACGAGAGCACGCGCTGCAACCGCAGCGGGTTGTTGAGCACCAGCAGGCCGAA
>JBKJTZ010000071.1:0-3749 GCA_046590295.1 Lacunisphaera sp.
CAGCGAGGCCGGCAAACCGCTGCTGGCCCTCGCCGAAAAACTCTACGGCGCCCACGGCGACGTGATGGACCTCTGGGAGGCCACCACCCGTGAGCTCGGCCGCCTGCCGCGGCAGGATCGCCTCGCGCTGTTCAACGCGAAGAAATTCCTCTCCTTCCAGCTGGCGAAGCTGCTCGACACGCTGCAGAACCCGTCGCGCAAGTCCCACCAGTCGCTGCGCTACTCGAACACGACCATGCTGGCGAAGGGGCCCTACCCGATCTTCGACAACGTCACGGCCATCTTCTCGGCCACGCCGGTCATCACCCGCACAGCGACCTACCTGTACGCCTGCTCCGAATGGATCGATGACGCGTTCCAGGGCAAGGAGTTCCTGCATGAGATTTACTCGCGCCTGATGAACCCGACCTCCATCTCGCTCGCCAACCACATCGTGGACATCGAGGCGGGCCCGATGGCCGGCGAATACATGGCGTGGAACTTCAACTCCGGCATGGGCGCCATCGACGCCGCCCTCTCGCACCTCGTCGGCTATCAGGACGTCGTCCTCTCCTCGCGCAACATCTACGGCGGCGCCTACCAGCTCCTGCACGATTGGTTCGGCAAGAGCTCCAACCTCGACGTCGGGGTCGTGTTCTTCGACGGCTTCGGCGCCGGCGACTTCACCTCGGCCCTGGCCGGCGTGAAGGCAAAATACGCCGACCGCCTCACGGCCGGCCGCCGGGTCTATGTCTACCTCGAGAGCCCGTGCAACCCGCACGGCGTGTTCCTCGACGTCCCCGGCATCTGCGCCGCCGCCCACGCCGCCGGCCTGACGGTCATCTGCGACTCCACCGTCGGCACCCCCTTCCTCGTCCGCCCGCTGCAGCAGAAGGATCCTGCCGAGCGCCCCGACTACGTCATCCACAGCTACACCAAGGACCTCACCGGCCATGGCACCACGACCGCCGGCGTCGTCATCGGGCGCAACGAGGACATGTTTCTCCCGAAAGGCGACACCTCCCCCTCGGGCAAGAGCTGGCACGACACGCTTTTCTGGAACGTCTACTACATCAAGGGCGCGTTCCTCGACTCCGACAAGGCCTTCGAGGTGCTCACCGGCATGAAGACCCTCGAGCTGCGCATGCTCAAGAAGTGCATCAACACCCTGGTCTTTGCCCGCTGGCTGGCGTCGAACCCGCTGGTCACCGTCAGTGGTCCGGCCAACCCGGAGGACCCGAACCACGCCATCGCCACGCGGCTCTCCTACCTCGGGCTGCCGGCCCCGCTGTTCACCATCAATTTCGAGGCGGCCAAGATCTCGCGCATCACCCTGGAGCGTTTCTTCGATTCCCTCGCCCCGATGTTCGGCCACATGGTCTCGCTCGGCCAGAGCAACACGCTCGTGCTCTGCCCCGCGCTCACCTCGCACAGCGAGCTCAGCCCCGAAGCGTTGAAAGAGGCCGGCATCACACCGACCACCATCCGCATCTCGGTCGGCGACGAGTCGCCGCGCGAACTCATCGGTGATTTCCTCCAGGCCACCCGCGCCATCGACGAGGAAGTCCCGGGTTTCAGCGGCAAATTCATGGCCGCCGCGGGCATCGACCGCACGGCGGACGAGATCTACACCGACGTGCACCGCCGCCACACCGCCGCCCAGCCGCGTTTCGCGGACTGCGTGAAATGAAACTTGCGGTCAGCCTGGCGCTGGTTGCGCTCTGTCTTCTTGCAGCCGGCCCGGCAGGCCGCGCGGCGGAGCCCCAATCCGAAGGCGTGATCCAGTCGCGAACGTTCATATCTGCGCATCTGGGCAAGGAACTCACCTATCAGCTCTACCTGCCGCCTGGATTTGATGCCGCGGGCACAACGCGCTACCCGGCCGTCTACTTGCTGCACGGCCGCGGCGACAAGATGACGGCGTGGACAACGATCAAGCCCGAGCTCGATCGCATGATCGCCGAAGGCCGCATCCCGGCCGTGATCGCCATCATGCCGGATGCCCCCTCTAGTCGCAGGGCTGGTTACTACATCGACTGCCGATTTACCGGCACCGACAAGCTGCCGGCCGGGGAAGCGGTGGAATCCGCCTTTACGCAGGATCTGGTGGCCCACGTCGATACCAGCTACCCCACCAAGGCCGACCGGTTGGGTCGGATCATCGTGGGCTACTCGATGGGCGGCTACGGTGCGCTACGGTATGCGCTGGTTCATCCGGAATTGTTCGGCGCCGCCATCGTACTCAGTCCGGCCGTGTATTTTCCTCGGCCGCCGCCGGATTCCAGCACGCGAGAGTTTGGTGCGTTCGGCCGGGGCGCGCAGCTGTTCGACAACGCGATCTACACGGCAAAGAACTATCCGGCTGTGATTCCGGCCTTTGTCGCCACGGGCCTGCCGCTCGTGATGTTCATCGCGGTCGGCGACGACGAGCACGCCAACGCCAACCCCTTCGAGGCCAGTCACGACCTCGATTACGAGGCGCATACCCTCTACAATCAAATCCGCCGCGTCCCGAAGATCACTGCCCAGCTCCGCGTCGTGGACGGCGGGCATAACTGGAACACCTGGCGCCCGACGTTCGTCGAGGGCGTGCAATATGTTTTTCAGCAGTTGAAACCCGGCCGCCCCTAGCGGAACGCTCAGTCCTTCGCGAGGTCATTGCCGCGTGATGTGAGGCACAGGCAAATCCGTGCTGGCTGCAGTAACTACCCCATCGACTGCCCGCGGTGGCCCCGGCACCAGTCCGTCACTGGCCGCTATTCCTGACTAAGACGAAATTCCGTTCAATCCGCACCGGACCTGAATTTGAAAACATCCCTGAAATCCCTTGTTCCGTTGGCATTGAACCTGGCCCTGCGCCGAGTGAAAGTGGATAAATGACGCTTCGACTCAGCGCGCGGCGAGTGATTGCAAGATTCCGATCTCAAGAGTGAATAGTCTAATCCCAACCAAGCCCATCCATGACAAACCCTGCGACCCTAATCAGCCGGCGCGAGTTTCTGAGAACCTCCACCACGGCCATGGCCATCACCGCGCTCAGCCCCGCGCTGCTGACCGCGGATAGCCGGGAGGCGCCAGCCGAAAAGATGATCGGCATCCAGGTGGGCGCGGTGTCGTTTCTCGACGAGGGCACGGAGCAGGTGCTCGACATCCTGCAGGCGCGCGGTGCCGTGAACACGCTTTTCGTCGCCACGTTTTCCTATGGTCGTGGCATCGCCGGTCGGCAGGTGCCGGGGCAGCCTTTCCCCGATCACGGCAAACAAGAATACGACCTAGATTTCCACGGGGGCAACTACGCGTCGCCGCACGCGAAGTTTTATGCCCGCTCCGCGCTGAAGCAGGTACGGGCCCCCGACCACGGCGACTACGACGTGCTGGCCGACGTCGTGCCCAAGGCGCACAAGCGCGGCCTGAAAGTCTATGCCTGGTATGAAGACCACTTCCGCAACGACCTCCCGGGCATTGCGGCGCTGCAGGAAGTGGATTGGCAGGGCCAGCCCGCGGCCCTGCTCTGCCCGCTGCACCCGGGTTACCGCGGATTTGTCACGGGGCTGACGGAAGATTACTGCCAGAGCTATGCTATCGACGGCGTGATGTGGGGCTCGGAACGGCAGGGTCCGTTGCACAACGCCTTTAGCGCCCGGCCCGGCCGCAGCGGTGACTCTGCGCATGTCACTTGTTTCTGCGAGTTTCACCAACAAGCGGCCCGGGAACGCGGCATTGACGTCGCCCGCGCCAAGGCGGGTTTCCGCAAGCTCGACCAGTTTGTC
>JBKJTZ010000015.1:0-35100 GCA_046590295.1 Lacunisphaera sp.
CCAGGTGCCTGCCGTGCCGTGCGGCGCACGGGCATCGATGCCGGCCCCTGCCACGTCCAGCCAATGGCCGGAGGTTTCGATCAAGCCGCCGTCGCCGGACTGGGAACCGCCACGCGCCGTGAAGCGGCCGTAGGCGCGAGTCGAGTCGTCCGCCCAGACGATGAGCTTGCCGCCATCGCCGCGATTGACCGCATCAGCACTCATGCTGGCTCCGCGGTCGACATAGGTTGCGGTGGCGTTGCGCACCTCGGGATTTTTGCCTTGGAAATCGCCGCCGACGAGGATGGTGCCGCCACCCGCGGAACCAGAAGCCTCAAGGCGGGCGCCGGCCAGCAGGCCAACGTGTTCGCCGGTGACCTCAATCCGACCGCCGGTCTCGTCCGTGCCGGAAGCAGAGGCGTTGATGGTGCCGCTGACGAGGACCTCGCCCCGGCCCTGACCTTGCACGCGCACATCGCGGCCGGCGAGCCGGCCGTCCGCCGTAATGGCGATCGAGTAAAGGTCGCCCGCCGCGAGCACCAGGGACCCCGCGCCGGCGTCGAGCGTGCCGGCCACGGTCACCCCGGAACCATTGGCCGCCGCGCTAGGCGGGGCCGAGCGACCCGCGTCGACATAAATGCTGCTGCCGTTCCGGCCGAGCAGCACCGAATCACCCGCGGCCAGGCCGATGAAGCCGCCGGGCGAGACAATCGTGCCGGTGTTCGCCACCGAGCGGCCGACCAGGGCCACCAGATCGCCGCGGATCGACCCGGCATTGGCCACTTCGCCGGTCAGCCCGGTGAAGCGGTTGTAGCCCGCCAGAAAATCCTCCTTCGCCATAGCGCCGCCGACCGCATACAGGCCGCCGACATCCACCACCGCTGTCCGGCCAAAATACACGCCGGAAGGATTCATCAAGTAGACCTGGCCGTTGGCGAGCAGCGAGCCGTCGATCTGCGATGGCGTGAGGCCGCCGATCAGGTTGAGCACGCGGGCATCGGCACCGGGCTGGATGAATTGCACGGTCTGGCCGGTGCCCACGTCAAACGAACCCCAGCGCAGCACGCTGTTGTCGCCGGCGGTGATCACCGTTGAGCTGGCCGCCGTCGCAATCGTCGCCTGCCCCGCCACCACCGTGCCGCCGGTCGGCTGCTGCGCCTGCAGCCCCGCCGCCGCGAGCCCCAGCGCGAGCACGAGCCAACGCCGCCCGCTGTGCGCAGGCCGGGAGGGCCGACAGTCTGGGTGGAAGGGGTTCATGGGGTGTGGGCCGGGCTACCAGGAAAAGCTCGAGGACAGGTAATAGCGGAGTTCGCCCGCCGGGTAGACGACTTCCTCACCAGCGGGGCGGCTGCTATCCCGCAGTTCGGTCAGCGACAGGCCGACATCGCAGCGGAGGGAAAAATTCTGCTTCACCTTGAGTTCCAACCCGCCGCCGGCGCCAGCCAGGGTCAGGGTCTTGTCGACCAGGGCCCGTTCCGTCCCGGCCGGCAGGGCCGTGGTCGACGGGGCCGGCGTCACCTGCCGGTAGGCGTAGTCGTAGAAGGCGCGGCCGATCAGATCCCAGTCCGGTTCCTGCAGGGCCTTACCGGGACGCCATTTGAAATCGCGGCGGAAAAGCCGGCCGGGATCGCCCGGCCGGAACACGCGCGGCAGGTGGAAAGCATACTCGACTGACGCGGTGACAAATTCATCGGCGGAGAGCACCGACTCCGTGTAGCCCCGCACCGAGAACGCGCCGCCGATGGGCTCCTGTTCATGCGGGATAAGACGGCTGCCGCGCAGCAGGGTGCGCCCGCGCACCCGGAGCGAGACCTCGTTGGCGAGGTAGGGCGTCTCCGCCCCACCCTTGAACAGGCGCTCCAGATAATAGGAGGCGTTGACCGTCCAACGCAGCGAGGTCCACTCGGGATCCGGCGAGATGCGTCCGAGGGCGGCGATGCCGGCGCTGGGGTCAAGGTTGGCAAAGCTCCCGACCGTGTGGTCGAACCGCAGCGTGGCGGCGAGCGACCACCCGCGGCCTTCGCTGGCGAGCGTTGAGCTGAGAAACGGAATCAGGAAGTTCGTGGAGCCGCTGACCAGCGGCGTCTCGTTGATCCGGCTCTGGATCTCGTAGTGCGGATAGTTCGCGCCGAGCGCCGTGACCAGCGACCAGTTGCGCGGCAGGGTCAGGCGGTTCGTGAACTCGATGCCGCCAAGCCAGTTCTTGCCGGCAAAGCGCAGGTTTTGCAGCGCGGCGTCGCCGGCGAGGAAGTCACCGTACGAGCCATAGATGCGCACCAGCAGCCGGGCCGGCCGGAAGAGCGGGATGCGGTAGGAGAAAAATGTGCCGTAGGTCTTGCCGTCAGGCGTGCTGATGGCGTCGACGTTCAAGATGTCGTCGTGATTCGTCAGCTGGTTGTGCTGGAACCCCACCCGTCCGCGCCACACGCCGGTCGCCTCCGTGCCGAAATTGGTGACCTGACTGAAAATCTGCCAGGTCTTCGATTCGTTCACGAGGTAGTCGAGCACCACCTTGCCGGGGTCGCCGGCCGAGGCGATGGAGGCCTCCACGAGACGCCCCGGATGCAGGCTTAAGCCGTACAGGTAGTTGTTGAGCAATTTTTGCCGGAACAGGCTGCCGGGCGCGTCAGGCGTCGCGCCGGGTTTCAGAGGGGAATTGGCGATGATGCCGCGGTGCTTGCGGTTGTTGACGGAAAACTGGATCTTGAACCGCTGCCCGCGCGCGAGCGTGCGGATTTCGGCCACCTGGCTGGCCCAAATGACCAGCCGGGCCGTGTGTTCACCCGGCGCCCGACGGTCGGTCACGCCCGCCACGGCCGATTCCATATCCTTGAAAGCCACCCACACCCCGTAGAGGTCGCGGGCGTTATACCACTTGACCAGTTCCTGCGCCACGATCTTGAGCGCGGCTCCGTCAAAGCGGCTGCCCGCGGGCAGGCTGCCCAGCGTCAGGATTTCACCGCTGGTCTCATTGGCTGCGGGACGCCAGACTCCGTCGCCACGGTCTAGCCGGACGGAGACCCGGTTGAGCTCCTCCACGGCGGGCAGCTCAGGATGTGCGAGCCCGTAGTGAAACTCAAAGCTTTCCACCAAGACGCCCGGATCGGCCGCAGGTGCCGGCGGGGGAGTTGAATCCTGCGCCGAAGCCACGACCACGAGGCCGGACCACATGGCCAGCAGCATCAGAAATGGCGCACGCCACCCCAGATTGCGTGCGACATGGGGCGTCCGGTTACTTCCCCACGATGAGGCAGCAGACTGCGAAGCATCCCTGCACCGCCAGTGGCGGTACCAACGCTGACGTGCACCCGCGGCACCGCGACAATTATGGCCTGATATCACGCTGTGACCCCTCACACTTGGGGGGCCAAGAAACCTTCAAATTATCCTAGCCGTCAACCAGTTAATACAGAACAGGGGTGGTTACCCCATGCCATCCCGGCGGATTACCCGGTCTGTTGCGCAACCCGTAGTCACGCTTTACATCTTGTTAACGCGTACGCCTCAATTCAGGAGGAAAAAAGGCGGCTGAAAAATCCGGGGCGAGATCCTGGTCTGTACTTTATCAGCCATTTTGCGGCGGCGGCGCGATTGGCCGAGGCCGACTGCCCGTTCAGGCATGAAACCTCGGGCAGTTGCCCCTGCGCCAGGCCAGCAAACAGGCCGGTGGCATCCGCCGGATTTTCCGGTCCGAGTTCATATGGAATATCGGTTATCACCGGCAGTTCAGACGGCCGCGCCCGCAGCAGAAAGAAGTCCGTCGCCGTGGGTTCGCCCACGATGACATCCAGCCACTTCTCCCCCATAGGCAACAGGCCAAAGAGCGGCACGGCGGGATCAAGCTGGGTGGCGAGGAAGGAAATCCAGGCATTGAGCGACTCGGCCGGTGCCGCCCCGGGGATTTGCGGCAGGCGCAGAGCCTTGGATAACGCCTGTTTTTCCCCCTGGCACCATTCGAGGCTGCCGGGGGTGAAAAGCTCGAAGTTCCGCCGCAGGTGATGATAGACGCGCCGCAAGGCCACCGGTTCGGCGGCGAAGTGAGCGGCCCAAGCGGGAATGCCCAGGCCCGGGCCGGTTGAGATATGCTCTGCGGCCGGCATCCGGCCCTGCAGTGACTGCTCGACTCCCTTGATATGGGAGATGACGACGGCGGCGGCTTTCGTGCTGCGGCACTTGGCCTTCACATCCTCGAGTGCCGGCAGGAGCTCGCCTGCCAGCCAGCTGAAGGATCGCGTCACGCAATGCGCGACCGTGATCATGGGGTAAAGCGCGCGGCCCTTACCGTCCTCCGAGGACCAAATGAGTCCCGTGATGCTCTCGTTCAGCCGCCGCCAGTGGATCACGTGGTCGAAGCCCGGCGTGACCTTGTCGGCCCCGGCCTTCTCCCAGGTGGCATGCTCGATCTGGCGGGCGATGCCCCCGTATAGGATGCTGCGCGCCTCGACCAGCGAACTCGTGACCAGGCCGATGTCATCGAGATGGTCGTTCCAGCCCGGGTGCTTGCCAAAAGCCCCAAGAAAGACCCGGGGCGCCCCCGGCACGCCCTTCCAATCCTCGTTCAGGAAGAATTTGGCGAAATTGTTCATGGCAGGGGGAAGCAACCGGTGCCCGGGACTACCGGGCCGCCGCCGGCCATTGGTCCAGGGCCGGGAGGGCCGATTCAAACGTGATGGTGACGGCGAACACCAGCTCCTTGCCACGATCGTTCAGACGCATGATGGCATCCCATTCCCTGCCATCGGCCCGCCGCACGGCGCCCTGCTGGAGCAGGCGCAGCGCCCCCCAAGCGGGTCCGGATTCCATCACGGCATCCGCGGCCGCCTTCGGGCCGACGGTGGTGAAGAATTCCAGCCGGGGCAGCGGCATCGCCGTGGTGAACTTGTCGAGCATCACGTTCTCGGGCAGGCCGGCCAGTGGGTAGCTGCGGTCGGTCACGCGCATGGATTTGAAAACCTTGGTGATGGCCAGCTTCGCCCCCGCCGCACCGAGGGCCCGCTGGACAATGGCCTCCTGCTCGCTGTCACTCGGCAGGACCAGCCGCACCGCGGCGGATTTGCCCTCGGACCCGACCAGCCGAGTGGCGAACGCCGCCATCCGGTCGAGACGCTTGAACGGCGCCTCGAGCGTACGTCTCGCCTCGGCGGGCAGGCCGACGGCCGCCGCATCGGCGCGCACCTTCGCGAGCAGGGCAAGGGTCGACTTGAGGTCGTCGGCGGTGAGCGCCAGGCCGGTGCCGAGCGGATAGCCGAGCGTGGCGGAGAAGGTCTGGTCGAGCTCGCGCCGGTAGGCATCGAGGGCACCTTCCGCGCCCTGCGTGGCGGCCGCCTCAAGCAGGGTGCGGGTCGCCGTGGTGAATTCATGACGCAGGGCGCCGGTGTATTTCGTGCTGCGCTCCTTCACGTCCGCAAGCACGGTCGCCTGCTGCCCGAGCGCGCCTTCCAGCCGGCCGAGCAGCGAACCGCCCTCGGCGGACGGCGCCATCACCTGCAGGATGTCCGCATAGGCGGCACAACGCACCGCGTAGGTGGGCGTGCCGTGGTCGGCCATCAGCGTGGCGACATCGAGGTCGGCGAGCTGCGCCTCCTCCGACGGGGTCATCAGCTGCCCGACCTGCGCCGTGACCTGGGCGTCCAGGCTGGCGAGCCGGCGCTCCAGATCGCGATGAAGAGTGTACCCGGTGGCGGCCGCCGCCGCGGCATCAGCCGCAGGCTTCTGCTTGAGCAAGGCGGCGCGGATGAGCTGGGAGGCCGCCCCGGCCTCGCTCCGCATGCGCGTGACGGTGGCGCGGTAGCTCGCGTCGAGCGTCACGTCGCCCGTGACGCCGGTCTTGGTTTTCAGGTCGGTGACGAGCTTGTCCAAAACGGTGCGGCGGGTGGCGAGGTCGCTCCACGTCGCCAGCACGTCATCCTTCCACCCGGTAGCGGCGCGCGGCTGCGCGACGGCCTTGAGGAAGGCTTTTTCCGCCTCGGTGAACCGCACGACGGTGAGCCGGCCGCTTTGGATGGTCTGGAGGGAATCGCGCAGGCTGTCTTGTGCGGCCTGCAACGAACGGTCCAGGGCGTCCCACCCGCGCACGAGCGGCTGGTTGTCGCGCAGGCTCGAGCCCCGGGAGAGCCAGGCGGCGGGCCACTCGCCGCGCCCCGCGCCCCCGCGGAAATAGGTCCACTCATGGATCTGCATCAGCTTCGTCAGGGTCTCCTGCCCGTCCGCCACGCCAGCGAAGGAGGGCTGGAGGAGCGGGTTGAAGAAATCCTCCGGCGCATAATCCGCCGAGTAGCCGGCCTGGCCCTTGAGATGGATGGCTCCTTCGAGTTGGATGAGCGCGGCGAGCCGTTCCGAGTCCGCCGTGCTCCAGGTGTCGAGGTTGATCAGGCGGTCGCGGTTGGCCTCCGCCACCGGGCCGATCACGCCGGCCTCGAAGAGCACGCGCTGCGCCTGACGGCGACGGGGGTTGGCCTGCAGGGCGAGGGCCTCGACCGGCTTGAAGACCGCGGGGATCTTCAGGTCGGCGGCGGCGAGCTGCTGCAGCTTCTCGTGATACTGCATGATCGGCAGCTCCTGGTTGAACTCGAGTTGCACCAGGTCGTTGCCGGTGTATTCGAGGCGGCCGTTGACGATCGGGCGCCACTTGGCGCCGGACCAGTTCTCCGCCTTCGCGCCGGCGCGCCAGTAGGGCAGCTCGCTGCCCACGCTGGTCTTGAGCGCCATGTAGCCAAGGTAGCTGATACCCAGCACGACGAGCGTGCCGACCGCAACCACGCCGCCGATGATGCGCTGGCGTTTCTTGATCAGTTTCGAGGTGTCGTTCGCCCGCGTGACGAGGCCCTTTTCCTTGAAAACCTTCTGGAGGAACAGGTCCTTGAGGAAAAACGAGCGTTCGCGCTCCCAGGCCTTGCTCGCCGGCAGCTGTTCCTCGGAGAGGCCGAGCGCCGCCGCCAGCTCGGTGTCGAGTTCCTTGCCCTCGGTGAGCGCCGAGGTGAAATAGATGCCGCGCAGGAAGAGTGGCTTCGCCGACTGGGCGCCCGTGCCGAAGATGGTCTCGAGGTATTTGCGCAGCCGGGGGGCGAGCGCGCCGATGCTGGCCGAGAGCGCGAAGAGCGAGTCGACCTCGTCCGCGCGGCGCTTGCCATGGTCGGTGGGCATCGGGTCCTTGAGCATGCCGAGCCGGCGGCGGCCGATGCGCTCCACGACCTCGGCGAGGTGGCGGTTCACCGCCTCCAGCTGGAACTGCGTGTCGAGCGGCGCGGGGTTCGACCAGCCGGTCATCTGGTCCTGCAGCTGCGGGTCCTTCACGCCGCTGAAGAATTCGCGGAAGCCGACGATCTTGTCGCACTTGGTGATGAGCACGAAGACCGGGAAGCGGACCTCGAGCATGCGCTGGATGGTGTCGAGCTGGCGGGCGATCTTGGAGGCCTTGGCCGTGATGTCCTCCATCGAGTCCTTGATCAGGCTCTCGGAGGGGATCACGAGCAGGAGGCCGTTGATCGGGCAGTGCGGGCGCGTCCGGCGCAGGAGCGCGAGAAATTCCGTCCACTCGTTGGTGGTGCCCGGCGGGGCCTCCTGGAAAAGCAGCTTGCCCGCGGTGTCGATGAGCACGGCATAGTTGGTGAACCACCAGTGCATGTTGATGGTGCCGCCGGCGCCCTGCATCTCGTCCTGCAGGCCGGGCGGGAACCCGACCTTGCAGCGTCGCACGGCCTCGGTCTTGCCCGAACCGGGCTCGCCGCAGACGACATACCACGGCAACGAATAGAGGTCCTTGCCGACCGCCTCGAACTTCTCCAGGCCGCGGGCGAAATTCTCCCGCAGGCGGTCCAGCGTGGCGAGCAACGCCGGGTCATGGATCGAGGAGGGCGCCCCCGCCGAGTGCGCGGCCAGCTGGCTGCTCATGAGCCGCGTGCGCTGGCGCCCGCTGACCTTCAGATACAGCTGCCAGAGGAAAATCGCGCCCACGATGACGACGATGCCCACGACGGCGATCAGCAGCGCGCTGCGGCCGATCACGGCGGTGACCGCGAGGACGGCGATGCCGGCCAGCGCGGCCATGAGCAGCTTCATGTTTTTTGGAATCTGGGAGAATTGGTCGAGCATGGCGCCGGGTCAGGGTTGGGGGGTGGGCTTGGCGGGATCGTGCGCGATGATGGTCTCCAGCGCCTGGTTCAGCTCGGCCGAGGCGCTGTGGAAGGTGTAGATGTTGACCGCGACGACCACGAGGAGCAGGCCGCCGAGGATGATGAGCAGAGGCACGAGGCTGGCCGCCATGGGCATCGGCAGGTTCGCGAGGTTGGTGTGCTGGTAGGAGGCGGGCGTGATGAAGGCCGACTCGTCGACGTCGACGTGTGCCTTCACGCGCGGGGCGATCTCCTGCATCTTCTTCCGCAAAAACTCGGGCGACCCGCCGGCCCCGCCGGTGAACCCCAGACCGATGCAGATGTAGAAAATGGCGAGGCGCTCGTCGGCCGTGTCCTTCGTGTCCTTGAGCGTTTCGTCGAGCAGCTCGAAGAATTTTTCGTCACCCGCCCGCTCGTTGCGGGCGAAAGCCAGGCGGTTGTTGTCCCACTTTTGGGCGAACGGCAGAGCGCTCTCCGCAATCATGGCATCAACAAAGAAGATCAGCGGGAGCTCGACCTTGCGGTATTGCTCGCCGAGGGCGATGTCGCCGCGGGCGATGCGGGCCAGCACCTCGAATTGCTCCTCGAGCTCGGTGCGGGTCTGGGCGTAGTCGATGGCCGAACCCCGCTGGATGCGGCCGATGCGGTTGAGGCGACAGACCGTCTGGAAGAGCGGATCACAATGGGCGATGAGACTGGCGGACACGGCGGAGGAGGGTTGGGTGTGGTGAGAGAGAAAGAAATCGGGCGGCGCCGCGGGCAGGACCGCGCGGCTTAACCGCGCTGCGAGCCGCGTATGAGGTCTTCGGCGTATTTGACCACCGCCGCCTGGACGTCGTCCTCGATCACGGTCTCCGTGATCTCGGCCGCCAGTTCGGTGTGTTTTTTCCAGAATTGGACATCCGTTTTGCCGCCCTCGGCGCGCACGACCTCGCGGACGGCGTCAGGCGTGTAGCGTTCCTGGTAGCGCCGCGCGAAATTCTTTCCGGCCGGCCCGAGTCCCGCGAGGAGGCCGGCGATGAGCTGGCGGCTCGCCTCCAGCTGCTTCAGCACCTGGCCCAGCGCGGCGGCCGACTCGGCGTCGCCGGCGAGCGCGCGGCGAGTCACGGTGCGGAGGTCGCCCTGCGCGACGTCGCGCCGGACGGGCGACTTGGGGGCGGCGTTGCGCCAGACATTCCACGCCAGCTGGTCCAGCGCCAGCATCGCCTCGGCATAGGTGGCGAAAAGCGCGGCGAGCTGCGCGACGTCGATCTTGTCCTCGGCGTCCAGCTTGAGCTTGGACCGCACCGCCAGCAGGGCCGCGCCCTCGAGTGGCTGCGGCGAAGGAATGACCAGGCCGAGCGCGGCGAGCTGCTGCTTGACCAGCTCGCGCTGCTCGCCCGCGAGTTGGGGCACGATTTGGAGGAAAGACCGGACCACCTCTTCCGGGGTCTGCCGGGCGACACCGGCGGGCAGGGTGACCGTGGCGGCTGCCAGTTCCCATTCCGGCAAGGCCTGGGCCAGCGCGTAGAGGTGAGAGCCGCGCTTCTCCAGCGGGACTTCCTGCAACGCCCGGCGGATCTCCTCCTCCAAGTATACCTGGCGATCCTCGGGTTTGGCCTCTGTCAGGGTCGTCTGCAGATACTTCAAACGCGTGACCAAGGACGAGCCCCAGGCAGCGGTTTTGGCCCTCGCCACGTCGATGGAAGGATCTGGCGGCACGTTGGTCACCATGTCAGATATTTCTGTTCTCGCACAAGCACTAACAGCTTGTAGCGCTCGCGGAAACCCGGCGGCGCATCGAACGCCGGGCGGACGCCCACGTCGCTGAATCCCTCGGTCACACGCTTGGCGCCGATGAGACTGGCTGCCTCGACTTTCTGCGGCTGCCTAAAATCGATCCCGGGCGGCGAGAGGGCCGAACCGCCGGCGACGTAGTACTGCTTGGCGGCAGTATCATAGAGATAGGTCGAGACATTGCCAATCAGGTGGACAAAACCTCCGGCCGCCGGGCCGTCGTCCACCGGAGCAAACCACAACCGGCCATCGTCCGACTCGGCGGCCTGGCCATCATCCGCGAATTTCCGGCGCGTGGTGGTGCCCGCCGTCGCGACCAGGGGCAAAAACACGCCCTCGTTCGGCCGCCAGCGCACGATCTGTCCGCCTTCCTTGTAATTTTCCAGAAAACGCCACAGGCCCGAAAAACTCGGTCCGCGGAATTTCCCGCGGGTTTCCGGCCCGAAGAGCTGTATGACCGCCGACCACTCCAGCGGCGTGGGCAGCCGCGCCCCGAGCAGTTTTTCCGTAAAAATCCGCGCCGCGTCCGGCGGCACCTGCTGCAGCGGGCTGCGGCGCGTGGGTTTCTCGGCCACGGCCCGGTCCAGCATCGGATTGGCCTTGCGGAGCGCGGTGGCGGTGGCGCTGTCGTCCAGCAGGGCCGTCACCTGGGCGTCGAGCAGGAGGATCCAGTTCGGGCTCAGCTCGATCCCGTCGTAGCGGCCGGCCCCGTCGACCCGTGGCCGCCAGGCGACCGGCTTGTTCCACGGCTTGTCGTAGGAATCGCCCCGGGTCCATTGTGGCAGCGCCTCCAGCACGGCCTCCGCCTCCAGCTTCGGCCGCGTGGCGAGCAGGTCGAGGAATTCACCCACGGCGATCTCGCGCCGCGCCAGATAGAAAGGCGGGAGGTCATCCGTCGGCTGCACGATGGAGAAATCCAGCTTCACCGTCTTGCCGTCCCGGTTCCAGGTGGCGGTAAGGCCCAGGCCGGAGTCGGTCAGCTCCTCCGTCCAGCCGGCCAGCCGGGGTGAGGGCGTCGGCGCGCGATTCGGGTCGACGACCAGCGCGATGTCCGCGAGCTGCTGCACAAACGGACCCACGGCCGGGTTTGCCGTCACGCCCGAGATCGCGCGCACCGCCGCGACAAATTCGTCCCGCCGGCCGCGCAGGGGGGCGAGGTCCACCTCGCTCCAGTCGGAGCGCTTCAGCCGCCAGAGCCGGAGGTTGTAGGCCGCCGGCGCCTCGAGGTCGCCTTCGAGGATGCCATAGCGATCCATGCGTTCGAAAACCGCCGTGAGTTGCGTCTCCTCGCCGGCCGAGTTGCGCGCCGCGCGGTTCCACCGCACGCGCGTCTCGCGCAACAGCTCGTCGAGCAGACCGTTCCGGCGCGACTCGTCCTTCACGTCGCGCAACACGATCTCGCGCAACACCGACACCACGCCGCCGTCGACATCGAGATCCGCGGCGTCCGCCGGCCAGCCCGCCAGGGTGCCCAGCCGCCGCCAGGAGGTCAGTTTCCGGGAGAGACCGCCGCTTTGCGCCGCCGCCGCCAGGGCGGTGCGGTCGTTGCTGTCCACCAGCTGGCCGAGCAGGCGGGCCTCCGTGTTCCACTCCGCCGGGCGGCCCGTGAGGTCGGCGAGCCCCGCGCGGCGCGCGAGCCGGGCCACTACTTCACCCACGCCCTCATTCCAGCTGAAACCACCATCGAGCAGCGCGCTGAGCCGGTCGAGGTCGGCGGCAAAATCGATCAGCTCCGCCAGCCACTGACGGTGGACGGCCAGCGGTGCGCGCACGGTGGCGTCCGCCGCGGACCAAGGCGACACCGGCAGCCCGGCCCGCCAATCGGCCGCGCTGGCGACCGCGCTGGCGGTCTGCTCACGGCGTGAATGTTCGAGCGTGCGCAGCGCCTCCGCCGTCGCCGGGGATGCTCCGCCGAGGTTTGGCACGGCGAGCGCGCCGAGACCGTCGGGGCCCTCGAGCCCGTCCACCCATTCCCGCACCTGGCGCTCCTGCGCCCGCAGCGCCCGGAAGCGGGCCCGGTCGCGCGTGAGATCGGCCGCGGTCACACCCCCGAGGGTCGCCTGCCAGGCCACCCAGCGCTGCTTGGTCTCGCTGAACTGGCCGTAGACCTGCGCAATCTTGTCCAGCCAGATCTCGGGTTTGAGCAGCGTAATCGTGGCCGCCACCCGCTGCTCCAGCAGGTCGAATTTCGCCGCCAGCGCGTTTGTCTCCAGCGCGATTTCAGGCAGGTCGTGCCGCACGATTTCCCGCGCGCGCAAGGTCGTCAATTCCCCCGTGCGTTGCTGGAATTCGCCCTCGAACTCCGGCCGGCTCAGCGTGGTCAACCCGCCTGGTTCCGGCGCCGGAGCGTCGGCCTCCAGATCAACGGCGGACGCGGTCAAACGGACCCCGATCGCATCGAGCGTCGCCACCCGGCGGGGATCGGCGGCGGCGGGCACCCGGGAATACAAATGCAGCTCCTCCTCCCAGCGCGGAAAATCCGCCACGGTGACCGCGGAGGTCTCAGCCTGCAGCACCGACTCCTTCAGGAACCGCTCGCGCACGACGGCGGGATCTAGGAACAGCTGGCGCCGGCGGCGCAGTTCGCCGAGCGGGTCGGCCAGCGAGTCCGCGAAATCCCCGAGCGAAGGGCGGTCGACGAGCCGGGCGAGGATGAGCTCGGGCATCGCCCGCTGGACGCGGTCGGTGGTGGCCTCCATCTCGGCCCGGACGCGCGTGATCTCGTTCCAGCTCTTGGCCAGGAGCAGTGTGCCCGTATCATCAAGCGAGACCTCCTTAAACAGCTTCAAGGTGCGCGCGACGTCGAGCTTGACGCCACCTTCGCCGACCACGGGCGGCAGTCGCGGTTGCAGGGCGCCGGCCGCCTGGGTGAAGCCCCGTGCCTCGAGCCGCGCCAGCAGATCGCGCATCTCGTCCCAGCGCGGCCATTTCTCCAGCTGCTGCGCGATGGTGAAGATGCGGGCATAGGCATTGTCCACGTCGGTGGCGACGCGGCTCTTGAGCAATTCGTTGCGGATCACCGGGGAGGAGGCGTCGCCGAGCACGCCCAGGCGTTTTTCCCCGGCCGCCTCGGGCACCAGGGTGCCGGGCAGCAGGCTCTGCGTGTCCGCCATAAAGCCGGCGATCGCCACGCGCAATGGATCGTTCGGTCCCGACCAGAGCGATTCGGTCCGGAGCAGACGGGGGGCGTTGCCCTGCAGGTCGGCGAGCCAGGTGTCCCAGGCCGAGCACAAGCGGGCCCAACTCGGCGTCACTTCCTCGCGGAAGGCCCGCGGGTTGTGCACCGCTTCCGCCAGCTTGCGGAGGTTGAGCGGCATGATCACCGGGTCGCCGAACCGCGCGAAGGCCACCACGCCGCCGGCCACGACCAGCAGGAACGCCGTGCCGATCAGCACGGCGTTCCGCACCGGCCGGGCGTCCTTCGGGATGAGGCGCAGACGGCGCCGCGCCTCCGCGATCGTCAGCTCGCCGGCGGCAGGTGCCGGATCGAGGAGAAAATTGATGTAGGCCAGCCAGGCCTTGCCGGGGCGACCGAGGGTCTTCCACTCGGGACCGTCCTCGATCGGCCAGGCGGCGACCTCCCGCCGGCGGACGATCTGCGCCAGGATCGCACCGACCGCCGGTAGGTCTTTCTGACGCGGGATCGGCGTCTTGACCCCGAGCTGAAACCAGAAATCAGACAAGATCGCCGTCATGCCCGGCAGTGGTCCGGACCGGGCCAGAAAAATATTCGAGGGTTTTAGCTTCCGGTGCGAACCGCCGGTCTGGGTGCCCCACTTTTCCAAGGCATCGAACAGACATTCCGCCACCGCCCGCAGGAGGTCGCCCTTGGCGGCCAGCGTGGCGACGAAGGGCTCAAACAAATGCTCCTGCCACGGGGTGATGCTGTAGGCGCCCTCCGGGCAGCGCCCAAAGGCGACGACTTCCAGCACGGCGCCGTCCTGCTTCGCGCCCTTTTGCTGCCGTTCGGCGGCGAGCAACCAGCCCTCGAGGGCGTAGACGCGGGTGATATTGGTGGACGCGGGCGGATGAAAAATCTTCAGCGCAAACCTCCCCGGTCCGCCGCCGGGCGCCTCCGCCTCATAGACACTGGTGAACGGCCCCAGCGAGTGGGCGCGCTTGCGTTGGTAGCCGCTGTAGTCGGACATGGTGGATTCTGCGGAGCGATATCGGCTAACGCAGTTCAACCCCCTCCGTCGTGCGGACACCCGGGTGGGCAGTAAGGCGGGTGGTCAGGTTCATTACGTTACAGCGGTGCCAGTTCCGAAAGCCGGAACGGCCGCCAGCAGAGCCGCTTTGGCTCCGGCAGGCAAGAACGGGTTCGTTATTCGCGGTAGGGGAAATGCCCGGGTCGCCGACCGTGCACCCCCCGGCCTCAGACCTCGTATTCCTGCAGCGGCACCGGGTCGATGACCTTGGCGCTCGGCATCAGCTCTGCGAGTTCGGCCTTGAACCAGTCGCGCGCATCGGGGTCGCCGTGCGTGAGCACAACACTCCGCGCCTTCGTCTGCAGCGCGAACTCCAGCAACTCGCCGCGCTCCGCGTGGCCGCTGAGCTCGAAGCGGTCGACGCGGGCCTTGACCTTCGCCTTCACGTCGAGGACGTCGAACAGGAAGGTCGCGCCGGGCTTCGTCGCGAGCAGCTTGCCGCCGGGGGTGTCGGGGTCGCAATAACCGACGAATCCGATCGTGTTGCGCGCGTGGCCGAGCAGGCCCGATGCGAGCGCGTAGCTCGGGGTCCGCTCGACGAGCATGCCGGAACTGACGATGTAGAGGCCCTTCTGGTGCGGCTCCTGGCCGGGGATGATTTTCTTGGGCAGCTTGCCGAGCTTCAGGTCCTTGAGGATGCGGCGGTCGAACTGCACGTCCTTGGTCTTGCGCGAGACCTCGTCGAACAGTTCGGACAGCCCGATGCCGAGGCCGCCCGCGTAGATCGGGCACTCGATGAGCCGGCCAAAGCGCCGCGCATCGTGGAAGACCGCGAGCAATTCCTGCATGCGGCCGAGCGCGAAGACCGGCAGGAGGAACGAGCCGCCCTTGGCGATGGTGTCGTTGATCGAATCGATGAGCCGCGCGATCTCGTGCACGCGCTCCTTGCCGTAGGCGCGCTCGGTCATGCCGCGGGTCGTCTCGATGATCAGCGTGTCGAAGTGGCCGATGGGGAAGTGCGCGCCCTTCAGGGTGCGCAGGTGCTCGAACAGCACGTCGCCGGTGAGGAAGATCTTGCGCGCCCCGTGGTGGAGCTCGACCGCCGTGGCACCCGCCACGTGGCCCGAGGGATGGAACATCAGCTCGAGCTCGCCGCGCTTGCCCTTGATCTTCTTGACCTTCTTGAACGGCAGGCCGACGAAGCGCTTGGTCAGGCCCTCGATCTCCTTGTGGGTGAACAGCGGGTAGCCGGCGATGCCGAACTCCTCTTTCTGCTTCTGCATCACGTTGGCGGAATTGTGCAGCATCTTCTCGATGAGCATGCGGCTCGACTGCGTGAGCAGCACCGGGGTCTTCGGGTGCTGGCGCATGACGACCGGCAGGCCGCCGATGTGGTCGAGGTGGCAGTGCGTGATGATGATGAGGTCGAGCTCGACGTGGCGGATGAGCTTCAGGTCGGGCAGGGCGTCGAGGCCGGGCGTCTTGGGGTTGAGGCCGCAGTCCACGAGAATGTTGAGGCCGCCAATCTGCAAAAGCAGGGAGTTCGCGCCGATACCGCCCTGACGGTTGAGATCAGTAAGTTTCATGTAGGTTGGTGCCATGGAGAGGCCCCCTCCCTCCTCTAGCAAGCTCGAGTTTTTCATTCACTCCCCGACTACATATTCACCTTGCCGTATATGATGTCGGCGGCAGCTTGTCCCGATGGATTTCCTCCGCGTCTACGACTGCCTGTGCGACGCCACGCGGTTGCGGCTGCTCAACCTGCTGGCCGTGGGTCCCCTGTGTGTCTGCCATTGCGAGGCGGTGCTGCGGCTGCCCCAGGCCAAAATCTCCCGCCACCTCGCCTACCTGCGCCGGCATGGCCTGGCGACCTCCACCCGAACCGGACCGTGGCGCACCTATGCGCTCGCCACCCCCGCCCCCGCCGTGCTGACCGCCAATCTTGCCTGCCTGCAAGACGCGACCGCCGGGGTGCCGGTCTTCCGCGCCGACCGCCAGCGCCTGGCCGATCTGGCCCGCAAGATCGACTGCGGTTGCACGAAACCTGGGGTGTCCCGCCGCAGGGTCCTCCGGCTCACCCGCTGATTTTCCGCCATGCCCGACTCAGTCGCAAAGAATCTCTCGTTCCTGGACCGCTACCTGACGGTCTGGATCTTCGCCGCCATGGGTCTGGGCATCGCGCTCGGGCACTTCGTGCTCGTGGACCCGGAGGCGTTCTTCGCCCCCCTGACCGTCGGCACGACCAACCTGCCCATCGCCCTCGGCCTCATCCTCATGATGTATCCGCCGCTCGCGAAGGTGCGATACGCGCAGCTGCCCAGGGTCTTCGCCGACACCCGCATCCTCGGGCTCTCGCTGGTGCAGAACTGGGTCGTCGGTCCGGTGCTCATGTTCCTGCTCGCGGTGACCTTCCTGCGCGACCAGCCGGATTACATGGTCGGCCTCATTCTCACCGGCATCGCCCGCTGCATTGCCATGGTGCTCGTGTGGAATGAACTCGCCAAGGGCAGCCGCGAATACGCCGCTGGCCTGGTCGCGCTGAACAGCATCGCCCAGATACTTTTCTACAGCGCCTTCGCCTGGTTCTTCCTCACTGTGCTGCCGCCTTATTTCGGCCTGGAGGGCCGCATCGTGGCGATCGCGATGAGCGACATCTTCTGGAGCGTGATGATCTACCTCGGCATCCCCTTCGCCGCCGGCGGGCTGAGCCGCCTGGTGCTCGTGCACCTGAAGGGGGAGGCCTGGTATGAGGAGCAGTTCATCCCGCGCATCTCGCCCCTCACGCTCGGCGCGCTGCTTTTAACCATCGTGGTGATGTTCACCTTCAAGGGCGACGCCATCATCGCGCTGCCGGTGGACGTCCTCCGCATCGCGCTGCCGCTCGGGCTCTATTTTGTGATCATGTTCCTCGTGAGTTTCGCCATGGCGAAGAAGCTCGGCGCCGACTACCCACGCTCGACCACCCTCGCCTTCACCTCGGCGGGCAACAACTTCGAGCTGGCCATCGCCGTCTCGATCGCGGTCTTCGGGATCAAGTCCGGCGTGGCGTTCGCCGCCGTCGTCGGGCCCTTGATCGAGGTGCCCGCGCTGATCGGCCTCGTCCATGTCGCCGGCTGGATCAAGCGCAGGTGGTATCCCCACGAGCCCTGATCCGCGGGCGCTGCCCCCTGCCGCCGGCGGGAACCTGCGGCCTAGGTCTTCGGCCGATCCGCCGGAATCTTGGTCGTTTCGACGTCGATCGCATCGGCATCCCGCATGACCCGCGGCGCCCGCCCGGCCGGCGGCGGCGGCGCGACCGGCGGCGGACGCTTTCTCAGCCCCAAAAGCTGCAACACGAAGACCGCGACGCCGGCCAGGAAAACCACGGCGGCGGCGAACACCACCATGGCCAGCGCGGCGAGCGCCACCAACCCGGCCAACAAGAGTCGCACCACAGGCATGATGGCGGAGACTACCTCATTGCGGCGAAACATGCACGGAGGATTCCTGCCGGCGGGCAGGAAAGGATCCGGATCAGACGCGGCCGGGTCGAGATCAGGACTTACGCCACGTCGAAGCGGTCAAGGTTCATCACCTTGGTCCAGGCCGCGACAAAATCGTGGAGGAATTTCTTCTGCGCATCCGCACTGCCGTAGACCTCCGCCAGTGCGCGGAGCCGCGCGTCGGAGCCGAAGACCAGGTCGACCCGTGTGCCGGCCCACCTGACTTCGCCCGACTGGCGATCGCGGCCTTCAAACACGGCGGCTTCCGGCGAGACCGGCTTCCATTCCGTGCCCATGTCGAGCAGGTTCACGAAGAAGTCGTTGGTCAGCACCCCGGGCCGCGAGGTGAAGACCCCGTGCTTCGTGCCGCCGAAGTTGGTCTGCAGCACGCGCAGGCCGCCAACCAGCACCGTCATTTCGGGCGCGGTCAGGGTCAGGAGTTGCGCCTGGTCGACCAGCAGGGCCTCGGCCGGGATGCGATATCGGCCCTTTTGGTAATTCCGGAAGCCGTCCGCGATGGGTTCAAGCACGGCGAAGGACTCGACATCGGTTTGTTTCTGGGCCGCGTCCATGCGGCCCGGCGTGAATGGGACATTCAGGGCGTGACCAGCATTCTTCGCCGCCTGCTCGACGCCGACGCCGCCGGCCAGCACGATGAGGTCCGCCAGCGAGACCCGCTTGCCGCCCTTGGCGGTCTGGTTGAACGTGCGTTGAATGCCGCCGAGGATCTGCAGCACCTTGGCCAGCTGTTTCGGCTGGTTGACGGCCCAATCCTTCTGGGGCGCCAGGCGGATCCGCGCGCCGTTCGCACCGCCGCGCATGTCGGAGCCACGGAAGGTCGACGCCGCGGCCCAGGCGGTGGAAACGAGCTGCGCCACGGACAGACCCGACGCGAGGATCTTCCCCTTCAGCGAGGCCATGTCTTTCTTGCCGATCAATTTGTGATTCACCGCGGGAATGGGATCCTGCCAGATGAGTTCCGCCTTGGGAACCTCCGGTCCGAGGTAACGCGCGCGCGGACCCATGTCGCGGTGCGTGAGCTTGAACCACGCGCGGGCAAACGCGTCGGCAAACTGTTTCGGGTTTTTCAGGAAGCGCCGGGAAATCTTCTCGTAGGCCGGATCGAACCGCAGGGAGAGATCCGTCGTCAGCATCGCCGGCGCGATCCGCTTCAACGGGTCGTGCGCATGCGGCACCGTGCCGGAGCCGGCGCCGTTCTTCGGCGTCCACTGCTGCGCGCCGGCGGGGCTCTTCGTGAGTTCCCATTCGTAGCCAAACAGGTTCTCGAAGAAATTGTTGCTCCACTGTGTGGGCGTGGTGGTCCAGGTGACTTCCAGGCCGCTGGTGATCGTATCGCCCCCCTTGCCGGTGCCGAAGCTGCTCTTCCAACCGAAACCCTGTGCCTCGAGTCCGGCCGCTTCCGGCTCGGATCCCACATGCGTAGCCGGAGCGGCGCCGTGGGCCTTGCCGAAGGAATGACCGCCGGCGATCAGCGCGACGGTTTCCTCGTCGTTCATCGCCATGCGGGCGAACGTCTCGCGGATATCCTTGGCCGCCGCGAGTGGGTCGGGGTTGCCGTTCGGGCCTTCCGGATTGACGTAGATCAGCCCCATCTGCACGGCCGCGAGCGGATTCTCGAGATCGCGGTCGCCGGTGTAGCGTTTGTCGTCCAGCCACTTTTGCTCGGCGCCCCAATACACGTCCTGATCCGGTTCCCACACGTCCTCACGGCCGCCGGCGAAACCGAAGATCTTGAAACCCATCGTCTCGAGGGCGACGTTGCCCGTGAGGACCAGCAGGTCGGCCCAGGAAAGCTTCCGCCCATACTTCTGCTTGATCGGCCAGAGCAGGCGGCGCGCCTTGTCCAGGCTGACGTTATCCGGCCAGCTGTTGAGCGGCGCGAAGCGTTGCTGGCCCCGCCCGCCGCCGCCGCGACCGTCGCCGGTGCGGTAGGTGCCGGTGCTGTGCCAGGCCATGCGGATGAACAACGGTCCGTAGTGGCCGAAATCGGCCGGCCACCAGTCCTGCGAGTCGGTCATGAGCGCCGCCAGGTCCTGCTTCACCGCCGCCAGGTCGAGGCGGTTGAACTCCTTTGCATAGTTGAAGCCCTTGCCCATCGGATCGGACTTGGACGAATGCTGGTGCAGGAGTTCGAGCTTCAACTGGAGCGGCCACCAGTCGCGGTTTGATGGGCCGCTGGGGATGGCGGCCCCATGGTTGAACGGGCATTTGGCTTCGGTTGACATGGATATTTTCTCCTAGGATCGGTTGATTGCGTGGAAATTTGGATTTTCAGGCCAGCCCGCCGGCCCCGGACCCTGGCGGGCGCGGGGCGGTCTCAGGTCAGCGGGCAAGGTGAAAAACGGCAAGCTACCATACACGGGATAGAGATTGAAATATTTAGCCGCCATCCGGTGATAGGCAAACCCTATGGAGCGATAACTGCGCGCTTTCGCCGCGGCCGCCCGCCCCGGTCATGCCCGCGGGCTCCGCGATCCCCGCAGTCCGGCCTTGCCAAGCGGCACCGCTTGGAAAACATCCCGCGGATACCGCCGCGCATGAACAACGAAATCCTTTGGATCATCCGCCTCGGTCTCGACGCCAAGCTGTTCACCCGCGATCAGGCCTTGGTGGTGCTGCGCAAGCTCGGCAAGAGCGCCGGGCTGATGGATTTCGCGCAGCTGCTGATCGACGACAGCATCGTGCAAGATGTCGGCAAGCTCGAGGAGGTCGCCGGCAACGCGATGGCCCGCGCCGCGGCCGGCCCGCCCCCGGGCAACCCGCTGCAGGACGACGACCCCGCACCCGCACCCGCGCCACGCCCGGCCGCCCGCCCCGCCACCAGCGGCAGCAACCCAGCCCACGGGGCCCCGCCCCAGTTTCCGTTCGACCAGATCGCCACGATGGACGACGCGGCCCTCGCCGCCGCCATGCGCCAGTTGCTGGTCGACGCCGGCCGGTTCGGCGCCAGCGACCTGCATCTCTCGGCAGGCTCACGGCCCTTCATCCGCAAGCACCGCGCCCTCGCCCCCATCACCGAGCACGTCCTCCAGGAGGACGAGTCCCTGCGCCTGAACACGGTGCTGCTCGCCGAGCACCAGAAGAACATCTTCCTCGAGCGCCGCGACTACGACCTGGCCCTCGCCCTAGGCCCGGAGAACCGCTACCGCGTCAATTTGATGTTCCACAAGTGGGGCCCCTCCGGCTCCTACCGCATGGTGCCGGCGATCATGCCCAAGCTCGACCAGCTGGGCCTGCGCAACCTCGACGCCATCCGCAAGCTCCTCTCCTACCACAACGGCCTCATCCTCATCACCGGCCCGGTCGGCGCCGGCAAGACCACGACCCTGGCCGCCATGGTCGCCGAGCTCAACGAGCAGCGCGAGGACCACATCATCACCGTCGAGGATCCCATCGAGGTCGTGCAGATGCCCAAGGGCTGCAACGTCACCCAGCGCGAGGTCGGCCCGCACACCAAGTCCTTCTTCACCGCGCTCAAGGGCGCCCTCCGCGAGGACCCCGATGTCATCGTCATCGGCGAACTCCGCGACCTCGAGACCATCGAGATGGCCATCAGCGCCTCCGAGACCGGCCACCTCGTCATCGGCACCATGCACACCAGCGACGCCTCGACGACGCTGAACCGCCTGCTCGACGTCTTCCCCCCTGCGCAGCAGACCCAGATCCGCGCCAGCGTGGCCGAGAGCCTCCGCGGCGTCGTCTGCCAGCGCCTGCTGCCCAACACGTCGGGCGGCCTCGTCGTCGCCTGCGAGATCATGATTTCCAACACCGCCATCCAGGCCCTCATCCGCGAGGGCAAGACCGCCGGCCTCCGCAACGTCATGGAGACGGGCATCAAGGAAGGCATGTGCATCATGGAGAATGTGGTCAACGAGCTCTACCAGCAGAAGAAGATCACCAAGGAAACCGCCCTGGCCAACGTCAGCACCCGGAACGTCCGCAACAAGATCGACCCCGCCGCCCTGACCGCGCCCCCGGTCACCGCGAAATCCTGACCATCATGCCCGCCCCCTTCCGCCTTTCCTGACCATGGCCGTCATCGACTCCCTCCTCCGCACCATGCTCGAAAAGGGCGGCTCCGACCTGCACCTCACCGTCGGCCTGCCGCCGAAGTCCCGCATCTCCGGCTCGCTCCAGGTCATCCGCGAAGGCGCGGTCGATGCGAAGGAGATGGAAATCCTCCTGAAGGAGATCACGCCCGAAAAACGCTGGCATGAGTTTTTGGAAAAGAAGGACCTCGACCTGGCCCATGAGGTCGAGGGCCTCGCGCGCTTCCGGGCCAACTTCCTCTACAACCACTGGGGCCAGGCCGCGGTCATGCGGCAGATCCCCGCAAAGATCCTGTCTTTCGCCCAGCTCAACCTGCCCGAGGCGCTGAAGAAACTCTGCCACCTGGAACAGGGCCTGGTCGTGGTCACCGGTCCCACCGGCTCCGGCAAGTCCACGACCCTCGCGGCGATGATCGACTACATCAACGACAACTTCGCGCGGCATATCATCACCATCGAGGACCCGATCGAGTTCGTCCACCCCTGCAAGAAGTGCACCATCGTCCACCGCGAGGTCGGCGAGCACACCGAGACCTTCGGCGCCGCCCTCAAGGGCGCCATGCGCCACGACCCCGACATCCTCCTCCTCGGCGAGATGCGCGAGATGGAGACGATCAAGCTCGCCCTTTCCTGCGCCTCGATGGGCATGCTCGTCTTCGGCACGCTGCACACGAACAACGCGCCCAAGACCATCGACCGCATCATCAACACCTTCCCCGCCGAGGAGCAGAACCAGGTGCGCGTCATGCTCGCCAGCTGCCTCGCCGGCGTCGTCGCCCAGCTGCTCTGCAAGAAGGTGCCCAAGGGCCGCGTCGCCGTGCACGAGATCCTGCTGCAGCACGAGGCGCTGCCCAACACGATCCGTTCCGGCCAGATCGCCAACATCCGCGGCATCATCGAGGCCGGCAGGGACGACGGCATGATCACGATGGACAACAGTCTCATGGCGCGGGTGAAGGACGGCACCGTGGAGGCCAAGGAGGCCTACATGAAAGGCAGCAACAAGGCCCTCTTCGCCCCGCTGCTCAAGCCCGGCGACCTCGACGGCGGCCACTAGCCCGCCAATCGTTCTCCTAATCGTTCCCGCCCCAAGCCGGACGAACCAACGAGAAAACGATTAAGAGCAAGCGAACGAGAACGACCCCGTCTTTGCAGGGCCGGCGCGATGCGCCGGGCATCTCAAATCTCAGGTTTGAGATTCCAGATTATCCTGTCCGGGCGGCCGCGTCGTCCGCTCCAGCCCGTGCAAAAAGCCTAGGGCCGCCTCCCGCGAGCTGCCGCACATTTCCTCCGTCGGCCGCAAGCTGGCGCAGAAAGCCGGACGCTCGGGTTTCCCGAAAATCGCACCGCGGTAGTCCGGCAGCAATTGCACACAGGGCATGCCAGCAGGTTTGCCGTGTGTTGTTAATCGATTCTTCTGGCGTCTTCTGCCTTTCTCTATCCGCGAATTTAACTTTCGCCTCCAGATACGGCGCGGTCGGACTGCGCCGTTCGGGAGTGCACCTATGGCAAGGACTATTGGGCGAGTAACCGCGCTGCATCTGCCTGAAAGTAACGGTTCCAAGAGCGGTTTCCTGCCAGACTGTTGAGATCCTGCGTCAGCACGGCCTCGAAATCGGCCCGCGCCGCCGCCTTCTCCCCCATGGCCACGAAGAAATACTTGCCCCGTCCCCAACGCGGCAAAGACCGGTGTGCGCCGAGTGCCACCGCGCGATCGAAGCACTCGCGCGCTTTTACCCGGTCGCCACCCTGCGACGACGGCAGGGCGAGATAGTAGATGCCCCAGGAAAACGTGCTCGCATAATCCTCCCAGGTAGGATCGACCGCATCCATCCGTTGCAAAAACTCCTTGGCCCCGGCCATCTGGCGGACGTTGAAGATCCGGCCGAAAAACCCGAGGCAGTCGCGGAAGATATAGAAAATCCCGGTGGACCAGAATTGCATCGCGCCCATGTCACGCGCGCCGAGCGCGCCGAGCGCCTCCACCGTCGTCTGGCCGCCCTGCACGCGACGGAGGAACTCCGGGTTGGTCGCCATCGCCCGCTCACACGCCTGCAACGCCGCTTTGTAGCACACCAGCCGATCGCGCGCGCTTTGCCGATAGGCCGCGCCTTCCAGCAGGCGCAGCATCCCGATTTCGGTCCAAGCCTCGGCGTCTCCCGGTTGCGCGGCCGCGATCACCTCCCAAGCCTGGATGGCCGTGCGGGCCGTCGCCGCGGAGTCGATCGCATCGCCCAGCCGCCGGGCCTGCGCCTTCTCCGCTACCGTGATCGTTCGGCCCGGTCCGACTGGCAGATTCGTCCAGCCAGGAGTCCAGCTTACTGCCCGTGCGCCCGGAGCATTTCCAAGCCCCAAGACGAGCAGAACCAGCCAGGGAAGAAATCTTATTTTCATAAGTCAGGCTTCGCGTTCACGGGGCGGGGCGCGATCGCGCCGGTTCGTTCCGCGGCAAACAATTCGGAATCCAGACAGACCCCGCGCCAGAGCGAGAGCCAAGCCGGCCAATCGTGGGCGCCCGTCACGGTCTTTACGCGGGCTGGCGGTAAAAGCGTCGCGAGCATTTGGTGCCCGGTCGCCAGCGAATCACCGCGCCCGTAGAGTAGCCAGGTCGGCGGCAACGCGGTCGAACGGTTGCCGAGAAAAGTCCAGAGCTGCTCCTCCACGCTGCCTGTGGTCGGATCCCGTCCCGCCGCCCACGCCGTCGGGCCTCCGGCGGCCCTGATTTGCTCGAACAACGCGGCTTTGTCGCCCAGATAGGGCGCCAGCAACACGATCGCGTCTACCAATCCCGGGGCATCGCGTTCGCCCAGCAGCGCGCCGAGACCGCCGAGCGAGACGCCGGCCAGCACGATCCGCCGATAACCCCGCGCGCGGGCGGGAACCAGCACATCGGTGCGCAATCGCTCGATCACGGTCCGCTTGTAATAGTAGCCGAGGTGGGCATCCACTGCGATCGTGTCGGCGCTGACGCCAGCGTCGCGCAACGCGGCGATAAAACCATGGCGGTCGAAATCCGCCATCGAGCCGCCGCGCCCCGGCAGAAACACCACCAGCGTCGTGGCCGGCCCGGCGGGTGATAGCTGCGTTGCCTGGGTGGGAATCGGCGTAGGCGTGTCGCGCAGGAAGGCACTGCATCCGGCCAACGTCAGCACCGCAGAGGTCAGCAATACCCGCCCACTGCTCCTCCACGGTGACAGGTGCGCGCTCAGAACTGAAGGGCATTGGCGCGGTGGCATGCTGCGAGAATATCCGCTTGTTCCCAAAGGTCAACGAACGACCGGTGCCACTCTCGAAAGAGACAGAACACATGGAAGACTTCAAAGGTTTTCTGCTAACAAGCAGCGTGCTGCGGCACAGCTTGCCTATGTTTGTGCCTCATACCCCGGCATCTTAGATTGTCGCAACCTAACTCAACTGGCTCTCCAGGGTCTGTTCCCAACGATAGATGACCTCGACCCCGCCGGCGGCCACCAGTGTGGGCGTGTCGCCAGCTCGAGTCCCACCAAATGGGCGAGCGCCTCGTCGCGATCCGTCCAGCACATTTCTTCCGTCGGCCGCCGGCTCGCGCAGAACACCGGGCGCTCGGGCTTGCCAAAAAGCGCGCAGCTCAGGTCCGGCAGCAGCTGCACGCATGCGACACCTGCTTGCCATGTGTCGTTAATATATTCTTTTGAGCAATTTGGCGAAATTAGCCTTAAGAATGCGAAGCCGCAGATTACGACAAACGATGGCGAAGCATGTGCATCGATAGACGCCCTGGCCATTTGCTAGGTAACACCAAGGTGGAACCAAGATCAGCTATTCTCACTTATTACTGATCGGGAAAACGTATTCAAACGTCGCACCGTCAATCGTCAGAATAAGCACACCCAGAATATAACATGGTAATCGTAAGCAGAGTGAAAAGGACGGGGAGTTTCATGAAACTTTCGCCTCCGCGAGTTGGCAGATTGTTTTCCAAGATAAAAACCAGAATTTACCTTCGGCAACTTTCGGCAGGTTCGCTCGCCGGACCAGCCGCACATCGAAATCTAGCTCCTCATTGACGCGCACAACCGCGAGCAGGCTAAAATTCCCTGCCTGCTTCACCCGCACGATCAAATTATTCTTCTGAGGAGTAAGCGTCTTCACTTCCACCAAATCATTGCTTAGACGCCCATCATGACCTTGAGCGTGCGTCCGATTCAATGCGACACCGTATAGTTCTGCTACATATAGTTCACCAATTCGACCCCACAAGGCCGCTGCCTGTGGACTGCCTTTCTGAAGCCTGGCGGCTTGTGCTATCATGCCGTTTAGCTCCAGTCCCTGTGGCGAGGGGGCCGGCTCAAAATCCTCGTCTATCTCGATTTCAATTTCTGACTTCTCAATCTGCTGGTTAATGTAGGCCCAACTCACCCACTCACCGTCGTCATAGATCCCCTCACCGGTATTCCAGATCGGATTGCCGGTAATCGAGCAACGCAGGGGAGGCTCTTCCATGAGTGAACCGTAAGAATGTGACTCGACTGCAGATATGCAAGCGAGGCGTTAAATCATAAGTCACTTACAGCTGGCACGCATGGATCGGAGTAATCGCGGCGAATCCAAATCTAGCAAGAATCGATCGCCGTTTTCCGGACCTCAGCGTCTCTTGCCGTGCGGCATGCCGGGGATCGGCGAGGTGATGCTCGGCGCGATGCAGCAGCCCCCGCAGTGTGATCGGCAATCCATGACTACGATCCAACCGCGGATGACGCGGATACACCCGGGTAATTTCCCCATGTCTTTATCCGTGTAATCCGCGGAAAAGCCTTGGGGTCTTCGACATCTTACTTGGCGCAGCTCCCGGCAATCGCTAGCAACACGGCCGCATGAGCGATCTCGTTCCCGCCAGTATGTCCACGCAGGGCCTCGAGGCCTTTCTGCACGAAAAAATCCCGCTGACCAAGGCCATGGGCCTGCATGTCGCGGAGAGCAACGCGTCGCGCCTCGTGCTCGAGGCGCCGCTTGAGGCCAACCGCAACCACCGCGGCACCGCGTTCGGCGGCTCGTTGCACACGCTGCCCACCCTCGCCTGCTACGCGGCGGTGTGGACCCTTCTCCGCGAGGCCGGCATCGACGGACACGTCGTCGTCAAACGCAGCGCCGCCAACTACCGCCAGCCGGTGAAGGGCAGGCTGCGCGCCGTCTGCCTGCGCCCGCCGGCTGCGCTGGTCGCCGAATTCATCGCCGACCTCCGCCGCCACCAGAAGGCGCGCATGGAACTGACCGCGGTCGTCGAGGGCACCGACGGCCAGCCGGCGGTGGAATTTTCCGGCAGCTTCGTGGCGTTGGTGTAGCGCGCGCGGAGCGCGCGAAAGCTCCAAGCTCGCAACCCCCAAGTTCCAGTGAAACTTCTAAATCCAAACCTACCACCAAGTAGCTGGGTTTGATGGCCTGGAGATTGGTTCTTCATTGGAGGGTGGATGTTGGAGCTTGGAGCTTCACCGCGCGTCCGCGCGGTGCCTCCAACTGTAAGATCGCATAAGCTTCGCGCCGGCATGGGAAATTCATTTGTCTGGCGAAACCCCGCCCATGAAAGCCACCCCGTTTCTGCTCCTGGCCGCCGCCTGGCTTGTCTCGTCGTCGTTCGCACAGCCGGCCGCCGCCCCCTTCCCTGTTAGCATCTCGGTCGACGCCGCGCATTCCACCGGCCCGCTGCGGACCTTCTGGCGCTACTTCGGCGCCGACGAGCCCAACTACGCCACAATGAAGGACGGCCAGAAGCTGCTCGGCCAGCTCGGCGGGCTCGCGCCACAGCAGGTTTATTTCCGGGCGCACAACCTCCTCACGAGCGGCGACGGTACCCCGGCCTTCAAGTGGGGCTCGACCAACGCCTACACTGAGGACGCCGCCGGTAATCCGGTTTACGACTGGCGCGGCATCGACCGCATCTTCGAAAGCTACCTGTCCCGCGGCGTGAAACCGCTCGTGCAGATCGGCTTCATGCCCGAGGCGATGTCGTCGGCACCGACGCCTTATCGTCATTCGTGGCGGCCGGGCCTGCCCTACAACCAGATCTACACCGGCTGGACGAAACCGCCCAAGGACTACGCCAAGTGGGGCGAGCTCGCCTACCAATGGGCGAAGCACTCCGTCGAAAAATACGGCGCGGCCGAGGTGAACACCTGGTGGTGGGAAGTCTGGAACGAGGCCAACAACCAGCCCAACGGCTATTGGGGCGGCAGCGCGGAGGATTTCCGCAAACTCCACGACTACGCCATCGCCGGCGTCCGCCGCGCCCTGCCAACCGCGCGCGTCGGCGGCCCGCACACCGCCGGCTCGGGCGGGAAGTTCATGACCGATTTTCTCGAGCACTGCCTCCGTGGCACCAATTACGCCACCGGGGAAAAAGGCACGCCGCTCGACTTCGTCGCCTTCCACGCCAAGGGCTCGCCGACCTTCGTCGACGGTCACGTCCGCATGGGCATCAGCAACCAGCTCAAGACGATCGAGACGGCCTTCAACACCATCGGGTCCTACCCCGAGCTGAAGAACATCCCCGTCATCATCGGCGAGTCCGACCCCGAGGGCTGCGCCGCCTGCCAGGGACCGCAGATGGCCTACCGCAACGGCACGATGTATTCCAGTTACACGGCGGCGTCCTTCGCGCGGAAACACGACCTTGCCGACGCGCACCACATCAATCTCGAGGGCGCCGTCACGTGGGCCTTCACCTTCGAGGACCAGCCGTGGTTCGCCGGCTTCCGCCAGATCGCCAGCAACGGCGTGCCCATGGCGGTGTTCAACGTGTTCCGCATGTTCTCCCTCATGGGCCCCGAGCGCCTGCCGGCCGCCAGTTCCGGCCAGGTGGAACTCACCGACATCATCGCGCAGGGCGTGCGCGGCGCGCCGGACGTCGGCGTGCTCGCTTCGCGCGGCGCCAACAAGATCGCCGTCATGGTGTGGCATTACCACGACGATGATGTCGCCGGCCCCGGCGCCGCCGTCAGCCTCGCGCTCGCCGGCCTGCCCGCGAACCTCGTCACCGCAAAACTCACGCACTACCGCATCGACCAAAACCACGGCAATGCCTACGCTGAGTGGCTGCGCCTGGGCTCGCCCGTCGCGCCCGACCCGAAGCAATACACCGCGTTGGAGAAATCGAGCGGGCTCGCTACGCTGCAGGATGCGCCCACTGCCGTCGCCCTCGCCAGCGGGAAGGCGACGCTCGACTTCGCCCTCCCCCGCCAAGGTGTGTCGCTGCTCATCCTCGAATGGAACTAAGGTGGAACCCGGCCTCCGGACGGGTTTCTACCATGCGCAAATCCTGAAAACGCGTCCAGCCTGTCCGCCATAGCCTTGGCGGCGGCGGAAGGCCGCGTTCCCCTTCCCCCACAAATTTTATGCCTGATCCTTTCCTTCGCCTCCTCGCCACCACGCTAACCCTCGCGACGCTCCTCCCCGCCGCCGCACCGCAGACCGAGCGCCAGTATCTCTCCGGCCGCGGCCCGGCCGACGCCGTGCCGTGGGAGTTCACCGTCACCGGCGGCCGTCGCGCCGGCGAAAAAGCCACCATCCCCGTGCCCTCGCACTGGGAGTTGCAGGGCTTCGGCACCTACCATTACGGCCAGGAGCAAAACAAGAGCGACGAGCTCGGCCTCTACCGTGTGGATTTCAAGATCCCTGCCGCGTGGGCGGGCCGACGCATCCGCCTCGGTTTTGACGGCGTCATGACCGACGCCGCCGTTAAAGTGAACGGCCAGTCCGCCGGCCCGGTTCATCAGGGCGGCTTCAACCAGTTCCGCCACGACATCACCAGCCTCGTCCAGTTCGACGCCGACAACGTGCTTGAGGTTGAGGTCAGCAAGGTCTCCGCCGATGCCCTGACCGAGCGAGCCGAGCGCGGCGGCGACTACTGGGTCTTCGGCGGCATCTATCGCTCCGTCTGGCTCGAATCCGTGCCGGCCCAGTCCATCGACCACGTCGCCATCGACGCGCGGGCCGACGGCACCTTCACGGCGGACGTCACCCTCGGCGCCCTGCGCGACCGCACGCGCCCCGACGGCCCCACGCTCGCGCCCGAGACGCTCGAGGCACAGATTTTTGACGCCGACCAAAAACCCATCGGCACGCCATTCTCCGCAAAAATCCCCGCCGGTGGCACCGGCCGGCTGCGTCTCGGTACACGTGCGGCCAACCCGCGACTCTGGACTGCGGAAACGCCGCACCTCTACACCGTGCAGATCACCCGCAAGCGCGGCGACGCCGTCCTGCACGCCACGACCACCCGCTTCGGCTTCCGCACCTTCGAGATTCGCGAGGGCCAAGGCCTCTTCGTCAACGGCCAGCGTGTGCTCCTCAAGGGCGTCAACCGCCACAGCTTCCGCCCTGAGACCGGCCGCGCGCTCGACCGCGAGGATTGCTACGCGGACGCGCGCCTGATCCGCAGCATGAACATGAACGCCGTGCGCATGTCGCACTACGCGCCCGACGAGGCCTTTCTCGAAGCCTGCGACGAACTCGGTCTCTACGTGCTGGACGAGCTC
Organism: Lacunisphaera sp.; assembly: GCA_046590295.1. Taxonomy (GTDB): domain Bacteria; phylum Verrucomicrobiota; class Verrucomicrobiia; order Opitutales; family Opitutaceae; genus Lacunisphaera. The sequence continues at coordinate 30,077 of JBKJTZ010000015.1, forward strand.
AGCGGCTGGCAGGCCGCCCACGGCACCGCCGTCGGCCGGCTGCTGGTGCGCGAACTGGTCGAGCGCGACGTCAACCACCCCAGCGTCATCATCTGGAACAACGGCAACGAGGGCGGCTGGAACCGCGACCTCGACGGCGACTTCGCCCTCTACGATCCGCAACAGCGCCCGGTGCTGCACCCGTGGGACCCGTTCGGCGGCGTCGATACCAAGCACTATACCAACTACTCCGACCACGTCCGCCGGCTCAAGGGACCAAACCTCGTCATGCCGACCGAGATCCTCCACGCCCTTTACGATGGAGGCGCCGGCGCGGGGCTTTATGATTACTGGCAGGCCATCCAGGACTCGCCCTTCGGTGCGGGCGCTTTCATCTGGGATTTCGCCGACGAGGTCATCGTCCGCTCCGACCGCGGCGGAAAGCTGGACCCGTTCAGCACCTTCGCCCCCGACGGCATCGTCGGCCCGCACTTGGAGAAGGAGGGCAGCTATTATACTGTTCGCCATGTCTGGTCCCCCGTGCAAATCGACGCGCCCGTGCTCGACGACAAATTCGACGGCACGCTCACGCTGCACAACCGCTACGATTTCACGTCGCTCGAGGCCTGCCGCGTGGAATGGTCATGGGTGAGTTTCGACGGCGACAGCTCGACCATCGCCACTGGCAACGCCGCCGGCCCGAACATCGCGCCGCACGTCAGCGGACCAATAAAACTCGCCCTGCCGTCCAACTGGCGCGAAGCGGACGCGCTCACGCTCACCGTCAAGGATCCGCGCGGCGAGGCCCTGTGGACCTGGACCTGGGCCACCCCCGCTTTGACCGCGCGCAACGCCGCACGGATGCAAGGCACGGGCAAGCCCACAACGACCAAGATCGAAAAGTCTCCTGGGCACATCACTCTAGCCGCCGGCATCGTGACCGCCACGTTCGACGCCGAAACCGGTTCGCTCCTGACGCTGCGTTCCGGCGGCCAAAACCACGCCCTCGGTAACGGCCCCCGCCTCGCCTACGCCCGACCGGCCGCCGCCGCTCCCGTGAATTGGCTGCCGTGGCGCGCCGAACCCGCCGTCGGAGAAGGCACGACATTCCTCGCCACGCCGTCGACCGCCAGCGTGCTTGAGTTGAACGTCGAGGCGCCGCGCGGGATGCCCTACCTCGCCGCCAGACTGGAACTCTCACCCGACGGCAAAATCTGGCATACGATCTACGACGCTTCGCGCCGTCCAGGTGACGGCAGCGTCTATGCCTTCCCGCCGCAACCCGTCGCCGCCGTGCGCGTGTCGGGGCTCGTTAATTCCGACGGTACGCCCGCGCAATTCAAGTCGTTGCGCATCGGCCACGCCGACGGACGTTTCCCGACCGGGACCACGGACAACATCATCGTGACCAGTGGAATCAAGGCCGGGCTCGCGTGGCTGGAGAGCCGCGGCGGCACGGCCAACTTCAAGTGGACGCTCACCGGCAACGGCGCGTTGCGGCTCGAATATGATTATGCCCTCGCGGGCAGCTTTCTCTACCACGGCATCACCTTCGACCATCCCGTGGATTCGATGAAATCGCTCCGCTGGCTCGGCGAAGGCCCGTATCGTGTCTGGCAAAACCGCCGGCAGGGCACCTGGCTCGGCGTGCACGAGAATGCCCGCCATGTGCTGCAGCCGGGCGAGTCGTTCCAGTATCCCGAGTTCGAGGGCTTCTTCGCCGGGGTGCGCTGGGCGCGGCTCGACACCACTGCCGGCCCGCTGACAATCGTGCTGGACCAACCTGATGCCTACCTGCGCGTCGGCACGCCGCGCATCAGCCATCCCCAGACCACGGTGGATTTTCCAGCCGGGGACCTGTCATGCCTGCACGCCATCCCTGGCATGGGTTCGAAGTTTAAGGCACCCGACGTTTCCGGTCCCAGCGCCCAGCCGGCTATAGCCACGGGCACTTATCGGGGGACGCTGGTGTTCTTCGCGGGCGAAGCGCCGAGGTAGGGCACGGACTCCGTTCCGCGCCGCAGCGGTCAGCGGAGTGACCGCCCGACCTTCACCGCACTTAAATATGCTTTGAGTCGGCTTCGTCTTTATTGACGTAGCCGCTTTCCTGCCGCTGGTGGTTGACGGCATTCTTCTTCAGGTAGGCTTGGTAGACATCGTCCGGCGTCATGCCGAGGGTCTGGGCGAGCGATACGAGAAAGTGGAAAAGATCCACCACTTCCACCTTGGCGTTCTGCTCGTCAAACTTTTGGTATTTGGCCCACCACTTCCACGGCACGCTGTCGATCAGCTCCGCCGTCTCCTGTTGCATGGCCCGGGTATAATTGAGGATCCATTTCGCCTTTTCCTCGTCGGTTGGCGGGGGCAGATTCACCCCAATGCGCTTATTCAGTGCATCTTGCATACGAAAGATCTCCTCGAGTTTGTCCATGGCGAAGGAGCGTGGGAGGCGTCCCGGCGGCTGGCAAGCCCGCCTCCCGGGAAATTTAAGTTGCCCTGCCAGTGTGAATAACCGACGTTGACTTGTTATTGCCGCTGTCTGCCCCGAGCGAAATCGAAGGGCTGAGCACGATTCTCGAGCTCCGGCCGGCATCCACACCCTGCGCCGCCAATTCATGGCAGGCGCTCCCAACCAACAACATAGATAGACATGTCATCCACAGAATCGTCCGGAGTCCCTGCCGATACCTCCGCGACCACCCCGGCGCCCGACGCCTCGTTCCCTACATTCGGTTCCACCCGCGGCTCAGGCCTTGCCCGCGGTAAACGTCCCGCCGCCAGTCCCGCCGCCTCCACCGTGGCTTCCACCGAATACACGCCGACCGCCATCGAGGTCGTCAACGCTCCGCGCGAATACCAAAATCCGTTCGCCCCGGTTAACCCTGAGCCCGCCGTAAGCGCCGAGTCGCCGGCGACCGTGCCGGCTGAAACCGTGCCCACGGCTCCCGTGGCTGTCGCTCCCGCTCCGGCTCCGGTCGCTGCCCCGGCTCCCGCCCGTGAATACGCCGCTCCGGCCCGTCGTGAGCATATCGAACCGGTCGCCGATCCTGCGCCCGCCGCGGTCGAGAACGAAGAGCCGGCGGAACTCAACATCCTCGAGCCCGAGCGCCCGAAGGCTGTGCACGCCCAGACCTGGGAGAGCGAGGGTTTCCGTCCCGCCCGCGAGCAGCGCCCCGAGCGCCCCCGCCGCGAGGAACGCACCGAGCAGCCGTCCCGCGCACCCCGCGAGGAGCGCAGCGCCGAGCCCGTCGACCTCTCGTCGATCCCGGAAAAATTTCTCTACGTGCGCCCCGGCTACAATTATGTGCCGACCCCGTCCAACTTCGGTGGCGCGCCCCGCGAGCGCAGCCATCGCGGCCACAGCAGCGAGGCTCCGGCCCGCGCCGGCTCCGCGTCCGCCGCCGAGGCTCCCGCCGCGTCGGGCGGTTTCTTCGGCTGGCTCAAGTCGCTCTTCGGCGGCGCGGCGCCAGCGGCCGAACCCGTCACCGCGGGCCATCCGACTGGTGAACACCACCGGGAAGGCGGTCAGCGTCGTCATCGCGGCGGCCGCAATCGCGGCGGCTCGGGCGGTGGTGGTGGTGGTGGCGGCGAAGGCGGTCGGGGCCGTGGCCGCGGCGGCCGCAACCGTGGCGGCTACCGGGGCGAACGCTCCGGCGGCGAAGAGGGCACCCGTCAGGGTGGCATCTGAAGCTGACCGGTTTCACCAACCGTGACTTTCAAGGCGTCTGCTTCACGGCAGACGCCTTTTTGTTGCGCAGCCTTCACCGCACCGTAGCTTCAGACGGAAGCAGGGATGCATCTCCTCCCACCTCACGCCTCCAGCCTCACGCCTCCTTCATGTCCGACCTCATCATCCACGGCGGCAAACCCCTCTCCGGCACCATCACGCCGTCGGGCAACAAGAACGCCGTGCTGCCCATCCTCTGCGCCACGCTGCTCACCGACGCCAAGGTCACGCTCCGCCACGTGCCCCACATCACCGACGTCGAGAAGCTGGTGACCTTCTTCACCGAGCAGGGCTCGCGCATCACCTGGGACCGCGGCGGCGGCCGCATGGACCTCGACCACTCGCGCTTTGATGCCGGCCGGCTCAACGGCACCCTGCCCGCCGGCATGCGCTCCGCCGTGCTGCTCTTCGCGCCGCTCCTGCAGCGCATGAAGAAAATCTCCCTGCCGACCAACGCCAAGGGCTGCTCGCTCGGCATCCGCGAACTCGACCCGCACCTCGAGATCCTGGAAAAACTCGGTGCCAAGGTCTCGCACGGCCGGGTCCTGAAGCTCACGCTCAAGGACAAGTTCCAGGGGGCGCGCCACTGGCCGGACTACATGTCGGTCACGGCCACCGAGAACTTTGTCATGGCCGCCGTGCTTGCCGAGGGCAAATCCGTCCTGCTCAACGCCGCGAGCGAGCCGCACGTGCAGGACCTCTGCCTGGCGCTCGCCGGCCTGGGCGCGAAGATCGAGGGCATCGGCACCAGCCAGCTCAGCGTCACCGGCGTGAAGTCGCTCCGGGGCGGCGCGTTCACCATCAGCACCGACCACCACGAGGTCGTCACCTTCCTCGCCCTCGGCGCCATCACCGGCGGCGAGGTGCGGGTCACGAATTCGCTCCCGCACCACTTCGACCTCATCAACCGCTCCTTCGCCAAGCTCGGCGTGCAGGTCGAATACGAGGGCGACACCGCCATCGTCCGGAAGAACCAGAAACTTGTCATCGCCGAGCCGTTCACTTCGAACCTGCTGCCCAAGATCGAGGCGGCCCCGTGGCCGTATTTTCCCGTCGACCTGCTGCCGGTCATGATCGCGCTGGCCGTTCGCGCCGGGGGCACCGTCATGTTCTGGAACAAGGTCTACGAAGGCGGCTTCACCTGGATTCCCGAGCTGGTGAAATTCGGCGCGCACGTTGTCGTCAGCGATCCGCACCGCATCATCGTCTTCGGGGACCGCCCGCTGCGCCCCGCCGTCGTCGAGTCGCCCTACATCATCCGCGCCACCGTCGCGCTCTACATGATCGCCGCCTCCATCGAGGGCAAATTCGTCGTGCG
>JBKJTZ010000094.1:0-27401 GCA_046590295.1 Lacunisphaera sp.
GACGGCATGTTCCAGCGCCTGCCGGGATTGGCCGGAGAAATCCAGCGGCACCAGCATGAGCTTCAGGCGGTGACGGGCGGGTTTTGGTTTCATTGGAGGGGGATCGTTCTCGTTCTCCTACTCATTCTCTTTCTCTCCGGCCGGGTGCGGGAGAACGAGTAAGAGTATGAGAACGAGAAGGAGTGGTGGGATCAGGCGGGTGGCGTCGGGCGCAGGTGCACCACCCGCTGCGGGAACGGGATCTCGATGTTGTTTTCGCGGAGCGCCTTTTCGATGGCGAAGTTGATCTCGCTGCGGAAGCGGCGGGGGTTGTGGGCCCGGTCCTGCGTCCAGACGGCCAGCTCAAAATCGAGCGCGCTGTCGCCGAAGCCGGAGAAGAACACCGCGGGCGCGGGCTCCGTGAGCACGTCGGGGTGTCCGGCCGCGACGGCCTCGATCACCGTGCGCACTTTTTCCGGTTCCGATGCATAGGCGACCCCGAAGGACAGGCGGATGCGGACCTTGGGGTCGCCGTGGCTCCAGTTGGTGACGGTGCCGGAGACGAGCTCGGTGTTGGGCACGATGATGGTGATGTTGTCATTGGTGACGACGGTGGTGCTGCGCAGGTTGATCTGGCGCACCTGCCCGGCGACGCCGCCGACCTCGATGCGGTCGCCGATCGCCACGGGCCGCTCCGCGAGCAAGATCAGGCCGCTGACGAAGTTGGCCACGACGTTCTGCAGGCCGAAGCCGAGGCCGATGCCGAGGGCGCCGGCGATGACGGCGAGCGAGCTGAGATCCACGCCGTTCACGAGCAGGGCGATGTAGACGCCGAGGATGATGAAGGTGTAGCCGAAGAAGCGGGTGATGGCGAACTGCAGGCCGGGGTCGAAGTGGGTGCGGGCGAGCAGGCGCAGCACGATGAAGCGCCGGAGCAGGCTGTTGAACACGAGGAGTCCGGTGACCCAGGCCACGAGCTTGATCAGGCTCAGCAGGGTGTAGGCGGAGCCACTGACCTTGATCAGGGGATATTCGAGCCAGGAATGGAGGTCGATCTCAGCGAAGAAGGCGAAACAGGCGGTGGTGAGCATGGAGTGGTCGGACGGGTGAAGGGGGTGGAGTGCGGCGGGGCTGGCCTGGGGTGGAGCACCGGATTCCCACTGGCTATAACCTACGGCGGGAAGCCGCGCGACATTACCGGCGTCGGACCGACATCACCGGACACTCGGCGTGGCGCATGATGTGCTCGGCGGTGCTGCCGACGAGCACGCGCTTGAGGCCGGTGCTGCCTTTCGTGGTTAGAATGATGAGGTCGATGTTGTTCTTCGCGGCCAGGGCGAGGATCTCCTCGGCGGGTTTGCCGGTGAGCACCGCGTTGCCGGCGCGCGCCTTCGCGGGCAGCAGTTCGGACATCTCGCCGAGGCGCTTGATGGCCGTCTGCTTGGACCGGGCGAGCTCGGCCGCGTTCGCCTTCGGCGCGGCGGGCAGCACATGGACCAGGTGGATGCGGGCGGCGAACTTCTGCGCGAGGGGGATGGCGTAGCGGAGGGCCTGCCGGGATTTGCCGGAGAAATCCAACGGGACGAGCAGGCGGAGCAGGCGCGGATAGGAGGTCTTGACGCGGCCCATGATGGCCCGCGAGTCGGTGTCGGCAGGAGTTGGTTTCATCGGCAGGGGCATGATTGAAGGACGCGCGGGTCGGCGGGTAAAGTTCAATCCCCGTCGTTCCAGGGCTCGTCCCACTCGGTGTCGGTGATGGCGTGGGCGGTGGCGCGCTGTTCGATCAGGCTGATATGCTGCTGGGCGATGCCGGTCCAGGTGAAGAGGCTGCGGGCCTTGTGCGCGCCCATGCGTGAGAGGCGGGCGGCGAGCCGGGGATACCGGAGCACCTTGACGATGGTGAGGCCGAGGTCCTCCTTGTCGAAGGTGTCGGCGTAGAGCGCATGCCGGCCGAAGGTGACGGCGCGGAACAGGCCGCCGTGCGTCGTGACGACGGTCGGGGTGCCGCAGGCCATGGCCTCGATCGCCGTCATGCCGAAGGGCTCGTAGCGGCTGCTCAGGACGAAGACATCGGCGGCGCGGTAGTGGTCCGCGAGGTCCTCTTCTGCCACGAAGCCGCTGAAGTTCACGCGGTCGGCCAGGCCGAGCGCGGTGACCTGCGCCTTGAGATCGTCGAGGATCTTCTGCTCGGCGGGATTGAGCTCGTTGCCGCCGACGGCGAGATAGAGGCGGGCCGCCGGGATGCGCGGGGCGACGACGGAGAAGGCGTCGATCAGCACGTAGCCCTTGTTGCGGGCGAGCCGGCCGATGGCGAGCACGGCCTGGCCCTCCGGCAGACAGATCACGCCCCGTCGAGCTTCCGGCGCTTGTCCACCTTCTCGGTCTGGAATTGTTCGCCGGAGCGCCCCACGGGAGCCCGCTCAGGCTCACCCTGCGCTTCGCTCCGGGCTACGCCAGCTTCGCGCTGCCGCGCTCAGTCATCCTTCCGGCGGCGATCGACCTTCTCGGTCTTGAATTCGTCCTTGGGGAGGATGTTGTCCGTGACCACGACGGCGACGGGCATCTTGGTCTTGATCCAGAGTTCCGACTCCTTGAAATATTTTGCGCTGGCGCTCTCGAGGGCCTCGCCGACGGACTTCACCGGCAGCAGCCGGCCTTTTTTCGACGCGTTGAAATCGTAGGCGCCCTTGAAGATGCGGTCGGTGGTCGAGAAGGGGCTGGCGTTCTCGGGGATCTGCACGACCCAGCCGGTGAGGTCCTTCTTCGGGAGCTGGCCCTCCATGTCGGAAAGCAGGACGACGAACTGCTTCTTGGGCGCGGGCGGCTTGAGGTCCTCGTCCGCGGCGGGCGCGGTGATCTCGTTCATCTCCTCGACGATCTCGCGGAGGATCGACGGGTCGAGCTTGTGCTTTTTGAGGATCTCGGCGACCTGACTGACTTCGATTTTGGCCATGGGAAAGGGCAGGATGAACCACGAAACACCCGAAAGGACACGAAAAAAATCCGGATTACGTCTCCTTCCGGTCCAACTGCGTTCTTGCTCCGTCCGGAGGGCTTCGCTCTGCTGCCCCGGGCCACCCTATGCCGATCCCGTCGAGTATCCTTGAGCGCATTGCGACCTTCCGCCGCAACCTCGATTCCTACCTCAAGCCCGACTACAAGGAGGCGCAGGTCCGTCAGGAGTTCATCGACCCGTTCTTCGCCGCCCTCGGCTGGGATGTCCGCAACGAACAGGGCGACGCCGAGGCCTACAAGGATGTCGTCCATGAGGACACCCTCCGCATCTCCGGTTCCGGCACGACCGCCCCAGACTATTCCTTCCGCATCGGCGGCACCCGGAAATTCTTCGTCGAGGCCAAGCGCCCCTCCGTCTCCCTGAAGGACGCTCAACGTCGGATTGGCGTCCGTCAAATTGGCGCGACTCCAATCGCCACGATGTTGCCCAGTGGTCTCGACACGCTAAACACAATCTACAATGTTTTCTTTGTTCGGGACTGCCCTTACCGAATCGCGGCGGTGCTTGGGATAATGTCGTCGAAACTTGTCGAATGGCATTGGACGAGGCGTTTTTTCGATCAAAAGAGAACATTTCCGAAGATAAAAAAGGCCGCGCTACTCGGAGTTCCGATACCAAAGAAACTCGATCCCAATAAGCACGATACTCTCGTCCTCCACGTCGAGCGGATGCTGAAGCTCCACGCCGATTTCGCCGCCGCCAAGTCGCCCGACACACAGACGCGTCTCCAGCGGGACATCGCCGCGACCGACCGGGCCATCGACCAGCTTGTCTATCAACTCTACGGTCTGACCGCCGACGAGATCGCCCTCGTCGAGGCCGCCACCGCCCCGGCCACCGCCAAGGCCACCCGGGCCGACGACGAATCGCCCCCTGCGCCATGAGCACCCACATCGCGCTTTTTCAAAAGAAGGAGGTCCGCAAGGTCATCCATCACGACGAATGGTGGTTTGTCATCGTGGATGTGGTCGCCGCGCTCACCGACTCGGCCAATCCCACCGGTTACTTCAAGGATATGCGCAAGCGCGATGCCTCTCTCTCCGCCGCCCTCAAAGGGGGGGGGGGAATTGCCCCCCCCCTTGGTTTGGAGTTTCCGACCTCCGGCGGCCCGCAGAGACTCCAGTGCTGGCACACCGAGGGCATTTTCCGACTGATCCAGTCCATCCCCAGCCCCAAGGCCGAGCCATTCAAGCGCTGGCTCGCTCGCGTGGGTTATGAACGCGTGCAGGAAATCGAGGATCCCGAACTGGCGAGCAAACGCACCCGCGCGCTCTACCGGGCCAAGGGCTACTCCGACGCCTGGATCGAACGCCGGATGCGCAGCATCGCCATCCGCGACGAGCTGACCGACGAGTGGAAGAAGCGCGGGGTCAAGGAGCAGCGGGAGTATTCCATCCTGACCGCCGAGATTTCCAAGGCCGCCTTTGGTCTGACCCCGTCGGAATATGCTGCGCACAAGGGTCTCGCGCGCCAGAATCTGCGCGACCACATGACCGACCTGGAGCTGATTTTCTCCATGCTCGGCGAAGCGGCCACGACCGAGATCACCCGCACCACCGACGCGCAGGGCTTCCCGCAAAGCAAGGCTTCGGCCTCCGAGGGGGGCAAGGTGGCAGGAAACGCCCGGCGGGAGCTGGAAAAGAAATCCGGCCGCAAGGTCGTCAGCCGAGAAAATTATCTTGAGGCGCCCGAATCGGCCAAGCGCCTGCCGCGGGCAGTGCAACCCTGAGAATTGCCACAAGGTGGGCCTCATCATCCATTACAAGCTGCGCCTCCCGGGCACGGTCGCCAACAAGCACCGTGCCGTGCCCGATCACGGCGATTCCCCGTATGCCACGGCAGTCATCTTGCGCAGCCTGCTCCGACAGGTGGCGCCGGCCACCCAGTGGCACTGGCGCCGGCGCGATCTTAGCAGCCGTTATCCCGGGTGGCCGCCCGGCGCCATGGGTTTCCCGGCCGGCTGGCAGCAGAATTCGTTCTGGGACTTTCCGCACACCCCCTGATCCGGCTCCACAACATCTCGACAGCGGTCAGGCTAGCTCCTTTCGTGTGTTCCGTGGGCCAAAACCTGGACGAGCTCTTCGATGTGGTGGACGGACAGGACCGGGTGACCGGGCAGCGGGCGCGGCGCGAGGTGCACCGGCGCGGGCTCCGGCACCGGGCGGTGCACCTGCTGGTGGTGAACTCGGCCGGGCAGGTGTTCTTGCAACAGCGCTCGATGCAGAAGGACCTTTTTCCCGGCAGGTGGGATTCCTCAGCCGCCGGGCACGTGGGGGCGGGGGAGGACTACGATGGCACGGCGGTGCGCGAACTGGCGGAAGAGCTGGGCTGCACCCCGGCCCGGCCACCGCAGCCGCTCTTCAAGATCGAGGCGCGGGAGGAGACGGGACAGGAATTCGTGTGGGTCTACCGCGTCGAGGCCGGGGGGCCGTTCACGCTGCAGGCGGATGAGATCGAGCGGGGCGACTGGTTCACGATCGCGGAGATCGACCGCTGGGTGACCGCACGCCCGGAGGAGCTGGCTCCGGCGTTCATGTTCATCTGGCCACGGGTGAAGGGGCTGCTCCTCGCCTGATTGATGCGAACCAAGGCCAAGGCAGGTTGGCCACGAAAAACACGAAGGAAGCGAGGGCCGGCGCGATTCTCAAGGCGCCTATAGGCGCGCGGGATATTCATCGCGAGCCGGACGGATCATTCTTGCGCCTTTTTGTGGCTAAAAAATGCGGGCGGTTTGGTGGCTGCGGGTGCGAATCAGGTTCGCCGCAGAATATTTTCCTGAACCGAGGCCAAGGCGGGTTGGCCACGAAAAACACCAGAAGCAGCGGGCGGACGAAACTCTCAAGGCGCCTATAGGCGCGCGGAAATTCATCGCGAGCCGGACGGATCATTCTTGCGCCTTTTTGTGGCTAAAAAAATGCGGGCGGTTTGGTGGCTGCGGGTACGAATCAGGTTCGCCGCAGAATATTTTCCTGAACCAAGGCCAGGACAGGTTGGCCACGAAAAACACGAAGGAAGCGAGGGCCGGCGCGATTCTCAAGGCGCCTATAGGCGCGCGGGATATCCATCGCCGGGCGGACGGATCATTCTTGCGCCTTTTTGTGGCTTAAAGCATCTGGCACCGTTGTAGCTTGCTGGCCACCCGGTGTTTGTCCTCGGTTCTCGCCGCGCGAAACCGAGGCAAACTACTTCGGCCGCTGGCTGAGGATGAACTCGAATTGCTTTTGCGAAAAAAGCCGGCGCGGCACGCGGCGCTCCGCCTCGGCGATCAGCTTGTCCCACTCCGCGTCGGTCGGGTTCGCGAAGGGTATCCACGAGGAGTTGTGCCCGTATTTGCGGGCCCACGTGATGTTCTTGCCGAAGATCTCGACGAACACCTGGTGCTTCTTGCCTTCCTCATCTTTTTCCCACCAGCCGAATTCCATGGCTGAAGCGGTAACGCTTCCCCGGCCCGCGGCAATCTTTCCCGGCGGGCAAAGGGGTTCGCACTCTGGCATGGACGCCCCGGGCATGATCGGCAGCATGCCACCAGCCCATGCGTGTATTCCTTTACCTCGGTTTTCTTCTCGCGACGGTCACGGCCCCGGCCCAGCTCGGGCACGAGATTGCCCGGCAACATGCGGAGCGCGCCGGCGACCGGCTGGCCGCGCTGACCGCGCTGCGGATCGAGGGGCGCACCTTCATCAACGACGAGGTCGTGCCTTTCACCCTGGTCGCCCAGCGGCCCAACCGCCTGCGGGTGGAGAGCTTCACGCCGCTGCGCCGGGTGATTCAGGTCTATGAGGGGAAGAATGCGCCGTGGATCAGCCACTCGGACGTGAAGGACGGGGCGCCGCAGGACATGGTCAAGGTGGATGCGAAGGATTTCATCGCCAACGCCGACTTCGACGGCCCGCTCGTGGATTTCGCGGCGAAGGGCTACTCCGTGGACTATGCCGGGGAGGAGGCGGTCGGCGGGAGCCCCGCCTACAAGCTGCTCCTCATGAACAAGAGCGATAACATCTTTTTTCTCTGGGTGGACCGGGAGAACCACGAGGTGGTCAAGCGCACAGCCTACCGGGTGGCGGGCGGCCAGCGCGTGGCGGTGGATACGTTCTTCAAGGATTTCCGCGAGGTCCGCGGGGTGCTCCAGCCGCACCGCATCGAGACGACGGCCAACGGCCGCATGCTCTACATCATGTTGGTCGACCGGATGGAGGCGAATCCGCCGGCGCCGCCGCCGGAGACGTTTGCCCGGCCGGTGACGTCGCCCTGACCGCGAGCAGGCCCCACGCAAAGATCGCCGCCGGCCAGACCTGCATGAGGAGGCGCCCCAGGGTCTCGGCGAGATGCTCCGCCAGATTGGCGGGGCCGAGCAGGTAGGCCGCATAGCAGAACCCCAGCAGCAGCAGCGGGAGCGCGGCCGCGGCAAGGGTGCGGCGTTCCAGCCAGCTGCGCCCTGGGCCGATGAGCGGCAGCACCATCACGAAAAAGGGCAGCGAATACCACTCGCCAAATTGTCGCAGGTCGCGCCACCCGGCCTGCAGAATGAGCGCATGGCGCGACCCGTCCGCCAGCGCCGCAAGGCCCGGGGCGACGTCACCGGCCGGGCCGGTGGCGAATTTCATCCACGCGAGCGGGACCAATATGAGGGCGAGCCCGCCCAGCAGCGGCGGAAGGTTGCGCCCGCGCCTCGTGGCGAGCTGGGTGAGGCCATGGACGAGTCCCAGGGCGAAGCAGAGATACAGGCCCTCGGCCTTCGTCCACGCCGCCAGCCCCGCGGCGAGCCCGGCGAGAAAGAGCACCCCCCGGTCGCCCTCGTCGCGCGCGAGGCTGAGCAGCACGGTGGCGGCCAGCAGGAAGAAACCGAACGGGACATCCGCGTGCTCCACCGGGGTGAAGCGGCCGAAGAACGGCGTGCCGAGCAGCACGAGCCCGCCGGTCAGCGCGATGAGGCGGTTGCGGAGGCGCTGCACGCCCGCCACGAGCAGGCACAAGGTGGCGAGGCTGAAGCCGGCGGACATCAGGCCGGCCGGCCAGGCGGTGAGGGTGCCGGTGTAGGCGGTGAGGCGGGCCACGCCGGCCGCCACCAGGGGCAGTCCGCCGGGCAGGTTGGCGCCGCAGAGCTCGGCGGGCACGCTCCGCCAGGTGACCGTCAGCGAATAGAGCACGACGGCGGCGCCGGCCGCGAACACCCCGAGCACCACCGAGCCCAGCCACGAGCGCGCCGGCGGCGGCGTTGCCGGCGGGGGCGGCCCGGTGCGCATTTTCCGGAGCCAGAGGAACAGCAGGACACAGGTCAGCAGCAGTTCGGCGGGAAACGCCACGAACAGCGGCTGGGTGAAAAGCCGCGAGGCGAAATGAAATAGCAGCGAGGTCAGTCCCAGGCCGAGGCCGGCGCCGAGGGAGACGACCAGGGCGGTCTCACCCCGGCGCGGCCAGAGCAGCGCGGTGAGCAGGATCCCTCCAAGGCTGCCGAAACCGGCGGCGAACCAGGCGGAAACCGCCGGGCCCAGGCCGGGGGCCGCGACCACGGCCCGGGGCCAGTGCCAGGCCTCGAGACCGGTCCGCCACAGGTTGATGCCGGCGACGGCGACGACCAGCAGCAGGGTGAGGATCCGCCAGAAACGCATCCGGCTCAGTCGCGCGACAGCTCCCCGGCCCGGCGGGTGGCGGCGAGGATGGTTTCCTTGATCGTCGCGCGGAAATTCCGCTCCGCCATCACCTGCAGGCCCGCGGAGGTGGTGCCGTTGGGTGAGACGACCTTGTCGCGCAGCGCCTCGGGCTCGCCGCCGTCGCGGGCGAGCAGGCGGGCCGACCCGAGCACGGTCTCGATCGCCAGCCGCTGGGCGGTGGCGCGGGGCAGGCCGGCGGCGACGCCGGCATCGCGCAGGGCGCCGACAAATTCAAACAGGAACGCCGGCCCGCCGGCACTGAGTGCGGTGACGGTGTCCATGTGCTCCTCGCCGAGTTCCAGGTGCTGGCCGAGGGCGCCGAGCAGCTTTTCGACGATCGCGCGGTCGGCCGGGGCGAGCGGCGTCAGCGCACACCAGGGGGTGATGCCGGCGCCGATGGCGGCGGGGGTGTTGGGCATCGTGCGGACGATGTTGCCGGCCGAGGGGAAGGTCTGGGCGAGGCGGGCCAGTTTCTTGCCCGCGAGGATGGAAATGACGAGCCGGCCGGAAGTCAGCGAGGCGAGGCGCGGGTCGGCGGTGGCGAGGGACTGGGGCTTGAAGGCGACGACCACGGTGCCGGCGGCCGCGAGCAGCTTGGGCAGGTCGGGCTCGAACGTGATGCCGGTGGCGGCCGCCAGTTTTTCCGCGGTCGTGCCGGTCTTGCTGGTGCACGCGAGGTCGGCGGGGGCGCAGGCGTTTTCCGCCAGCAGGCCGCGGACGATGGCCGAGGCGAGGTTGCCGGCGCCGAGGAAGGCGATTTTCGAGGAGGACATCAGGGACTGAGCTGATGGATTGCCGCGTCGCGCGGTTCCTCGCAATGACAATTCCCTCTTGCAGCAACCAGGGCGGGGTCGCCGTGGCTCCGGCAGGAAATTCCCGGGGTGCGGGCGGCCGCGCCCGCGGGTTGGCTCAACCCCGCGACTTGCGGTCGAGCGGGTGGCTGATGATGGCCATCGAGCCGCCGCCGGGGCGGTCGGTGAGGGTCACCTCGCCGCCGAGGTTGCGCAGGGAGTGGCGCGCGACCGTGAGGCCCATGCCGACGCCGACGGTGTGCTTGGTGCTCGTGAAGGGCTCGAAGGCGTGGTCGCGGATCTCGGGGTCGACGCCGCGGCCCTGGTCCTCGATATGCACGAGGGCGAAACGGCCCTCATCCGGGCGCTCGACCACCTCGGTGCGGATGTGGATCGGGCGCTTGTCGTCAGGCTCGTCGTGGTAGCTTTCCCACGCGTTGACCAGCAGCTTGGCCAGCGCCTCCTCGAACACCTCGACGTTGGTCTCGATGAGCACGTCGCCGGGGGCGTGGTCGGTGGTGATGGGCTGGTCGATCTGGTAGTCGATCTGGTAGCGCCGGATGCCGCTGTCGATCATGCGGGCAAGGCTGGCGCGGATCAGGGGCGGCTTGTTCTTCACCACGAGGCCGGTGAGCTGCTTGATGATGACGACGATGCGGTTGACGGCGTCCTCCAGGTGCTGGGCGTTCTTCTTCACCAGCTCGGGCTTCTCGTTGTAGGCCTTGATGAGGTCGACGTAGCCGATGACGACGCCGAGGAGATTGTTGAGGTTGTGCGCGATGCCCTGGGTGACGGCGCCGATGGTGGCGGAACGGCGGGACTCGCCGAGGCGGCGCTGCAGGTCGACCAGCTCGCGGTTGATCGCGACGAAGCGGAGCTGCGTCTGCACGCGGGCGAGGGTCTCGTCGAGGTCGATGGGCTTGGTGATGTAGTCCACCGCGCCGACCCCGAGGCCCTCGATCTTGCCCTCCTTGGACGTGCGCGCGGTGATGAAGATGACGGGAATGGATTTGGTCTCCGAACTGGCCTGCAGGCGCTGGCAGACCTCGATGCCGTCCATCTCGGGCATCATGACATCGAGCAAGATCAGGTCGGGTTTGTTGGCGGCGATGAGATCCAGCGCCTCCCGGCCGGAGTAGGCGGTGGCCACGGTCATGCCCTCGCGCTCCAACTTGCGTTTCAGCAGCTGGACGTTGATGGGCTGGTCATCGACTACGAGAATCTTGGGTGCGGCCATTCGGTCGGCAGGAGCGAAGTGGTTTTGCCAGACCGTGGCAAGTGTCCTGTTTGAGGACACATGGGTATTTTATCCCGCGGGGGCGGGGGAATTTTGGCGCCGGGCCTTGACGGTGTTTTGCATCAGCAGGGCGACCGTCATCGGGCCGACGCCGCCGGGCACCGGCGTGATCTTGCTGCAGAGCGGCGCGACCGTGGGGAAGTGGACGTCGCCCGTGAGCCGGTAGCCGGACTTTTTGGTGGCATCGGGAACCCGGTTGACCCCGACGTCGATGACCACGGCGCCGGGCTTGATCATGTCGGCGGTGACAAACTCCGGCTTGCCGATCGCGGCGATGAGGATGTCGGCCTGGCGGGTGAAGGCGGGAAGGTTGGCGGTCTGCGAGTGGCAGACGGTGACGGTGGCGTTGGCCCAGGGGGCGCGCTGCAGGGCGAGGAGCGCGGCGGGCTTGCCGACTATGAGGCTGCGGCCGAGCACGACCACGTGTTTGCCGGCGAGCTTCACGCCGGAGCGCTGGAGCAGTTCCATGATGCCGGCGGGCGTGCAGGCGACGAACCCGCTGGCGTCCTCCTGCGCAAGCTTGCCGAGGTTCATCGTGTGGAAGCCGTCCACATCCTTGTGGGCGGCGATGCGGCGGAACACGGCGATCTCGTTGAGGTGCTTCGGCAGCGGCGACTGCACGAGGATGCCGTCGACGCCGGCATCGGCGTTGAGGCCGTCGATGAGCGCGAAGAGCTCGTCCTGCGTGATGGTGACCGGCGGAAGGAGGAGGCGGCTCTCGATGCCGATCTCGGCGGAGGTCTTCTGCTTCTTGGTCACGTAGGAGATGGAGGCGGGGTCTTCCCCGACACGCACGAGGGCGATGCAGGGCCGGCGGCCGCCCAGGGCGGCGACCTCGGTCTTCAGCTCGGCGATGAGGTCAGCGGCGATCTTGTTTCCGTCGATGAGTTCCATGGGGGGAAAGAAGCGGGTGGGGCGCGTTGACCCCAACGCGCCATGGGGTGGAAGAACGCGCTGAGGTCAGCGCGTTCCACCGGCGGCGCGGTTATTTCGCCGACATGGCCTCGGCGGCAATGACGAGGTCCTTGCCGTCGATCGTGTTGCGGACGGTGCCGGTGATGGTGATCTGGCGCTCGAGGTAGGCCTCGATCCGGTCGTTGAGGCGCAGGCGCTGGGTGTCGACGTAGGCGAAGCGGCGACCCGAGGCATCAACGAGCTGGTAGTCGTAGGGCGGGTTCGCGTTGAAGATCGGCCGGCGGGCGAGCACGAGCT
This sequence comes from Lacunisphaera sp., assembly GCA_046590295.1. Taxonomy (GTDB): domain Bacteria; phylum Verrucomicrobiota; class Verrucomicrobiia; order Opitutales; family Opitutaceae; genus Lacunisphaera. The sequence continues at coordinate 11,947 of JBKJTZ010000094.1, forward strand.
TGCCGGCGAAGAGCCGCGGCAGGTCGGAAGTGTCGCCGGTCATGGCCACCGGCCGGCCGGGAGCCGCGAGTGAACCGGAGGGGGCCGGCGCGGGGGCGGCGGGCAGGGGGGAGAACGGCGGCGGGCGGACGGCCACCGCGGGCGTGTTGGCGGTCTCGCCGACGGCGATGAAGCCCTGGATGGTCTTCTCCAGTTTGATCTGCACCCAGTCGATGCCGTGCAGGCCGGTGACCTCGGTCTTGTCGCCCAAGGCGGCGGTGGTGAGCACGGGCGCGTCCTTGCGCGGGGCGGAGAAGATGTTGGCGCCCTCGCGGACCTCGAGGCCCTTGGTGACGTCGCGGTTGAGCACGTAGGCCTCGAACGGGCCGCTGACCTCGACGCGGCGCCAGCCGGCCGGGGCCTCGCCCACGGTGGTGACGGCGGTGCCGGCCTTGAGGCGGGCGATGACGGGCGTCTTCGCGTCGGTCTGGATGAAGACGGCCGTGTCGGTCGCGAGCGTGTCGGCGGCGAGCCGGGCGGCGGCCAGGGTGCACAGGGCGCCCAAGGCGAGGGCGCGCGGGAGGGAAAAGAGTTTAGTTTTCATCAAGGGAAGTGCCCGCCGGCTGGCGGTAGTGGGCGGCGGGAACCACGAAGAGGGATTGGATCTCCTTTGTAGAAAGTTGTTTCACGCCGCGCAAAGGAATTCCTTTCAGGCGGAGCGCGCCGATCTGGTAGCGGCGCAGGCGGCGCACCTCGAAGCCGAGCGCGGTGAAGAGCTGGCGGATCTCGCGCTTCTTGCCGTGGTGCATGTGGACGTCGAGCTGGGTCGAGGTGCCGTCCGGCTTCGGGTTGACCAGGTGGGCGCGCTCGACCTTCAGGTGCTCGCCCTCGATGACCACGCCGCGGAGCAGCTGGCGGAGCCGGGCGACGGGGAAGGGGTCCTCGAGCGACACGTAGTAGCGCTTCACCACGAGGTTGGACGGGTGCATCAGCTTGTTCGCCAGGTCGCCGTCGGAGGTGAGGATGACGAGCCCCTCGCTGTCCTTGTCGAGCCGGCCGGCGCAGAAGAGTCGCAGCCGGGCCCACTCCCGCGGCAGGAGGTCGAAGATGGTCTGCTCGGCGTGCGGGTCGCTGTTGCTGCAGACGACCCCGCGGGGCTTGTGCATCACGAGCGCGAGCTTCGGCTGGGCCTTGGCGCTGACGGCCTTCCCGTTGACGGAGACCTTGTCGGTGCCCGGCTCAACCTTCTGGCCAAGCGTAGCTTTCGTGCCGTTGACATAGACCTCGCCCGCCACGATCAGGGCCTCGGCCGCGCGGCGGGAACACAGGCCCGAGTCGGCGATGAACTTTTGTATGCGGAGGGGCTCCATGTAACCGGGCTGCATGGCAGGCCGCGGAGGACGGCGCAACGAGATTCCCCCGCCGCAATGCGTGCTTGCCATGCCGGCCGGCTGTGGCGGTAACATGTCGGCACTTGTGCACCTCTCGACTCCCCCCTTCAGCCCCTACACCAAGGACAATCCGCTGCCCGCCAAACTGCTGGAAAACCGCGTGCTCAACAAGGACGGCTCGGGCAAGGATACCCGCCACCTGGTCGTGGACATCGCCGGCAGCGGCCTGACCTACACCGTGGGCGATTCGCTGGGCATCTACGCCTCCAACCGCACCCAGACAGTCGAGGAAATCATCGAGCTGCTCGGCGCCACCGGCAACGAGCCCGTCGACCTGCCGCGGCTGACCGGGCCCGTCAGCCTGCGCGAGGCACTGTCAACCAAGCTGTCCCTGTCCCAGCCGACGAAAAAAATCCTCGAGACCCTCGCCGCCAAGACCGGCGACGAGCGGGAAAAGCAGCAGCTGGCCGGGCTGCTCGCGCCGGGCGCGGAGGAATTGCGCGAGAGCTTCCTCGGTCAGCGCGAGTATATCGACCTGCTGGAGGAATTCCCCGGCGCGAGGCTGACGCCCCAGGAGCTGGCCGACCACCTGCGCCGGCTGATGCCGCGGCTGTATTCCATCGCCTCCTCGCCCACCATGCATCCGGGGCAGGTGCACCTGACGGTGGCGCCGGTGCGCTACGAGTCCAACGGCCGCCGGCGCTACGGCGTGTGCTCGACGTTCCTCGCCGACCGCGTGACCCGCCGCAAGACCCCCATCCCCGTCTTCGTCGCCTCGTCGCACTTCGGTCTGCCCGCCGACAGGTCCAAGGACATCATCATGGTCGGGCCCGGCACGGGCGTGGCGCCGTTCCGGGCCTTCCTGCAGGAGCGCATCGCGACCAATGCCCCCGGCCGCAACTGGCTGTTCTTCGGCGACCAGCACGAGAAGACCGACTACCTCTACGGCGACGAATGGAAACGCTGGCAGGCCGAGGGCAAACTGGCGCGGGTCGACCTGGCCTTCTCGCGTGACCAGCCGCAAAAGATCTATGTGCAGGACCGCATGCGCGAGGCGGCGGCGGAACTCTGGGCGTGGATCAACGGCGGCGCGCATTTCTACGTCTGCGGCGACGCCCACCGCATGGCCAAGGATGTCGACGCCGTGCTGCACCAGCTCATCGCCGGGCACGGCGGCATGGATCCCGCCGCCGCGGCCGACTACGTGAAGCAGATGAAGAAGGACAAACGCTACCAGCGGGACGTGTATTGACAAGGCCCCCGGGCCTGCGGCTGTATGCGGTTCCTCCTCCCATGAGTCTCACCTACCATAATCGAGTGGCCCTCGTCACCGGCGCCGGCCGGGGCATCGGCAAAGCCATTGCGGAACTGCTGGCCCAGGCCGGCGTGAACGTGATCTGCGTGAGCAAGTCCGCCGACAGCTGCGGGGCGGTGGCGGCGGCCATCGTCGCTTCCGGCGGCAAGGCCAAGGCCCTCGCCGTGGACGTCGCCGACGGGGCGGCCGTGGCCAAGGCCAGCGCCGACCTGCTCGCCGAGTTCGGCCAGATCGACATCCTCGTGAACAACGCCGGCATCACAAAGGACGGCCTGCTGTTCCGCATGTCCGAGGACGACTGGAATGCCGTCATCACGACCAATCTCACCAGCTGCTACCACTGGACGAAGTACATCGGCCGGTCCATGACCCAGAAGCGCTGGGGCCGCATCGTGAACATCACCTCGGTGGTCGGTCTCATGGGCAACGCCGGCCAGGCCAACTACTGCGCCGCCAAGGCCGGCCTGATCGGCTTCACCAAGGCCATCGCCAAGGAGTTCGCCGCTCGCGGCGTGACCTCCAATGCCGTCGCCCCGGGCTTCATCAAGACCGATATGACCGCCGCGCTGCCCCCCGAGGCCGCCGAGAAGATCACCTCGGTCATTCCCCTCAAGCGCCTGGGCGAAGCGGCCGATATCGCCCATATGACCGCCTTTCTTTGCTCGGAGGAGGCCGGATACATCACCGGCCAAGTTTTTACCGTTGACGGCGGCATGGTGATGTGATGCCTCTTCACAAACGTTTTAGACCCACTTTCCACACCCATGGCTGACCAGAAAACCATCGACCAGCGCGTCAAAGAAATCATCGTTAACCAACTGAATGTTAACGAAGAGCAGATCACCCCACAGGCGTCGTTCCTCGACGACCTCGGCGCTGATTCCCTCGACACGGTCGAGCTCATCATGGCCTTTGAGGAAGAATTCAAGGAAGAGATCAAGGGCGAGATCCCCGAATCCGACGCCGAGAAGCTCCAGACGGTTGGCGATGTGACCGCCTACATCGAGGCCAAGGCCGGAAAGAAATAAATTTTGGCTTTTCGTCATAGCGTTCTACCGTCTGGCCTGGTGCTGGTCCGGTAGGACGCTTTTTTGTTTTTAACCCACCATTTCGCATGGAAACTGTCACTCCCCACAAACGCGTCGTTGTCACCGGCATGGGCGTCATCGCCTCGCTGGGTCACAACGTGAATGATTTCTGGGCCGGGATCCTCGCCGGCAAGTGCGGTGTCGACCGGGTGACGCTGTTCGACGCCAAGGACTACAGCTGCCAGATCGGGGCCGAGGTGCGCAACTGGGATCCGACCCAGCACATGGACCCCAAGGAGGTCCGTCGCAACGACCGCTACACCCACTTCGGCTTCTGCGCCGCCAAGCAGGCCATCGCCGACGCCAAGCTCGACATGACGAAGGAGGACGCCGACCGCGTCGGGGTCATCATCGGTTCCGGCATCGGCGGCATGCAGACGATTGAGAACCAGCACAAGGTCCTCATGGAACGCGGCCCGCGCAAGGTGTCGCCGTTCATGATTCCCTCGCTCATCAGCAACATGTGCGGCGGCCTCGTGGCCATCGAGCTGGGGGCGCGCGGCCCGAATTTCGGCGTGGTCAGCGCCTGCTCCACGGCGACCCACGCCATCGGCGAATCCCTCCGCATGATCCGCACCGGCGAGGCCGACGTGATGGTCTGCGGCGGGGCCGAGGCGGCCATCACCCCGCTGGCTTACGCGGGCTTCTGCTCGATGAAGGCCATGAGCACCTGCAACGACACGCCGCAGAAGGCGAGCCGGCCCTTCGACCTGAACCGCGACGGTTTCATCATGGGCGAGGGCTCGGCCATCATGGTCATAGAAAGCCTGGAGCATGCCCTGGCCCGCGGCGCCCACGTCTACGCCGAGCTGGCCGGTTATGCCGCCACCTGCGACGCCTATCACATCACCTCGCCCGACCCCGACGGCAAGGGCCTGTCGCTCTCGATGACCCGCGCCCTGAGCGACGCCCGGCTGCGGCCCGAGGACATCGACTACATCAACGCCCACGGCACCTCGACCCCCTACAACGACAAGTTCGAGACCCTCGCCATCAAGAAGGTCTTCGGCGACCACGCGTGCAAGGTCCACATCAGCTCCACCAAGTCGATGACCGGCCATTTGCTCGGCGCCGCCGGCAGCATCGAGGCCGTCATCAGCGTCAAGACCATCGAGACCGGCGAGATCCCGCCGACCATCAATTACGAGACGCCCGACCCGGACTGCGATCTCGACTACACGCCGAACACCAAGCGCAGCGCGACGGTCAACGCCGTGCTGACCGACAACCTCGGCTTCGGCGGGCACAACGCCTCGCTCGTCTTCAAGCGGGTGTAAGCGTGAAACCGCGGGTAGGGCGGCGGGTCCCGGCGCCGCTGCGATCGCGGCCAACATTGGCGGCACGAAACGAAGTCCGCGCCCTGCCGCTGATTTTGGCCGGTCTGTTTCTGCTCGCCGGCTGCGGCCGCCCGCCGGCCGCCGCGGCCGACCCCGCCACGCGCGAGTCGGTCTGGGCCGCGATCCAGCCCCACGCCGCGCGCTACCGGCTCGACCCCGCGTTCCTCTACGCGCTCGTCGCGGCCGAGTCGAACTTCGACCCGGCGGCCCGCCATGGCGAGGCGCGCGGCCTGCTGCAGCTCAAGCCGGCGGCATGGCGCGAGGTGAACCGCGCGCCCTACGAGCCGGGGGTCTGGGACTGGCGGCAGAACCTGGCCACCGGCGTCGATTACCTCGCGTGGTGCCGGAGCTACCTGCACCGGAAGGAGAAATTCTCGTATCCGCTGCTGCTGGCCGCGTTTCACTACGGGATGGAACACGTGGAGCAGCGGGGCTTCAACCTCGGCCGCATCGACGTGCCCGACCACCCCGTCTATCGCGAACTCTGGCGCGGCGACCTGACGCCGGTGCCGCCGCCGAAATAGCGTTGCGACGCGCCGGTGCGTCCGGCTGCATCGCCGCGTGACCCACCGGCCAGCCAGTGTGCGGCTGCTCTTCGCGACGCGCAGCGTGCGGATGTTCGCCTACGGCATCCTCGGCGTCATGCTCGTGCTTTACCTCGCGGCGACCGGCCTGGATGCGGCGCGCATCGGGCTGCTCCTGACCTGCACCTTTCTGGGCGACGCGGCGATTTCCCTCTGGCTGAGCACCCGCGCCGACCGCTGGGGCCGGCGGCGCACCTTGGTGGCGGGTGCCGGGCTCATGGCGCTGGGCGGCCTCGTGATGGCGTTGACCGGGGACTTCACGCTGCTGGTGATCGGCGCCACTATCGGGGTCATCAGCCCCACCGGCGGCGAGGTCGGGCCGTTTCTCGCGGTGGAACAGGCCTGCCTCGCCCAACTGGTCGGGGACCGCGAGCGCACGCGGATCTTTGCCTGGTATAACGTCGCGGGCTACGCCGCGACGGCCCTCGGCGCCCTCGTCAGCGGCTTGCTGGCCGAATCCCTGCAGCTGTCCGGCTGGACGCCGCTGGCCAGCTACCGGCTGCTCATGGCCGGCTACGGCGCGCTCGGCCTCGTGATCGGTGTGCTGGGCTGGCGGCTCGGTGACGACGTGGAGGCACCGGCGGCGATTGCCGGGACCACCGGGCCGGTCAAATTCCTCGGCCTGGGCGGATCGCGCAGGACCGTGCTCCGGCTGAGCGCACTCTTCTCCCTCGATTCCTTCGGGGGCGGTTTCATCGTGCAGAGCTTCCTCGCCTACTGGTTCCACCAGCGCTTCGGGGCCACGGACGCGCAGCTGGGCGGGATTTTCTTCGGGGCCAACGTGCTCTCCGGCGTGTCGGCCCTCGTGGCCGTCCCCCTGGCCCGGCGCATCGGACTGGTGAACACCATGGTCTGGACGCACCTGCCCTCCAACGTGCTCCTGATGGGCGTGCCGCTGATGCCGTCCTTCGGCTGGGCGGTCGCCTTGCTGCTGCTCCGCCACACCATCTCGCAGATGGACGTGCCGACGCGGCAGTCCTACGTGAGCGCCGTCGTGCCGCCCAACGAGCGCTCGGCCGCCAACGGCGTGACCGGCACTGCGCGGCAGCTCGGCACCGCGCTGGCGCCGTTGTGCGCGGGGCCGCTGCTGGCCAGCGCGGCCTTGGCCAGCGTGCCCTTCTTCGTGGCGGGCGGACTCAAGATCATCTACGACCTCGCCCTCTGGCGGAATTTTAGGGCGGTCAAGCCGCCTGAGGAAAGGTGAGGGGGCGCTCAGCCCTGCAGGGCCGGCGCTGGTCGCCGGGCCGCGGTCCGCCGACGAGCGGCGACCCTGCAGGAGAGCTGCGGCCAACCCGTCACGGCGCGGAACGGAGTCCGCGCCCTACCTTAGCCGGAACGATGCAGCGGGAAGCAGCAGCCGACGTAAGGAGGCTGGGGTAAGGTGCGAAAACCAGCCTCGTTACCTCGGCTGCTACCCCCTTGGCCGGGTTTCCACTGCATCGTTCCTCCTCAGGTCGTCGTCGCCCAGCCTTCCGGCCAGTTCGCGCCGGGGATCGGGCGCCAGAAGATATCCTTGTCGATGCGCGGCTTGTTGTGCCGGTATTTCTCCGTGAGCCGGAGCTTGGTCTTCAGGTGCTCGACGAGGTTCTCGCCGTAGAAGAACGTGTTCTCGGCGACACCCGAGAGGACGAGTACCTCGGAGGTGGTCGTCTCCAGCAGTTCGATCAGGCCGCGGATGTTGGCGAGCTCGAGGTCGATGGCGGACTGGAGCTTCTGCTCGCAGGCATCCTTCACCGCGGCGTCCGTCGCGTTGAGGTAGCCGTAGACACACTCGCACCAGGCGCAGACGTTGCGGAGGGTCGTGACCCAGTGCAGGTAGGCGCGCACGCGGTCGCGGAGGTCGGTGAGCACCACCTGCGCGGGACCGCCGGCGAGGCCCTTGATCTGGGTGTCGAGCTTCGCGATGAGCGGGCGCAGGCGCGCGATCACGTGCTGGTCCATGTCGGCGGCCATCTTGGCGCCGGACTCGCGGGTGATGAGGTCGAATAACACGTCCTTGCCGAGGTCGATCAAGCCGGGGTTGTTGTGCTGGAAGCAGCCGTGGCGCTCGTAGTAAACGCGGTCGGCGGCCGGCACGGCCTCGACATCGGGCACGAACGGGCGGTCCCAGGTGCGCTGCCAGCAGAAGCCGAAGGCGCAGTAGAGGCCGACCATCGGCTGCCAGAGGAGCGCGTCCTCGAATTCCTTCCACGCCGCCGTGAGGCTGCCTGCCTGGCCGGCGCCGACGAGCGTCGTGGCGAAATCGGTGAGGACCTCCTCGACGGGTTTGGCCGGGAAAAACTGCACGGCGCGGAGGATGGCGGGATTGGGCCAATAGGGCGCCTGCGCGTTGTTGGTCAGGCCGCCGAGGCAGCTGATGCGGTTGAGGCCGGTCTCGCGCATGGCGCTCAGCTTGGCATGCAGCAGGCGCGGGAAGGGCAGGCCGAGCAGTGGCTCATGGTTCATCACGCCCGAGGCCGAGTAATGCATGATCGGGTCGACCCCGGCGGCGCGCGAGGCGGCGAGCGTCTCCTTCTCCTTCGGGTCCATCGTCGTGTGGAAGAGGCTGCCGGCGATCGCACGGTTCTCCGGATACTTCGGGTGCGCGTAGGGCACGTCGTAACCACGCACGAGCAGCGACGGGGCCTCCCACGTGACGTGGCCGCCCATGCCTTTCTTGATGTGCTCGTGCTCCACCTTGAAGGGCTCGATGCGGAGGATGACGTCGAATTCGGGATTCAGCTCCGCGGCGCCGGCCTGGAGGTTCTTCAGGTAGCGGACGATGCTCTCGCCCGCGGCCTGCGCGACCTTGTCGTGGTTGCGCCACTCGCGGATCATGTAGGGGCCGCCGTTGCGCCCGACGTAGAGCGAGGCGGTGTGCTCGAAGCCGGCGCCGCTGTCGTTGGTCCAGACCGACATGTAGCTGAGGTCGGGCACGGCGCGCATGACCTTCTGCAGGGCCTCGCGGTAGTGGCGCTGGGTGATCGGGTGGTCCTGCGCCATGGTGTAGCGCGGCAGGCGGGAGCGGAACGGGTGGTCGACGCGGGCGCCGCGGAGCGTCGGGTGCTTGGCGAAGAACCGCTCGGGCATCGTGCGCGGCTCGAACATGCATACGCCGGGCTTCAGGCCGTAGCGGCGGCCGAGTTCGGCCAAGCCTTTCAGGTGGTTGAGGTTCGCATCGAGGTAGTGGGCGGGCCAGACGCCCTGCGTCAGCGGCGTGTCGACGAAATGGTTGAAGCCCGGCGCGTAGGTGTAGAACTGCGGATAATATTCGTGCGCGACCGAGTCCTCGTAGGGCATGTGCGCCTGCAGGCCGTTGACTTCGCAGTGGGTGAAGCCGGACTCGGCCAGCGCCGCGACATAGCGCTCGGGGTCGAACTTGCGGGCGCTGCGCCAGTACTGCGTGAAGCAGGCATCCCAGTGCGGGCGGTGCCAGCCGAAGCTCGCGGGCAGCCAGAGTCCGGCGGCGAGCTTTTCCCGCGTCAGGTCGCTGGCGTTGGTGGCGAACAGGCGCACCGCCGCGAACAGGAACGAGCCGTGCGTGGCGCAGATTTCGCCGGTGCCGTCGTCAGCGATCCGGAGCCACATCCACGCGGCGGCCTCCTTGGCTTTCGACGGCAGACCGGCCGGCAGGCCGCGCCAGGCGAGGGCGACACTCACCCCGGGGCCGGCGGGACCGGTGCGCGCGCCGGTCAGCTTGGCCAGCTCCTGGGCGGCGGTGATCTCGGCGGGCTCGGCGGCGGCGGGATGAATGACTGACTTCAGCGACAGGGGGGGGGGCGTGGAGGGCATGGGTGGTAGACCCGGCAGGTTTGAACGGACACCCGCCGTGGCAACCGCAAAGCCCAAGCGACGCCAAGTTACACCAAACAATTCCCATAATTTGCATTGGTCCCGGCTCGGCATTCCGGAGCGGTCGTGGAGATTCATGGGTTGGCCCGCGGCGGTGCGCCGGGAATCCCTTCCCGGTCATTCCCGCCGGCCCCCGTTCTCTTTCCCTTTTCTCCCATGTTGCAGGACCTGCTGAACCTTCCCGATCTTGAACCACCGATGGGTGACTTGTTCACCCACCGCCGGCTCGATGCCGGGCGCGCGGTCTGGGCGGAGCCTTTGGCGGGGGAGGGCGACCTGCCCAAAAAACGCATCATCCACCAACGCGTGGTCCGGCTCCATGGACCCGCCCGGCTGCATCGCCTGGGCGTGTGCCGGGGCCCGGGCTACCACAAGTGCGGCAGCCGGCTTGACCTGGACTGGGTCGTCGGCCTGCGCGTGCTGGCCTGGTCGGGCGGCCGCTGGCGCGTGGTGCTGCAGCGCGACGGCCTGCCGGCTGATTTCCCCGGGGTGGTGAGATGGTTCCGGCTGCCGCGCCTCGTGACGACCGGCGTGATCATCGAGCTGCGGCGCTCCGGCATCGATGGCGGCTGGACTCCCTGGAACCTGATGATGTCCGCCTTCACCCTGGAAGGGGAGATCATGACCCCGTTGGCCCCGCGCCGGGAGCGGCTCCTGTCCCTGGCGGGTCTCGACCTCACGCGGCTGCCCGCCGGGGTGCGCGCCACCCGCCGCGACGGCGAGGTGATTTACCACACCAAGGACTTCGAGGTGGGCTTCGCGCTCGGGCGCCCGGGCTTTTCGCGGCTGGGCCTGCTGCTGGAGGACGCGGCCAACGCCGGCCGGAATCTCCTCTCGGTCCGGCCGCCGCTTTTTCAACAGGGGCCGCAGCTGCACCCGGTCGGCGAGGCGCCGGTCCTCGCCCCGGCCGTGCGCTGCGACCTCGAGGGTACGACGGTGGTGCGGGGCGGCCGGGTGCGTTATGATTTTATGGCGGGCGGCCAGCACTACCAGCTCACGTGGACCGTCACCGCCCGCGGTCTCCGGCTCCGGGCCGAGCGCACCGCCCGCAAGGTCCTGCATGCCTGGCACAGCGCGGCGTGGGCCGTCGGCCTGCGCAACAGCGTGGCACCCGCCTCGGTGCTCGGCCGCCTTGCCCAGTCGGGGGAAACCGGCGCGGTGACGCTGCCCGCGTTGCTCACGCTGCCGGGCTTCGGGAGCTGGGAGATCAAGTCGTCCAGCCCCGCCGGCTGGCTGCGCAGCGACTGTTTCCGTTCGCTCGACCTGAACACCGTCGAGCTGAAGGTCGGCGAGGAACGCACGGCCGAGGGACACTACCGGCTGCCGGCGGGCACGCACCGGGCGGACTTCACGCTGACGCCCCGGCGTCCGCCGGCGCGGCTGCGCGCCGGCACCCCGGCGGTCGTGCGGCGCGCGCTGGCCCGCACGCAGTGGCCGGCCCTGACCTTTCGCCCGGACACCTCGACGCTCAGCAACAGCGGGGCCTCGATGCACTGCCCGATCTGCATGGACACCTGGGCGGCAGTGGCACGCCCGCAGGGCGATGTGCTGCCGGGGCTGCCGGCGATGGAGTTCCTCCGGCACTCGCTCGAGCGCTGGCTCACCGGCGGGCCGGGCTACGCCTCCGGCCGGTTGCTGCAGGACGGTGCCTCGCACGATGCCGATGACGAATACCTCCAGACCGGCGCCTCGGCCCTGCGCGGACTCGGCGAATATCTCCAGCATGGCGCCTCCCCCGCGTGGTATCGGGCGTTCCGGGCCGCCATCGGCCAAAAACTCGACGCCGCCCACGTGCGCGACCTCGACGGCGACGGCCTGATCGAGAGCCTGCACCGCAACGGGGTCAGCGGCACCGGGCAATGGAGCACGGGCTGGTTCGACGTGGTCTCCTTCGGCTGGAAGGATGCGTTTGCCAATGCGACGCTCTACGGCGCGCTGCTGGCCCTCGTCGGCGGCCTGCGCCGCCACGGCGAGGCCGACCGCGCGGAAAAGCTGGCGCACTGGGCCGGCTGGCTGCGGACGAACTACCGCGACGCCTTCTGGAACGAGGAGACCGGTTGGCTCGCCGGCTGGCGCTGCCGCGAGGAACGGCTGCACGACTACGCCTTTTTGCCGGTCAACGGCGCTGCCATCACCGCGGGCCTGCTCACGCCGGAGGAGGGCCGCGAAATCCTGCTCCGCCTGCTGGCCGAGGCGAAACGAACCGGCCTGCCCGACGCCGCCCTCGGCCTGCCGGGCAATCTCCGGCCGATCCCGGACGCCGACCTTGCGGACATCATGCACGGCTATCCTTTCGGCTATTATCAGAATGGCGGTCGCACGCATTCACAGACGCGGCACTTCGTGATGGCCCTCTACCACTGCGGCCTGCGCCGCGAGGCGGACGCCCTGCTCGAGCGGCTCTGCGCCGGGCTCGCCGAAGCGCGGGTGTTCGGGGGCAACCAGAGCGGCGTGGACTGGCGCTACTGGGACGACCGGCCCTGCGGCTACGAAGGGTTGCTCACCGATCAGTTTGGCGTGCTGGAAGCCATCTATGCCCGCTGGGGCCGGGTGGAGCGCGCTGCCCCAGCGCGCTGAATGGGAACCGGACATCCTGCCGGCGTCTTGAAGTCCAGTCGCTCCACCGTTGGAGTGATTCAGCGTCCTGGCCCATTCCGCCATGCGAGCGGGCTCGTGCCCTCGGCGGACTTGAACGTGCGGTAGAAAGTCGAGCCGTCCTCGAAGCCGCATTCGTAGCCGATGGAGGTCGCGGAGCGGCCGGTCTCACGCAGCAGCCGGCGCGCGTGCGCCAGCCGGTGAAGTTGCAGGGCCGCCAGCCAGGACGACCCCGTGAGCTCGCGGAACAGCTGCGTGAAATGCCGGCGGCTCAGCCCGAGCGCGGCGGCGGCCTTGTCCACGGATTGCCGGTGGTAGAAGGTGCGGGCGAGTTCCTCGGCGTAGGCGGCGACGCGCGCCCGCGCGGGCAGGTCGGCGCGCTCCGCCGGGGCGGGGATCCGGCCGCCCGCCGCGCGGGCGACGTGGCCGAGGGCCTGCCACGCGAGGCCGAGCATCATCAGGTCGGCGCCCGCGCGGCCGAGAGTCTGCTCGTGCAGGAGGTGGCGGATAAGTCCGCGGAATTCCCCGCTCCACAGCGGCGCGGGAAAATGGCGGTAGGCCTTGAACGTCGCCCCGGGAGCCGGCGCGAGCGCGCGCGGGGCCACGCACAGCGCATAGAGGCTCAGCGGCCGGGCGCCGTCGTCCTCCAGGTGGTGGCGCTCGCCGGCGGGCACGAGCGCGACATCCCCCGGCCGCAGCGGCACGCGGACCGCGCCGCGCACCAGCCAGCCGGCGCCGGCGAAGGGCTGGATGAGCTTCAGGAAATCATGGCGCACAGGCTCCATGCGGAAGCCCCTCGTGTGGTGGCTTTCCAGCACAAAGATGCCGCTGGCGGGAAATTTCACCGCGATGGGCGCGAGGGCGTGGGGATCGAACATGGCGGGGAAAATGACCCTGATCGCCCGTTATGCCAATACCCATCGCCCGGGGTGCCACGACGCCGTGCGCGATTCCTGCTACCTTGGCCGCACCCCATGATTTTGACCGAGGATGCTGTCTTCACCGCGCTGCGCCACACCTGGCAGCCGGTCGCCAACGCCGCCGACCTGCCGGCGGGCCAGGTCACGGGTTATACCTTGCTGGAGACCGAACTGGTCATCGCCCGATTTGCTGACGGGCGGGTGCTGGTGGCCGACGTGGCCTGCCCGCACAAGGGGGCCCGGCTCTCCGCGGGCTGCATCCGCGACGGCGAGCTCATGTGCTGTTACCACGGCTGGCGCTTCGATGCGGCCGGGGCCTGCCAGTCGATTCCCTCGCTGCTCGAGCCCAACCCGGACAAGCAGGCGCTGTCGCATTTGAAAACCTACGAGGCGCAGGAGCGCTATGGTTTCATCTGGGTGCGGCTGGAGCCGGCACCGTTGCCGGACGGCCGGATGCACGAGCTGCCCCTGGTGCCTGAGTTCGAGGACCCGCGCTGGGCCTACCGGTTGGGGCCGCCGATGGCGTTCGCCGCCGGCTGGCGCCGCGAGGTGGAGAACTATCTGGACATGTCGCACTTCGCCTTCGCCCACAGCGGCACGCTCGGCGTCTCGGCCGACCCGCGCATCCGCGGCATGGAGATCAAGGTAACCGCGGACGGCGGCTACCAGATGGACGCGCCGTTCCCGGCGCTGGAGTCGACGCACGAGCTGCCCGGCAAGCTGCAGAGCGCGCACCATCGGATGCAGCGCGGATATCTGCCCAATTTCACGACCATCCGCCAGAGCTTCCCCGACGGCGACGAGCGGGTGCTCGTGCACCTCCCGTCGCCCAACACGCGCGAGAGCTGCACCTGCTTCTGGGCGCTGGCGATCTCGCCGGGCTTCAAGGGTCCGCCACCCGAGGCGCAGGTCGAGTTCGCCGTCAAGGTGCTCGACGAGGATCGCCGCATGTGCGAATTACAAGTGCCCCGTGAGGTCCCGATCAACCCCGCGCGCGGCGGCTGGGGCGTGCTCGTGATGCCCGGCGACACCCTCGCGAACACCTTTCAGAAACAACTCCGCCGCTGGCTCAATGCCGGCGCTGTTCAGTAGGGGCGGCGCTAGTCTCCGCCCACGGGCGTCCGCCCTCACGCCTCATACCTCAATATCCTCACCCCTCCCACCTCTTATGTGTGAATCCTGCCCCCCGACCGCCCGCTCCGCCAAACTTCCCTCCGCCCGCCCCGTCCGCGCCCAGGCGGCCGCCGCGGCGCGCGCCCCGTCCATCAAGTCCTACAATCCCCCCGGGCCCGGCATCCCGAAGTCACCGCGCATCCTCACGACCACGGTCGGCTCGTATCCCGTGCCCGACTGGCTGGCCGCGCTGCCGAGCGAGCAGGGCGTGATCGACGCCACCCGCGTGGTGTTCGACCTCCAGCGCCAGGCCGGCATCGACCTGCCGACCGACGGCGAGCTCTACCGCTTCGACGTCAACCACCCCGACACGAACGGCATGATCGAGTATTTCATCCGCCCCATGGCCGGCATCTCATCCGTGGTGGGACGCACGGTCGCAGAGGAATTCACGCGGCATTCGCCGATGGGGTTCCGCCGCAAACCCGCGGGAGTCGTCGAGGGCCCGCTGGGCGAGGGGTCGCTCAACCTGCTTTCGGACTGCCAGCGCGCCGCCGCCGTCGCCGGCGGACCGTTCAAGTTCACCGTCACGAGCCCCTACATGCTCGCGCGCACGCTGCTCGACCACCATTACCGCGACTTCAGCGCGCTCACGCTGGCCGTGGCCGATGTCATCGCCGCGCAGATGCCCGGCCTGCCCGCCGCCTGCCTGCAGGTGGACGAGGCCAACATCCCCGGCAATCCCGCCGACGGCCCCCTCGCGGCCGCGGCGATGAACCGCGTGCTCGACGCCATCACGCCCGGCACGGAGCGCGCCGTGCATTTCTGCTTCGGCAACTACGGCGGCCAGACCATCCAGGCCGGCCGCTGGAGCGCGCTGCTCAAGTTCCTCAACAGCCTGCACTGCGACCACCTCGTGCTCGAGCTGGCGCACCGGCCGGCGTCGGACATCGACGCCCTCAAGCGCATCGACAAGAAAATCTCCCTCGGCATCGGCGTGGTGGACATCAAGGTGAACCACATCGAAACCCCTGACGAGATCGCCGCGCGCATCGCCGCCGTCGAGAAGAAGGTCGGGGCGGGCCGGGTGAAGTGGGTGCACCCGGACTGCGGTTTCTGGATGCTCAAGCGCTCGATCGCCGACCGGAAGATGGAAGCCCTCGTCCGCGGCCGAGACAAGTACCTCGGCCGGTGAGGGGTTGACCCGGAAGGGGTTTTTAACCGCGCCGGGCGCGAAGAGACGCGAAGGTCACGGTGGACTTGCTGGCAGGCGAATTCGGGTTGCCCGAACCCCAAGCCCCA
>JBKJTZ010000096.1:0-45757 GCA_046590295.1 Lacunisphaera sp.
CCCGCGCGCGGCATCGCGGCGGACTTGAGGTGATGCGGGCGGAGAGGAGTGTGCGCGGCGACCTTCAGCGGCTGCTCGCGGAAGAGCTCGACGGATTTCACCATCGTCGGCGGACGCAGATGGTAAGCGATGCTGTAGGCGCGGTCGAAGCCCTCGGTGGTGATGACGTGCTCGAAGTGCACGCCCTCCTGCTTGTAGCTCGCCGCCTGCTCGCGCGGGAACTTGATGTGGTGCTTGCGGGGCATGGCCCCGAGGGTGCGGTAGAAGGGCATGGGAATTTTCGATTTAGGATTTCAGATTTTCGATTGAAGCAGAAAAGGAAGCGTTCACCAAACGGGGCAGTGACCGAACGCTGGCAGACCACCGATTCCCGACCAATCAAAAATCGAGAATCGAAAATCCAAAATCACAACGTCCCGCGGGCGGCCTGCTCGCGTTCGATGGCCTCGAAGAGCGCACGGAAATTGCCCTCGCCGAAACCGATGGAACGGCCGCGGCGCTGGATGACCTCGAAGAATAGCGTCGGGCGCGCGAACACGCACTTGGTAAAAAGCTGGAGCAGGTAGCCCTCCTCGTTGTCGCGATCGACGAGGATCTTGAGCTTCTTCAGCTCCTCCTTGTTCTCGGTGATAGCACCGACGCGCGCGTCGAACTCGGCGTCGTAGTAGCTGTCCGGCACGTCGAGGAAGTCCTGCCCCATCTTGCGCATCTCGTCGATCGTCGCGATGATGTTGGGCGTGAGCAGCGCGATGTGCTGCACGCCGGGTCCGTTGTATTGGTCGAGGAATTCCTGGATCTGCGAGTTGGCGGAGGACGGCTCGTTGATCGGCATCTTGATCCAGCCGTCGGTGGAGCTGACGACCTTGGACATCAACGCGGAGCGGCCGGTGTTGATGTCGAAGTGCATGAACAGGTCGAAGCCGAACACCTGCTCGTAGTAGGTCACCCACTCGTCCATGTGGTCGACGTTGGCGACCACGTGGTCGATCATCGCGAAGTTGATCTCGCGGTCATCGATGCCGCCGGCGACGTTCTGGAAGCCGGGCAGGAATTCCCCGTGCCCGCGGCGCTCGACGAAGCTGTGGATGGTGTCGCCGTAGGCCGCGATGGCGGCGTGGGCGAGGTTGGCGTCCGCGTACAGCTCGCGCACGGCCTTCGCCCCGCGCCGCTGGGCCTGGGTGAAGGCGTGCTGGGCATCCTTGACCTTGAAGGCCACGTCCCGCACCCCGCAGCCGTGCTTCGCCAGCTGCGCGCGGACAAAGGCGGCCTCGGGGCCGGAGCCCTGCGGCTCGCTGACCACGAAGTTCACGCGGCCCTGGCCGACAACATGCGCGCGGCGGCCGGCCAGGCCGGTCGAGTTATCGCCGTAGGCGCGCGTCGCCATGCCGTACTTCTCGACGAAGAAGTCGCGCCACTGGTCGGCGTGGTCGACGTAGAATTCAATGTGGTCGAAACCGCGCACGCCGAGCGGGTTCACGCCGGATTTGCGTTCGACTGGTTTTTCAAAAAAGGTGCGGCTCATGGCAGGTAGGCCCGGGCGGGCGGTTGGGGTTGCCCCCACCTTACTCCCTTGGCGTGGCGGCCACCATACGCTGGACGGAGTAAACGGCCTTGCACCCGGGGCGGCGGCGGGCATTTACTCCATTCAGCCTACCCAGTTGCATGACCCGCTTCCGTGCCCCGATCCCCCTCGACCAAGTGCTGGCCATGCTGGAGGACGTGCCGCTTGGCCTGCTGCTGCTGGACGCCGCCGGCCGCCCGTTATGGTTCAATGACGAGGCCGCGCGCGCCTGCTGCGTCTGGAACCACGGCGAGCGCCATGCCGCCGCCTTGCGCGCGCGCAGCGCCTTCCGGGTGCCTGACGCGCTGGTGGCCGCCTGCGCCGAGCTGCAGCAGGATGCGGCCCCCGCGAAGGTGGTGAGCGACAACAGCCGCGGGCTGCACGCGCGGATCAAGCCGCACCACTCGCCGGGCGCAACCGCCCCCGGCTTCCACATCCAGCTCGACTACCGGCGCCCCCGCGGCGACCGGCACCGGCCCCTCTCCCCCGGCGCGGTCGCCCTGCTCGCGCGCCTGACCGAGCGGGAACGCGAGGTGGCGATGCGCGTGCGCGAGGGCCTGCGCACCACCGAGATCGCGGCCGAGCTGCGCCGCAGCCCGCTGACCATCAAGACCCAGCTCGCCGCCATCTTTGCCAAGCTCGCCGTGCGCGGCCGCACGCGCGTGGCCGCGTTGCTCAACCGCTGAAACCGCACGCCTTTCGTGACAACGCTGTTCAATTCTGTTCCACTCCCGCCATGAGCCAGACACCCGAGCCGAACCCCAAGGTCATTTTTCGCCAGTGGCTGCGCCACGAGCTCTGGCGCGGGACCAAGGTCGCCGGCGTTCTCCTCGCGTTCGGCTGCACCTCCGTGCTGGCCTTGGATACCCTGTGGTCCGGCTTCGGCCCCTACTGGAGCCGCCTCAATTACCAGCTGACCTATGTCGCACTGGAGCAGCATCCCGTCGCGCTGATCCGCACCTTCGCCAACCGGCTCGGGAGCAGTGAATACGGCTGGGGCCTGTTCTCGCTGGCGGAACCCGCCAACGTCACGAGCGCGCGCCAGGAGCTGCGGCAAGATTTTCGCGACATCTACGGCGTCGGTCCCGACGGCCAGCCGCAGTTCGCGCGCACCTCCCTCCTGCGGCAGCCCGATCCCGCCGAGAAGGCGGAGCGCGCGGCCGCTTACCTGGAACGCTACCATCACCTCGAGTCCCGGCGCTTCAGCGGTCTCTACCAGCCCGAGGATCCATTCAACCCGACCGACAACGGGACCAAGCTGGCCCGCCTGATCACCAAGCTTTTTGGCATTCCCGACGCAATCTTTCACACCATCCGGAGCATCATCACCGCGGGACTGTCGGGCATCCTCCTCTTCAGCACCGTGCTCGCCCTCGCCGCCGTGGCCCTGAAAGAATCGCGCCGGCCCGCCCGCTGGTGGCTGAAGCTGCTGGTCTGGCCCACCCTGGCCAGCACGCTCGTCTGGTTTGCCATCGCGATGATGTCGCTCTCGGCGGCCTTCTTCGGCGCCCTGACGCCCAACACTTCCGCCATGGCCCTGTTCACCGCCCTGCCCTTCCTCCTTGTCGCGGCCAGGCTCCCGCTGCGCTACGCCGAGAGCCTGGTGCACGTCGTCCCGCCTGCGGCGAAAAAGTGGGACGGCATTGACCGCCGCCAGCCGCGTCCGCCGGAGCCCAAGCCCGGTGAGACCATTCCGCCGATGGGCGGGGCGTAAGGAGAAAGGCGGGGCGGCGAGTCCCTTCGCCGCCGTTGCGGCGCGGAACGGAGGCCGCGCCCTACCCTAACCCTTCCGGAGTAATTGACCGCTTTCCGGTCGATTCCCTTCCGGTGCCGATTAGAGTGGGGTCATGCAGAATATCCCCGCTTCCACCCCGACCGGCGCCGACGACCCGCGCTGCATCCCCCACAAGCTCACCGCCCCGCTGCCGGTGGGGGCGGAGTGCCCCTATCCCGCCTACACGGACGAGGAGCAGGATGTCTGGTGCACGCTTTATGCCCGGATGGATAAGCTCCTGCCCGGCCGCGCCGCCGACGAGTTCCTCGTCGGCCTGCTCGCGCTCGATCTCGAGAAAAACCGCATCCCCGCCCTCGCCGATGTGTCGCGCAAGCTGCAGGCCGCGACCAACTGGCAGATCGCCCGCACGCCGGGCCTGCTCGACGCGCATGATTTCTTCTCCTACCTCGCGCGGCGCATCTTCCCCTGCACCGATTACATCCGCAGCCGCAGCGAGATCGATTACACGCCGGCACCCGACTGCTTCCACGACATCTACGGCCACACGCCGATGATCATGCACCCGCGCTTCGCCAACTTCTACCAGAAGCTCGGCCAGGCGGCGCTCAACTGCCAGGACCCGGCGGTCGAGGAGGGCCTGACGCGGATCTACTGGTTCACCGTCGAGTTCGGCCTGATCAAGAACCCCGGCGGCCTGCGCATCTACGGCAACGGCATCATCTCCTCCTCCGGCGAGACCCAGCACAGCCTGACGGACAAGGTGGAAAAGATCGCCTACCGCCCCGAGACGCTCGCCGCCCAAGCCTACGACATCTGGCACTTTCAGGAAAAACTCTTCGTGATCGATTCCTTCGACCAGCTCGAAAGCGAATTCGTCCGCTGGGCGCGGGACCACCGGCTGCTTTGAGCGGGCCGGAGGGGCCGTTGCCCTCACCGGCGCTCCGGCGGCCAAGGGCGGTTGGGGGCAACCGCCCCTACCGTGTTAGCCGGCGTAAGTATTATCCAGCTCGAGGCGGAAATAATCCCGGGCGTTGCTGAAGCAGACTTCCTTCACCATGGCGCCGATGAGGTCGCGGTCGGCGGGCAGCTCGCCGCGCTCCATCTCGGTGCCGAGCAGGTTGCACAGCACCCGGCGGAAATACTCGTGCCGCGTGTAGGAGAGAAAGCTGCGCGAGTCGGTCAGCATGCCGACGAAGCGCCGGAGCAGGCCGAGGTTGGATAGCGCGTTCAACTGCCCCTCCATTGCCTCCTTCTGGTCGAGGAACCACCAGCCACTGCCGAACTGCATCTTGCCGGGGATGGAACCGTCCTGGAAGTTGCCGATCATCGTCGCGAAGGCGTAGTTGTCCGCCGGGTTGAGATTGTAGAGGACCGTCCGCGGCAGTTCGTTGGTCGAGTCCAGGGTATCGAGGTAGCGCGCCAGCGCGCGCGTCTGTGGGAAATCGCCGATGGAATCGAAACCCGTGTCGGGCCCGAGTTCGTTGAACCGCCGGGTGTTGTTGCTGCGCTGCGCGCCGAGGTGCAGCTGCTTGGTCCAGCCGCGTGCCGCATCCCAGCGGCCGAGCTCGAGCATGAGGAAGGAGCTGAACTGGGCCAGACCGGCAGGCGATGCGGCCTGACCGCCGCGGGCGTCGTCGAAGATGGCCTGGGCCTCGGCCGGCGTGCCGGGCTCGGCGAATGCCGTCTCCATGCCGTGGTCGGACAGCCGTCCGCCGAAGGCGTGGAATTCGTCGTGGCGCTTCTTGAGCGTGGCAAGGAAGTCATCGAACGTCTTCACGCTGCCACTGCCGGCCGCCCCCGCGAGTTTCTCCAGGTAGGCGTTGAACGCGGCCGGTTGGTGGACGAGGAAGGCCTTGTCCGGCCGGAAGGTCGGATAGACGCGGGTCTGGAGGCCGGACTTTCTGATCCGCTCGTGCGTCTCGAGCGAGTCCGCCGGGTCGTCGGTCGTGCAGATGACGGCGACCTTGTTGGCAGCGAGGATGTCGTGCACCCGCAGGTTCCCCAGCTTGGCGTTGGCCGCTTCCCAGATGGCCTTGGCCGAGGCCGGGTTGATGACCGTGTCGATGCCGAAGTAGCGCTTCAGCTCCAGGTGGGACCAGTGATAAAGCGGGTTGCGCAGCGTGTAGGGCATGGTCGCGCACCAGGCGACGTGCTTGTCCCAGGGCGAGGCGGCGCCGGTGCACAGGCGCTCGTCGACCCCGTTGGCGCGCATGGCGCGCCACTTGTAGTGGTCGCCGCCGAGCCAGATCTCGGCAAGGTCGGCGAACGCATGATTGTCGGCGATCTGGGCGGGCGGCAGGTGGCAGTGATAATCAAAGATGGGCTCCGCCGAGGCAAAGTTGTGATACAGGTCGCGGGCCGCATCGGTCTGCAGCAGGAAGTCGTCGGGGATGAAGGAGGTCATGAGGATAGGTCCTAGGGGACTTATAGGACTTATGGATTATCGGCTGATATCGTCGAGCATGGCGTCATGGATTATCGGCTGATATCGTCGAGCATGGCGTCGAGCGTCGTGTAGCCCGCCAGCAGCTTGCTGGTGGCCGCGCAGCGTTCCTGGGTGGCGAGGCCGGTGTTCTCGGCGAGGAAGATGAGGTAGGCGGCGATGCGCTTCGCGAAGAGCAGCCGGGCCTCGGGGCTGACGGCATAGAAGCGGGCGCGCTGCCGGTAGCCGGCGGCGGTGTGGTCGCCGAGGGCGGACTTCTCCGGCTGGCCGCCGGCGGCCAGCACATAGAGGAAGTTGTATTCGAAAAAGGTCATGTGCTCCGCGGACGGCGGCAGCGCGGCCAAGGCCGCCCGGCAGGCCTCCGGTGAGGCGAAGACCTCTGGTCGGGGCGCGCCTTGCGCGCGCCCGCGGGCGTCGTCATGCGACACCCCTACTGCTTCGAGCGAGGTCGTCACAAAGATCCGGGCCATCTTCTGCTCGGTGGCGTCGGGGCTGAACGCGCCGGCGACCGCCATGTCGACCGTGAACTGATACCAGTCGCGCCACAAGGCGGCGTCGGCCGGATCCTTTGACTGCGAGAGGGCGACCCCCATTTCGTAGGTATAACGGCCGCTGGTCTTGATCTCGAGGGCGCTGCCCGTGACCGCGCCCATGACCTGGTAGTTTTCGGCCGACTTGCCGGAACCGGAGTGGAAGCCGATGCTCACGCCAAATTTCGCGCAGACATTCCACTGCGCCTCGATGAGGGTGCGCAGCGCGGCCTTGTCGGGATACGGCGTGTTCTTCTGGAAACCGAAGGCCGGGGCCACGAAGTTCACCGGCATGCCAAGCGCCTCGCACAGGGCGAGCATGATGGCGGTCGTCTCGGGCGTGGTGAGGCCGGGCAGCTCGTCGATGGAGAGCTCCCGCAGATAATGGCGGCCCACCGGCGTGGTGAAGGCGGCGACGCGCGCGGCGGCGTATTTCTCGTCGCGGGTCTTCATCTTCATCATCGGCGTCCAGACCGTGCCGAGCAGCTGGTTGAACGCCGTGTCGTCGAGCCGGAGGCCGGCCGCGGCGACCCGCGCGCGGGTTTTCGTCACGAGGGCGGCGGGGATGTCGGCGAGCTTGGCGGGCTGGTTGAGGGCCAGCTCGGGCGAGAGGTCGAAGGTGATGTAGCTCGCCAGCAGGCAGCCCTTGACCAGCGCGTCCTCCCGGACGTCGAACTTGCCGCCGATGGGCTGGTGGTCGGCGTTGAAAGACCAGGCGATCTTGCGGTGGTGGAAGCCGGACTTCAGCTTGGAAAGGATGCAGCCGTGGCTCATGCCCTCGACACTCTGGCCCTGGTGGCCCTCGGGAACATTGGTGCCGATGAAGGGGAAAGGCACGGTGTCGAGCCGGTGGGCGAGCATGGCGTCGACGTCATAGACCAGCTCGCGCGGGATGGAATTCTGGTTGGCGGTCAGGCCCACCTCGAGCGCGCTCATCGCCCACTCGACGGCGGGCCAGTGGAGCGTGGTGAAGCGCGCCCCGACGCCCAGCGTGCTGCGGCCGAGCTTCGCCCCGCCGGTCGGAAAGATGGTCGAGCCGGCGTCGTGCTCCTGGATCAGGTTTTTCAACCGGAGGAGATTGGCCCAAGAGGCAGGGTAATAGGTGGCACCCGCGTGCCCGGCGCCGTCGGGCAGCGGCGCGGCGGCGGCGTGGAGCTTCCAGGCGCAATCGCCGTTGGCGTTTTCCAGCAGGGTCCACTCGCCCTGGGCGGTGGCGAAGCGGCTCTTCCTGAACTCGGTGACCTTGCCGGCCTTCACGTCGGCCAGCAGGGCCGGCCAGTCGAGGCAGAAGTCGGGGCTGACGCACGGATTCTGCGCGATGTGCAGGTTGTTCTGCAGGAGAAATTCGTTGATGGCAGACATGGGAGGGGAGTAGCGGGTAGTGAGTAGTGGGTAGTGAGTAGGTCGGAATTGGGATCTATGAGGCGATGCTCGCTACCCGCTACTCGCGGCTGCTTCAAATCGTCATCGCGTGGTAGCCGCCGTCGACGATGAGCTCCTCGCCGGTGATGAAGGACCCCGCCGCGTCGCTGGCGAGCAGGAGGGTGGCGCCGATGAGCTCGCGGGCCACGCCGAAGCGTTTCATGGGCGTGTGGCCCATGATGCTGGCGACGCGGTCGGGCGTGAGCACCTTCTTGTTCTGCTCGGCGGGAAAGAACCCGGGGACCAGTAGGTTCACGCGCACCTTGTGCGGCGCCCACTCGCGGGCGAGGTTGAGGGAGAGGTTGTGCACGGCACCCTTGGTGGCCGAATACGTGAAGACCCGCGACAGCGGCACGACGCCGGACATCGAGCCGAGGTTGATGATGGAACCACCCTCGCCGCGCTCGACGAGATACCGGCCGAAAACCTGGCAGCCAAGGAACACGCCCTTGAGGTTCACGCGCACGATGCGGTCGAACTCCTCCTCGGTGATGTCGAAGAATGGCGTGGCGGAGTTGATGCCCGCGCCATTGATGACGATGTCGATGCGACCGCTGCGCTGCAGGACGGCGTCGCGCAGGCCCTCGACCTCCGCCTTGCTGGTGGCCTCGGCGGCATGGAACCACGCCTTGCCGCCCGCGGCGGCGATCTTTTGCAGGCGAGCCTCGGCCTTTTCATGGCTGCGGCCGACGAGGACGACCTCGGCGCCGGCGCCGGCCAGACCCTCGGCCATGGCACCACAGAGCTCGCCGGTGCCGCCGATGACGACGGCGACCTTGCCGGAAAGACCGAAGAGGGAGGAGAGATAATCAGGAGGATTCATCGATGGGATGGGTGGGCGGCCGGCGGACTCGCCAGGGTTTCATTAGCGAAACGACCGGTTGCCAAGGTAACTATTTTCACCCCTCACCCGCAAGCCCCGACACCTCGACGCGAGGAATTTATGTCAGAAGTTCATCCGCGCCGAGAAGCCCAGCTCACGACCGGCGCCGAGGCGGGCGTTGCTCGCCAGAAGGTCGCGATCCAACGCGTTGCGCAGGCTGAGCCCGAGGTTGAACTGCCGCGGGCCGCGCTTCCACGCGTAGCCGGCGTTGAGCGTCAGCAGGCTGTAGCCGGGAAAGGTGAGGTAGGCGCGCTTGGCGTCCTCATAGTTGCCCACATAGGACCCCAGGTAACTGAGGCTCACCCCGGCACTGGGGCCGGTGCCCTGACTCGGCGCGAAACGCAGCTGGGCGGTGGCCGTGTTCTTCGGTAGGCGCGCGAGTTGCTGCCCCACTTCCGGGCCGAGCGCGGGCGACTTGGTCGTGATGGCCTCCAGGTGCACCCCGCGGAAGGCGACGCTCAGGGTGTCGGACAGCTTGTAGCGTGCCTCGGTGCGGTAGCCCGCAAATCGCTCCTCTCCCGAAGCCACCAGCTGCGGCTGGGTCTGGTTGGCATCCAGGACCGGGTCGTCATAAAGCGGGTTGCGGCGGGCGATGTTGCGGTTGAACAGCAGAAAGACCGAGGCGGAGTAATCGAGCCGGCCGGCCAGGGCGCGTCCCTTCATTCCGCCTTCATAACCGAGGGTCGTCTCGTTCTGCTGGATCCGGCCGGTGCGGGCGTCGACCGGCGTCGACGGGTCGAAGGCCGTGCTGACGATGCCGAACAGCAGCACGCGGTTGCGCACGAGCTGGTGGTTCACGCCCACATGATGGCTCAGCTGCATCGTGCGGTCGTGGGTGAAGGGCCGGGCGGCCCCGGGCTTGAGGTCGTCCACCGCGAGGTCGACCTCGTCGGCCCGCAGCCCGGCGGTGAGGACGGTGCGGCCCCGGTCGAAGGCCAGGCGGTCGCTGAGCTCAAGCGAGGTATAACGCGCGGTCTCCAGCCGGTCGGTCAGGACGCGGGCATAGACCAGCGGATCGAAGGGAGGAAAGGAATAATCCGGCGCCGCGGGGTCGAAGCGCCGGACGGATTCGGGCTGCGCGTTGCGGTCGACGGTCGCCAGCGCGCGGTCGTGCCGGTCGTAGTGACCCCAGGTCGCGCCGGCGTAGCCCAGCAGCTTGTGCTCGACCGTGCCGGTGCGGAAGCGGCCGGTGAGCTCGAGGTGCAGGGCGAGGGCGCGCTGGCGCTGGGCGATGTTTCGCGGCTCGCGCGTGCCCTCGAACAACCCGGTGTCGAGCAGCAGCACCGGGGTCGTGAAGCGCTGCTGATCGATGGCCCGCCACCAGCCCTCGGCGGCGGCCCGCAACGCGATCGCGCGGTTGAGCTGGCCCTCGAACTGGGCGCCCACCACGAGGCTCTGGCGGAACACGCCGGCGTCCGGGCCGTTGGCGTTGAATTGCGCCAACGGCAGATAGGGGCCCATGACCTTCTGCCCGGCCGCCCGCTTGTACTCGGGGATGCCCGGGGTCGGCGTGCCTTCGTAGCGGCGGTAATCCACGCTTACGAGGCTGCTGGCCGCCCGGCTGTGCTTCCAGGTCAGCGCGCTGCTCACCGCCAGGTTGTTTTCGCGGACGAATTGCTCGGGACCCTCCTTGTGCGAGAAATCCACGGCCACGCGCTGCCAGAGCCGGTCCCGGCGCAGCACGCCGGTGGTCTCCCAGGTGGCGCGCGAGCGGTGCAACGTGCTCGTGCTCGCCTCGAGCCGGTTCTTGTCCTTCACCCCCGGGCGCGTGGTCAGGAAATTCTGGATGCCGCCAGGGGCCGCGCGGCCGAGCACCGGCACCAGCGGGCCTTGGATGACGATGGTCTTGTTGACGTTCAGGGTCTCCAAAATACCCATCTGGATAAAACTGTTCCGCAGCACGGGTGTCGGGAAACCCCGCAGGTTCAGCCGCTCCTCGCCTGCCGCCGCCGCGGCCGGCGACAGGCTGCTGATCGCGGAGAGTTCCGCGGCCACGTCCCCGCCCAGGCCCTCCTCGAGCTCAAAATCCACGGCGGTCAGGTCGTTCGCAAAGGGAGAACTGCGCAATTCCTCCTCGGTGGAGCCCAAGCCCGTGGCGTCAAACCCCTTGTCCGCCGTATGCTCCAGCACCTGGAACTTGGGCAGGGCGATGGCCTTTTCCGCCTCGGGCAGGGTTTGCGCCCCAATCCACGCCCAGCCGAAAGCCAGCAGCAGCAGGCTCGCAGACGGGCGTTTAAATGGGGGATAATGATGCAATGGATCGACCGGTTAGCCGGCATGACGCCGAGTGTCAGCCCCGATTACACGGGGGACGAGATTGCCCTATTTTACCGGGGGGCCGACGTGGAAGAAATCAAAGTCTGCGTGGGCCCCGGGTGCACCGGCGGCAAAGAGGCCGGCCTTGGCCCCGACCCAGCGCCCGACGGAGGCGGTGAAGGTATCGCCGACGGGCGTGAAGACCTTGCCGTCGAGACTGTAGCTGAAGCGGCACTTGCCGCCTTCGGCGACCTCGACGCGGAGGTGCACGGGACCGGCGATTTTTTCCTCCACCACTGTTTCCGCGGCCACCGGCTTCTCCGCGGCATTGATGACCGTGACCCGGACCAGCCGGCCGCCGCTCATCCCGATCCAGGCGTAGTCGTAGCCGAAGACGATCAGGCCGGCCTGGGCGGCCGTGGGCGCAGTGAGTACGGTGGTCATGCTGAACTCCAGCGCGGGAAATTTCTGCAACACCAGGAACGGCGCATCGTAGAGGTTGCCTGGTTTGGGCTCGGGCTGGGCGAAGAGACGGAGCGCGCCAGGCTTCGCGGTGAGGGAATACCAGTCCGGGCCGGGATTGGCCTGCCATTGCCACTGGAGGCCGAGCGGGCCGGAATCGAATTCGTCGCTGGTGGGCGGCACCCGAACCGGTCCGTCGGCCAGCGACGACCCTCCATTGGGCTTCCCGTGCACGAGCACGGGATCACCTGTCGCGGCGCCGGTGGCGACGCCGGTGCCCATGAGTGGCCAGTCGTTTTCCCAGCGAACCGGCTGCAGGTGCACGATGCGGCCATAGGCGTCCTTGTCCTGGAAATGAAGGAACCAGGATTCACCGGCCGGGGTGTCGACCCAGGCGCCCTGGTGCGGGCCGTTGACGGGTGACCTGCCCTGCGCGAGCACGATGCGGTCCTCGTAGGGACCGCGGATGTTTTTAGCGCGAAAGACGGACTGCCAGCCGGGCTTCACCCCACCGGCGGGGGCGAAGACATAATACCAGCCATGGCGTTTGTAGAGCTTCGGTCCCTCGAGCGTCGTGTAGTTCGGCAGCTTGTCGCCGTTGATGACGTAGCCGAAGTCGTCGATGACCTTCGTGCCCTCGGCGTTGAGCTCGAGCAGGGTTAGGACGTTCTTCACGTTGGATCGGCTGTGGGCCCAGCCGTGGATCAGGTAGACGCGGCCATCGTCGTCCCACAGCGGACACGGGTCGATGAGGCCCTTGCCGCCCTTGACGAGCACCGGCGCACTCCACGGGCCGCGCGGATCGGCGGCGGTGATGACATAGAGGCCGAAATCCGGATCGGGATAATAGATCCAGAATTTGCCGGCGTGATGCCGGAGGGCCGGGGCCCAGACGCCCTTGCCGTGCTGCGGCGTGCGGAAAGCCTCCTCCGGCACGAGCCGCGGCAGCGCATGCGCCACCAGCGACCAGTTCACGAGGTCCCGGGAGTGCAACACCGGCAGGCCGGGCACCTGGCTGAAGCTCGACGAGGTCATCCAGTAATCGTCCCCCACCCGCACGACGTCGGCATCGGAATAGTCGGCGTGGATGACCGGGTTCTGATAAGAGCCATCGCCCCGGTCAGGCGACCAGGCAGCCGGTTCGGTGGCAAGACAGCGCACGGTAGTCATGGCAAGGAGAAGAAGCCGGACAAGGGCGTGGTTAGTCATAAGGTTGGAGCTAGGGCAGGACCTGGCGCAGCCACGCCACTATGCGGGCAGGATAATCCGGTGCAATTTTCGTCCAGGTTGACAGTCCGTGTGGCGCTCCGGGGATTCGGATGAGTTCACACGGCACGCCGTTGGCCTGCAACTTCGCCTGGAAATCCAGCGACTGCTGGAACGGCACACTCCTGTCCGCATCGCCGTGAATGAGCAGGAAGGCCGGCAGGCCGGGGCGCACATGATTGATCGGCGAGATGGCACGGAGCAGGCCGAGGGATTCCGGGGTCAATTCTTTCGGCCGGTTCAGCAGGTTTTGCAGTCCCGTGCTGAGTCCACCGCGAACCGGCAGGTCCTGCTCGTGATTGGTCACGGGCGCGAAGCCGACCACGGCCTGCACGCGGACGCGGTCGTCGACCAGCGTGGCGGCGAGGCAGGCGTAGTGCCCGCCGGAGGAGTGGCCGAAGAGGGCGGTGCGATTAGGGTCGCCCTTGAACTCGGCCGCGTGGGCCTTCACCCAACGGATGGCGGTCTGCACGTCATCGAATCCGGCGGGCCAGCGGTGCGCCGGCGCCAGCCGGTAATTGATCGAGAACCACGTGAACTTTGCCTCGGTCAGCGGCGCGAACCACGGCGTGATGTCGGCACTGTCGCCCGGCGGCACGGAGTGCTTATCCCCGCGGCTCCAGCCGCCGCCATGGACCAGAATTGCCACCGGAAACGGGCCGGCGCCGGCCGGCACCCTGGCGTCGAGCCGCAGGCTGACGCCGTCCACCGTGCCGTATTCCAGATTCGTGACGAGCCGGGCGCCGGCCGTGGGCTCAGGCGTGAGCATGGGCGCGAGCGCCGGGACAACCTTTCGGAGCTCGTCGACCACCAAACGAGCGAACACCACGCGGCCGTCGCCCTGCAGGTGCGTGGTGTCGTTCTTGCCCTTCTGGTCAGGAAAGTTAAACGCCGCCGTGCGCTCCGGTCCGATCTCCTCGCAATAGGCGATGCTCAGGGCGTGAAGGTCGATGAGCGGGGCCCTTTTCTCCGCCGCAAGCTTCTGCACCGCCTCAGCCCAGGGCGTGAGCGTCGACACGATATGGGCCGGGTCGGTCGGCGAGAAGTTGCGCCGCGTGAGCGGGGTGATGAGAACCGGCTGACCGCCTTGGGCCCGGACTTCGTCGACGTAACGGGCCAGGTTTTCGGTGTAGGTCGTAGCCGGGTCAGTCTCGCGGTCCGGGCCCTTGCCCGGCTGGTCGTTGTGACCAAACTGGATCAGGTAATAATCGCCCCGGAGCGCGAGTGCCTGGTCCCAGTGTCCTTCCGCTCGAAAACTCTTCGAGCTGCGGCCGTTCTGCGCGGTGTTGGTGACAATCACTTCGCCCGTCACGAACTGACGGAAACCGTAGCCCCACCCTCCTCCGTCATTTACAGTGGAGTCGCCGACGAGAACGAAGTGCCGGGGTTTGGTTGCGGCCGCGCCGGCCAACGACGGCAAAAGCAGCAGCGCAAAACAGGCCAGCCTCATGGTTGCTGGGGATTCCAGCCGTCGGTGCCGGCGAGGACTTTTTGCGGCGTGAGCATGGAGGCCTGATCGGCGGTGAGCGGCTTGGCCCACTTGACGCGGGTGGCGTCGCTGGCCCCGGGACCAGTGCTGCCGGACTCGGCGTAGAAAGTGGTCTCCTCGGCGCCGGGCTTGTTCCAGTTGTGCCAGCCCTCGAGACGGACGGCCGCGGACATCTCGGTGCACAGAAAAGCCGTTTTAGCGAATTCGCGCCACGGCCGGCCGAGGTAGGTCCTCACGCCTTCCACGCCGGTGATCCGGCAGTCGGCGAAGACGTAGCCGTAGGGTTGGTCCTTCGGCGTGGAGGCGGCGGTGATGTAGCCATCTGCCAGCACCTGGATGTGGCAGCGGTTGAAATAGGCGGTGGCCGCGCCAAAGATAAAATCCACGTGGCCCTCGATGGTACAGTCCTCAAAATAATGCCGGCCGCGGTTGACCAAAATGGTGTCCTGCCACCCGAGAAAGCGGACCCGGCGGAACTCGAGCCGGTCGCCGTCGGCGCGCAACGCGAGGGCCTGGGACACCGCCGGGCCCTCCGGGCGCGGGCCGGGCCGGCCGGCGTCGTTGGCCAGGGTGAGGTTCTCCCAGACCATGCCGTCACCATCGATCTGCACGGTTGGAGTGCGGAAGGTGCCGATGGGCTTGCCGTCGGGCCCCAGGATATTGGCGTGCAGGTTATAGACGACGACGGTCTTTTCCTGATCCTCGCCGAGCACATGAATGTTGCCGCGCTCCCGCTGGACGTAGATCCGTTCGCGATAGGTGCCGGCCTTGACGAAAATGACCCAGCGCGGCGTGGCGGGGTCGGTCTGCATCGGGGCCGTGCTGATCGCCTCCTGCAGGGAGGTGTATTGGCCGCTGCCATCGGCGGCGACAACGGCATCGGGCGGGGGGGCGGCCGCGCCCAAAGTCGCGCGCACGCCCACCTGGGCAGTCAGAAGAAATCGTTTCACGGCCGTTCGTTCTCCGCGCCGGCGGCTCAGGGGGGAAGCTGGACCGTCTCCAGTTTCGGAGCAAGCAGCTGCATGATGCCCAGCGCGAGCAGGTAGGCCGAAGCGGAGATGGCGAAGAGGGGCACGTAGCCGCCGGTGTTGATGATGAAACCGACCTTGGCCGCGAGCAGCGCGCCGCCGAGCCCGCCGGCGAGGCCACCGATGCCGACCACGCTGCCCACCGCGCGGCGGGGGAACTGGTCGGAGACGGTCGTGAAGAGGTTGGCGCTCCAGCCCTGGTGCGCCGCGGTGGCGAGCGCGATGAGGGCGATGGCGACAGCCACGCTGCTGGTCATGGAGGCGAAGACGATGGGCACCACACACAGCGCGCAGATCAGCATGGTGACCTTGCGGGCCTTGTTGACGGACCACCCCGCGCCGATCAGGCGGGTGGCGAGCCAGCCGAAGAAGATGCTGCCGCCGTCCGAGACGAGGTAGATGATGAGAAAGGGCAGACCGACCTGCTTGAGATCAAGCTTGGTGGTGAACTCCGGGTTGCTGTTGAAGAAAGTCGGCAGCCACGTGAGGTAGAACCACCAGATGGCATCGGTCATGAACTTCGGGATGGCGAACGCCCAGGTGGCACGGTATTTGATCAGTTCGCGCCACTTGACGGGTTGCTCGGAGTCGGGCGAGCCGTCCTGCTGGATGTGGGCGAGTTCGGCGGGCGAGACCTTGGGATGTTCATGCGGCTTGCGGTAGGTGCCCAGCCACCAGAAAAGCACGAAGGTGCCGACCGCGCCGGTCACGATGAAACTGGCGCGCCACCCCCAGTGCGCGATGATGATCGGCACGAAGATCGCGGTGAGGATGATGCCGACGTTGGCGCCGGCGTTGAAGAGGCCCGTGGCGAAACTGCGTTCCTTTTTCGGAAACCACTCCGAGACCGTCTTGATGGCCGCCGGAAAATTACAGGCCTCGCCGATGCCGAGCAGACCGCGCGCGAAGGCCATGCCAAACACATTGTGCACCAGGCCGTGGCTGACGGCGGCGATGCTCCAGCCGGTGATGCCGGTGGCGTAGCCCCGGCGGACACCGATGCGGTCGATCATCCAGCCGGCCAGCAGGAAGCCGAAGGCGTAGCAGTATTTGAAGATGGCATCGAGGAAGCTCATCTTCTCGCGGAACACCGCCATGTCCGCCTCCGTCAACGCCTGGTCGAGCGGGATGCCGAGCATCTGGTGGCGGAACGTCGTGTCCAGCATCGTGAACGAGAACACATTCCGGTCAATGTAGTTGATCGTGGTGGCGAGGAACAACACGGCGCAGATGCGCCAGCGGTAGCGGCCGATCACGGAACCGTTGGGGGCAGACTGGGGGGCGGCGGGTATCGTCATGGGGGGACGGATCAGTGGTTATTTCTTGGCCGGAACGGTGTTCAGGCTGGGGGCGGCCTTGGCGGGGATGATGGTGACGTTGGCGAGCGTGATAGTCCCGGCGTGCGAGACAACCTCCGTGTGAGTCACGCCGCTGAAGGTCGAGTTGCTGATGCGGATGTTGTCGACCACCGCGCCCTCGAAGCCGCGGATATACATGACCCGCGGGCTGGCGGAGCTGGAGATGTTGTCGAGCTGCACGTTGCGCACGACGGGTTGGAACGCACCCTTGGCGCCTTCCTCATAAAGCAGATCGATGGTGAGCACGGCCTCCCCCACCCGGCCGATCTTCACGTTGCGCATGAAGACATTTTCCAAAATGCCGCCGCGGACGGCGTTGTTCTTGAAGCGCAGGGCGCGGTCGAGCTCGGGACTGTCCATCACGCAGTCCTCGACGAAGACGTTGCGGATGCCGCCGGTGCACTCGCTGCCGAGCACCACGCCGCCGTGGCCGTCCTTCATGATGCAGCGGCGGATGACGATGTTCTCGGAAGGCACGTTGACCCGGCGGCCGTCGCCGTTGCGGCCGGACTTGATCGCGATGCAGTCGTCACCCGTGTCGAAGAGCGTGTCCTCCACCAGGACGTCGCGGCAGGACTCCGGGTCGAAGCCGTCGTTGTTCGGGCCGTGGGAATTTATCTTCACGCCGCGCACGGTGATGTTCTGCGAGAGCACGGGGTGGATCTCCCACATCGGCGAGCGGAGGATGGTGACGCCCTCGATGAGGATGTTCTTGCAATGGTAGGGCTGGATGAAATTCGGCCGCAGGTTGCCGCCGTCGCCGAAGATGCGCTCGGCCACCGGCACATTGGTCTCGCCCATCTGGATGAGCCGGTCGCGGGCGGCTTTCTGCTTCACGCCGCCCTTGCTCTTGTCGTTCCACGCCCACCACGTGTC
The DNA here is from genome assembly GCA_046590295.1 of Lacunisphaera sp. GTDB lineage: Bacteria > Verrucomicrobiota > Verrucomicrobiia > Opitutales > Opitutaceae > Lacunisphaera. The sequence goes on from JBKJTZ010000096.1 coordinate 17,310, forward strand.
CCAGCCGGCGCCGCCGTCGAGCGTGCCCTTGCCCGTGACCGCGATGTTTTCCTGCCCGTAGGCGTAGATGAAGGCGGAGTAGTTCATGAGCTCCACGCCCTCCCAGCGGGTGAAGACGATCGGATACCTCGCCGGCTCGAAGAGCCAGCGCAACGTGGCCCCCTCGCTGACGTGGAGGTTGACGTTGCTCTTCAGGGTGATCGCGACAGTGAGCCACTCGCCGGGCGGCACGACCACGCGGCCGCCGCCGGCCCTGGTGCAGGCCTCGATGGCCGCCGCGATCGCCGCGGAGGCGTCGGTGCCCGCCTTGGCGCCGAAAGCGGTGATCGGGAAATCGTGGTCCGGGAACACCGGCGCCTGGATGCGCGCCTGCACGGACTCGTAGTCGGCCCAGCCGGTGACCCGCAGCGGCACGGCGCGGGCGGAGCTGCCGAGGAGCTTCTGGACCTCGAGGCCCGCCAGCACGAACGGGCCGGTGCCCTTGGGATCGTTGTCCACGATGGGCTCGCTGACGTAATACTTGACCGAACCGTCGCGCGGCGTCTTGCCGTCGGACATGGTGTAGCCGAGCCCGGCGCCGGCGCAGATCTGCGTGAGGCGGATGGTGCCGTCGGGGTTCTGCTTGATGAAGGTGTGCAGCAGGCCCGCGTAGCCCTTGAGGATGGCCGGCAGGTATTTCTCACGCGGGAGGTAGCCCTTGTTCACGCCCTTCGCGAGGGTGTAGACAAACATCGCGGACCCGGAGGCCTCGAGGTAGTTGCCCTGACCCTCGCCGAGGGTCGGGAGCTGCCACCAGACGCCGGACTTGGGGTCCTGCCACTTCATCACGCCGTCGGCGAGGCGCTTGAGGATGTTCACGATCTCGTCGATCTCCGGCTGGTTGACCGGAAAATAATCCAGCGTGTCGACGATGGCCATGCCGTACCAGCCGATGGCGCGGCTCCAGAAGTTCGGGGAGAACCCGGTCTGGGGGTCGGCCCAGCTCTGCGCGTGCGACTCGTCCCAGGCATGCCAGAAGAGGCCGGTGGCCGCATCGTAGCTGTGGCGGTCCATGAGGAGGATCTGCTGCGCGACGTCGTCGAACTGCGCGGGCTCGTCGAACAGGCCGCCATATTGCGCGAGGAAGGGCGACGCCATGTACAGGCCGTCGAGCCACATCTGGTGCGGGTAACGCTGCTTGTGCCAGAAGCCGCCCTCGCTGGTGCGCGGGTGACGCTTCATCTGGTCGCGGAGGATCTGCACGGCCTGGCGGTAGGCGTCGTTCTTCACACCCCGGTCGAGCGCCGCCAGGAGCACCTTGCCGGGCGGGATGTTGTCGATGTTATAGTCCTCCTCCTTGTAACCCTGGATCGTGCCGTCGGCGTTGACATGTGAGGCGACGGCACGGGTGCCGAACTGCACGTAGGCGTCCTGTTTCGTCACCTCCCCCAGCCGCACGAGCGCGAGGGCCATGACCCCGGGCGAATAATCCCAGCGGGCGCGCGGATTGGAGCCGCCGGCCTCATAGCCGGTGCCGAGGCGTTTCATCTCGGAGTCGGCCAGTCGCTGCGACCATTCCAGCGGGGTGGCGCCGTTGAACTTGGGGACCACGGGGGTGTCGGCCTGGGCGGCCGCGGAAACCAGCAGCAATCCGGCGGCGGGGAGCGCGGCGCGGGCGAAAAGTCGGGTGAGTGTGTTCATTGGGGCAGGGGGAGGTTCAGGGGGCGAGGCGGCGGACCTCGCTGCCCGCCAGCAGGAAGGCGCCGACCCCGAAGGGTTCGGTCGACTCGGGGTCAAAGGTAACCGGGGTGAAACCCACGGGCTGCACGTGGGTGAGCTTGCCGTCGCCCTTCACACAGCTGACGAGCGCGGCCCAGGCGTGGCGCACCGGAGCCTCGAATCTGGCCCGGTCGAGCAGGCCGGCGTTGAGGCCGTAGGCGAGCGCGTAGCAATAAAAGCCGGTGCCGCTCGTCTCCTGCATCGGGTAATGGTCCGGATCGAGCAGGCTGGCGCGCCAGAAGCCGTCGGGCTGCTGGAGCGTCACGATCTTGTCCGCCATCTCGCGGAACTGCTGTTCGAAGCGCGGGCGGGCCGCATGGCCGGCCGGCAGCACCTGCAGCATGCGCACGAGGCCGCCCATCACCCAGCCGTTGCCGCGGCTCCAGAATATCTTCCGGCCGTTCGGCTCGCGTAGGTCGAAGATCGAGCTGTCGCGAAAGTAAAGGTGCTCCGCGCGGTCATAGAGGAAGTCCGAGGTCGCCCACCACTCCGCGACGGCGAAATCGAGGTAGCGCTGGTCCCCGGTGGCCTGCGCGAGGCGGGCGAACGCCGGGGGCGACATGAAGAGCGCGTCGCACCACGACCAGCGTTCCTGCCGCTGAGGATTCCTGGTCCGGTCGAAATCGAGGCTGTTCACCGGGCGGTGCGCCAGAATGTAATCAAAGCGCTCGCGCATGGGCGCGATTTTTTTGGCGTCCCGGCCCCCCCCATAAAGCTCCGCATACATCTGGCCGATGCAATGGTCGTCGGCGTGGTAGGGCCGCGGGCCCAGTTGCCAGCGCTGCCCCTCCCCCACCTGGACCATCGCGGCGCGGAAACGCGGGCTCTCGGCCGCGCCGGCCAGGGCCATCATGCCGGCGTAGAAGGCGCCGTTGTGCCACTCGTGCGCCTGCCATTTTGCCGGATGCGCCAGCTGCCAGTCGGCCGCTTTTTCCATCAGGGCCAGCACCTTCCCGTCATCCGCCGCCGGGGCGGCCGACACGGAACCCAGCAGTCCGAGCAACGGGGAGAGGAATCGGAGCCGAAGCTTCATGGATTCAGGGCGACCTTGAGGGGCGACTTGAGGCGGGCGGCGAAGGCGGCGACGTAGGTGTTCCACGATTCCTGCGTCGTGAACTCGCCGGCCTTGGACCAGCCTGCCCCCGCGTAGTAGCGGAGCGGCATGCCCGCCGTGGCCTTCGCGAGCAGCAGGTGATTGCGCTCGTCCTCCGCGAAACCTTGGAAGGCCTCCGGCACGATGACCGCGGTGCCGAGCGCGCCGTTGGTCTTCTGGACGACCCACTGCGTGAAGGAACCGTCCTTCGCCACTGGGGTGACGGCGATCGCCGGTTCCTGACCGCGATCGGCGGGATTCTTGTTGAGGCCGACGGCCACGGTGACCTCCTTGGCGTTGCCGACCACGGTGAAGGTGCTGTCGATGCGGTCGAAGTTGGAGCCGGCGTCGACGGTGAAGCGCTTCACCTCGGAAACCATGGTGCCGTTGGCCATCCAGGTTTCGTAGCCGAGCTCGAAAATCGCACGAATGGGACCGTTGGTGATGATCTTCCAAGCCGTGTAATTGCGGCCGACGTGGAGCTGCCGGCCGTCCCAGATGCCGGTGCCACCGCAGCCGCGCGACGGGCCCACCTGATACATGTCCATGCCCTCGCCTTCGTCCTTGTGGTAGTGGTCGTGGCCCTTGTTATACCAGCGGTCCACGATCGGGTAGTCGACCCGCTTGCCCCAGACATCGAGGCCGCTGGTGACCAGGACTTCCTTGCCAGAGCCGGGCTCGGCCTGCGCGGCAAGCGCGGGTCCGTAGGTGCGGTGGGCGATCTTGTCGTTTTCCCAGGCGAAGTCATCAAGGCGCTCGGGCACGTAGCGGGCAAAGGCCTTGGTCGGAAAAACCGGCGCGACCGCCTCGGTTTTTTCCACGGTGAAGGTCGCCGACTGTTCGCCGGCGGCGAAGTCGTGCTGGAAGATGAGCTCGCCATAGGCGACACCCGCGCCGGTCGGATCCTTGGCCTGCGGCGCGACGTTGGTGACCTGGTAGGGCAGGACGTTGCCCCGGACATTCTTTACCGAGATGCGCTGGAGGAGAGCACCGGGGAGGGCCCGGTTGATGTCGCTCCACGGAATCGTGATCGTCTCGGCGGGGCGGGCGCCGGCGTAATCGTGCGTGACGGTGATGGTGGCGCGGTCGGCCGCGGCGGCGGCCAGCGCCGCCGCGAGGAAACAGGGGAGGAAGCGCAGGGAGTTCATGGGAAAGAAGCTTAACGCACGAGCCAGCCGCCATCAACGGCGAGGATGTGGCCGTGCATGTAGTCTGACGCCGGCGCGGCGAGGAAGATGACGGCCCCCGCCAGGTCGGCCGGGGTGCCCCAGCGGCCGGCGGGGATGCGGTCGAGGATGGCCTTGTTGCGGACCGCGTCCGCCTGGAGCGCGGCGGTGTTGTCGGTGGCCATGTAGCCGGGGGCGATGGCGTTGACGTTGACGCCCTGCACCGCGAGCTCGTTGGCCATGGCGCGGGTGAGGCCGGCGAGGGCGCTCTTCGACGCCGTGTAGGAGACGACACGGATGCCGCCCTGGAATGAAAGCATCGAGGCGAGGTTGATGATCTTGCCCGGGGACTTGCGCGCCACGAGCTCGGCGGCGAAGCGCTGGCTGAGGCGGAAGGCGCCGGTGAGGTTGACGTTGAGCACCTCGGTCCAGTCCGTCTCGGAAAACTCGAGCAGGTTCGCACGGCGGATGATGCCGGCGTTGTTGACGAGGATGTCGGCGCGGCCAAAGGCGGCGTAGGCGGCCGCCACGATCTTGGCGGCGGCGGCCGGCGTGCCGACATCGGCGGCGACCACGGCGCTGCGGCGGCCGGCGGCGGCGATGGACTTTTGCAAGGCGGACATGTCGCCGCGGGCGACGAGCACGAGGTCCGCGCCGGCCTCGGCGAGGGCCTGCGCCATGGCGGCGCCGAGCCCGCGGGAGGCGCCGGTGACAATGGCCACCTTTCCGTCGAGGCGGAAACTGTCGAGGATCGAGGCCATGGCAGGATCAGCGCAGGGACGCGACCGGGGCGGGATCCATGTCGGCGAATTCCTGGTTTTCCCCGCCCATGCCCCAGACAAAGGCGTAGGCGGCGGTGCCGCAGCCGGTGTGCACAGACCACGACGGGGACAGGACCGCCTCCAGGTCGCGCACGACGAGGTGGCGGGTGGCGGCCGGCTCGCCCATGAAGTGGAAGACCGCCTGCCCGGCCGGCACCTGGAAATAGCAGTACACCTCGGAGCGACGGAGGTGGGTGTGCGGCGGCATGGTGTTCCAGACGCTGCCCGGTTCCATGCGGGTGAAACCCATCACCAGCTGGCAGGTGGGAAACGCGCCGGGATGGATGAGCTTGTAGAGCGTGCGCTCGTTGGCGCTTTCGCGCGCGCCGAGGCGCGTGCCGGTCGCCTCCTTGACCGGCAGGTGGCGGACCGGGTAGGCGGTGTGCGCCGGGTAGGACAGGAAATAGAAGCGCGCCGGGGCGTCGGCCGAGCGCGAGGTGAAGCTCACGGCCTTGGTGCCGCGGCCGAGGTAGAGCGCGTCGAGCGGCTCCAGCGGATGGGTCGTGCCGTCGACCGTGACGGCGCCGGGGCCGCCGAGGTTGATCACGCCGGCCTCGCGCCGCTCCAGGAAGAACGCGCTCCGGACCTCGGGCGGGTTTGGCAGTTCCAGGGCCGCGGCCCCGGGCATGATGCCGCCGACGATCGTGCGGTCCGTCTCCCAGTAATTAAAGGTGGCCGCCCCGGGTTGAAAGAGACCGGAGACGAGGAATTCCGCGCGGAGTTCGTCCGGGGACAGGGTGGGCGTGGCGCGGGGACTGCTGGATTGGTAGAGCTGCATGATCGAAGGATGACTTGGAACGACCGGCGGCGCGGGACCGGCCGGCCGGCGGGTGGATTAGGAAAGTGCCCGGGGCGTGGAGCCCCGGGCAGCGGCGAAACGGACAGGGAATGAAGAAGGATTATTTAGAACGTGCCCTTGACGCCCACGGCCATCTGGACGCCGAACTCCTCGCGCCGGTAGTTCACGCCATAGGCGGCGCTGCCTTCCGTGTAACGCTGGAGCACCTGCTGCTTGTTGAAGATGTTGCGGGCGTTGGCGAAGATCTTGAAGCGCTTCGACAACGTATATTCCACATTCACGTCCACAAACGCGCGGGGGGCATAGTATTCATAAAACCCGTTGGCCGCACCATACTGGGCGCCGGTCTGGGCGCTGTTCTGCTGACGACCGCGGTGGTTGAGGTTGATCTTGGCGCTGAGGGGCTTCTTGTTCCAGCTGAGCCCGACGTTCATCGTCCGCTTGATGAAGCCGTTGAAGGCGGAGGCGCTCGGGCCGTCCAGGGTCAGGAAGGTCGCGTTGGCGTTCACGCTGAAGGAACGCATGGGCCCCGGCAGGAAATCCAGCCGCCGGGTGGTGTTGAACTCATAGCCCGTGATCTTGGCGGTGCCGGTGCCGTTGACCGTGGTGCTGACCCCCCAGCCGATGAACTCGGGACCGACGCCCAGCTGCTGGGCGAGGGCCGCGTCCACCGTGCCGCCGCGGGTCTCGAAGAAGCTGGAGATGTTCTTCTGGAACACACCCGCCGTGATGAAGCCGCTGTTGCTGAAGTAGTATTCCAGGGACACGTCGTAGTTGTCGGCCGCCCAGGGCTTCAGGCCCGTGTTGCGGGTCGTCAGCGTGCCGGGATTGTTGATGGGGTCATCATTGTCGGCATCGACCGTGGTGAACGGGAGGATGTTGGTGTAGTCCGGCCGGCCCATGGTCTTGGCATAACCGACCCGCACCAACAGGTTGTCGGCGACGTTGTAGGTGAAGTTCAGGCTCGGATAGTAACCGTCATAGTCACGGACCGGCCTGGAGCCGCGTTCCGACAGGATCGCCTGCACGGCCTGCACCGAGTTTGCCGTGCCGTTGGCGTTCAGGGCTCCGATGTCGGTGCGGAGCACGCGCTGGACGCCGGCCAGGACCGGGTTGCCGTCGACAAAGCTGCCGTTGGCGTTGCGCTGGAAGGCCGCGTCGGGATCGTTGAGTACGCCTTCACCCTTGTCCTTGGTCTTCTCATAGCGGACACCGGTGACGACGGAAAGGCGGTTGTTGAGGAACTTGCCCTCGAGCTGCAGGTAATAGGCGGTGATGGTCTCGGTGATCTTTTCCGAATTGTTGATGCGAAAGGTCTCGCTCGTGACGTCGTTGATCGTGAAATAATTCGGGTTGGACGCGAGGGTGTTGGCCAGCTTGTAGGGGTTGATCCACTGGATCGGCTGCGAACCCCAGTAGGGATCCATGCTTGAGCCATTCGTGTCGATATACTGGCCGGCATTGTCATCCGCCGTGTTGGCGACACCGTCCGGGCCGACATAGGTCCAGCTGCGGGTGGCGCGGCGGTTGTCCTTCGACTCCTGGTAGACGCGGGTGCCGGCCTTGATGGTCAGCGGCAGGGTGCCGAGGTGAAGGTCCCGCTTCAGATCCACGTAGCCGCCTTTCATCTCGGCGACGCCGTCGATGGGATCGTCCGTGAGGGTGGTGATGCGGAAATTGCTCAGCTGGTAGGGATTGATGGCGATGCCGGCGGAGTCCTTGGCGACGAAGGTCATCTTGTCCGCCACATTGACGTTGTCGGAGCGGAGGTTGGACACGCCGACCATGCGGGTGCCGATGTTGGCGAAGTGCCCGCGGCCCAGGACGCGATACCAGGTGCGGGACGTGGCGGCGTGCGCACCCGCCTCCACGTCCCAGGTGGAACCGGTGTAGGTGTAGCGGGCATTGCCGGCCGCCGTGTTGCCGTACTTGTCGCGGAAGGAGGAGCCCTGGGTCACGCGCCCACGGTTGCCGTAGGGGTCGGTGCCCGAGAAGGTGCCGGTGGCGCTCTGGGCGAAATCCGGGCCGAACTGCAGCACCGTGCCACCTGCCGCCGCCGTGGTGGCGGTCGTGCCGATGTCGTAGTTCAGGTTCCGATTGCCGAAAAACGAGTGGTAATAGCTGTCCTGCACCATGACGGACAAGCGCTGGTTGTCGGAAATCCGCCAGTCGCCCTTGATGCTCATGGACTGACGGTCCGTGAACTTCGGGCCGTCCTGCAGCTGCCACTGTTGCATGAGGGGGTTGGCGAGGGTGGCGCCGCCCTGCTGGTAGTTGTTCAGGGTCTGCCAGCGGTGCTGCTCGTTGAACTGGCTGGAGGAGAGGCCGGTGATCACGAGACCAAAGCGCTTGTTGACCGGCAGCGTGTAATCGAAGTCAAAACCCGGCAGGACCTTGCGGGAGTCGCTGACGCGGGGACCGGCGGTCTTGCCCAGCTTCAGGTCCTCATGGTTGAGGCTGAGGTAGGCGCGGTAGTTGAACTGGGCCCCCTTGCGCTCGAGCGAGCTCTTGGAGACGAGGTTCACGTTGCCGCCGATGCCGTTGGCGGGCATGTCGGGCGTCGGCACCTTGAGCACCTCGACGCGGGCGGCGTTGTTGATGGAGGCCTGCTCGAACTCGAACTGGCGGCCGGCGGCACCCGAGTTGGAACTCGTGATCGGCATGCCGTCAAGATAGACGTTGGTGAAGCCGGCGGCGAAACCGCGGACGGAGACCGTGCGGACGTCGGCGGCGACATAGTCGACGGAGACGCCGGGCAGGAACTTCAGGAACTCGCCGACGTTGCCCTCGGTGACATCACCGAACGCATCGGCCGCCATGACGACCTTGAGGCCCTTGGCGAAGCGCTGCTCGTTGGTGGCGATGGCATTGCCCTCGAACTCGCGGTTGGCCGAGACGACGAAGGTGTCGAGCTGAACCGTCTTGTCCTCACCGTAGCGCTCGGCGCTGGTGAGCTCGAAGTCGCGGTTCACCGTGACGCCGGCGGTCACCGTGACCGTGGCGATCTCGGCATCGAGGCCGGCGGTGGCGATCCGCACCTTGACCACCCCGGCGGGGATGTCGTTCAGGCGGAATTCACCATATTCGCTGGTCAGCGTGGTGAGCGCGGTGCCCTCGACGGTGACGACCGCATTGGCGACGTATTTGGAGTTGCCGACGTTCAGCACGCGGCCGGTGATGCTGCCGGTGCCCGGCTGCGCGAAGGCGGCGGGCAGGGCGAGGCCGGTGACGAGCGCCAGGGTGCTGAGCAAACGACCGGCGGAGCGGCCGTTGAAGGAGGTGACAAACGCCGTGAGGCGCTGCCAGCCGTGGGGGGAGGTTTCCATGGTCAGGTGGGGGTTAGGGTCAGGGTCAGGGATAAAGAACAGGGACCGCCGGATTCGGACGGCTCCCAGGGGTGGGGGCGGAAAGCGTAATTTCACTAATGAAAATACAGTCCATAGGTGAATATAAGCCCTGGCACAGGGCAATAGCTATTTTGTCTGACGGTAAGATTCGGGCGGGGCGGTCCGCGGCCGCCAGAGGGCGGCCGCGTCCAGACTCTAATGAGGACGGGAAGGCGGCGGGTTCAAGTCCTAATCTAATTATTATTAGTAAAACTCCCAAATTTCGCCCATGAAGTCATATTTCACATTTGAACAATCGCCGCCGGCCCCTTTCGCTTCCCTTTTTAATCCCGCCAGCCCCGCCGGCCGTTCCCCCCGTCCGCCATGCCCCCCTCCGCTTCTGCCCGCTCCGCCCCGGCCGCCTCCAGCCAGGAGCGGTATGTCATCCCCAACCTGCGCAACGCCTGCCGGATCCTCAAGCTGCTCGGCGGCAGCACCGACGGCTTCAAGGCCGCGGACATCGGCCGCACCCTGGGCATCCCGGTCACGACCACGCTGCGCATCATGACCACCCTGCACCTCGAGGGCCTGGTCCGGAAAAACGGCGCGCACTTCGAGCTCGGCCCCGTCCTGATCCAGCTGGGCAATGCCTCGCTCGCCGGCACCGAGATCCGCACGACCGCCCTGCCCGTCCTCGAGCAACTCACCGGGGTTGTCCACGAGACCGCCCACCTCGCGATCCCCTGCGACAACCGCTCGCTCATCGTCGCCGTGCAGGACAGCCCGCACCCGCTGCGCGCCGCCTCGCGGCCCGGTTTTCTGGCCGAACTGCACTCCTCTTCCACCGGCAAGATCTTCCTTTCCTTTCTGCACCACGCCCGCCTGGCGGAGCTCTGCACCGGGGCGCGCCTGACCCGGCGCACGCCGCATACGCTGACCACCCTCGCCGAGCTGCGCCGCGAGGTCGAGCTGACCCGCAAGCGCGGCTTCAGTCTCGATGACGAGGAATTCAACCCCGGCGTCAGGTGCCTGGCCGCTCCCGTCTACGGGTCGGACGGCGTGGTCGTCGCCGCCATCGGCATCACGGCCGCGACGGTGCGCTTCACCAAGGACCGCATCCCGGAGATGGGCTCCGCGGTGAAGGCCGCCGCCAGCGAGCTGTCGCGTTTGCTTGGCTTCGCCGAGGCCCGCCGCTAGCCTCGCCCGCGTTGTCCCATGGCCGAGGCCCCCCACCGCTCCATCGCCCCCGCCGGCCGGTCGGTCAGCGCCGACGAGGTCCGCGCCCTTGTCGCCGCCACCTGCCCGGCCGCCGCCCACCGCGGCCAGCGCATCTTGCTCATCATCCCCGACCACACGCGCACCGCGCCGGTCGGCCTGATGTTCAAGACTCTCTTCGCCCAGCTCGCCGGCGCGGTGAAAAAGTTCGACGTCATGATCGCCCTCGGCACGCACCCCGCGATGCCTGATGACGCCATCAACCACCGCGTCGAGATCACCGCCGCCGAGCGCGCCTCCACCTATCGGGACGTGGAGTTCATCAACCACGAATGGGACAACCCCGCCGCGCTGCGCGACCTCGGCCACATCCCCGCCGCGGACATCAAGGCGCTCTCCGGCGGTCTCTTTGCGCTGGATGTGCCGGTGCACATCAACCGGCGCCTCTTCGACTACGACCAGATCATCATCGTCGGCCCGGTCTTCCCGCACGAGGTCGTCGGTTTCTCCGGCGGCAACAAATACCTGTTCCCCGGGGTCGCCGGTCCGGGCATCTTGAATTTCTTCCACTGGCTCGGCGCCGTCGTCACCAACCCGATGATCATCGGCAACAAGTGGACGCCCGTCCGCAAGGTGGTCGACCGCGCCGGCGCGATGGTCACCGTGCCGAAACTCTGCTTCTGCCTGGTGGTCCACGGCCAGGGCGAGCTCGCCGGCCTGTTCGCCGGCACGCCGGAGCAGGCGTGGGACGACGCCAGCGAGCTCTCGCGCGAGCTCCACATCACCTACAAGGACCGCCCGTTTCACACCGTGCTCTCCTGCGCGCCGCCGATGTATGACGAACTCTGGGTCAGCGGGAAGTGCATGTACAAGCTCGAGCCCATCGTCGCCGACGGCGGCGAGCTCATCATCTACGCCCCGCACATCCACGAGGTCTCGCTCGTGCACGGCGCGATGATCGAGCGCATCGGCTACCATTGCGTGCAGTTTTTCCTCAAGCAGTGGGACCGCTACCACCATGAGCCCTGGGGCACCCTCGCCCACTCCACCCATGTTCACGGCATCGGCACCTACGACGAAAAGACCGGCCGCGAGACGCCCCGCGTGCGCGTGACCCTCGCCACGGGCATCCCCGAGGCCACCTGCCGGAAGATCAACCTCGGCTACCGCGACTGGCGCACGATCAACCAGGCCGACTACGCCAACCGCGAGGCCGAGGGCATCTTCTACGAGCCCAAGGCCGGCGAGCGCCTCTACCACCTCCGCGACAAACCCAAGTGGGCCGGGGGGGAGTGAGGGTGGAAAGCAGCAAGTATCGAGTAGTGAGTAGTGCTCATGATAAACAATCCTCACCCACATTCCGCCGCCTCCCTCTACTCTGGCGTATTACCTGATTTCTACTCGCTACCCTCTACCCGCTGCTCACTACTTATTCCTCCTCCCCCATGGCCAAAGCCGACATCCTCGCCCGCCTCAAAGCCGAAAAAGTAATCGCGCTTATCCGCGCCGACAGTTCGACCAGCCTGCTCGACTGCGCCCGGGCGCTCTCGGCCGGCGGCCTCAACTGCATCGAGCTCACAATGACGACGCCCAACGCGCTCGAGCTTTGCGCGCAGGTCACCCGGGAACTGCCCCAGGTGTTGCTCGGCCTCGGCACCGTGCTCGACGCCGAGACCGCCCGGGCCGGCATCGCCGCCGGCGCCAAGTTCATCGTCACGCCCTGCGTGCGACCGACCGTCATCGCCGCCTGCCAGGAGGCCGGTGTGCCCGTCCTCGGCGGCGCGCTCACCCCGACCGAGGTCTACACCTCGTGGGAACTCGGCGTCGACGTCGTGAAGATTTTCCCCGCCGAATACTTCGGCCCGGCCTACATCAAGTCCGTCAAGGCGCCCTTCCCGAAGATCCTGGTCATGCCCACCGGCGGCGTCACCCCCGAGACGGTCGGCGAGTTCCTGAAGAACGGCGCCTTCGCCACCGCCGCGGGCAGCGCGCTCGTCTCCGCCGCCGCCCTGAAGGCCGGCGACTGGGCCGCCATCACCGCCCGCGCCAAGGAGTTTGTCGCCGCGGCGGCCGCGGCCAAGGTTTAAGGTGTAAGTTTAAGCCGCCCGCCCGACTTCCCCTTATCCCTTACAACTTAAACCTTATAGCTATCCACCCCATGAGCCTGAAAATCAAACCTGCCTCCGCCTGCCGCTTTGATCAACTTTCCCTCGGCGAGGTCATGCTCCGCCTTGATCCCGGCGAGGGCCGCGTCCGCACCGCCCGTTCGTTCACCGCCTGGGAGGGCGGCGGCGAATACAACACCTCACGCGGCCTCCGCAAATGCTTCGGCCTGAAGACCGGGGTCTGCACCGCACTCGTGGACAACGAGGTCGGCCATCTGGTCGAGGACTTCATCATGCAGGGCGGCGTCGCCACCACCCACGTCAAGTGGCGCGAGGACGACGGCATTGGCCGCACCGTGCGCAACGGTCTGAATTTCACCGAGCGCGGCTTCGGCCTCCGCGGTGCCGTCGGCGTGTCCGACCGCGGCAACACCGCCGCGTCCCAACTCAAGCCGGGCGACTTCAACTGGGCCGAGATCTTCGGCGAGCAGGGCGTGCGCTGGTTCCACACCGGCGGCATCTTCGCCGCCCTGTCCGAATCCACCGCCGCGCTCACCATCGAGGCGGTCAAGGCCGCGAACCAGCACGGCACGATCGTCAGCTACGACCTCAACTACCGGCCCTCGCTCTGGAAGACCATCGGCGGCCTGAAGAAGGCGCAGGAGGTCAACCGCGAGATCGCGAAGTATGTCGACGTCATGATCGGCAACGAAGAGGACTTCACCGCCTCGCTCGGCTTCGCCGTCAAGGGCGCCGAGGACCTCAAGCACATCGAGACCGGCGCCTTCAAGGCGATGATCGAGACCGCCGTGCAGGAGTTCCCCAACTTTAAGGTCGCCGCCACCACGCTGCGCCACGTCCACACCGCGACGGTCAACGACTGGTCCGCCATCCTCTGGCACGAGGGCAAGTTCTACGACAGCCGCGCCTATCCGAGCCTGGAGATCCTCGACCGCGTCGGCGGCGGCGACTCGTTCGCCTCGGGTTTGCAGTTCGGTTTCCTGTCGAAGAACGACCCGCAGGCCGCCGTCGAATACGGTGCCGCCCACGGCGCGTTCGCGTCGACGACCCCCGGCGACACCTCGATGGCCACGCAGAAGGAAGTCGAGAAGCTCATGAAGGGCGGCAGCGCCCGCGTCGTGCGCTGAGGTAGGGCACGGACTCTGTTCCGCGCCGCGCGGGCCAGGGACTGCCCGCCCTACCGAAGGAGCCCCCATTCATCATGCCTGCGCCAATCCCCCTCCCCCTTCGGCTCCTGCTGCTCTGGGCGGCGGTCACCGTTTCCGTTCCGGCCGCCGATGACTTCCCGCCCCCGCGCCCGTGGGGGCCCGACGCCTTTCTGCCGGTGACGGCCCAGCGCATCGCCGCCCTGCCGGCCGCGGAGCAGCCCGCGTGGCAGGCTTACTGGCAAGCCGCGGTCGCCCGCGCCCGCCCTCCAGCGAAACCGACTGATCCGATTGAAAACTCCCCGAAAGTACTGATCAACCGCGCGCCCCTTCCCTCCGTCTACAGCACCCCCCTGAATCTGAACGCCCCCGGGGCCTGGTATGCTTCCGCCGAGGCGCGCAGCCTGGCCGATCACGTCGTCGCCTGGCAGCGACCCTCCGGCGGCTGGACCAAGGGTGGCGACTACTCGCGCGATCCCCTGCCCGCGGACGACCATCACGACGGCTGGAGTTCCGGCACCTTCGACAACGACGCGACCATCTATGAACTTCGTTTCCTGGCCTTGGTCACCGCGGCCAATGAAGGCGAAAAGGCCCGGGCTTGGCGGGCCGGCTTCCAACGTGGTTTGGACTACACGTTCGCCGCCCAGTATCCCAACGGCGGCTTCCCGCAGATCTATCCGCTGGCCGGCGGATATCACGACGCCATCACGTTTAACGACGACGCGATGGTCCACATCCTTGAGCTGCTGCGCGCCGTCGCGGGCCGCCAGGGCGAGTTCGCCTTCGTGCCCGCCGCTCTGGCCGCCCAGGCCGAGCAACGGCTGGCCCGCGGTATCGCCTGCCTGCTCGCCGCCCAGCTGAAAGACGCCGACGGTCGGCGCACCATCTGGGGTCAGCAGCACGACGCCCTGACCCTCCGGCCCTGTGCCGCCCGCAACTTCGAACCCATCTCCGAGTGTTCGCTGGAAAGCGTCGGCCTGGTGCAGTTCCTCATGACCATCCCCCGCCCCGCGCCGGAGATCGTCGCCGCCATTGAAGGCGCCTGCGCCTGGTTTCCCATCCACGCGCTGCGCGGCGTCAGGTGGGACCGCGACGCCACGACCGGCACCGGCCTCGTGCCGCAGGCGGGCGCCCCGGACCTCTGGGCCCGCTTCTACGAGTTCGGCACCGGCCAACCCATCTTCAGCGAGCGCGACCGCATGGTGCATTACACCGTGACCGAGCTCAGCCTCGAACGCCGCAAGGGTTACGGCTGGTATAACAGCCGCGCCACCGCCCTGCCCGCCGCCTACGCCGCGTGGAAAGCAAAACTCGCGGCAAAGTAATCCCGCCGCCGGGGCGCTTCAGCGCGTCAACCGGTAGACGAGCAGTGCGACGCGCTTCACCCAATCCGGCGCCGGCTTGAGGTCACCGGATTCGTGCGTCGTGTGCGCACCCTTGCCCTCGAGCCCGAGCCCGTCGAGGCCCGGCAGCGGGGGCGAGACAAACGCGAGGTCGCCCGCGCCGCGGCCGCGCGGGTCGAACGCCGTGATCGCGCCGAGCCCGAGGTCGCGACTGGCCTGGTCCAGCCGCGCCAGCAGCTCGTAGTTCGCCGGCGTCGGCGGCATCGCGGGGTAACGCTCCGAAAAGGTCAGGACGGCCGAGGTGCGCGGGAGGTTCTGCCGCACCACCGCCTGCATCCGCGCCTGCGCCTCGGCCAGCTGTCCGGCACTGACCGTCCGCAGGTCGCCGCGCACGACCGCGCGCTGGGGAATGATGTTGGTCTTGCCGGACAGCTGGCCGCCGGTGGCCGACAATTCCGCCGTCACGCCCGCCGCCACGAGCGCGGGGCTGATCGTGAGCCCGTCCAGCGGCTGCAGCTGCGCCCGGAACCCCTCGAGGATCCGCGCCAGCTCGAAGACCGCGCCGTCGCCCATCGCCGCGGAGAAGATGCCGGAGGAGTGCCCGGTCACCCCCTGCACCTCCAGCTCCCAGGTCGCACTGCCACGGCGCGCCACGGTGCCCGTGTGCGCGATGGCCCCCTCAAACGCCAGCGCGACGTCGCTGCGCCCGGCCGCCTCGAGCAGCTCGCGGCGCGCCACCTCCACCGGGCTGCCCACCGACTCCTCGTCCCCGGTCATCACCACGATGATCTGGGCGCCCTCCAGCGCGCCGGCCGCGTGCAACGCGCGGAGCGCCGCGATGATGACCACATCGCCACCCTTGATGTCGTTGACACCCGAGCCATAAACCGTGTCGCCCTCGCGGCGGAAATCCCCGCCGGGATAGACCGTGTCGAGGTGGCCGATCATGAGCACCCGCTTGCCCTTGGTGCCCTTGAGCTCGGCCACGAGATGGCCGGCGCGGCCCATCGCGGCGGGCAGCTCCACCAAGCGGCTTTCAAACCCCAGCTCGGCCAGCTGCCGGCCGAAGTGCTCGCCCATGCGCCGCACGCCCGCAAGATTCTCGGTCGCGCTGTCGATCCGCACCGCGGCCTCCAGGTCGCTGGCGAAAGCACCCGCTTGGGCGTCGACCCAGGCCGCCAGCCTCTGCTCATCAGGCGTGAGCGCGGCGTGGGCGGTGAACGCCAACAGGCCGGCCGCAAAAAGAATCGGTCTGGGGAAGATCATGTTGCCTCCACCGGAACAGATCGTCCGCCCGTCGTCCAGTCCGCCGCGGAGTCTGCCTGATACTGGTCCCTTGCCCCCAGCGTCACCCCCGGGGACTTGCCCGGGGCTCCTGGGGGACCCATGCCATAGACACCAGGTCCGGCTGCTCCCATGCTGCAGCCGTTCCTTCAACCCCACGCCCCATGAGAATCTCATCGTCCGTCCTAACCGGTCTGGTCTTCTGCCTGTTGCTCACCGGCCCAGCCGTCGCCGCCCCGTCCGGCATCCCGCTCATCGATAACCTCGGCCACCACCACCGCCGGATCACCACCTCGTCACCCGAGGCCCAGCGTTACTTTGACCAGGGCCTGCGCTTCGTGTTTGGCTTCAACCACGGAGCCGCCATCCGCTCGTTCCAGGAAGCCGCCCGGCTCGACCCGGCCTGTGCCATGGCCCATTGGGGCATCGCCTTGGCCAGCGGACCGCACATCAATTTTCCCGTCGTGCCCCCGCCCGCCACCGAACTCGCCTGGCAGGAACTGGCGCGGGCGCAGCAGCACGCCCCGGGCGGCACGCCGGTGGAGCGCGCGCTGATCAACGCGCTCGCCCGACGCTATGCCCAGCCGCAGCCCGCGGACCGCGGTCCGCTCGACCACGCCTATGCCGATGCCATGCGTGAGGTCTGGAAAGAATTTCCGGGCGACGCCGACGTCGGTGCCTTCTTCGCCGAGGCGATGATGGACCTCCGGCCGTGGGACCAGTGGACGCGCGCGGGCCAGCCGCAACCCGGCACGGATGAAATCCTCGCCACGCTCGACGCCGTGCTGCGGCTCGACGTCTCCCATCCCTTTGCCAACCACCTCTACATCCATGCCGTCGAGGCCTCGCCCCACCCCGCGCGGGCGCTGCCGGCCGCGGACCGGTTGCTCAACCTCCAGCCCGGGCTCGCGCACAACGTCCACATGCCCTCGCATATCTACATCCGCGTGGGCCGCTGGCAGGATGCGATCGATTCGAACGTGAAAGCCGTGGCCGCGGATGCAGCCTATCGCAAGGTCGCCGGGCCCGCCAGGGGGATTCTGCCCATGTACGTCGCACACAACGAACACATGCTGGCCTACGCGGCCATGATGACCGGTCAGCGCGAACTCGCCCTCCGCCACATCCGCGCCCTCGTCGCCGGCCTTTCCCCCGAGTTCATGGAGGAATTTGGCATTGTCGCCGAGGCCTGGCTCGCCACACCGCTCGAGGTGCTCGTGCGCTTCGGCCGCTGGGACGACATCCTGGCCGAGCCCGCGCATCCGCCCGCGGAAAAATTCACGCATGCCTTCCAGTTCGCGGCCCGCGGCATTGCCCTGGCCGCGAAAGGCGACCCGACGGCCGCCCGCCGGGAACAGGCCTTGTATTTGGAGGCGGCCAAGGCCGTCCCGGCTGATCAGATCGCCGCCGGCAACAACACCTGCCGGGATGTCATCGCGATCGTCACGCCCATGCTCGAGGGCGAGATTTTGGTCCGCGAAGGCCAGATCGACGCCGGCCTGGCCGAGTTGCGCGCCGCCGTCGCCGCCGAGGACACGCTGCGTTACGACGAACCACCCGGCTGGCTGATCCCGGTGCGCCACTCGCTGGGCGCCGCGCTCATGGCGCACCGGCGCTACGCCGAGGCCGAGCAGGTTTATCGTGACGACCTGCAGCGCCTGCCGGGCAATGGCTGGTCGCTTTTTGGCCTGGCCGAGTCCTTGCAGCTCCAAAAGAAGGGCACGGAGTCCGGGTTGGTCCGCGCCCAATTTACCCGGGTCTGGGGCAAGGCGGACCTGGCCATCAGCTCATCCTGCCTTTGCCAGCCCGCCCCCTGAGCGAGCGGCCTTATCCGGCTTCCTTCCCCCCGGCCCCGCCGGTTGCGGTCAACATCCGGTCGGCGATTTTATTCAACCGCAGGGCGAACACCGCCCACGTCACCCCGAGCGCGATCCAGCAGCCGTTCCCGAGCTGGTGGTAGTTCCGGCGGATCATGAATTTCGTCCAGCCGTAGCCGTCCTTCAGCTTGTTCATGTCGCCGCCCTCGTCGCCCTCGCCGTTGATCATCGAGCCCCAGGGGATCTCCTCGAGCCCGTGATAGACCTTGCCCCACATCACCCAGATGTTGAGGAAGGCCGTCGCGCCGATGAAGAAGAACACGTAGCGGCACGCACCCCACCGGAACTTGTCCGGGAGCTGCACGAAGAAAAACATCATGAACAGCGTGCTCAGGTAGAACTCGCCGCCCACCCCGCCGAAGGCGCTCCACCAGAATTCCTGCCGGTGGTCGGGCATGCGCCACGTCATGTAATACTGGAGCCCGGCCAGCATCAACGCCGCGATCATCGGCCACACCTTGCGCTCCTTGACGCCGGCGGCGAACAGGATGCCGAACAGCAGCAGCAGGCCCCAGTAGACGAAGGGCGAATAGACCGGCTCCACCGGGGTCCAGCCGAAGGGCAGCGGCGTGGCCCGGAAACCGCACAGCCACGCCGCCGTGGCGTGGCCAAATTCGTGCATCCACACATGAAACCCCTTCAGAAAAAATCCCGCCGGGCTGATGTTGATCAGCCACACCAGGCCGAGTAGCAGCGGCGGCACCAGCACGTTGACCAGCCAGTTGTCGAAGGCGAACAGCGCAAACCCATCCGCCGCCTCGCGCTCCTCGCGGGATTGCAACGGGAGAGGTTTCACCAGTCCCGCCGGCCGGGGCGGCGGCAGCCCGCCCGGGGCCAGTCGCGGCTTGCGGGGCGCCGCCTGCGCCGGCGCGGCCCGCAGGTGCGCCGACAGTTTTTCGTAGACCGCCCGCAGCTGCTGCCGCTGGGCGCCGAGGGCGACATTCGGCTCGTCGGCCGGACCCGACTTGCCCTGGAGCAGGGCGAAATTCTTTTTCATGAACGCCCGTTCGAGCTCCTCCGGCGTCACACCCGGCGCCACGCCCAGGGCCGCATGACCCTCCGCGAGTTCGGCATCGTTCATGGAGGGCGACATTGACGGGGAAGCGCCAGGGTGTCCAGCCGGAGGCGCATTACCCGTTGCGTTGGCTTTCCTGCCGGCCTCTGCTATTACCTTCCCGCCACCCCCAATCCCGCTCACTGCTCACTGCTCACTGCTCACTGCTCACTGCTCACTGCTCACTGCTCACTGCTCACTGCTCACTGCTCACTGCTCACCACTTCATGGCCCAACTCGGCAAACGCAATCTCCTCCCCATCGTCCGCGCGGCCCCGCCCGGCCTCTACCTCGACGGCGGTCCGTACGGCGAAATCCTGCTGCCCGCCAACTACATCCCGGCCGGCGCCGTGCCGGGCGGCAAGCTTGAGGTTTTTGTCTACCGCGACTCGGAGGACCGCCTCGTCGCCACCACGGAAAAACCCTTCGCCGTCGTCGGCGAGTTCGCCTGTCTCCGCGTCGTCGGCGTCAACCCTCGCATCGGCGGCGTCTTCCTCGACTGGGGCCTCGGCAAGGACCTGCTCCTCCCGGCGCGAGAGCAGGACGGCCCGCTCAATCCCGGCGACTGGGTCGTCGTGCAGGTCGTGCTCGACACCAAGACCGACCGCCTCATCGCCAGCGCCCGGCTCAGCCGCCGGCTCGACCTCGTGCCGCCGCCCTACCACGAGGGCGAGGCCGTGCACCTGCTGGTCGCCAGCAAGAGCCCGCTCGGCTACAACCTCATCATCAACCACGCCCACCGCGGCCTGGTCTATAACAATGAGATTCCCAGACCGTTGCTGGTCGGCTCGGTCGTCGAGGGCTACGTGCGCGCCGTGCGCCCCGACGGCAAGATCGACCTCGCCCTCGGCCGCGCCGGCTACCGGCGCGTCGCCTCGGTCGCGGAACAGGTGCTCGCCAAGCTCACGGCCGCCGGCGGCCGGCTGCCCTTCCACGACGGCAGCCTGCCCGAGGAGATCCGCGACGCATTCGGGGTCAGCAAGAAGGCCTTCAAGCAGGCCATCGGCGCCCTTTACCGCGACCGCCTCATCCGCATCGCGCCGGACGGGATCCAGCTGGTGACGCCGGATAACCCGTCTACCTGATCAATCGTTCTCAATCTCATAATCTTTCTCGCCGTCCGGGAAAACGAGAAAGAGGATGAGAACGAGAACGAACCAACCGCCCATTCCCCCATGAAGCAAACCAGTTCCTCCACGCCGCGGCCGGTCAAGGTCCGGGCCGTGCCCATCGAGCTCTGCCAGTTTCTCAAGTTCGGCGGGCTGGCCGGGAGCGGTGGCGAGGCCAAGCTGGCGATCACCGGGGGTCAGGTCATGCTCAACGACACCGTCGAGACCCAGGTACGGAAAAAGCTGCAGGCCGGCGACCAGGTCGGCTACAACGGCCACATCATCATCGTCGCCCTCGCCTGATTTTTCCCCATCACCCATGAGTGCTCCCGAACTGAAATCCGAAACCCTTGTCACTGGCACCGGCCGGTCGCCGAAAAACGGCGAACGGGTGAGTGTGCATTACACCGGCTGGTTCACGACCGGCAAAAAATTCGACAGCTCCGTCGACCGCGACGAGCCGTTCCAGTTCGTCCTCGGCGCCGGCATGGTCATCGCCGGCTGGGACGTCGGCGTCGCCCGGATGAAACTCGGCGACAAGGTGAAGCTCACCCTGCCGCCCGAGCTCGCCTACGGCGCCCAGGGTTATCCCGGCGCCATCCCGCCCAACTCCACCCTCGTCTTCGAGGTCGAGCTGCTGGGCATCGGCTGAAAGGTGGAGCCCGACCTCCGGGCGGGCTTTAGCGGGTGAGAAACCTGTGCTAATTCCCCAGACGTCGAATTCTCCGGACGAGTTAGCCACAAAAAAGCACCAAAAGCTTCTGTCCTGCCGTGGTGCATGGTGCGCGCGCCTATCGGCGCCTTGAGGGTTTCATTCGCCCCCGGGACCTTTGCGCCTTTTTGTGGCAATAAATGCCTTGGCTGGCTGCCCAACGTGACGCTGGTCTTCGCGGTCGAGCTGCTCGGGATGGGGTGAGCATGGTCAGGGTGGCATCGGCTTCCAGCCGATGCTCTGCGAGCAATAAGCCTCATCGGCTGGAAGCCGATGCCACTCCCTCACCACCGCCCGGTCAGTTTCAATCCACCGGCGACCAGCGCGCCCCAGACGAAGAACGCTACGGCGAATTTCAACTGGAACGACGCCTTCGCGGATTTGTGCCGGAAGATTATCATGCCGAGCAAACCGCCTGGCCAGCCGCCGAGCGCGCTGAGCCAAAACAATGTCGCCTCCGCCACGCGCGCCGCGCCGTGACCCGCCCGCCACTTGTCGATCCCGAACACAAGAAAGGTCCACGCGCTGGCCACCATCACCCAGCCGGCCACCCATCGCTCGATCATGGCGTTATTCATAGGCGATGCGGACGATTTCCAGTTGCGCGGTGCCCGCGGGAAACTTGAACGGCACCTTCTGGCCGAGCCGCGCATTCAACAGGGCCCGCGCGATCGGCGACCGCCAGCTCACTTCGTTGCGCTCAAAGTCAGCCTCATCCACGCCGACGATCCGGTAGGTCGTCTCGGTGCCGCGCTGGTCGCGCACGGTCGCGGTGGCCCCGAACCTCACGACCTCATGCGGCGGTGGTGGCAGCGGCGCCACCGTGGCGGTTTGCAGGCTTTGCTGCAGATAGGCCATGCGTTGCTCCACGTGCTGCAGCCGCTCCTTCGCATCCGCACCCCGCATGCCCGGCTCACCCACCAAACCCAACAAGGCCGGCCGTTCCATTTCGGTCAGCCGGGCGAGTTCGGCCCGCAACCGCTGCGCTCCGCCCGCGGTGAAATGATTACGCGCGCCGGGCGGCAGCGGTGAAACCGGTCGCGGCACCAGCACGTCGCCGGCATCATCCTCTTTCGTGAAGGCCTTGCTCATGAGCTGGGGAGGTGGACAACGGCGCGGCTGGTTCCGTTCCCGCCAGCGGACGGGCCAGGTATTTCAACCGCCGCGCACCGCTCCGGCCCCGCGCCCGGACGCGCTGGGCGGGTGATCCGTAGGGCTGCCGCCGGTAGCCGCTGCGCGCCGGATCCGCCGCGCAGCTGATCTGGAAATCCTGCATTTTCTGGAAAACCCCCAGCAGCTGCTCGGGCTCCGGGTAGTCATCAAGGCCCGTCCGGGCCAGCACGGTCAGCAATTCATGCACCGCCTCCAGTGTGGAGAGGCAGCCCTCGACCGGCTGCTGCTTGATGACGTACCGGCTCGGCGCCGAGGGCGTGAACATGATCCGCGGGAGGCGCTGCAGGCTCGGGCTCAGGCGCAGCATCTTGCGCGCGCCGCTCCACGTGGCATCCAGCAAAAAGACGACGAGCTGTTTTCCTGAAACCTGGGACCTGAAACCTGAGACCTGAGGTTTACCCGCGACACTCAGATTCACCGCGTCCGGCCCGGGATAGAGCAGCACCGGATGATTCGCCGGCTCCTTGATGAGCGCCTGCACCGCCTCGACCGCGTCGAAGCCCGTGCCCATGTGCAGCTCGCTGTTCGGCAGGCAGAGATGCGTCAGCCGGCCCGTGCCGGCCTTCTCCTCCTTGAACTCCTTCGGGTGCATCAGGAAGACGAAGCGCGTCCGCGTCGCCATCAGCCGCAGCGACGCGCACCAGCAGAGCGCCTGCGGCCAGAAACAACGATAGCACATCACCCTCATGCGGTGCACAGCAGCAGAAAAACACGAGAGATGCTAGGACACGTTTTGGTTAACCGACCCATTCAGTTTGACCACGGATTGACCCGGATGGATCTACCATGGTTGTCAGCCGGATCCCGCCGGGGCGGGATCACCCTGACCGGCCGGAGGGTTTTGCTCCGTGCCTATCGGTGAAATTCGTGGTTAAAAAAATCCCGCTGTTGCCTTGGCCTGATCGGTTGCTGGCCGTTTTTTCACCGAACTTTGCTGTTCCTCGCCGGCGCCACCCCGGGTAGCGTGACCGCATGAAACTCCACCTCCTGCCCCTGCTGGCCCTGACCGTTGCTCCCCTGCTGGCCGAACAGGTCACCGTGAAGGAGTCGGTGATCCTCAAGGCCGACCGCGCCGTGGTGTCCCTCAAGCCCGGCACCGTGGTCGAGCTGGTGTCGCGCGACGCCGGCACGGCGACCGTCAAGTATCGCAACGTCACGGGGAAGATCCCGGCCAGCAAGCTCGGGGACGGGCCCGCGCCGGCCGCCGCGCCCAAGGCGGAGGAGCCGCCGCCGGCCGCCAAACAGCCGGCGCCGCCGCAGACGACCTACGGCAAGGCCGTCCAGAAGGCCAAGGACAGCGCCGCGGCCCACGACAAAAACGCCGTCAAGCCCACGGACGAGATCATGAAGTAACGGTCTTGATCTGTCGCCGCCGGTTCCCTCTCATCCGGTCCTCTGTCTGCCTGTCCCCTGCATCGCCGATTCCCCCTTGCCTCCTCGCCGCGGCTTAGCAGGAATGTCGCCCCAATGAGCGCGCCAGCCCCCTTCAGCCGCCGGATCGGCCGGCAGGCCATCCCCCGTTCGACGGCGGGCGTGGGCCTGGTCGAGCTGATGGTGGTGGTGACGATCATCAGCATGCTCATGGCGCTGTCGATTCCCTCCTACCAGCGGATCCAGCTCAAGGCCCGCTCCGCCGCGATCTCCAACGATTTCCGGGTCTTCACCGCCGTGCTGCAGGCCCGCGCCCACGAGAACGGTTCCTGGCCGACCGAGACCGCCGCCGGCGTCGTGCCCCCCGTCATCACCAAGGATGACATCCAACTCGCCTCCTGGATCGGCCCCACCTCCATCGGCGGCCGGTTCGACTGGGACAACAACCAGATCCACAACGGGGTCCGCTACCGCGCCGCCCTCGCCCTCGTTGACCCCGGCAATGCCCCGCTGCTGTTCGATCTCGGCCTCTACCAGGCGATCGACGTCATCCTCGACGACGGCAACCTCGCCACCGGCAATTTCCGCCTCGGCCAGGACAACTGCCTGCTGTTCATCATCGAACCCTGATGGCCGCCCAGATCTACAGTGTGACCCTGCACCACCTGGCGCCCGGCGCCACGGCGGCCGGACTGCAATATGAGGACGAGCAGCTGCCCAGCGTCACGCCCGTCCAGCTCCGCGACCTGCTCAACGCCCTGAGCCTGGTGGCGGCCGGCCTGACCATCTACGAGCCCTCCGCGCCGGAGATCCGGATCAAGACCGACCGCGATGTGTTCGTCGTGCGCACCCGCTACCGGCAGCTTTGCCTCGTCGGCTGGGAAACAACGCTGCGCGGCGAGGAGCACTCCGTCCCCTACATCCTCACCACCGTCGCCGGCGGCGCACCCGAGGTGACCCGCATCGCCTCGGCCAAGGTCGAGCGCGCCCCCGTGGCCTCGCCGCTCCTGCCCGATGCCAAGCTGGCGGCCGCCAGCGGCTCCCGACGCACCAAGCTCATCGTCATGACCGTGCTCATCCTCGGCTTCAACGCCGCCACCGCCTGGATGCTCTTCAAGCCCGCGCCCTCGTTGACCCCCGTCTACGTGCCGATGGCTGAAACCGATTCCCGCACGCTGCTGATCAAGGCCGCCGGCGATTACCAGACCGGCAGCCAGCCCGGCGACCGCCGGCTCAGCATCGCGCCGGACGGCACGCTGAACTTCGCCAAATATGGTCCCGCCCAGGCCATCACCGAGCCCCGCGTTCGCTCTTCCAACGGCGCCCTCGTGGCCGGCAAGCCCGCGCTCGTCACCGTCGACAAGCATCCCGCCATCGTCGAGATCACGGACGCCGACACCGTCGTGTCCTCCAACACGATCTACACTCGCATCCCACGGTAGGCGGAATGTGGCTGCGGCTTCCAGCCGCAGGATTGGCCCGAACTCATTGGCTGGAAGCCGATGCCACTTTTTACTGTCGGCGCTCCGCCGCGTCTGCCAGAATCTCCCGCATGTCAGAGTCGTCTTTGCAACGATCCGCTACCGTCCGGCAAGGGGCCTATCTGCCGCATTGGACACTTGATGGAGCGAAATACCACGTCGTATTCCGCCTAGCCGACTCCTTGCCTGCCGCCGTTATCGAAGACTATCAGCGTGAGCGGGCCGCGCTGCTTGCTGCGGCTGGCGACGATGCCGGTCCCGCTGTTCAGGATCGTCTGCAAAAACTCTTCAGCGCCCGCATCGAACAATTGCTCGATACCGGCCGCGGCGCGTGCTGGCTGGCTCGGACCGAGATCGCCGAACCGGTGGCGAACGCCCTCCGTCATTTCGAGGGCACGCGCTATCACCTGCTCGCTTGGTGCGTGATGCCGAATCATGTGCACGCGATCGCGCAGCCACTCGCTCCGCACGAACTTTCTGGAATTCTTCACTCCTGGAAAAGCTACACCGCGACGACCGCGAACCGCCTGCTACAGCGCAGCGGTGAGTTCTGGCAGAAAGAATCGTTCGATCACCTCATCCGCGATGCGGACGAGCTGGAGAGAACGATTCGCTATGTGCAGGCAAACCCTGCGAACGCAGGCTTGAAAGAATGGCCGTGGGTTTGGCCAGCACCATAAGCGGCTGCCTTGTGTGGCTGCGGCATCTTGCCGCAGAGTTTACCCGAACCCATCGGCTGGAAGCCGATGCCACATTCTATCCTGTCCCACGTGGCTGCGGCATCCTGCCGCAGAGTCCGGACCAGACCCATCGGCTGCCCTTCGACCCACTCAGGGCCGTGAGCCGGTCGAACCGGGAAGCCGATGCCACATCAACCGGCGCTTACCGCTGGATCCGCGCCGAGCCACCCTTGGCCAAGGCCTGCACCTGCTCGACGGTCGCCATGCTGGTGTCGCCGGGGAACGTTGTGAGCAGCGCACCGTGGGCCCAGCCGAGATTGACGGCCTCCTGCTCGCTCGCCCCCGACAGCAGCCCGTAGAAAAAGCCCGCGGCGTAACCATCGCCGCCGCCCACGCGGTCCACGACGTCGAGCTCGCACATCGGCGACTGGTAGGTCTGGCCCTTGATCCAGGCGACCGCGCCCCAGGTGTGGCGGTTGGTCGAGTGCACCTCGCGCAGCGTCGTGGCGACCGCCTGCACGTTCGGGAATTTCTTCGTGGCCTTCTCGATGACGGCGTAGAACGCGGACGGGTCGAGCTTGCCCTTGCTCTCGACGTCCTGCCCCTCGATGCCGAGGCCCTTCTGCAGGTCCTCCTCGTTGCCGACGAGCACATCCACGTGCTCGACGATGCGGGCGAGCACGTCCACCGCCTTGCCCTGGCCGCCCCAGATGTCCCAGAGCTTCTGCCGGTAGTTCAAATCGAAGGAGGTCATGGCCCCGGCAGCCTTGGCCGCCTTCATCGCCTCGATGATGAGTTCGCCGGTCGAATCGGAGAGCGCGGCGAAGATGCCGCCGCTGTGGAACCAGCGCACGCCGCCGCCGAAAATCTCGGCCCAGTTGAAGTCGCCCGCCTTGAGCAGGCCCGCCGCCTCGTTGCTGCGGTTGTAGAACACGACGGGGGCGCGCACGCCGTGACCCTGGTCGGAATAGACCGTCGCCATGTTCGGCCCGCGCACGCCGTCGTGCTTGAAGCGCTTGTAGAACGGCGTGACCCCCATCGCGCGCACGCGCTCGGCGATCAGGTCGCCAACCGGGTAGTCCACCAGCGCCGAGGCCACGCCGGTCTTCAGGCGGAAGCAGTCGGACAGGTTGGCCGAGACGTTGAACTCACCGCCACTCACGTGGATGTCGCAGCGCATGGCCTTGCGGAACGGGATGATGCCCGGGTCGAGGCGGTTGACGAGCGCGCCGAGGGAGAGAAAATCGAGGGCGCCGGACTGACGGATGTTCAGGCTGTTGCTCATGGAAGGCGTGGGTCGGGGGAGTTGGGGAAGGGTTGGTTTTTTCGCTCATCCGGCCAGTCGGGGCGAGCGTTTTTTCGGGGCCGGCATGTCCTAAACCTGATTTTTTACCGCGGATACCACAGATAAACACGGATTGGGCACCATGCAGGATGACAAGCCAGACATGCGTGGTTTGTTATCCGCGTCCATCAGCGTCATCCGCGGGAAATGCCTTGGGCTTGTCCCCAAGTTTAGACTTGGGTTTGGAACCGCGGATGTTCTCCTCGGTGACGGCCCATGAGTGACGAAAAGAAACCTTTGCCCGGGAATCCGGCGGCGCGCGGAGCTCCCGGGACCAACGCCTCGGCGCAGGCCATGGGCCAGGCGGCGGCTGGGCCCCCGAGGCCTCCCGTTCCCCCGCCCAAGATCCCGGGCCTGCCCCAGATCCCCGTGACCAACCCCAGCCTGCCGACCAGCACCCCGGGGAAGACCGGGCCTGCGCCTTATCCCGGGAATCCGGCGCTGCCGCAGATCCCCGCGACCAATCCCGGCCTGCCGACGACCAGTCCAACCCCGGCTGCCCCCGGCGCCGGCGGGCCACCCAGACCGCCCGGCCCCATCATCGAGTATGCGATGCCGTCGCAGAAGAAATCCTGGCTGCCCTCCCCCGCGTTCATCCGGAACCTGGGTTGCATGATGAAGGTGTGCGTCGGACTCACCGTCGTGCTGGGCATGGGTTACTTCGCCCTCGTCGCGATGAACCCCAAGGCCCGCAAGTGGGCCACCCAGGGCGCCAAGGACGGCAGCGGCGGCCCCACGCCGTTCAAGGCGATGAACCAGATTCTTGCCATCCCGGCCCAGGCCATGGGCAAGACCGACGATGTCGTAAAAGCCAACAACGCCCGCGTCGGCCAGCTCGACGGCCTCGTGGCCGAGGAGGAAGGCAAGGCCCAGGGCGGCAAGAGTGGCCGCAACCGCGCCCCCGTGGTCGATCCCTTTGCGGCACCGACCACCGCCAGCGCAGGCAAGGGCGCAATCGACCCCTCCGGTGGCGAGGGCTCCGGCGGGCAGGGTGTTTCCGCCGCGGCGTTGCTCGCCCTGCACGAAAAGCTCGCCACCACCTCCGCTCAGCCCGGGCCGGGCGAGACCCCGCCGCCCCCAGTCGCCACCCCGCCGACGGAGCCCGTGGCTCCGGCGCAGGTGCAGCTCGCCGGCGGCATCATCATCGCCAGCGCCTCCCCCGCCGACGGGCCGGTCGTGCGCGCGTCTTTCTTTTATTGGGTCGTGAACCAGAACATCAGCGGCGTCTTCCAGAGCCCCCCGCACCGCATCATGCTCGACAAGCGCCTCACCTACGAAGGCACCGAGGTCAACCACGCCCTCGGCATCACTTTCGACCAGCTCGATCCCGTCAACAAGCTCATCATCTTCAAGGACCAGACCGGCGCCCTCGTGACCCGGAGCTACTGACATGGCTGCGGCTTCCAGCCGCAGTCTTCACCGACTGGAAGCCGGGGCCACTTTTCATCTAATACCAACGTCCCTTGAAGAATAGACGCTTTAGGTAGGGGCCGTTGCCCTCAACGGCCCTGGTCTCACCGAGGGCGGTTGAGGGCACCCGCCCCTACCGGCTCAGGCACCGCAAAGT
>JBKJTZ010000013.1:0-16837 GCA_046590295.1 Lacunisphaera sp.
CAACGTCCCTTGAAGCATAGACGCTTTAGGTAGGGGCCGTTGCCCTCAACGGCCCTGGTCTCACCGAGGGCGGTTGAGGGCAACCGCCCCTACCGGCTCAGGCACCGCAAAGTCCAAAACAAAAGGGACGTTGGTGTAATCCGTGGCCATACTGCCTCCGGCCGGCGCCAGCGAGAGTCCCGCCCGGGCATAAAAAAGGCCGCCCTGCAGGCGGCCTTTGCCAGTGAAGCAGGCGGGTTGCCTCAGAACTTGGTGCTCACGCTCAGGATCATCCGGCCCGGATTGCCACGCGCCTGGTTGGCGTTCCAGTATTCGGTGTCGAGGACGTTTTTCCAGGCGAGCGTGCCGGACCACTTCTGCTTGCCCATCTTCCAATCACAGCCGACCGTCAGGTCATAGATCGTGCTGGCGGGCAGGAAGAGCGTGGGGTTGGCGGTGCGCTGCGCCTTGTCGCCGGTGTGGACGAAGCCGGCGCCGATCCACCAGTCTTTCAGGCCACCCGAGGTGAAGCTGTAGCGGGTCCACAGCGAAGCGAGGCGCTCCGCCGAACCTTCCGGCACCGCATTCAGGATCAGGCCCTTGGCCTCGTTGTAGGCGGCCGTGTAGGCCGCCTGCTGCGCCGGGTCGGCATAGACGGCGATGGCCGGGAAGAGCGCCTTCGTGGTCTTGATGTCCATCAGCGAAAGCGTGGCATAGACCTGCCAGTTGTTCATCGGCGACCAGGTGAGTTCGATCTCGATGCCCTCGCTCTGGTCCACCGTGCCCTGGCTGGTGAGAGTCGGGAAGGAGCCGTCCGGAGCCGTCTGGCGGAAACGGAGGACGCGGTTTTCGCGTTCCAGATGGAAGAGCGAGATGGTCGAGGAGACCCGTCCATCGAGAAAGTCCGTCTTGATGCCCACCTCATAACCGCTGCCCGTCGTGGGCAGAGCCGGCTCGGAAATGGTCACTTGGTTACCGGCACCGGAAGGCAGCAAGGGATTGTAGGCGGGATTCCATGACGTGAGGCTGCGGTCCTCGATGAAGAATGACTCCGAATAGCTGGCGAAAACCAGCAGGTCGCGACGCAGCTTGTAGCCGACCCCGATCTGGGGCGTGGTCTTCGTGGCCTCGTAGGGCGTGCCGGTCGAAGGCGCGCCGGGGGTGGCGGCCACGGTGGCCCGGAAATCAGTGCCGGTGTTTTCGGTTTTGTTGTAACGGGCGCCACCGATCACGATGAGCTTGGAATCGAGGAAACTGGCATTCAGCAGCGCGTAGACGGCGCTTTCGTTGCCCTTGGTGTTGTTGAACGACTCGATGTTGGGAATGTCAGCCACATTGTAAGTGGGCGAATGATCCCAGCTGCTCGGGTCGTTGTAATTCCAGGGCTGGAAATGCTGCGCACCGGTGGTGCTGGCATTGGGGGTGGAGGCCGGCGGGTTCAGGTTGCTGGCCCGGCGGAAACTGTTCGTCCCGATCTTGCTGTAGAGCGCGCCGACGAGCGGCCGCAGCTTGACGCCGCCGAGCTCGACGAGCCCCGTGATCTCCGCCTGGTAGGTCTTGGAGTCGCCGCCGGATTCCTCGATACGCTTGCGGCGCGTGAGAATCGAGCTGGCCGTCTTGGTGGGATCCGCCAGGACCGCCGCCGGGTTGGCCGTGAGTTCCTTCACGTAGTCGAAACGGTTCTTGGTGGCGAGATAGGCCGCCGCGGGCGTGGTGGTGAACTCGGCGAGGCCGGTGAGCTTGTTGGAGATCTTGAAATCATCCCAGCCGAAGTTGGCGCGGGCGCGCCATTGGCGGCCCAGCTTCACGTTCAACTCCGCGTTCATGGAATTGAAATCTGACGTCCGGTAGTCACCGTCGCCCGGATAATTGAAATCCTTGGGCAGCGGGGGATAGCCGATGAAGCCCAGGTTAAGATTGCCAACATCGATGTAGGCCTGCGCCCGGGCGCGGTCCACCGCGTTGGGGAAGTTGCCCGCCGTCGCGGTGACCGCCACCGCCAGGTTCGGGCTCATGCTGATCAGGGGATTCTGGACCTTGTGGAAGTTCTCAAAATCCAGGATGAGCGAGACGTTCTCGTTCATCTTGATGTCGAAGCTGCCGGCGACCAGGCCGGAGTGGCCGGCGCTGGGATTGGCCCAGGCCAGGGAATTCTCGTAAGACCCGATGAACCGGCCATTGACCCGGCCGTCCACCAGCACGCGATTGATGTCCACGTCCGTGCGCCAGAAGCTGTCCGTGCCAAACTGCTGTTTGACCTTGATGGCGTTCTTGTCCGTCGGGCGCTTGGTGATGTAGTTGACCGTGCCGCCGGGCGTGATCTGGCCATAGAGCAGGGAAGCCGGCCCCTTCACCACCTCGACGCGGTCGATGTTGGCCGAGTCGACATAGCGGTTGCCCCGGAATCCATTGCGCTGCGGCGTCACATCGCCGTCAAAACCACGGATGGAGTAGCGGTTGTTACCCTGGGTGAATTCCTTGGCGCCGCTGGTGACACCCGGCGCGAAACTCACGACATCCAGCAACTCAAGCGCGCCGATATCGTCAATGAACTGCGAGGTGAAGGCACTGATTGAGAACGGCAGGTCCTTGATCGGCGTGTCGACGCGGGTGGCCGACACCGAGTTGCCGGCGCGGTAACCCACATCCTGCGTCGTGGAGACGGTGAAGGTGGGCAGTTTGACGGTCTCCGGCGCAGCCGGGGCAACGGATTGGGCGGCGGCCCGGAGAGCGACCAGAGCTATAAAACACAAGCCCGTGGATCGGATCCGGGCGAAGACGAGGGAATGACGGTTTTTCATGCAGGTAGGGTTTGGGGTTCTCGCAATTTATAATTATCATACTTTATTAATATCAAGACTTATTTGCTCTGTTATATTACTCATTTCTATTATATTTACTTAATAACAACGGCGGTTTGGATCGGCAGGACACCCGGGATTATCGATTTTACCGTCGGCCATTTATTTTTCGTTGACGTGCATAGGCAGTCGTATTTTAGCTTTCAAAGAAACGTGACCGCCGTTGCCCCAAAATTCGATTTCTCCGTGCTTCGCCGTCTCCGCGAGCAGCATGAGATGACTTTGGCCGACCTCTCGGCGGCGTCGGGCGTCTCGGTCGGCGTCATCTCCAAGCTCGAGCGCAACCAGCAGTCCGCCGAGCTCGACACCCTTTACCGCCTCGCCCGCGCCTTCGGCCTGAGCACGACCGACCTCCTTGCGATGGCCGAGTCCCCCCTCGCCCACCGCACCGCAGAGAAGTCCTACCGCTCAGGCGGATTCAAGTTCCGCCAGTTGAAATACGCCAATGTCGTCGCCCTGCTCGGCACCGCCGCGGCCGGCGCGAAGGTGTCGCGACCCGAGATCCACCACGACGACACCGAGGTCTGCTGGGTCACCGCGGGCAAGCTGCGCCTCAGCCTCCCGCACGAGGAATGCGTGCTCGCCGCCGGCGAGAGCATCCAGTTCGACGCCATCCAGCAGCACACCTATGAGGCGCTCGCCGACTGCGAATTTGTGATCCTCCACCTCCGCAAGGACAAACGTTATTGATACCCGATGAAGTCGTCCTCGCGCTCCCCTTCTTGATCATGCTTCCGAGATTTCGAGCAAGAGTATGAGAACGATCCGCCCCCTCCCCCTCCTCCCATGAAAGTTGACAACACCCTGAACGCTGCCGCCCTCACCCCCGCCCTCGCCCGGTTCTGGCCGGTCTCCGGCGACAAGCTTAACCTCACGCATCGCACCTACGATCCCGCCAAAGGCGCGCCAGTCTTCACGGTCGCCGGCAAATACACCGCGCGCGGCTGGACCGAATGGACCGAGGGCTTCCTGTATGGCTCCGACCTGCTCCAGTTTGACGCCACGGGCGACGCCTCCTTCGCGCAGCGGGGCACCGACTACACGGTCAGGCGCATGGCCTCGCACGTCTCCCACGTCGGCGTGCACGACCATGGTTTCAACAACCTGAGCACCTACGGCAACTGGCTGCGGCTTCAGCGCGAGGGCAAGCTCCCCGCCGACCAGGTCGGGCTGTGCGAGCTCGCCCTCAAGGTCTCGGGCGCTGTCCAGGCTTCGCGCTGGTCCAAGATCAATGGCGGCGGCGGCTACATCTACTCCTTCAATGGCCCGCACTCCCTGTTCGTCGACACCATCCGCTCCGTGCGCATCGTCATGGTCGCCCACGCCCTCGGGCACCGCCTGATGGGCGAGAACGACGCCGCGCACTCGCTCCTCGACCGCGGACTCCAGCACATCGACGCCACGGCGCGCTACTCCATCTTCTACGGCGAGGGTCGCGACAGCTACGACGTCCCCGCCGAGCGCGGCCGCACGACGCACGAAGCCATCTTCAATCCCAACGACGGCCGCTACCGCTGCCCGAATTCGCAGCAGGGCTTCTCCGGGTTCACCACCTGGACCCGCGGCCTCTCCTGGGCGATGGCCGGCTTCCCCGAGGAGCTCGAGTTCCTTGACACCGTCCCCGCGGCCGAACTCGCCCCTTTCGGCGGCAAGGCCAAGCTGCGCGAGCTCATGCTCAAGGGCGCCCAGGCCACCTGCGACTGGTTCATCGCCAACACCGCGCTCGACGGCATCCCCTACTGGGACGGCGGCGCACCAAACCTCCACCGGCTCGGCGACTGGCGCGCCCGCAACGGCGAGCCGTTCAACGACCACGAACCGGTCGATAGCTCCGCCGCCGCCATCGGCGCGCAGGGCCTGCTCCGCCTCGGCCGTTACCTCGGTGAGACGACCCCCGAGGGCAAAAAATACTGGCAGGCCGGCCTCACGACGATGCGCACGCTCCTATCCGAACCCTATCTTGGCACTGCGCCCGACCACGAGGGTCTGCTGCTGCACTCGGTTTACCACCGCCCGAACGGCTGGGACCACATCCCCGCCGGTCAGAAGGTCCCGTGCGGCGAGGCCTGCATGTGGGGCGACTACCACCTCCGCGAAGCCGCGCTCTACCTGCAGCGCGTCATCAACGGTGAAAAATATTACACCTTCTTCGGCTGCCTGCGCGGCTAATCCGCCGCCGTAAGTTATAAGAGCGTAAGTTTTAAGCCCCGGTCCCCACCCTTACACCTTACAACTTAAACCTTAAAACTATGTCTCCTCTCCCCGATCTCTCCCGCCTCTGCATCCACACGATCACCACCAAACCGTGGGCGATCGAGACCGCCGCGAAGAAATTCGCGGCGGCCGGCGTGAAGGGCATCACCGTCTGGCGCGACACCCTCGCCGGCCGCGACATCAAGCAGACCGGCCAGATGCTGCGCGACGAGGGCCTGTCCATCGTCTCGCTCTGCCGCGGTGGTTTCTTCCCCGCCGCCACCGCCGCCGACCGCCAAAAGGCGCTCGATGACAACCGCAAGGCCATCGCCGAGGCCTCGGCCCTCGGCGCCCCCCTCATCGTGCTCGTCTGCGGCGCCGTCCCGGGCCAGCCGCTCACCGAATCGCGGAAGCAGATCCAGGACGGCATTGCCGCCCTCCTGCCCGACTGCCAGTCCGCCGGCGTGAAACTCGCCATCGAGCCGCTGCACCCGATGTATGCCGACTCACGTTCGGCCGTGAACACCCTCGGCCAGGCCAACGACATGGTCGAAGCCATCGGCTCGCCCCTCATCGGCGTCGCGGCCGACGTCTACCACCTCTGGTGGGATCCCGCGCTCGAGGCCGAGATCGCCCGCTGCGGCAAATTGAACGCCCTCTTCGCCTACCATGTCTGCGACTGGCGCACGCCGACCACCGACTTGATCAACGACCGCGGCCTCATGGGCGAAGGCTGCATCCCCCTCCGTCAGATCCGCGCCTGGATCGAGGCCGCCGGCTTCAGGGGCTTCAACGAGGTCGAAGTCTTCAGCACCCGCCTCTGGGCCATGGACCAGGACGAATATCTGGCCAAGATCGTGGAAGCTTATCGTAATCACGTTTAAACACCGCGCAGTGACAAGTGATGTGTGACAAGTGACCAGTTCCCAACGCACCGCTCATCGCTTTCACTAGCCACCCACTTATCACTCATCACTAGTCACTCATCACTTCCCCCAAAACACTGCACATTTCACTGCCACACCTCATCTCCACCAACTAATGAAGACACATCGCGTAGGAATCATCATGAACGGCGTCACGGGACGCATGGGTACCAACCAGCATCTCATCCGCTCCATCAAGGCCATCATTGACCAGGGCGGCGTGAAGCTCTCCGACGACGAGCTCATCATGCCCGACCCCGTCCTCGTCGGCCGCAGCGAGTCCAAGCTCAAGGCCCTCGCCGCCCGCACCGGCGTCGCGCGCGTCTCGACCAACCTCGACGCCGAGCTGGCCAAGCCGGAGAACCAGATCTACTTCGACTCCACCCTCACCGGCCAGCGCCCCACCGGGGTCCGCAAGGCCATCGCCGCGAAGAAACACATCTACTGCGAGAAACCCACGGCGACCACCTCCGCCGAGGCCCTCGCTCTCGCCAAGGAAGTCACCGCCGCCGGCCTCAAGAACGGCGTCGTGCAGGACAAGCTCTGGCTCCCCGGCCTCGTGAAGCTGAAATACCTCATCGATACCGGCTTCTTCGGCAAAATCCTCTCCGTCCGCGGCGAGTTCGGCTACTGGGTCTTCACCGGCGAGCACGAGAAGCTCCAGCGTCCGTCGTGGAACTACCGCAAGGAGGACGACGGCGGCATCATCACCGACATGGTCTGCCACTGGCAGTATGTCATCCAGAATCTCTTCGGTGACATCAAGAGCCTCACCTGCCTTGGCGCCACGCACGTCCCGCAGCGCTGGGACGAGGCCGGCAAGCCCTACAAGTGCACCGCCGACGACACCGCCTACGCGACCTTTGAGTTGGTCAACGGCATCATCTGCCACTTCAACTCTTCGTGGGATGTCCGCGTCGACCGCGACGATCTCCTCACCCTCCAGGTGGACGGCACCCACGGCTCCGCTGTCGCCGGCCTCCGCGATTGCAAAGCCCAGGCCCTCGCCGCCACACCGCGCTGCACTTGGAATCCCGACGTCGACAGCCCGATCAAATACAAGGACGGCTGGACCCGCGTGCCGGACCAGGGCGTCTATGACAACGCCTTCAAGATCCAGTGGGAGCTCTTCCTCAAGCACGTCGTCACCGGTTCGCCCTTCCAGTGGAGCCTCTTCGAAGGCGCCAAAGGCGTGCAGCTCGCCGAAGTCGCCCTCGACTCCTGGGCCCAGCGCAAGTGGGTGGACCTCCCGGTTCTAAAATAACCAATCCGTGTCACCACAGAACACACGGAATACACAGAAACCGACCCAAGCCATTCTCACAGGAGCTAACCGAGTTATCTGAGTTTAGATCAAATCCTCCGTTCTCTCTGTTTCCTCCTGTTGAATCCGATCTCTTCTGTGTGTTCTGTGTATTCCGTGGTTAACTCAGTCTCTGTTCCCTCTGTTTTCTCCTGTGAAAATCCTTCCTAAAAATGAATAAAGTCGCTCTTGTTACGGGTGGATCCCGTGGAATTGGTTTTGGCATCGCCGAAAAGCTCGCCGCCGAGAAATGGGACATCGTCATCAACGGCGTCCGCGAGGAAGCCGCCGTGGCCGAGCCCATCGCCCAGCTCCGCGCCCTCGGCGTGAAAGTCGGCTACGCCCGCGGCGACGTCGGCAGCGTCGAAGGCCGCGCCAGCATCCTCGCCGCGACACGCGGCTTCGTCGCAGCATGGAGCACGGAGCGGGGAGCAGGGAGTTCAGACTTTAAGTCTAAGACTACCGGCCTGCCTTCTCCCGCTTCTGGTCTGGTTCCAAGCTCCACGCTCCCTGCTCCCTGCTCCATCAACCTCCTGGTCAACAACGCCGGCGTTGCCCCCAAGATTCGCGCCGATCTCTTGGAGACGACGGAGGAGTCCTACGACTACGTGGTGAACACCAACCTCCGCGGAGTGTTTTTCCTCACGCAGGCCTTCGCCCGGGACATGGTCGCCGCCAAGAAGGCCGATCCGGCATTTGCCGGCACCATCATCAACATAACGTCGATCTCGGCCACGGTGGTCTCGATCAACCGCGGCGAATACTGCATCGCCAAGGCCGGCCTGAGCATGATGAGCCAGCTCTTCGCCGCCCGCCTCGGCGCCGATGGCATCCCCGTCTACGAAGTCCGCCCGGGCGTCATCAAGACCGACATGACCGCCGGTGTGACCGCGAAATACGACAAACTCATCGCCGACGGCCTGTGCGTGCAACCGCGCTGGGGTTTGCCCGACGACATCGGCAAAGCCGTCGCTGGTCTCGCCCGCGGCGACTTTCCCTTCTCGACTGGCCAAGTCGTCATGGTGGATGGTGGCCTCACCATCCCGCGCCTGTAACGTGACCGAAGGAGCGGAGGAGGACGCAGACGGCGCGACATGCTGAGTCCGTCGATGCTTGGCGCGACGTGTGCCGTCTGGTGATGGGGAGATTGCCAGAGGGAATATCAATTTACGCAACCTGACCCCTTTTTCAATCCGGCGCGCCAACCGAATTCGACCTTGAGCGGGCGGCTGATCCAGGTTTCTTTTAGCGAAATTCGGAACCGTGCAACCCAAGGGAAAGTCAATTTGAGCGCCCCCGATGCAGACCGCCCCGGCTGGAGCGTGGCCGGGGAGATGCTGACCCGGCCCTATCCATTGCGCAGGCGCGTGGTCTTGCCCGCGGTCACGCTCATGGTGCTCATTCCCTTCTACCTCGTCATCGCTGCGGTGACGGATGACCGGACGCTGCATGCGCCCGAACTGGCCTTGGACCGGATGGTGCCCATGCAGCCGGCTTGGTCGGTGATCTATCTGTCCTACCTCCTCAGCCCTTTCCTGCCCCTGCTCATCATGCGTCAGGAGGAGCACATCCGTCGCACCTTCCTAGCCTGGCTGTTGGTGTGGAGTGTCGGGTATGTCTGCTTTCTGGTGTATCCGACCATTGCCCCGCGAACCGATGAGGTGGAGGGAAAAGGGTTTTTCACCTGGTTTCTGCAGGGCATCTACGACGCCGATCCGCCGCGCAACTGCTTTCCCTCCCTTCACGTCGCGACCGCCTTTGTGGCGGCGCTGACCTGCGGACGCCTGCACCGGGGCGTTGGGCTGGTCGCCATCCTGTGGGCCACGCTCATCGCTGCCTCGACGGTATTCACCAAGCAGCACTACGTCGCCGATGTCATTGCAGGCATGTTCCTGGCCGGCGCGGCCTATGGCTTGTTCCTGCGCAACTGTCCGCGCGTGCCCATTCCCGAGCTCGACCGGCGCGCCGCCCCGTTTCTCATGCTAGGCCTGTTCGGGATTTACGGACTGTTCGTCGCCTGCTCATGGGTGGGCTACCTGATGGGCGGAGAACCCTGAGCCGGACTCATGCAGTTGAACAGCGCGCAAGGCAGCGTGCAAGGAGAGGTAGAAAGGGGTCTAGGTTTTAATGTTTAATAATATTTGCCGACCGCCGAGGAGCGGTATGATCCGGAGTGATAGGCCAAGAAAAACGGGTCAGCAACGGTCTTTCAGGCGAGCTTAAATTGAGCAGAGACGAAAGGGGTCTGGTTTTAATGTTTAATATTTGCCGACCGCCGAGGAGCGGTATGATCCGGAGTGATAGGTAACATTTAATCCGGGGCCAAGAAAAACGGGGCAGGCTGCGGATATTGATATTCGTGCCCTAAACTCAACCGTAAGCGTAGCCCCGAGGCCAGTAAAGGGGGTCTGGATGAATATTGGCCGGCCGTCGAGCGCGACGCCGAACGGGATGCCGATCCCTCCACTGGTCTCACCGACACACAGTTTCGGGCCGCCATCGCGTCTGACCGACCCTAGGGAATCAACTGCGCACCCGGGATGCTGACATCGAGGGCCACCAGTAGGGCGCCATGCGCCCGGGCCAGTACCAAGAGAGCCCGTCCGTCAATTCAGCCGGTTTACGGACGTAGGCTGGCAGACGATCCACGCCGACGGCATCGGCCCACAGTTCGAAAGGCACCGGGCTCGACGCTTTCATCCTGGCCAGGGCCTGCTGGGCGGCGGCGATATCAGGCTGCAGGGCGGACTGCACACTGACCCGCACAAACCCCAGTTCGGTGATCGCACTCGTGCCAAGCGCATCCTCTGCCGGGAGCAGCGTGGCAAGCCAGTTCATCGCGCGGGCATGATGGACATGCCGCACATGCCCAAGCGCCAGCAGAACGTTGACGTCGAGGAGATACCTCACGGGAAGTCAGCCAGCAATGCGCGCACCTGTTCACTGGTGACACGCGGGGCCCCCTTGGGACCTTCGCTGATGATCATCCCCGTTATTTTTGATCTGACGAATTTCGGCCGGCCTGCTTTTGACTTACGGACGGCCCTGGTGACTGACGGCCTGGTCTCGACCTCCGCCAGCAACCGGTCAGCCAAGGCCCGCTTCTGGACCTTGGTCATCTTGGCTATGGCATTGGCAACGGCAGTCGTCACACCCGACACGTTGCCCGATCACCATCCAGATTCAAGCCGGGAGACAACCACCAACCGACTCCGCCCATCCATGGGTATTAGGATCCGGACGGGGTCGGATCCGGACGGGGTCAGCTGCGGATATTGATGATCATGCTGATAGGCCATGAATCCCTCCTGACATAATGCCGTCAGTGGGGAGTGGTAGGGTCGGGGTATGAACACCTTTGTCATCCTCTTTCGCCAGGGCCCCTTCAATCTCACCGACGACGCCAAGGCTCGCCGGCATGCTGCCATCTCTGCGTGGGCGCGCAATCAAAACGCCGCCGGCCATCGGCTGGAACCACGCTCCCTTGCTCCTTCCCTCACCCGCCCGGGCATCATCGTGCCGGCCGAAACCAGTGGCACCTGGCCCGTCACCGCCCTGCTCTTCCTCGAGGCCACCGATTTGGCTGACGCCACCAACGTCGCCGCCTCACATCCCGCCAAAGACTACAACGTCGCCATGGAAGTCCGCCATTGGCAGGGTCCCGCCCGGCCCCAGGCAGCAACCGCTAATCTTCTCTCATCCTCGCTAATCCCAATTATACCTCTCCCATTAGCGTCAATTAGCGCCCATTAGCGGTTCCTCCCGGTTCTGATTCCTGTTTGATCGCCGGGCCTCGGGCGCCCAGCCTCGCGGCATGCCAAAAACACTCCCCACCCTCGACGAATTCCTCGCCGCCCTTCCCGCCGAGCGCCGCGCCACGATGACGACCCTCCACCAGGCCATCCGCAAGGCCGTGCCGAAGCTCGCGCCGTTCATGACCTCCGGCATGGGACCGTCGCCCCTCATCGGCTACGGCAAGTATCACTACAAGTCCGCCAGCGGTCGCGAAGGCGACTGGTTCACCATCGGACTCGTCGCGGGGAAAAGCGGCTACGCTCTCCATATCTGTGTCGGCGGCGAGGGCGGCTACCTCGTCGAACGGAATGCCGCAAAGCTCGGCAAGGTGAAGACCGGCCGCAGTTGCATCAACTTCAAGAAACTCGAGGACCTGAACCTCGCCGCCGCGATGGCGCTGGTGAAACAGGCCGCGAAATCCGGGGGCATCAACGCCGTGGTGTGATGGGGCGCAACGCAGGGTCGCCGAAGCCCGGCGCACGACGCCGAGCCGGACACTCATCTCTCGGCCGGGCCTCCAACCTATTCCCGACCGCCCTCGCTGCCTCCCGGGCAGCATGATCGGAATTTTTGCTTTGTGCCTTGATGCACCTCTTCGCGGGCCAACCATCCATCCTGATCCGCAGTAACCGCGGCAAGCTAAGGCACCTCAGCTCGGCAAGGCGCGCCTTTCTTCGCTGGCTTGTTCCTTGGTGTTCTCAACCAGGTCGATTCACCAAGGTTGCTATACTCTCGCAGCCGCGATATCCTCGGTAATGCACATCAAACTACCGCACATGCCCTACAAGTTCGATTCGCCCGAGGGGCGTATGGAAATCACTGTGCGCAGTGGTGCAACGCCGGTCGCGGGGGAGAAAGCCGCGCAATTCGCCGCCGCCGCCACCTTCCTCCAGCCCGGTCCCCTCGCGCTCAAGCGCATCCCCCTCGCCGCCAAGTCGGACACCTACCACGGCGTCATGCAAACCCTCATCGAGGGCTTCAAGGTGACCCCCTCCAGCCATGACAAGGACAGTGTCGAGTTCCGCGTGCTGACCGCGCTCACCACCGCCAACGGCGTGGTCGACCTGGACGCCTGAGCGGCGGGACGGAGGGCCGGCATACGGCGGACACCCCATGGCGCGTCCGGCGCGGCGATGATATTGTCGCTGGTGTGTTAGGTAAAAGGGCCGGCCTGAAAGGGCGGCCCTTCTTCTTTGGTGCCGGGCGGCCACCCCGGCCTCACTTGCTCCACGGCGGGACAATCTGGTTCATCCGCGCGTAGGCGATCAGCTGGCCAAGATGCTCGTGTGCGTGCTCCGGCGGCAGCAACGCGACCCGCAGCAGCGGGGCCTTGGCGCCGAAAACCGTGACTTCCGCCACCAAATTCGCGGCGGGGATGGCCGCCAGCACGCCACGCACATGGGCCGCGGATTGCTGCCACACGGCGATCGCATCCGCCTTCGTCTGCATGATCGCGTCCAGCTTCCGGCGGTCCATCCCCTCGGGCGGCTTCGTGCCGAGACGCTCGGCGAGCGCGTAGTTGGTCGCCGCGACATGCTCCAGCACCTCGCGCACCGAGTTGACGCCCTCCATCGGACGCCAGCCATATTTGTCCTCCGGGAAAACCCCGGCCAGGCGGAGAATCTTGCCGTTGGCATCGTCGAAGCTCCGCAGCACCGACACGCGCGTCGCCGCTTCGAATTCGTTGTCCGCCGCGTGCACGGTCAGGGCGAGCAGCAAGCCGGAGAGGACTAGGATCAATTTGGGAAGTTTCATGGGTAGGATGGGGTGACCCGCTTTTTGCCGGCAAGCCGGTCCGGTCGCAACCGTGAATCGGGCGCGGGTTTTGCCATCGACGCCGCGGAAGGAACGGGACGTAATGCGGGTCATGCTCCTGCGCCTCGTGTCCGCCATGCTCGCCCTGGCCGCCACCGCCCTCGCGGCCCGCCCGAATGTCGTGCTGATCTACGTCGATGACCTCGGCTATGGCGACCTCGGCTGCTACGGGCATCCCGTGATCAAGACCCCGCACCTCGACACCCTCGCGGCCGAAGGCCTGCGCTTCACCCAATACTACGCGCCCTCCGCCCTCTGTTCCCCCTCCCGCGCCGCCCTGCTCACGGGCCGCACCCCCTACCGCGCCGGCATCAAGAGCTGGATCCCCGACGGCTCCGGCATCTTTTTGCACAAGTCCGAGATCACGCTCGCGACCCTGCTCAAGCGCGCCGGCTATGCCACGGCCCTCATCGGCAAGTGGCATCTCAACAGCGATCTCGGCGACCCCGCGCAGCCGCAGCCCTCGGACCACGGGTTCGATTACGCCTATGGGCACAACGCCTTCCAGATACCCACCAACCACAACCCGACGAATATCTACCGCAACGGCCGGCACCTGCCGCCGCAGGAGGGTTACACGGCGCAACTCTACGCCGACGAGGCCATCGCGTGGCTCGGACAGCGCACCGCCGCAAAGGAACCTTTCTTTCTCTATCTGGCGATGGCCGAGCCGCACACCTCCATC
The DNA here is from genome assembly GCA_046590295.1 of Lacunisphaera sp. Lineage (GTDB taxonomy): Bacteria > Verrucomicrobiota > Verrucomicrobiia > Opitutales > Opitutaceae > Lacunisphaera. Next base: position 13,558 of record JBKJTZ010000013.1, read on the forward strand.
GAGAATCCGCCCGAATACAACGCGAGATATGCGGCGTTCACCCGCGGCCCGGTCGTCCCGATCCCCAACGGCGGCCCCCGGCCGCCCGAGGCGCTGCTCGTCCCGCGCGGCCCCGGCGAATACTACGCCAACATCACCTACCTCGATGCCCAGCTTGGCCGCGTGCTGGCCGCGCTCGACCGCCTCGGCCACCGCGACGACACCCTCATCGTCTTTGCGAGCGACAACGGCCCCGTGACCAGCGCCTGGGAAAACTGGTATGAGGTGAACGCCCATGGCGACACCGGCGGCTTCCGCGGGCGCAAGCACCACCTCTATGAGGGCGGCATCCGGGTGCCCGCCATCGTGCGCCTGCCCGGCGTCGTGACCGCCGGCTCCCTCACGGCCGCGCCCGCCACCGGCATGGATTTCTTTACCACCATCGCCACGCTCTGCGGCGCCCCGGTGCCCACCGACCGCGCGATCGACGGCGTGGATCTCGGCCCCCTGCTCTGTGGCGGCCCGGCCCCGACGGCGCGGCCGCTCTACTGGGCCCTGCCCCACCGCGACGGCAAGGAGTTCGCCTATCGCGAGGGCGACTGGAAGCTCATCCTCAATGCCGCGCAGGAACCCATCGAGCTTTACGACCTCAGCCGCGACCCGATCGAGCTGAACGATCGCTTCGCCACCGAGCCCGCGCGCGTCGCTGCGTTGACCGGCGCCTTCCGCCGCCACCATGCCGCCGTGCTGGCCGACCCGCTTCGGCCGGCCCTGGTCCAGACCAACTATTGAGGGCCCACCACCCTCTGTTTTCTGCATCGTCACTCCGCGGCTGCGTCGTTTCACATTCCCCATGCTGCAACTGCGCCCCACGTGCGAGAACTGCAACAAGGCCCTGCCACCGGCGTCGACGGAGGCGCGCATCTGTTCCTACGAATGCACCTTTTGCGCGCCCTGCGCCGACCTGCTCGGCAACGTCTGCCCCAACTGCGGCGGCGGCTTCTACCCCCGCCCGGTCCGCCCGGCCCGCAACTGGAAGGACCACCATTACCTCGACGCTGATCCGGCCTCGACCGACCTCCGTCACCGGCCGCTCGACCTGGCCGCGCACGCCCGGTTCGCCGCCGAAATCCGCCTGATCCCGCCCGGGAATCGATAGCCCAATCCTCAACCCCCGCCCCCATGCCCCGCTACACCGACGGTTTCGTGATCCCCATCAGCAAACGGAAACTGCCCGCCTACCGCCGCCTCGCCATGCTCGCTGGCCGGGTCTGGATGAAGCATGGCGCGCTTTCCTACCAGGAGTGCACCGGTGACGACTTGAAAATCGCCGGCATCACCATGACTTTCCCGAAGCTCGTCAGGCTCAAGCCCGGCGAAATCGTCATGTTCTCCTTCATCACCTACAAGTCCCGTTCCCACCGCGACCGGGTTAATGCCAAGGCCATGTCCGACCCGAAGATGGCCGCCATCATGAACTCGCGGGACTGCCCCTTCGACCAAAAGCGGATGGCCTACGGCGGTTTCAAAACCATCGTGGATCTTTAGGATACCCCGGCGGCTCGACGCCTTGGAACGTGAATTGAAGGCTGAGGACGAACGCAACCAACGCAAAAAGACCTCATGAAGCCCAACGACGACCACGCCCAGTTCCCTGCCCCCGGCGAGCTCCGCATCATGCGCACGCTCCCCGGCCCCATCGAAAGCATCTGGACCTACCTGACCGACCCCGAAAAGCGCAGCCGCTGGTTTGCGGGCGGACCGATGGAGTTGAAGCAGGGCGGCAAGCTGGAGCTGTTCTTCCAGCACAAGAACATCGCCCCCCGCGAGACGCCCCCCGCGGCCTACGCGGCCGTCCACGACACCGGCATAATGATGCCCGGCACCGTGCTCCGGTGTGAGCCGCCGCGTGTGCTCATACCAACGTCCCTTGAAGAATAGATGCTTTAGGTAGGGGCCGTTGCCCTCAACGGCCCTGGTCTCACCGAGGGCGGTTGAGGGCACCCGCCCCTACCGGCTCAGGCACCGCAAAGTCCAAAACAAAAGGGATGATGGTATCAGCTACACCTTCGGCGACGACTCGGATGTGACCTTCGGGCTCACCCCGCAGGATGACAAGGTGCTCCTGCTCGTCACCCATCGCAGCCGGGGCGATGACCTGCCGGAACTCGGCAACTTTGCCTCCGGCTGGCATTCGCACCTCGCCCTGCTCATCGCCCTGCTGGAGGGGGCCACCCCGCCGCCATTCTGGGCCACGCACCAGCGCCGGAAGGAAGAATACACCCGGCTGCTCGCCGCGAAACCGCAGTGATCCGGCCCGGGGCTCAGCCGCGTGGCGGCTCCGGCGGGTTGACCGCGATCAACTCCACCTCGAAGATCAGCCCCGAGAACGGGGGGATCTTGCCCGCGCGGATGCCGCCGTAGGCCAGGTGCGGCGGGATGTAGAACACCCCCTTGCCGCCGGGCTTGAGTGTGGACATCGAGGCCGACCAGCCCGTGATGAGGCGGTTGACAGGAAAATCGGACGGCTTGCCGTTTTTGTGCGAGTCGTCGAAGACCGTGCCATCCTTCAGCCGGCCGGTGTAGTGCACGCGCACCCGGTCCATCATCTGGGGCGTGGATCCTTCGCCCGGCGTGATGACCTTAATGCCCAGCCCGCTCGGCCGCCACGTGATGGCCTTGTCCGCCATGATGTCCTCGCCGAAATACTGGATGATCCGCAGCTCGGCCTCGGTTTTTTCCGGCACGACGGGTGTCGGCGGCTCCTTCGGGCCGCAGCCCCCGAGCACCAAGGCGGAACCTACGGACAACAGCCGGAAAACGTTCGTCATGCCGGTAGCTTGGGCCAGTTCGTGCTAAAATCACCCCTGAATTGCAGTGAAACCGTCGGCCTGCGAGAATTTCGCGTCGCTTTCCACCCGGTTTGACCCAATCTCCCGGTGTGTCCACCACGCCATGGATGCACTGTCGGTCAGCACGTCTAAGGGTCGCCTTGGTTCTCGGGATGGCATTGCTCTTATGCGTTGGGCCACTCGCGGCGCAGACGGTTACTTGGAACGGGACTAGTGGAAGTTGGAACACCGCAGGCAACTGGAGCCCCGCCAACGTCCCCACCCCTGCTGAAAACGCGGTCATCAACGGCGGCACCGCCACCGTCGATAGCAATGTCTCCACCAGCAGCGTGACCCTCGCCGGCGGCCTCATCGGGGGCACCGGCACGCTGACCACCGGGGTCTTCGACTGGAGCAGCGGCCAGCTCATCAACGGCGGCACGCTCAACGTCACCGGCGGCGGCACCTGG
>JBKJTZ010000014.1:0-15323 GCA_046590295.1 Lacunisphaera sp.
CAACGTCCCTTGAAGAATAGACGCTTTAGGTAGGGGCCGTTGCCCTCAACGGCCCTGGTCTCACCGAGGGCGGTTGAGGGCAACCGCCCCTACCGGCTCAGGCACCGCAAAGTCCAAAAAAAAAGACGTTGGTATTACTCCAGCCTCCTTACGTCGGCTGCTACTTTCCACCGCCTCGTTTGGCGAAGGGGACCGGCGCTCGCGCTCGCCGGTCAGCTTCTCTTCGGTTGGAACACCGGCCGGCCGAGGCGTTCGGTGCCGAGGCGCTCGAACTGCAGCGCCACGGCAAAATCGTGCATGATGAACCGCAGGAAATCCGCCGACGGCACCAGCAGGCAGCGGCCGGAGGTGAGCGCGGTGATGTCGGCCTTGGCGGTGTTGCGCCCCAGCATGCTGAGCTCGCCGTAGCAGTCGCCGCGCCGCAAGTGCGCCTTCTGCCGGCCGGCCTTGATCACCGCAAACTCGCCCTCGTGCACAAGGCAGAAGAATTCAAAGCTCGTGCCGGCCCGGGCGATCAGGCTGCCCTTGGGGAAATCGTGGAATTTCGCCCGTCCGGCGAAGGCGGCCATCGCGGTCTGGCTCCAGTTCCGCGCCAGCTCCGTGCGGGCGAGGAAGCCGATCTTCTGCACCTTGTCCTCCAGTTCCGACCGGGGCAGCCGGGTGAGCATCAGCCCCTCGAAGCCGGCCTGGTCGAGCGTCAGCAACACGCAGGGGGTGGCGCAACGCACCGTGGCCGTGCGGCGGCCGTCGCCGAGCAGGGCGCGCTCGCCGAACAGGTCGCCGGGATGCAGTTCGCCGAACCGGTCCGTGCGGCCGACCTCGGCCAGTTTCTGCGTGACGGCCAGGTGGCCCGAGAAAACCAGGTAGAGCTTGTCGCCCTGCTCGCCCTCGCGGACGACATAGGCGCCGCGCTCATGCGCCTCGGGCCGCACGGCGGCGGCGAGGGTGGCCAGGTCCTCCGGCGACAGGTCGCGGAAGAGCAGCGTGCCGCCCAGCAACCGGGCGATGGCCGCAGGTTCGACCGCCGCCAGCGTGGGCCGGCGCTGGCGATCGGCCCGCTCGCGGAGCCGGTCGCGGACCCAGCGTCCGGCCATCCAGGCACCGGTGCCGAGCGTACCGAGCACGAGGAGGGCGAGGAGACCCAGCAGGGCGAGGGCGGTGAACTGAAAACCGCCGGCCGACTGGAAGCGCTGAAGGAGAGCGAGGGCGTTGGCCCGGGCCAGCACGCAGCCGGCGAGGAAGACCAGCGCCAGCCACGCGGCCGTGGCGCCGGTGCAGGCGAGATAGAACTTCCGTCCGGCCAGTCCCGTCCGGACCAGCCGCTGCAGACGCCAGCGTCCGTCGGGCAGAAAATCACTTTCGTCCGCCCCGGCCAGCAGGGGATCGCGGTAGAGGGCTTGGAGCAGGTCGAGCAACGGCGAGCGCCAAAGGGGCGAGAGCAGGAAAAATTGCGCGCCGACCACGGGCAGCAGCCATTCCGGCCGCTGGAAGGCGACCGCGGCACTGACCGCAAACAGCGGCGCCAACCGCGCGAGGGCCGAGTCGATTTCCGCAGTGCGGCCGCCCATCACGGCGTCGCTGAGGTCCGTGCAAAAGTGCGGCAGGGGCGATTTCCAGCAGAAGTGCGGACGATATACGTCGCCGGTGCGACGCACGATGCAGGTCGCCAGCGCGTGCCCCGCACTGATCGCCAGCAGGGCAAGCAGCCAGCCGAGCAGGAAAGGCACCGGCCCGCCAGACAGTTGCACCGGACGGAGCAACGGGGCGATGACGCCCGCGGCGATCGCGAGGAGGCAGAGCCAGCGGATGACCGGGCCACCGAATTTCAGCTGCCACCTGGCCGGCGCCTCGGGCGCGGGCACCGGCCCGCCGGCGGTCTGCAACACGCCGGCCGCCTGCGCGCGCCGCACCAGATCGTAGAATTCACGCAGCGACGGGCAGTGGCCTTCGGGGATCAGCTCCAGCAGCAGGTCCGGCACGGTGCGACCGGGGGCGGAAAAATTCTGGAGCAGGCGCCATTGCGGCGGTGTGCAGACGAGGTAGCGGCGTCCGGGCTGGTATTTGACCGCCATCCGGTCGGGCCGGATCGGGGCGGGGCGGAGGCCGGCCGCCAGCACCAGCCGGTCGGTCGTGAGCAGCGCGACCGGATCGACGGGGACGGGGTCAGGATTGGCCACGGAATTCACGGCTAGACAAATCGAGCTCCGGAATCTTTAGCCACAAAAAGCACAAAAAACGATCGTTTCGATGAGGGGAGATCTGCCGTGCGCCAATAGGCGCCTTGAAAGCCGCGCATACCGCCTGTTTTTGGTGTTTTTCGTGGTCATGGATTGGCGGCTACTTCGCCCGCTCGATGCTGAAGAGCTCGTGCTCCTGGTCGAAGCCGCCGAGCTTGTGCCGGCCGAGTGAGACGGGTTTGATCGGTTCCGGCCACCCGGCCACCGCGGCGGCCGTGAGCGAGACGCGGGATTTGTGCGCCTTCGCGATCTTTTCCATGCGAAAGAGCAGAATCACGCCGGGCCCGAGCACCGACTCGCCACCGGCGGGGGAGGAGCCGCCCAAGGTGATATGATCATGGTGCACCAGGAGGCGGAACGGGAGGACCGTTTCCCGGGACTGAAAATCGCGCAGCCCGGCCAGAATGCTGAAGAACCGCATCGGTCCGTCGCCCCGGTCGATGACGTACGCGAGGAAGCCGTCGCCGGTGTAGACCTGGATGTCCGCCTGGTTCGCGGCAAAGAGGTTGGCGCAGGTCAGCATCCACTGGCCGCTGACGCGCGACACTTCCTCGGGCGGGTGGGCCTGCGAGTAGGTGGTGTAGCCCTCGATGTCGGCGAGGACCAGCCAGGCCTTTTCGATCTTCACGGCGGTGCGGGTCAAGGCGGTGTCGGCTTCGCCGCCGCTGGATTTTTTGTTCTGACCCGTGCGGTGGAAAACCATGGTGACCCCGCCCAAGTTGATGCGGTCACCGTCGGCCAGTTCGGCGGGTTGGGTGACGCGGCGGTCGTTGCGATAGGTGCCGTTGGTGCTGCCGAGGTCGACCAGCCAGACCTCGCCGCCCTCCTGGGGGTTGATCAGGGCGTGGCGGCGGGAAACCTCGTGGCCGTCGATGACGATGTCGCAGGCCGAGCTGCGGCCGATGCTCAGCGGGCGGGTCAGGAGGAACGTACCGAGTTCCGGGCTTTCAAGGCGGGCATCCACGGCTGGAAAATGCCCGGAGCCCGCCGCGAATAAACAACAAAATCACCCCCAACCCGGCCTCAGTGCCGCCGTCCGCCGCCGTGGCCGAACGATGGACCGTCGTGCGGGCCGCGAAACGACTGGCCCTGGCCGGGACCGAAGCCGCTGCCCCAGTTGCGGGACTCGATGAAAACGGGGGCGGGGGCGTAGGAACCTCCACCGTCATAATCAGGGTAGTAGCCGGGATAGTAGCCATCATAGCCGTCGCCGGTGAAATTCGACAGCCCGAGTCCCAGCCCGAGGCCGGTGACAGGATCGTAATAGTCGAGCCAGAGCGATTCGGCCCACATCTCCCGCCCGCCCCGGCCCCAGCCATAGGCGACGCTCACCGAGCCGTGGATCCGGTTCTGCCGCGCGGCCTCGAGCACATCGCTCTCCTTCAACCGCGGCCGCGGTTTGGGTGGCGGGCGCGGGGTGAGGACGAAGGCAATGAACTCGTTCAGCTTTTCCAGCTGGGACTCGGTCAGCCGGTCGAGGCCCGCGGACGGGCGTTCGGCCTCGGTGCGCCGGTCCACGAAGCTGCCGGGCAGCGTCGTGGCTTCGCTGCCGCGGAGCAAAGCGAGGTCGTTGGCGACGAGCCGGTCGAGGGCAATGCGCTCAGCGTCGGACAACTGGGCCAGGCCCGCCGCGGTCAGTTTCTCCGCCGGAAGCCTGGAGGTGAATCCGCCGGAGGCCGCGGACAGGCTGACCACCAGGCCCAACAGTCCCCCCAGCAGCGCGACGGGCAAACGAAAGGAGAGTCGGAATAGACCGGGGTTCATGGATTGTTCGGACCTCATTCTGACCGTGAGGTTTCCACTTTTTTCCAGCTAGGAACCCAGGCGCAGGCCATCCGATCCGGCTGAAGGCAGGGAACTTAATTGGACCTGAGGCAGACTAATGAAGCATGCATTCAAGAATCCCATTCAAGCTCGCCTTGGTCCTGGCGGCGCTCGTCACCGGCGGTTGCGTGGGCTCGGGCCCCAATACCCAGCAGGGTGCCGTGACCGGCGGGGTGCTTGGCGCCGTCGCCGGTGCGATGATCGGCAACAACTCGGGTCATGGCAACGGGGCCCGGGGAGCCGCCATCGGGGCGGTGGCGGGCGCCGTGGCCGGCGGGACTTTGGGCAACCAGGCCGACCACGCCCGGGGCACCATCTACGGCTCGGAGCGTGAGGCGACCACCCAGGTGATCGTGGAAAACCCGCCGCCCCCGCCGGGGCCGCCCCCGCGCCGGGAAGTCGTTTATGAACGGACGTCCCGCGACGCGATCTGGATCGAGGGTCATTGGGAATATGACGGCCGGGGCTACTATTGGGTCGACGGCTACTGGGAGGTTCCCCCGCCGCGTTACCGGCAATATGTGGCGCCACATTGGGAACGCCGGGGACACAGCCACGTCTATGTCCGCGGTTACTGGCGCAACTGATCGGGCTGCGGCACGCCGAAGTCCGGCGTGCCATCGACGCGCCAGGTGATGGGTTGCACGCGGGTGTGGCGGTTCGGATCGCGCAAGGGGTCGCCGGGGATGTCGCGGTAGCTGCGCGCATGATAGACGAGCAGGTCGGTGCCGTTCTCTCTCGTGAAACAATTATGGCCGGGACCGTAGATGCCATGGGCCTCGCTGGTGGTGAAGACGGGCTGCGGTGACTTCGTCCAGGATCTTGGATCGAGCAGGTCGGCGCTGGCATCGGCGGTGAGCAACCCGAGGCAGTATTCCGCACCGGTGCCGGCGGCGGAGTAGGTGAGAAAGAGACGACCGTTGCGCGCGAGCACGGTGGGGCCTTCATTGACCCAGTAACGGACCTGCTCCCACGGGAATTCGGGCTGGGAAAGCAGGACCGCCGGGCCGGTGATGCTCCAGGGCGTGTCCATCTTCGCGAGGTAGATGTTGGTGCCCTTGCGGTCGGGGTGGCGCTGGGTCCAGAGCAGGTAGCGCTGGCCGTGGTGTTCGAAGGTGGAGGCGTCGAGGGCGAACGACTCCCAGCCGGTCTTGAGCTGGCCTTTCTCGACCCATGCTCCCTCGAGCGGGTTGGGCGAGGAGTTTTCCAGCACGTAGATGCGGATCTCCCAGATCTTGTCCGCGGCGCCGGCGGCGAAATAGACATACCATTTGCCACCGATGAAATGGATCTCCGGCGCCCAGATGTGCGCGCCCATGATGCCCGACGGATGCTTGTGCCAGATGGCCTTCGCCTCGGCGGTCGCGAGGCCGGCGAGGGATTGGGCGCGCCGCAGCTCGAGCCGGTCGTATTCCGGCACCGTGCCCATGAAATAGTAATAGCCGTCGTTGTGCCGGTGAACCCATGGGTCGGCGCGCTGGAGCACGAGTGGGTTGGGGTAGGCCGGAGGCTCGGCGGCTTGGACGACCGCGACGCCGCAGAACAAAGCGAGCCAGAGGCAGAGGCGGGTCGGCGTCATGCAGTGAGACTGGTGGATGGTCGGGCTGTCGGCAAGCCAGGGTAGGGCGCGGACTCCGTTCCGCGCCGCGGCGGGCAGCGGAGTGACCGCCCTGCCTATTCATTCCGCCAGAATCATTTCAATCGCCGCCAGCTCGTCCTTGGAAAACGCCAAGTTCTTCAGCGCACCGAGATTCTCTTCGATTTGCAGCGGGCGGCTGGCGCCGATCAGCGCGGTGGTGACGGCCGGCTGGCGCAGCACCCAGGCCAGCGCCATCTGGGCGAGCGACTGGCCGCGCTGCTGCGCGATATCATTGAGCTGGCGGATGAGGCCGACGCGTTTTTCCGTGATATCCTCCGGCTTCAGGAAACGCGGATCGTGGCCGGCGCGGGAGTCGGCCGGGATGCCGTTGAGGTAGCGGTTGGTGAGCAGGCCTTGGGCAAGCGGGCAGAAGGGGATGCAGCCGATGCCTTCGCGGGCGAGGGTGTCGAGCAGGCCGCGCTCCACCGTGCGGTCGAACATATGGTATTTCGGCTGGTGGATGAGGCAGGGCGTGCCGGCCTCGCGCAGGAGCTTCGCGGCGGCGGCGGTCTGCTCCGGGTTGTAGTTCGACAGGCCGACATAGAGCGCCTTGCCGCTGCGGACGGCGTGGGTGAGCGCGGACATCGTCTCCTCGAGCGGCGTATTCGGGTCCGGCCGGTGGCTGTAGAAGATGTCGACGTATTCCAAGCCGAGGCGCTGGAGGCTCTGGTCAAGGCTGGCGAGGACGGATTTGCGCGTGCCCCATTCGCCGTAGGGGCCGGGCCACATGAGATAGCCGGCCTTGCTGGAGATGATCAGCTCGTCGCGGTGGGCCGCGAAATCGGCGTGCATTATGCGGCCGAAGTTCGTCTCGGCGGAGCCCGGCGGCGGACCGTAGTTGTTGGCGAGGTCGTAGTGCGTGATGCCGAGGTCGAAGGCCCGCAGCACGAGGGCGCGGGCGTTCTCCGGTTGCACGTCGTCGCCGAAGTTGTGCCACAACCCGAGGGAGATCCGGGGCAGGAGCAGGCCGCTGCGACCACAGCGTTGATAGAGGTTGGGGTTGTCGTAACGATTGGCGGCGGGTTCGTGCGGCATGGGCTTGTCTTTCAAAAATGACCCACGGTGCGCGGGGTTGTCCATGCCGGAGCACAGCATAAATCTCCTTTGAGATGGACGGTGCCCGGGGAGCGGCGCAAGGCTCGGCCCCATGGCAAGCATCGCACTCGTTGGTCCCGGCGCCGTGGGCGGCGTCATCACCGCGTGGCTGGAGAAAACCGGCCGGCACCAGGTCACGCTGTGCGCGCGGCGGCCGCTCGGCGCACTGCACGTGGAAACGCCGCCCGGTCCGCTCACCGCCCGGCCGGTGGTGCTGACCGATCCGGCGCAGGCGAAACCCGTGGACTGGGTGCTGGTGGCGACCAAGGCCTATGATGCGGCGGGTGCCGCGCTCTGGCTCAAGGGCCTCGCGGCGCAGGGCGCCCCGGTGGCGATCTTGCAGAACGGTGTGGAGCACCGCGAGCGGTTCACCGCCTGGCTGCCGGCGGAGCAGCTGGTGCCGGTCATGGTGGACATTCCCGCCGAGCGCACCGACCCGACGCACATCCGCCAACGGGGCACGGGGAAGATGGTCGTCCAGGATGACGCCCGCGGCCGCGAGTTCGTTGCCTTGTTTGCTGGCACGCCGTTGGACGTGTCGGTGACACCCGACTTCAAGAGCACGGTCTGGCGCAAGCTTTGCGGTAACTCGTCCGGGGCCATCAACGCCCTGTTGCTGCAAACGTCCGGGGTGATGCAGGACGGGAAGCTGGGCGAATTGCTCCGGGCCATGGTCGAGGAGTGCATGGCGGTCGGTCGCGCCGAGGGTGCAGTGTTCGAGGACGGGTTGCCGGAGAAGATACTGCAGTCGCAACGCGCCGCGCCGCCGGATTCGATGAACTCCCTCCACGCGGACCGCGCGGCGGGCCGGCCGATGGAGATCGACGCCCGCAACGGGGTCATCGTGCGCCTCGGGCGCAAGCACGGCATCCCGACGCCCTACAACCAGATGGCGGTGGCGCTGCTGGAGGCGATGGCGCGGGGGTGAATGGCGGGGCGCGGCCTTTGATCCGCGCCGCGGCGGTGAAGGGACTCACCGCCCTACCTAGTTGCGCAGCGTGGCGATCGCCGCCCGCCAGTCGGTCCTGGTCTGGAACACGAACTCGGCCTTTTTTCCGAACACGAGCCGGTTGAGCGTGAGGGCAAAGCCGATGCACGCCCAGACGGTGAGGGCCATGGAATGCAGGAAGTGCCACGGTGCGGGGACCGACGGGTAGCGGGCATGCAGCGCCGGCCAGCCGAAGGCGAAAAGCGCGTAAAAGGCGGAGCCGAAGACGATCGTCGCGATGACCGCGCGGGCGTCCACCTGGCGGAACAGCAACCCGATGATGAACGACGCCAGAATCGGCATGGAGAACAGGCCGATCAGTGCCTGGATGGTCTGCATGATGCCCTCCGACTGTGCGTAGGCCGGCACCATCGCAATCGAGAGCAGGGCGAAACCGACCTGCAGCCAGGTGCTCAGCCGTCGGATGCCGCCGGTGGGGTTGATGAATTTCCGGTGGATGTCGCACACATAAAGCGCGGCGGCGGAGTTGAGCGTCGCGTTGTAGCTGGTCATCACGGCGCCGAACATCGCCGCGGCAAAGGTGCCGAGCAGCCACGTGGGCAGCAGCTGGCCGACAATGTGCCCGTAGGCCGCGTCGTGGTCGAGCCGGCCGTACAGCTGGTAGGCGCAGAGCCCGGGGATCACCACGATCGGCGGGATGATCAGGAGCCGCACGGCGGCCGCGGCGTAGACGCCTTTCTGCGCCTCCTGGATGGATTTCGCCGCCAGCGCCCGCTGGGTGATCGTCTGGTTGGTGCTCCAGTAGAAGAGCTGGGAAAAGATCATGCCGGTCAGCAGCGCCGGCCAGGGGATGGCCGAGCCGGGGCCGCCCAGCAGTGTCAGGCGCTCGGCGGGGATGCCGGAGAAATCCCAGTGCACCGCGTTGAGCGCGAGCACGGTCACCAGCAGCCCCATGCCGAGGACGACCACGCCGGTGTAGGTGTCAGAAATGGCCACCGCCCGCAGCCCGCCGCCGATGGCGTAGGCCGCGCCGACGGTGGCCACGCCGCCCGCCAGGACGATGAGCGGGAGGTCCAGGCCGAACATCGTCTTGATGAGCAGCGAGCTCGTGTAGAGCATGATCGGCAGGAAGATCAGCACGTCGCCGAGGAGGAAGATGGCCGAGACGGTCGCGCGGATGTGTTTGTTGTTGTAACGGCGCTCAAGCAGCTCGGTCACGGTCGTGCACTGGTATTTGTAGTAGAGGGGCACGAAGATCTTCGCGAGCAGGAGCAGGCCGACGAAGCCGGAGAGTTCCCACACCACCATGATGAGCGACTGCGGGCCGTTCATGCCGACGAAGGTGTCGGTGTTGATGTTCGTCAGCGTGATCGAGCCGGCGATGAACACCCAGCTGAGGTTGCTGCTGGCGAGGAAGTATTCCTTGGTGTCGTCCGCCGAGCGGGGGGACCGGCGGCAATGGAGCCAGGTGATGACGCCGACCAGCACGTTCAAGCCGAGGAAGACACCGAGCTGGATCAACGTGGATGTCGACATGAGGGGAGCGGGCCGAGCCTGCCGGCCGCGGGCCCGGCGGCGCAAGGGCGAAGCCGGATTACTAATTCTGACGGTCAAATTGCCGCCCGGCGGGCCCGCGGGTAGACTGACCGGTGAAACTTCCCCGGGCCCCCGGCGTGATCAGGCTGCATCCCCAACCCCAGACCATGAAATCCTCCCGCAAATACATCGCGGCGCTCGGCGCCGCTTGCTTCCTGACTGTCGCCGCGTTCGCGGGCGATCCCACCGGCACCTGGAAATGGACCCAGCAGGGTCGCAACGGCGGCCCGGGCTTTGAGCAGACGCTCAAGCTCGAGCTCAAGGACGGCGCCCTCACCGGCCAGCTCGCCGGCTTCCAGGGTCCGCAAGGCCAGATCCCGGACATGGCCATCGGTGACGCCTCGTTCAAGGACGGCACCGTGGCGTTCTCGATCACCCGCGAGTTCAACGGCAACAAGCGCACGAGCAAATACGAGGCCAAGGTCGAGGGCGACAGCCTGAAGGGCTCGATCGAGCGCCAGGGCCGGGACGGCAACATGATGAAGGGCGAGTGGACGGCCACCCGCGCCAAATAGGTCCGCCCGGATTGGCTCGAAACCCCGCTCCGATTTTCGGGCGGGGTTATTTGGGCGCCGCCGGCCCGGCCGCCCGACCGTCGTCCAGCCGGCGGATGAGGCGAATCGCCTCGTTTTCGGCGCGGACGTAGGCGGCAAGCCCCGAGGCGTTTCCTGTCCGGATACCTTGCTCCAGCTCCTGGTAGCCCGCGATTTTGAGGCGCAGCACCTCCCGGATGATGTCTGCCCGTCCGGCGGTGATGCGGCCGGGCTGGAGCGGCAAGGCATCGAGCCGCTGCAGCCATTGCCGGTAAAAGGGTATCACCGTTTCAGCCAGCCATGCGGCATATCCGGCGGCGCCTTCCCCGGTCTGCTGGTAGCGCAACAGTTCCTGGTTGTTATGCTGGATGAGCTGCTGTTCCTCCTCCGGCCGGCCCCGGTTGGCGTCGCTCCAGGCCAGCTCGTCCCGCACGCTGTAGTCGAAGCGCGGCGTGAAGGTGACGCCGAGGGCGGTCGCGACCGCGACCAGCCCGGCCGCCAGCGCGAGTCGCGAACGCGCGAGCCGGGCCCGCGTGGCCGGATCGAGGGGCAAAGCCGTCAGCCAGCCGAGGACAAATCCCGTGGCGAAGCCGCCGAGGTGGCAGGCGTTGTCGATGCCCGGCTGGGTGAACCCGAAGAAAATGTTCAGGCCGGCAAAGAGCAGCGAGCTGTTGAGCATCGGCTTGAACAGGCTGCGGGGCATCCCGTGCTGGCCGCGCAGGAGCCAGCCTAGCACCGCGCCGTAGAGTCCGAACACCGCACCCGACGCCCCGGCGCTCCAGACCCGGTCGCGGTTCCAGGCGATGCTCAGCAGCCCGCCCTCGATCCCGGCGGCGAGGTAGATGAGCCAGAAGAGGGCGCGGCCGAGCAGGCGCTCGAGGATCGGGCCGACATTGTACAAGGCCCACATGTTCAGCAGCAGGTGCATGAGGCCGTAGTGGGCAAACATGCTCGTGCCGAGCCGCCACCATTCGCCGTCGGTCGTGGCGGCGCCGTTGTTGGCGGCAAAAAGATTATAGGGCCGCATGCTCGCGGGTGCGAACCAGCCGGCCTCAAAAAACGCCGCCATGAACACGAACATCGCGACGTTCAGCCCGATGAGGAGGTGCGTGGCCGAGGTCCAGGGATGGGCGGCCGCTGGCAGCTGGTGGAAGCGCGCGGTGAATTCCTGCGCGTGCCGGGCCTCGGGGCTGGCGGGCGGATGGGGGTCGGCGTCGGGCATGCGGGTAGCGTCGCCTGGGTTGACCGGACAGTCAAATGCCGGTCCGGCAGAAAAAAGCCCCGCGGCGGACCGCGGGGCTGACCACGACGGGGTCTTACTTCGCGCCGTCGAGGCCGCGGCGCACGAGGAACGGCTTGATGTCCGGCTCGTGGCCGGTGAAGGCCTTGAACATCTCCTTGGCATCGCGGCTGCCGCCGCGGGAGAGCAGGGTGTCACGGAAGTGGTCGCCGTTGGCGCGGGTGAGGCCGCCGTGGGTCTTGAACCACTCGACACTGTCGGCGTCGAGCACCTCGCTCCAGAAGTAGGAGTAGTAGCCGGCCGAGTAGCCGCCGGCAAAGATGTGGGAGAAGTAGGTGGTGCGGTAGCGCGGCGGCACGGGGGCGAAAGCAGCGCCGCCCTTGGCCAGGGCGGCGGCCTCGAAGGCCAGCACGCCCGCGGCGTCCGGCACCTGGCCGGCGGTCAGCTGGTGCCAGGCCTGATCGATGAGATTGGCGGCCACCAGCTCGGTGGTGGAGTGACCCTGGTTGAACTTGCTCGCGGCCTCGACCTTGGCGAGTAGCGCCGCCGGGATGGGTGCGCCGGTCTGGTAGTGCTTGGCGTAGTTCTTCAGGATCTCAGGCCAGGTGGCCCACATCTCGTTCACCTGCGAGGGATACTCGACGAAGTCACGCGGCACGCTGGTGCCGGCGAAGCGGGGATACTTCACGTGGGAGAACATGCCGTGCAGCGCGTGGCCGAATTCATGGAACATGGTGTTCACCTCATCATGGGTCATCAGGGTGGGCTGACCGTCCGGGGGCTTCGGGATGTTGAGGTGGTTGCCAATCACGGGCCGCGTACCCTCGAGGCCGTTCTGGGGCACATAGGCATTGGCCCAGGCGCCGCCGCGCTTGCTGGGGCGGGCGTAGAAATCGCCGAGGAAGAGCGCGAGCGGCGAGCCGTCCGCATCAAACACCTCGAATACATACATGTCGGGGCTGTAGCCCTGCAGGTCGGGGCGCTCCTTGAAAGTGATGCCGTAGAGCTTGGTCGCGGCGAAGAAGACGCCGTCCACCAGCACGCGACGGATCTCATAGTAGGGGCGGAGATCGTTCTCGTCGAAGGCGTAGCGGGCGGCGCGGACCTTCTCGGTGTAGAGGTCCCAGTCGCCGGCACCGAGGGTGAAGCCGCCCTTTTCCGCATCGATCATGGCCTGCAGGTCGGCGGCCTCGCGGCGGGCGTTGGCCACAGCGGGCGGGGCGAGCTGGGCGAGCAGCTGGTTCACCGTCTCGACGCTGCCGGCGGTCTGCTCGTCGAGCTGGAGGGCGGCGTGGGTCGCGTAGCCGAGGAGCACGGCGCGCTCGGCGCGGAGCCGGGCGACCGACGAGACGATGGCGCGGTTGTCGAACTCGCCGCCGTGGCTGCCGCGGGCGAGGGAGGCGGCCATGACGCGCTCGCGCACGGCGCGGTTCTGGAGCGAGGCGAGCGGCGGCTGGCCCGTGGTGTTGGTGAGGCGGATGGCGAACTTGCCTTCGTGCCCGGCGGCCTGGGCGGCGGCGGCCGCGGCGGTGATGGCGGCATCGGACAGGCCGGCGAGCTCCTCGCGGGTGTCGACGATGACGGCGGAGGCGTTGATCTCCTTGAGGACGTTCTGGCTGAACTGGGTGGAGAGCTTGGCGAGCTCGGCGTTGAGGCCCTTGAGCTTCAGCTTGTCGGTCTCGGTGAGCTTGGCGCCGCCGCGGACGAAGTCCTTGTAATAGCGCTCGAGGAGGCGGTCGGACTCGGGATCGAAGGCGAGCGCGGCGCGGGCGTCGTAGAGCGCGGCGATCCGGGCAAAAAGCGCCGGGTTGAGCCGGATGGTGTCACGGTGCGCGGCAAACCTGGGCGCCATCATCGTCTCAAGTTTCTGGAGGTCGGGGTTGGTCAGGGCGCCGGTGAGGATGCCGAAGGCGCGGCTCGCGCGGTCCAAGGTCGCGCCGGTGCGCTCCATGGCCACGATGGTATTCTCAAAAGTTGGCGCAGCGGGATTGTTCGCGATCGTCGCCACTTCCTTCAGCTCCTCCGCCATGCCTTGATCGAAGGCGGGGGCGAAATGCTCGTCCTTGATCTCCGCGAAGGGCGGCAGCTGGTAGGGCAGGGAGCTCTGCGAGAGCAGCGGATTGGTGGTCATGGCGGGAACCGCCTCGGTGGCGCCGAGCGGGGCAACGAGGCAGAGGGCGGCGAGGAGGGGCATCACACGGGAGGCCCGGGCAGGGATGGTGTTGGCAGGCATGGGGAAATTGCCCCCGAGCACACACGGAGCGCCGGGGCATGGCAAGGCTGGCTCAGGAATCCGCCCCGATTCGTCCGTTTGGCGGAGAAGACCGCCGCCCGCTCAGACCTCAGCCAGCAGCTGCCGCAGCTCGGGCAGCAAGATCGGCTTGGGCAGGATGTGGTCCACCTTCATTTCCAGATAGAGGTCGTTCACTTCGTCGTCGATCTCGGAGCTGAAGATGAAAATCTGGCCGCGGAAGTCGAGTTTCCGGAGTTCGCGGACGACCTCCAGGCCGTTCATCTTGGGCATGTGGTGGTCGCTGATGAATACATCGAACGCGTGAATATCCTCCTTCATCCGGGCCAGCGCCGATGCTCCATCCCCAAAGCTTTCCACCGTATGCCCGTCACGGCTGAGCGACTGCCGCACGATATCGCAAAGCTGTCGCATATCATCGACATGAAGAATCCGCAGGGCCCTTTTGGGTGTCATCGGGGGGGTCGGACGCGTAGCGGGTTCGCTCATGCAAATACTTGTATGTTGGGAAAATTGACAAATTGCACGCAGGTTTTTCTGCCGTTTGCACTTCTTGCTGCTGGGTATCCCTGCCACAGGCCTCTCGGGTTTTTGTCCAGTCGCCATGTAAAAACGGCCCGCTTTCAGATTATCCCCAGATCTGGCGGTTGAAATTTCATGATACAGCATAAAATGTTTCCTGGCAGCGAGCTGGGTGAGGACGTTTCGGGATTTGACCGGGACCGGGATTTGCTCCGGGCTGCGGAGCATGGCCCGCAGTGTCGTGCTCAAGCAAACCCCGCGCTGTCCCGGCTGCCAGTTGGCGCCGCGCTGGTGCATCTGCGACGGGCTGCGCGAGGTGGCCTGTCCCCTGCGGGTCGACGTGCTTTTGCACTTCATGGAGTCCTACCGGCCCAGCAGCACGGGACATCTGCTGCACCGGGTCATGCCGGCGACCGGCCGGCATATTTACCGACCGGATCGGCCGATGGCGCGGGCGGAGATCGTCCAGCCGGACCGTGAGCTCTGGATCTTGCACCCGAATGGCGAACCCTTGCCGGACCGGACGGATCCGGCGGCACTACAGGTGCTGCTGCTCGACGGCTCGTGGGTCCAGTCCGCCGAGATGGCGCGGGTGGTGGGCTCGTGGGGCCGGCGGGTGAGCCTGCCCATGACCGGGGAAAGCCGTTACTGGCTGCGTGCACAAAGCGGACCGGGCCGTTTTTCCACGGCCGAGGCGCTGCTCTTTTTGCTCGGGGCGCTCGGTCTCGGCGCGGCGCAGGCCCAGCTGCGGGTGCAGTTTGAACTCCATGTCTATGCCTCGCTCTGTGCCCGCGGACAAAAGCAGCGGGCGGCCGACTACCTCGCCGGCTCGCCGCTCCGCGCGGCCCTGCCCGCCGTGCTGGAAAAACTCGTCCCGCGCGCTCAGCGCCCCACGGACTCACCGCCCCGCCGTCGGGTGAGGGCGAGCAACAGCAAGCCGCTGCCGAGCAGCGCCACGGTCGAAGGCTCGGGCACCGCGGCGAAGTTGGACAGCACGACGCTGTTCACGCCGAACGCAGAGCCGCTGCCATAATTAACCTGGAAAGAGCCGAGGCCATCGAACGAGGAAAGCCGACCGCCGTTGGCCACGTTGTTGAACGCGCCGGAGAGCGTGCCGGAGGCGAGGTTGAGGACCGTGAGAGTATCCGAGCCGGTCGCCGTACCCGCATATCCGCTGGTGAAAATAAAGCCTAGCGAGCCCGCCAGGGTGAGACTGCTGCTGACGTCGATGGCACCGTAGGCTGAGCCGCGTATGGTGCCGCCGAGAGAAAATTCAAGCAGGCCCGTGGATTGCTCCGTCAGGCCACCGGTCAGCGACAAGATGCCGCTTTGGACATTGACGGTGCCGGAATTATTGAGGGCGGCCTGGATGTCGGTGACGCCGGTGCCGGCGGACTTGGTGAAGGTGCCCTGGTTGACGATGGTGGGCTGGCCGTT
>JBKJTZ010000137.1:0-3639 GCA_046590295.1 Lacunisphaera sp.
GCAAGGTGTGCAGCGGTACGGCTTTCACGGCCTGTCCTACGCCTACCTGCTGGAGGAACTCCGCCGGGCTGACCCGCAGGCCGCGCGCGGCCGCGTGATTCTCGCGCATCTCGGCAACGGCGCGAGCCTGGCCGCCGTGCGCCAGGGCAGGAGCATCGACACGAGCATGGGCTTCACACCCGCCTCCGGCCTGGTCATGAGCACGCGGTCGGGCGATCTGGACCCGGGCTTGCTGTCGTTTCTCGCCCGAAGCGAAAAGATGACGCCGGCGCAATTCGAGCGGATGGTGAACCATGAGTCCGGCCTGCTCGGCGTTTCCGGCACCAGTTCCGACGTGCGCGATCTGCTGGCCCGCGAGAAACGCGACCCGCGGGCCGCGGATGCCCTCGCGCTGTTCTGCTATCAGGCGAAAAAATGGATCGGCGCCTACGCCGCCGCGCTCGGCGGACTCGATGGGCTCGTTTTCGCCGCGGGCATCGGCGAAAACAGCCCGGCCATCCGGTCGCGGATTTGTGCCGGGCTGGAATTCCTCGGGGTCGCAATAGACCCGGGGCGCAACGCAAAGAGCGCGGGACTGATCTCGCCGGCCCGCGCCGCCGTCAAGGTGTGGGTCATGCACACCGACGAGGAGCTCATGATCGCCCGGTCCGTCTGCAGTGTCCTCCGCCTCCACGCACCGCGCCACGGGGCGGGAGCAGCGTAGGGTTTTGCCCCATGTCAATGGGCCGGCCCCGGGCGTAGCATCAACCGCCCTAACGGTCGCAAGCACGCCGCCGCGTCCTGCTGGCGGCGAGCCGTACCGGCATAATCAATCATGAAAAACCCCGTCTATAAATCCATCGAACTCACCGGCACCTCAACGACCTCGATCGAGGACGCCGTGGCCCGGGCGATCCACCGCGCCCACCAGACCGTCAAACACCTCGGTTGGTTTGAGGTCATCGAGACCCGCGGCAACATCGACCAGGGCAAGGTCCATCACTGGCAGGTGACCATCAAGGTCGGCTTCGCCCTGGAGACGGGGAAAAAGAAATGAGGTCACCGCCCGGTCCCGCCGCGCCGACCCGTGACGAGGGAAAAAATGCCATGCTGATCAAGACTCCCACCAAGAAATCCGTGACCGCGGCGGCGACCGCCCTGCAGGCGGCCGTTACCGCCAATCATTTTGGCGTCATGCACGTGCACAATCTGCAGGAGACCATGGCGAAGAAAGGCGTGGCCTTCGACCACGAGTGCCTGATCTTCGAGGTTTGCCAGCCACAACAGGCGAAAAAGGTGCTCGAGGAAAACATGAGCGTCTCCACGGCGCTGCCCTGCCGCATCTCGATCTACGCAGAGGGCGGGAAGACGATTTTGGCCACTTTGAAACCGACCGTGATGCTTGAGATGTTCCACACGCCGCAACTGGCGGCCGTGGCGCAGGAAGTCGAAGCCACGATCGTCAAGATCATGCAAGAGGCGGCGGCCGATTGAGCGAGGAAGAGCCCGGTCCATTCCGGTTCTGCACGAAACCGACCGGCAACTCGCGAAGGTCTAAACTGAAGTGAACCGTAGAATGACGACGATTAGCACGGAATTATCGGCTTGGTGGCGTTACAGTGTCGTCATCGTTGCCCTGATCGGATTGGGGGTGCTGGCTTGGATCTCAGTCCACACCTACTCAGGCGGCGTGGGGGCCCCGATCCCGGGGCAGGTGGTTGATCCGGACGGGCGGACCGTCTTTACCGGCGCGGACATCATGGCCGGGCAACAGGTGTTCCAGAAACACGCGTTGATGCAGAACGGCTCGATCTGGGGCCACGGGGCCTACCTCGGTCCGGATTTTTCGGCGGCCTACCTGCACCAGCTGGCCCTCGACACCGGGGACCCGGCGACGCTCCGGGAAAACCGGTATGACGCCGCGACCGGCACGCTCCGGTTCACCGCCGGTGAAGCCGCGTCGTATCACCGCCAGATCGACCAGTGGAGGGTCTATTTCGCCGGCTCCACCGCCAGTCGCGGCTTGTCCGCCAAATCGGTTACCGATCCGGAGGAATTGCGCCAACTGGTGGCGTTCTTTGCCTGGACCGCGTGGGGCTCCGCCGCCCGCATGCCGGGTCAGGACTATTCCTACACGCAGAATTTCCCCTATGAACCGCTCCTCGGCAACGGACCGTCGGCCGAGGCGGTCTTGTGGAGCGCGCTGAGCCTCATCACGCTGCTGGCGGGCACCGGCGGGGTACTGCTCGCATTCGGCCGCTTCGATCTCCTCGGGTGGAAGGGGAGGGACGCCGACGTTGTTCCCCGGTTGTTGCCGGGCCCGACCACCGCGAGCCAGCGGGCCACGGTGAAATTCTTTGTCGTCGTGGTGCTGTTGTTTTTGACGCAGGTGCTGGCGGGCGGCGGCCTCGCCCATTACCGCGCCGACCCCGGGAGTTTCTTTGGCTTCGATCTGGCCGCCTGGCTGCCGAGCAACCTGCTGCGCACCTGGCATCTGCAATCGGCCATATTCTGGATAGTGACCGCCTATGTCGCGGGCGGACTTTTCCTCGCGGATGCCCTGGGGTCGCAGGAACCGCGCGGACAGGTGCGCGGCATCAATATTTTGTGGGCCACCCTGTTGCTGGTCGTCGGCGGCAGCATGATCGGGGAACTGTTTGGCCTGAAGCAGTGGGCCGGCCAATGGTGGTTTTGGTTGGGGCATCAAGGCTGGGAATACCTCGACCTGGGCCGGGCCTGGCAGGTCTTGCTGGTCCTGGGGCTGGCGTTCTGGGTGGTCTTGCTTGCCCGGGCCATGGGTTCGGCCCGGCGTGACCCGGAGCGGCGGGAAATCTCCACCCTGTTTCTGATCTCGGCGGCGACGATCCCCCTGTTCTACCTGCCCGCATTTTTCTTCGGCACCGAGACCCGGTTCACCGTGATCGACACCTGGCGGTTCTGGATCGTCCACCTGTGGGTGGAAGCCTTTCTGGAACTGTTCGTCACGGTGATGGTGGCCACGCTGTTTTTCAAACTTGGCCTGGTGGCGCGCCAAACCGCGGCGCGCGTCATCTACCTGGACGCCCTGCTGTTTCTGGGCAGCGGGATCATCGGCACGGGCCATCACTGGTATTTCACGGGACAGACCGTGATCTCGATGGCCCTGTCCTCGGTCTTTTCCGCGATGGAAGTGGTGCCGCTCATCCTGCTGACCCTGGACGCGACCCATTTTGTGCGGCTGAGCCGGCAGCAGTGCGAGGTCTGCGGCCAACCGGCCCGACTGCCGCACCAGTGGACTTTCTATTATCTGATCGCGGTCGGCGTGTGGAATTTTGTCGGCGCCGGCGTCTTCGGCTTCCTAATCAACCTGCCAGTCGTCAGCTATTACGAAATCGGCACGAATCTCACCGCCAATCATGCGCACGCGGCCTTCATGGGTGTCTTCGGCATGCTGGCGGTGGCGCTGCTGGTTTTCGTCCTCCGCCAGGTGTCGACCACAGAGCATTGGGAGAAAATGCAGATCTACCTTCGCACCTCCTTCTGGGGCCTGAACCTCGGGCTGGCCGGCATGGTGGTGCTGAATCTTTTCCCGATCGGGGTCCTGCAATTGCTGGACGTCACCCGGCACGGCTACTGGCACGCCCGCAGTCCGGCGTTCTCCGACCGGCCGTTGGTCGCCGC
>JBKJTZ010000032.1:0-51335 GCA_046590295.1 Lacunisphaera sp.
GCGCGAGCAGGCATTCATCCAGCTTGGTCTCCACTGCGGCTTTCGCGTTTCCGAATACCTCCCGCTCACTGTCGGTGCGGTGGCCCATAGTGACGGCACCATCAAGGAGCACCTCACCGTCACTCGCTCCCGCATGAAAGGTGGGCGCGGGGTGGGGAAGAGGTCAGTCACCTCACGCTCGGTGCCGCTCAATGCGGCGGTCCGGGCGATCCTGCAAAAATATCTCTTCGCCCGCTTCGGCTCCGGCCCGATCGACCTGGCGGCGCACCTCTTTCCCAGCCGACGGCACGGCTTCCACCTTTCGCGGTGGCGGGCGAACGTGATCATCCATGCGGTGTGCACGGAGGCTGGGCTTATGAACCATGAGTTCTATGGTTCCCACTCATTGCGTAAGACGTTCTGTGTCAAGGTTTACCGCCAAAAACGGGATATCAACCTGACTCGTGCCGTCATGGGCCATCGATACTGTGCGACGACCCAAGCTTACCTCGTGGTGGAGGAATCCGAGATGACTCAAGCGGTCCTCGCCCTGGCGGAGCAGGCGCCCGTCGCCTCCGCCAAGAATTCAGCTAGCGCATGAAGCTTTTGCTCCATCCGCCTCGCGCCCCGCCGCGCACACCCCATTGCGGATAAAACGGGGTGTTCGGATTTCACCCACGGAGCGTTTACTTCCCTATTATATTAACTGGGTATCCACTTGCCTCAAGTAGTTCGACTTCCGGAAATTCACCGCAAGAACCGCTTATTCGGAATTTCCGCCTGAAGCCAGGCCGGTAGATGCATCAGGCCTGGCGGTTCGTTTGTCCCTCCCGGCGCATCACGAGACAGTCCGTGCTATTAAATGGCATACGGACTCTAGCCTCGGCACTCCTCCGAGGTCTTGGCGGCCACGCACTACCATTAGAATCTAGTATCGTTTCATTTTTACGACGCATTATATTGCAATATCTTACATATAAAACAATTATGAATCCTCTCAAGTGAGGATTATCGTTTCATGAACCCCCCCCACAAACCTGACAAGCTGGCCATCCTACAACAGGAGTTGGCCGGCGGGCCGCGCACCGGGCTGGAACTGGAACGGGCGATGGACATTAGCGGATCAACGCTGTCGCGCCTGCTCGGCCGAATGGGTGACAAGATTGATCGGTCTGGAGCCGCTAGGAGCACACGCTACGGCTTGCGACGCCAGGTGCGAAACCTGGGTGACGAGTGGCCTGTGTTTGTCGTTGGGCAGGATTCGCAAGTGCGCGAGCTCGGGAATCTGCGCGCACTTCATGGCGCCTTTCGGTTCCTCCCCGCCGGCGGTGGTGATGGTAAACCATTGCCTTGCGTGAGTGAGAGTGTTTCCCCGAGGTTGCCGTTTTTCCTCATGGCTGTCCGTCCGGGCGGCTACCTCGGGCGCTACATCGCACGCCGCTTCTCCGAGCGATCCCGCGCGCCCAAGGACGTGCGGGACTGGGCTGATGACGACTCGCTTGAGTATTTCATCACCGCAGGCACAGACTTACCCGGAAACGTGATTGTCGGAGAGACCGCGAAAGCGCAGGCGATGCAGGAGATGGCTGCCGCGCGCTCCGGTCGTGCCGAATCTCTAGGTCAAGCTCGCGATCGATACCCAGATATGATCGCCAGCGCCCACGAAAGTGGGGCGATTGGATCCTCTGCCGACGGCGAGCAACCCAAATTCCTGGCCACCGTCGACGGCGGTGTGGCCGGCAGCCATCGAAGCCTTATCATCAAGTTCTCACCCCCGGTAAACACCTCCGCGGGACGACGCTGGGCTGACCTGTTGGTCTGCGAGCACCTGGCCGCCACTACGATCAATCGCGCGGGCGGAAAGGCCGCGAGTAACGAGGTGTTTTTCGGCCACGGGCGCTGCTTCTTGGAGAGCGAACGCTTTGACCGCACCCCTGGGCTTGGTCGGATTGGGGTTGTTGGTCTTGGCGTGGCAACCTACGCCGTTGCGGGACGTGGTGCGGACGATTGGGGGCAGGCAGCAACGCTCCTGGAAGGGCGTGGCGTGCTACCGGCAAGCGACGCGCAAGCGATCCGCTGGGCGCGGTGCTTTGGCGATCTGATTGGGAACGAAGATATGCACGAGGCCAATGCGGCGTTGCTCTGGGAACAGAGGGGGCACTTCCGCTTTGCTCCGATCTACGACATGTTGCCCATGCTTTATCGCCCTAACGAGCAAGGAGAGGTCGTTTCCCGTGCTTTCCGTCCGACGACTCCAGATGCCGACACCAAAGTCGTCTGGTCTGACGCAGCAAAGGCGGCATGCGACTTTTGGGAGGCCGTATCGAAGGACAAGCGCGTGTCCCAAGATATGCGTCAAGAGGCTGCACGGAACGCGGAGAAGGTTGTGAGTGAATCCAAACGCCAGATTGAGGCGGATTCAGCTTTGGATCCAATGACTCGTTCAGACTCGGTTAAACAGGCAAAAAAAGGCACTACGTCGCCGCGCCCGAACCCGGATAGCATCACGCCCCCGTCGTAAGATAAGCGACTCTTCCCTCGCATTTGCTGCACTCGAAACCGAGCGGCCAACGTATCCCAGCGAAGTAGCGCAAAGCAGTTTAACTCGGTCTCGAACATGGCGTCGAACTCACGCCGATTGGCGGGATAGAGCGGTGCGGACAGCGCCCAGCATCACCGATTTTAATCCACTTGAGACAACTGCATACCCAGTTTATATTATACTCGCCGGGGCGGAGTAGGGGTATCGCGTTTCCTTTATGGGAAATGGGCGGGCGAGGGCGCCGCCTTCGGATGGGAACTTTCCGGGTGGAAAATGGGAACCAGTGGTCCTTAGCGCGAAGTGCGATCTCCCTGGTTTTGCCGGGTTGCTGCGCTCACACTCCTCCCTCCCTTCCCAGTAATTGGGTGGAAAGTGCACCATGGGCTTTATGCGTAGAGTCCGGGCCCCCGCATTTGCAGGGGTGGGGTCCACCGGGGCAGGACCAGCACGGAGCGGGGCTGCCCGACGGCAATGCACAGGCTTTCCCGCGTTTCGACCCCGTTATGCTAGTATTCATGCGTGCGCCATCCGGTGGCACAAAAACACATCATGAATACTACCCCCACGTCCGAGCGGGATTCCGCCTCGTTTAATCAAGCCCTTCAAACTGCGCTTCGTGAATGGGACGCAGACAATTTGCGCGCCTTAGTTGCAGAGGCACTGCACGAACGGGCAAAATCGCTCTTTTTTGGGGCGCCAATCGCAGCTATCTATGCCGACCTGATCGAGACGGCTCATGCGCTCGCATTCTGTGGTGATTCCGAGGCGGTGCACCGTCTGCTGGAAGCGGGATTTCACGTAGACACCATCCTGAACGAGCGACGGGGGTGGAATTGCGACACCATGCTTCAGGCGGCCGCGGCGGGAGGCTATGCTGGACGGGGAGGGTGGGCAGGCCAGGCAAGCACGCTTACTGCACTGCTGTTCGCCGGGGCGGATCCCCATCGCGTGTTTAGCGACCAATACTTCCCTTGGAAACGCGAGACGATCGTTTCGACGGTCAGGTCGCTGAGGGTTGCGCGGATTATTTCCACGTGCGGCGGAGTATCGGCCAGCGCATTCAAAGGCCTTTGTTCGAGATCACGCACTGCGCTGAGGCTTTATGCCTCCCTGACCGTTGAACGTATCTCTGCAGGGTGAGGGCAGAAAGCGCGGCCCGTTTCCACAATACGGCCTTGCGCGTGCGCTTGGGGAACCGTGCAATTTAAGCAAGGCGTGGCATCGGCGAACCCGCTTTCTCCTTATGCTAATAGGGAGGGTGAACCATACACCCCGAAACCCCCGCCTCCCGTCGAAACTGATCTTGGACCCTGGCCAGACCTCTTTTGGTTTTGAGGTGCCAGTCGCGCCGAAAACGCCTGACGCATCGCCAGCGAAGCCGACCGCGAAAGCACGAAAAGCTCCAAAAACGCCCCTGGCGAAAGCTCCAGCATCCAAGGACCGGAGGCAGCGGCCGGTTCGTGCGCGCATCTCGTTCGAGGCTCCCATGCGGCTTAAACGAAGACTGGAGAGCGCAGCGCGCGACCGCGACCAAAGCAAGACCTCGATCTTGCGGGCGGCTGTGGAAACTTACCTCCGTCACCCTGAATCCGAGGAGGACACACGGTGAGTGAGCCGAAAAAGCCTTTGAAGCGGCGGCATCGTGGGTCGATCAGGACACCACAGCGCGTTCGCTATCTGGAAGCCGCGTTCGCCGCCGCACTGAATGATCCTGAGATGCGTGTCTACATAGCGCTGCTTGGTAGCCTCTTTCCGCCGCGGCGGGGGCAGAAGGTCACGGTAAAACAACTCGCCCGCGCGTTGGCCTCTTACCACCCCTCGACCGGGAAGAGGCTGCGGAAGCGCGTGAACCAAGGGTTCAGGCGGGAAGACGACAGTCTCGTGAGCAACGTCTGCTTCGGTTTTGATATCCCGCTTGCCGTCGACAAGTCCGTGACGGTCGCCGCATTGGTGTTCAAAGACGCCGTTGTTCTGAAGGCAGCCCTGGATGCAATGCGTCGGTCGGCAGGGTGGTTAGGAAAGAAAATGGACCGACGGCTCCGCCGCGAAGGTCAGAGCGCGACGCTCGCGACGGGAAAGAGTTCGATCTTCTTCATCCCGGAGAAAGCCGGTCGCGATGGTCAGCCGCATCTGCACGCGCACCTCGTCATTCCGAACCTCACCTCGTTCGAGGAGGATGGGCGCACGCGCCACTGCGCCGGGCATTTTCGGCGGATTGCCCGGAGCGCGATGGAAGCGCAGCAGCGGACGAACCGCCAACTGAGCCGCAGCCTGAAGAAGGCGGGGTATGCGGTGGAACTCGTGGATGGGGTGTGCCGGTTGACTTCGGTGCCACGCGCACTGTGTGCGGAGCTTTCGCCTGTGAGTGCACGGTTGAAGCCGGAAACTGATATTGGACGACGTCGTTCAACCAAAGCAGCGGTTCGCTTCCGGGAGAACCGCTATCTCAAGACCCGACCTGGGAAAGTGCTTCAACCGCTCGCACACTGGCAGACGAGCTGGGAGCAATCGATTGGAGCCGACAGGTTGGCAGCAGAAGTGGGGGCCTATCACACCGCACGCTACCACATTCAGGTCGAGCCTAAGAAAGCACCGGGTGAGGTAATTCCATTCCCGCCTGACATCGCAGCGCCGGCACCCGTGGCCGCCGCACTTAGAATCGAGGAACCACACGATGACGTTTTGGACGATGCCGCCATGGTGCGTCCCAACTTCGCGTCGCTGGGTATGGCGGTGCGCAAAAGGGTCGAGCGCGAACTCAGCGGTGAAGCAAGGCGCCAGGTTATCGAACTCGATTATGTGTGCGCCGACAAAGCCGCTCACATGGTCGAGCACACGGAGGCATTGCGCACGTTGCTTCGCCTTATTTTCCCGCGGCTGCTTGTTCACCAGAAATTTGCGGCGGCCGAGCAATCCAGCTTCAGGGTCACGGGTGCGGTCGCAGCAAATCCGCCGCTGGCCCAGCTCGTTGTTGCGACGGCTGCGGCACTCGAGGCCGAGCTGGGCAAGGAGACAGTTCGGGCGAATTGGCCGACAGTCCTGCGCTCGCTGCACGAGGAGCTCGCCAACCGTTCTCCGGAACCGGTGCGGGCTCCCCGCACGCCCGCCGGCGTTCGTCGTGTCCGGCCGGCGCCCAAGCCGTTGCCGCAAGTTCGAAAGGAAACTGCCGTTAAACCTTCTGTCGTGGAGCCGCAGCCGCCCCCCCCTGCGCCGTCGCCGGCTACCGAACCCGAATGGGATCTGATGCCATGAAGCGGAGCTTGTTACTCCATTTCCCGTGCCGCGATGCGGTTTTTGACTGGTTCGGCGACGACTCGTCGGATCCGCCACGGGTCACGATCGACCTGCTCGCACAGCAGAGAGATTATGAGTGGCTCCCGGGCAATGGCGACCGGCGGGTTACCTGTCAGGCGTGCGGTGACCCGAGGGCCCGCTACGTTGGCTGTCGCCAGCGTGGAAACGGTCGTGATCTGCTTTACCTGCGCCGCTATCCCGGCTCTGCGCGGTGGCACAAGCCCGGTTGCTTCTCGTATTCCGCCGACTTGGTCGCGCCAGACGAAGGAGCGCAACCAATCGGGGGCCCTCAACCTGGCGGAGATTTTGCTGCCCTGTGGCGCGATGTCGGAGATCCTGAGTATCGCGTTGTAGCGATGCGCCGGCGCAAGCCCGGTCACAATGCGGCCGTCGGTGCATTGAGCCGGCGTCATTTCAATCGGGTCAACGTCAGTTTGCACCGGTTGGCGCGCGATGTTTTGCAGCGCTCCGGCGTGTGCTCCTGGCGGCCCGAATACAAATATGCGCGCGACGAACGGGTGTTTAACGGCTTGGTGAAAGGAGCACTGAACGACCTCGCGGGGGCGGGGGAGGCCGCCTACGCCGTCCTATCAAGCCTGCCGGGCGCAACTTTCATTCCCTGGTCATTCCTCAATGAGCGCGACCGGAAAGCCCCGGCGGAAATGACGGCATGCGTGGGGTTCGGATTCATCGAAAGCTTGGGCCCCGAGAACGAGCGCGGAGCCAGGCTCATGCACCTGAGCAATTATCCTGATCGTCCGATTCTCGTGCCGCGCGTGGTGCTCGACCATGAAGGAAAGAAGCCGGCCTCGCCGCTGCACAGCTTACACGCGCATCCTACCTGGGTAATCTTTGTCGCGTCGCTCTTTGGCGAGACGTGGAAAGTTCACGCGATGGTGCCAATTCGCTTTTCAACCGTCGGACTGATCCCGGTTGAAAGTCTTTTTGAAGATCAAATGGTGCGGCGCCTGATCGACGAGAAGCGTTCTTTCATCCGATGGTTACTACCGCCGCCCGAACTCGCGGGCTCGAGATATATCCCGGACTTTCAGCTCACCGACACGGTGGCCAAAGAGTTTGTGGAGGTGTGCGGGTTAATGCACGACCCGGCGTATGCGGCGAATATCGCCCGCAAAAAGAAGCTTTTGGGAGATCGACTCCGTATTTGGGACACCCGACGGCCATTGAAGCGATTCAAGTATCCGCGTTCGGAAGTGGTTCAACACCAAGCGACAAAGCGGCTGCCGCGCGATCCCATGCGGCCAACTCCGCCGAAAACGGAGCGCGTGCTAGAGTAAGCCAGCATGACACCCCCTAAACCTAACCAGAAACCGACAACGGCCGCGCCCGAGACCCCTCCGGCCGGCGTTTCCGCCGACGACGTTAAAGCTACGGCAGCGAGCAATCTTCAAGCGGCCATCCTACATTTCGGACTGCAATACGACGTGCCGGTGCCCCTTGAGTATTTCGAGGCACTCATCTCTCGCAGCGGAGCTTTTCGCGCACGTGCGGACGGTCGGTTGAATCTTGAGGAAGTGCGAAGCCGGGCGGCGGTGAAGCCCTCCGAATTAGCCCGCTACCTCCGTAACGAGCCCCGAGCTGATCTAACGCAGAACTAAGCCACACACCCACAACGAGGTGGTGCCCAGGGTGGGACTCGAACCCACACGCCCTTACGGGCAATGCATTTTAAGTGCAGTGCGTATACCGTTCCGCCACCTGGGCTTGTTCACCCCAAACACTCGCAAAAACTGGCTGGGAGACCAGCCAAACTTCTAACCCCAAATGATAATACTCATTCGCAGTTCCGACCGCCGCTCGCCCGTGCCCAGGCCGATGGTGAACACTCGCATGATTACAACCAATCGCCCCAGCCCGCGACTTCAGCGAATGCTTAAAGCTGCGGCGCTGGCCGCCGTGTTCCGTGCCGAGAACCCGGGGTATGATGGGGGTTATGTTACGTGCTGGCGGCTAAGGGCCGGCCCTGGTTGGACGAGCGACCTTTCTGAGCCCAACAGATCTCGCCCGGGATGCATGGCGATTTCGGCATCTGGGCAAGTCTTCGTTGCGAGTGGCGGCGAGTATTGGGATGGGGCGGAGAAGTGGTCCCTGATCTATGATCCTGCGACCGTGAAAATCGTCTGCTGAACCGTGATCACCTCCGGCATCCAATCGTCCCATGGAGTCCAGATGCGTTTCGAACGCAGCTCCAACCAAGTGGACAAGAAAATGGACAAGAATTTTTTCTCTGCTACGGTAAGTCGTTCTTTCGCAGCGAGAGCTTGCTTGTCCGCAGGAGATTTTAAGTCTGATGCGTATACCATTCCGCCACCTGGGCAGGTGTCAGTTGCAGGGTCGCCAAAACCTGCGCGGTGGCCAGCAAATCTTGGGGCGGGGGTTCTCATCCCGAAATCCCCAATGGCGGACAGGAATTCCCGGCCGGGTGGTTGTACCCGTTCTTTTGCTGCTAGAGCTTGAGGGCGCGGAGGGGATTTGAAGTCCCCAGCGTCGACCGTTCCGCCACCCGGGCAAGAATTGGGATTGCCGAATGGGGATTGCTTAATGAAGTGGGGTCCGTGGCAAGAGAGTTCCCCCTTCGTTTAATTCGGCCCGCCGCCCGCGGCGGGCCCCGGCCCTGCGCATGAAGATCGGGTTTTTGGGCGGCAGTTTTGATCCGGTGCATTTCGGCCACCTCATCGCGGCGCAGGATGTGTTGGAACAATTTCACCTGGACCGGCTGCTGCTGGTGCCCGCGGCCCAGGCGCCGTTGAAACCCAAGGACATCCAGTCCTCCGTGGCGGACCGGCTGGAGATGTTGCAAGCGGCCACCGAATGGGACCACCGGCTGGAAATCTCCGACTACGAGCTCCGCAAGGGCGGCATCAGCTACACGGTGGATTCCGTCCGGTATTTTCGCACCCAGTTTCCGCACGACGAGCTGTTCTGGATCATCGGGGGCGATCAGCTGCCGCTGTTGCACAAATGGAAGGAGATCGGCGAGCTGGTGAAGCTGATCGAGTTCATCTTTCTGGAGCGGCCGAAGCATCCGACCAAGCCGCACCTGGAAATCGAAGGACTACGCCTGCATCGTTGCGACGGCCACCTGATCGAGATCAGCTCCAGCGAGCTCAGGACGCGGGTGCAGGCCGGCCGGTCGCTGCACTATTTTTGCCCGCAGAAAGTTATCGCGTATATCGAGGGCAAGAAGCTGTATCGCTGACATCCATGAAAGCCAAGGCGCCCAAGAAATCCACCAGGACCGCACCACGCAAGCCGGCCAGCAAGGCGAAGCCGTCGGTCCGGCTGCTTAAACTGATCGCGGCCGCCCTGGACGCGAAGAAGGCGGAAGATCTGCGGGTGCTGGATGTCAGCCAGCTTTCAAGCATTACCGATTATCTCGTGCTGGCGACCGGCAGCTCGGAGCCTCACCTGCGGGCCCTGCGGATCGAGCTGGAACGCGTGCTGGATGCAGAAAAAGCCAGGATCCTCGGAGTCGATACCAGCAAGGGCAGCGGCTGGACCGTGGTTGATGCCTTTGAAATCATGATTCATCTGTTTACCCCCGAGAACCGGGACAAGTATCGGATGGAGCTGCTTTGGCGTGATGCCGCGGAGCTGCCAGTCGCCAAGTTGTTGAAATAAAATGACTAGCGCGCGGTGGTGTTCCGGCATGGTTGGACTGAGTGGGGTTGATCCCGACATCGGGAGATCGCATTTTACCCCTATTTGACCACTTTCCCGTTGGTTTTTTTAAGCTCTTGGACTTATAAACCTGCTTGTTCATGGGCGTTTTCAGCTTTTGAACAATAGATAAACGTCCTCATTTTTTTTGGGGACACACATAACAATAATAATACCACCATAATGAATACTCGTTCCACCAAGGGCTTCACGCTCGTAGAAATCATGATCGTCGTGGTCATCATCGGCCTCCTGGCCGCGATGGCCATTCCCGCCTTCCAGAAGGTCCGCCAGTCCTCACAGGACAAAGCGGTGCTGAACAACGCCCGCCAGCTGTCGGCGGCCGCTGACCAGTTCTATCTGGAAAACGGTGTCTCCACGGTTGCCTCCACCGACCTCATCGGCGCGACCAACTATGTGAAGGTCGTCAACACGGTCGCCTCGGAGACCTATCCGACGAACCTCACGCAGGGTATTACCATCACCATCGACGGTATCGCTGGTATCCGCACGGTGACCTACTCGCCGTAATCCCCAATCGGCTCTCTCCCAAGGCTGGGTCTGTGTAAAAACGGCCCAGCCTTTTACTTTAATGTAACGATAGTAAGCGATTCTCGCCTTGTATCGACCGGGGGCAGCCGCCTAATGTAAGCAGCTCGCAAGAGCTTAAAACAATAAAACTAAACCCAAATACATAATATGAATATACGTTCCACCAAGGGCTTTACGCTCGTAGAAATCATGATCGTCGTGGTCATCATCGGCCTCCTGGCCGCGATGGCCATTCCCGCCTTCCAGAAGGTCCGCCAGTCCTCGCAGGACAAAGCGGTGCTGAACAACGCCCGCCAGCTGTCGGCGGCCGCTGACCAGTTCTATCTGGAAAACGGTGTCTCCACGGTTGCCTCGCTCGACCTCGTCGGCGCGACCAACTATGTGAAGGTCGTCAACACGGTCGCCTCGGAGACCTACCCGACGAACCTCACGCAGGGCATCACCATCACCATCGCCGGCATCGCCGGTGTGCGCACGGTGACCTACTCGCCCTAACCTGAGTTAGGATTTGTTTTGAAACGGGCCGTCCTCCGCAAGGAGGGCGGCCTTTTTCTGTGTATTTCGGAGAGGCCCCAGGGTTTGGTTGGCCGGAATCACGGCGGCGGCAATCGACCCTGCGATGATCGGGTGGCGGGAAAATTGGAAACGGTGCTTTTGTTTTTTCCCGGGGCTGTTCATCTTCCCTTCGCCAGATCAACCCAAGCCGGCCGGCAGTCAAAATTATGGATCGTAGACTTGTTTTGCTCCTCTTGAACGCGGCCCTGGCCGTGGTTTTGGGTTTTTTCACGCTCACCCCCGAGATGTCCCTGACGGCCGTCATTTCGGGCGGCTACTGGGCCATGTTGCTCCTGACGGTTCTTTTCGGGTGGTCCTTGATCAAGGTCGGCCGGGCCGCGCTGGCAGAGGGTATCGACTGGCGGAACACGCCCCGCTGGCCGGTCGCCCTGATTATCGGCTGCGGCCTGATCCTGCTCATCCATGAGACCTACGGCTTCAAGATCCTGATGGATGAGGTCATGCTGCTCGGCACCTCGATGAGCATGCATATCGACAAGACCGCCGTCGTGCCGATGCGCGGCAACGATATCCAGGGCGCATTCCAGCTGCTGGCCGGCCAACTGGACAAACGGCCCTTGTTCCAGCCGTTTCTCGTCTCGGTGCTGCATGACCTGACGGGCTACCGGCCGGAGAATGTCTTCGTCTTCAACACCGCGCTCACCTTTGTCCTGCTGACCTTGTCCTACGTGACCGGTTGCCGCATCGGCGGCCGGGGCGCCGGGGCCCTTGCGGTGCTCTTGCTCACCAGCCTGCCGCTGCTCGCCCAGAACGCCACCGGCGGCGGCTTCGAACTGCTCAACCTCGTCATGCTTCTCGCGACCCTCCTGCTGGGCATGCGTTATCTGGGGAAACGGGACGGCGATTCGCTCGAGGCCTTTGGGCTGGCGGGAATTCTCCTCGCCCAGACCCGCTATGAATCCGTGCTCTACCTCCTGCCCGTCGGCCTGACGGTGTTATGGGTCTGGTGGAGTGAGCGGCGCCCCACACTCACGTGGCTGGTCGCAGCGATGCCGCTGCTGCTCCTGCCGTATGCGCTGCACAACAAGGTGTTCAGCGTGCGCAACTCCGCCTGGGAGATGGCCAGCCAGCCCGGTTACGACAAGCCTTTCTCCCTGTCCTTCATCCCGGACAACATCGTCCACGATCTTAATTTCTTCTTCAGCACCACCGGCGAGCACTCGAATTCGCTGGTGCTGTCGATCCTGGGTTTTCTCGCCCTGCCTTTCTTTGCCTTGTGGGCGGTCAAGACCCTCCGCGGCTTGCGTCACGCCTCCCCGGCCCGGGCCGGGCTGGCGATATTTTCACTCGGCCTGGCCGCCCACACGTTTCTGCTCCTTTGTTATTTCTGGGGCCGGTTCGACGACCCGGTCATCCGCCGCTTGAGCCTGCCGCTCAATCTCACCCTGGTCCTGGCGGTCGTCACCGTCGCCACCGAGTTCAGCTGGCGGGGCCGCATCTGGGGCATTTTGATGGCGCTGACGGTGGCGGGCCTGTTCTCCCATTCGCTGCCGGCCATGGCGCGGCATGACTACTCGCTCGATTATTATGTGGGCCGCGAGATGGAGTGGCGGCGCGAGTTCATCGCGGCCCATCCGGAGCGCGACTATCTCTTCATCGACAACAATTCCATCATGTGGATCACCCACGAGGTCTCGAGCACGCCCGTGAAGCAGGCCCTCGACCAGAAGGGCAACATCATCTTCAACCTGCGCAACCGCACCTTCACGGCCATCTATGTGTTCCAGCGCTTCCTGGTGGAGGCGGACTCGGGGCGCCTCGCCCTGCCGGCCGAAGACGATCTCGGCGCCGATTATCAACTGGCAACGGTGTGGGAGCGCCGTTTCACCCCGCTGACCGTCAGCCGGATCAGCCGCGTGCTCACGGTGCGGGAGGGCCCCACCGCCCGCCCCGCGCCGGAGATCATGCCCTGGGAAAGCCTCACGCCCGCCCAGCAGGAAAAGGCCCGCGCGCTGTTTCTCCAGCAATTCATCAAGCGGCTGCCCTGACGGCGGCGGCGCCCTCCGGAATTTTCGTGACTCCCCCGGCCATTTTGCAACGCACGGAACTGCGCCTCGCCCTGTTCGGCCTCGCGGCGGTGGCGGCGGTGTATTTCGGCTTCATCGGACTGGGGGTGGAGGCCGCCGGGATGGTGGTCAAGAAGTTCGGCTACCACGTGGTGTTGCTCACGTTTGCGCTGTGGGGCGCAAGCTTGTGGCGGCTCTGGCGAGAGCGCGTTCCGGGCGGGCGGCTGGAGCGGAGCGAGCGGCTCGGCGCGGGGGCGGTGATCATCCTGTTCAGCCTCATGGCGGTGATGGCCGAGCCGTTCCGCAGCAAGGTGCTCTTCGATGAATTCGTCCTGCAGTCGACGGCGTTCAACATGCACTTCTTCCGCGACACGGCGACGATGGTACGCGGCTACGATATCCTCGGGACCTTCCTGTCGCTCGACAACTACCTCGACAAGCGGCCCAATTTCTACCCGTTCCTGATCTCGCTGGTGCATGACTTCACAGGATACCGTCCGGCCAACGCCTACTGGCTGAACGCCGCGCTCTATCCGGTGACCCTCGGTCTGGCCTATTACCTGGGCCGGCGCCTGGCCGGCCGTTGGGGTGCCTTGCTCGTCGTGCTGCTGCTGGGCTCACTCCCCTTGCTGGGGCAGAACGCCACGGGCTCGGGGATGGAACTGCTGAATTTTTGCATGATCCTTGCCGTCGTCGCGCTGGGCGGCGCCTACCTGCGCCGCCCCGACGCCACCCGCCTCTCTGCGCTCGTGTTGGGGGCGGTGCTGCTGGCGCAATCCCGCTACGAATCGGCGATCTATGTCCTGCCGGTGGCGGTCATCATTTTGATCGGCTGGTGGCAGCGCGGCGGGGTGGTGCTTTCCTGGCTGGCGATACTGGCGCCCCTGTTGCTGGTGCCCTGCGGCCTGCAAAACAAGGTGCTCAACAATACCAAGTGGATGTGGGAGCTGAAGGAAGACCAGGACTCCCGCTTCAGCACCAGCTATCTGGCGAAGAACCTGGAGAGCGCCACGGATTTCCTCTTCAACCGTTCCCATACCTACGCCAATTCTCTCACCCTGACCTGGCTGGGCCTGCTGGCGCTCGGCTGGCTGGGCTGGCACCTGCTGCGCCGTCGTCCGGCGCTGAAGGACATTCCAGGTGACCGGCTCGCCCTGGCTTTGCTCGGGCTCGGCGCCATCGCCAACACGGTGCTCATCATGTTCTATTACTGGTCGAGCTTCAACGACCCGATGGCCTCCCGCTTCGCCCTGCCGTTGCACCTCGTGCTGGTTTTCGCGGTGGTGGCCATGGGTGCCGCCCTGCGCCCCCGGTGGCCGGCGGTGCCGGTCCTGTTGACGGGGCTGGCCGTGCTCGCGAGCGTGACGGCGGCGACCCGGTATGCCCAGCCGCTCTATTCCCACACCGGCATCGACGAGATTGAGTGGGAGAAACGCTTTGTGGCGGCGCGCCCGCCAGGCCCGCGACTGATCGTCACCAACAAGTCCACACTCCCCTGGTTGCTGCTGAAGACACCGTCCATTCTGGTGGGCCGGGCCCGGATGGTCGCCGACCGCATGCAATTCAACCTGCAGGAGTCCATGTTTCAGGAAATTCTGGTGATGCAATCCTTCCGGCCCACCACCGCCGACGGCGACCACGCCATGATGCCGGAGGACAAGCTCCCGCCGGGCTTTGAGCTGGTGCGTCTGGCCGAGCGCCGCTTCGGCACCAAGATCACCCGCATCAGCCGGCTGGTCGCGGTCACCCGGCCTCCGGCGGCAGCCAAACCGGCCACGGTCGTCGTGCCATGAATCTGCCCGACGCATGAACGGACGGCGGTTCAAACTGGCGATGTTCGCGGTCCTGCTCGCCGGGTATGGCCTGCTGGGGGTCTTTCCGGGCATCATGCGGAGTTTCGGCGTCGGCGTGTCGGTGTTGTGGTTTCGTGACACGCACTCCATGCTGGCGGCCAGTGACTCGGCCCGGGCGGGGCACGATCCGTTCGTGGCCAATATCTATGATGTTGCGCAGGAGCGGCACATTTATCCCGACTGGTGGTTCGCCTTGGGCTGGATGGGGCTGGATCGCGGCGATTCGTACTGGCTGGGCGGAATCATTGTCGCGCTGTTCTGGCTGGCGGTGTTCGCCGTGCTGCCGCTGCCCTCGCGCCGTGATTGGTGGTGGACCCTGTTTGTGTGCGCTTCCCCGCCTTTCTGGCTCATCGTCAACCGCGCCAATCCCGACCTGCTGGTTTTTGCCCTGCTGACGCCGGTGGTGCCCTGGCTGCTGCACCGGAAGCAGTGGGTCAGGCTGCTTTCGCCGGGTCTTGTGGCGCTGTGCACCGGGTTGAAGTTTTTCCCCCTCCTCGCCGGCGCGGTGCTCCTGCACCCGGCCGCCACGCGCCGGGAGCACTGGCGGCGTTGGC
The DNA here is from genome assembly GCA_046590295.1 of Lacunisphaera sp. Classification (GTDB taxonomy): domain Bacteria; phylum Verrucomicrobiota; class Verrucomicrobiia; order Opitutales; family Opitutaceae; genus Lacunisphaera. The sequence goes on from JBKJTZ010000032.1 coordinate 15,038, forward strand.
TGATCATCGCCGGGCTGGGGTCGTTCCTTGTTTGGTCGCTGGCGGACGACATCTCGCATTACCTGGCCGCCGGTTGGCTGGGCCGGGGAATGTTCACGTTTGGAGCCGCCACCCCGGCGATTCACCTTGGGTGGGATCCGGGATGGTGGGTCAACCTGGGCCGACTGGCCGGCCTGGGCCTGGTGGCGTGGGGCTTTCTCCGGAGCCCCGCCGGGCCGTCATCGGCAAAGTTGCCGGAACGCGATCGGCTTTATGGGTTCATGGGCGCGGCGGTGCTGGCGGGGGTCTTTTTTCTCAGCGTCGGGTATCTCTATAAAATAATCTTCGTGGTCTGGCTGCTGCCCGGTTTGCTGGCGGCCGCAGCGGCAGCGGGGCCGCCGGGTCGCGCCGCCCGCTTCAGCCTGGGATGTCTGGTGGCCTTGGTCTGGCTCGAAGGCTTGACCTGCGCCCTGCTCTCCGCCTGGCCGCAATTGACGGATGCCGCCACCCAGGTGTTGATCCGGCGCACGGCGGCCACGATCAGCGGGGTGCTGGCCTGGGGTTTCATCATCCCGGTCACTCTGGGATTTGGCGCGGATTTAAAACATTTTCTGAGACAAGGGCCGCAGCGCCGGGCCCCAGCCACGACCCGCGCATGAGACGGACGGACATCGCGCGCGGCAGTCCTTCGCCGGGAACGCCCGGATTTCGGCCTTTTGCCTCGTGCTGTCGCCGTTCCTGGATTGGCCTGACTGCCGCATGAATCCTCCCGGACCAGTCCGTGCTTCCAGCTTGCGCGACCATCCGGTGGCGCTGTTGGTGGGCATCACGCTGAGCGGCTGGCTGACCTTTGCGCTGTGGCCCCACCTGTTCCGGATCATCGGCATCAATGGCCTGGGCCAATGGTATCTCGATTCTTATGCCGTGCTGGCGGCGCTGGATGCGGCACGCGCCGGCTTGTCACCCCATGAGCCGAACCCGCTGGATCCCCTGATGCGCAATCACGTTTATTCCGACTGGTGGTATGCACTGCGCTGGCTGGGTTGGACGCGTGACGCCAACTTCATCGTCGGCACGACCTGGGTGGGGGCCTTTGCCCTGACGGCCTGGCAGACGGTGAAGTCGCGCAACCTCCGGGAGTCGGCCTGGCTGGCGATACTGCTGCTTTCACCGCCGGTCATGCTGGCGATCAACCGGGCCAACAACGATCTGGTGATCTTTGTGCTGCTGGCTTGGTGTGCCGTGGCGGCCGCCAGCACGAAATGGTGGCGGCAGGTCCTGGCCTTGGGAGCGCTCGTGCTGGCGACGGGGTTGAAATTTTATCCGGTGGTGGCGGCCCTGGCTTTTCTTTGGGTCCGGCCCGTGCGGCTCATGCCCCGCTGGCTTTGCCTCGCGCTGGCGGCGGCGGCGGCGGCGCTGGCAAACGTCTGGTCCCAGTTAAGTCGCGGCCAGTTCAAGGTTGAATCATCCCTGCACGAAATTGGGGCACCCCTGCTGGGACGCGAATGGGGGTGGAGCGACCCGACCTCGCAGGTGATTTTTCTCCTGACGGCCGTGCTGGTGGCGGCCGGGTTGACCGCGGGCCGGTTTACCGTCGGCTTGGCCACACAAGGCCGGCCCGGCGACCGGTTGCCGGCGGCGATGGGGGTCATCGTGTTGCTGGCCTGCTTCCTGGCCGGAGTAAGCTATGCTTATCGCTGGATCTTCGTGCTCTGGATGGCTCTTTGGCTGTGGCGTCAGGCGGCCGGTCCGGCGGAATCCACCCGCGTGCGATGGACCATAAGGGTGGGCTTGGGGCTGTTGTTTGTCTGTGTCTGGGGCGATGGAGCGCTCTGCTTTGTGGTCAATGCCTTGCTGCCCCCGATGAACGTGGTCCAACTTGACGCCTTGCAAGTCACCTGGCGGCTTTGGACCCAGCCGCTGCACTGGTTGCTGATGCTGCTGCTGGCCGGCTGGCTGCTGGAGGCGGCGTTGACCACCTGGACGGAATGGCGGAAGGAAACCGCACCGCAAGATCGCCCATGAGTCGGGCCGCACTCTTCCGCGACTCGTCCTTCCGCGCCCGGCTGCTGCTGGGCTTGGCGGTGCTGCTGCCGGCGGGGTTCGCGTTCGTGACCGGCAACATCTGGGAGGATTTTTTCATCACCTTCCGGAGCAGCCTCAATCTGGTGCACGGCCATGGCCTCGTTTACGAGGTGGGACGCACGGTGCATGTGTTCACCTCACCGCTTGGGGTGCTGCTGCCGGCGGGGATCAGCTGGGTGCTGCGCACGGATGATCCGGAGGTTGTGATGGGCGTGTTCCGGGTGGCGGCCTGTCTCACGTTGGGCGGGGCCTGGGCGCTGGCGGCGGGCCGGCTGCAGGGGGCCCTGGCCGTGGGCGTCACGGCCGCATTGTGGCTGCTGGATGCCAAGCTCGCGGCCTATTCCACGAACGGGATGGAGACCGCCTTCCTGGTCTTCTTCGTGATGCTGGCGTGGCGCGCGTTGCTCGACCGCAGGGTCTGGCTCTCCGGTCTGGCTCTCGCCGGGTTGATGTGGACGCGACCCGATGGGTTTGTGTTTGCCGGTGCGCTCTTGGTGGCCGTCACCCTCATACCCGGCGAATCCCGCCTGGGCTGGCGGGATTGGCTGCGGCTGATCGGGCTGGGGTTCGTCCTCTATGCGCCTTGGTTGATTTTTGCGTGGGGGTATTATGGTTCGCCCGTGCCCAACACGATTCTGGCCAAGGGGCAGCAGTTGTTGAACGTGGCCATCTTGGGCAAATTGCTGCTTTATCCCTGGGATTTTGTCTTCGGACATGGCGTCGCGCACGATGCCTTCATGCCGCCGTATTTTTTCTTCGGCGGCTGGCCGGGGCAACTTTGGTGGCAGGGCAAGCTCCTCGCCTTGGCCGCGGCGACGGCGGCCTTCTGGCCCCGTTGTGCGCGGCCGGCCCGGGTGGCGGGCGCCGCGTTTGTGCTCGGCGGGTTCTATCTGACGCTCACCCCGGGGGCGCCGTGGTATTTTCCCGCCTGGCAGTTGCTGGCCTATGTGGCGGTGGGCGGCGTGATGATGGCGGCGTGGCAATGGCCGCAGTTGCCGCGTCTCGGACGGCTTGGGTTGGGCGCGACGGCCACCGGGCTCGTGTTGGTGCAGGCTGGGCTGTTTGTCGCCGTTACCGTCCAGCTGCGGGCGCAGCAGCAGGTGATCGAATGGGGCGTCCGCCGGGAGGTTGGCTTGGAACTGCGCCGGGCCGCGCGCAGTGAAAAGGAAACCGTGTTTCTGGAACCGCTGGGTTACATCGGATTTTATTCCGGGCTCGCGATGCGTGATACCCCGGGGTTGTGCGCCCCCGAAGTCGTGGCGCTACGCCAGGCGGGCACGAAGTCCATGGGTGAGCTGATCCCGGCCCTGCAGCCCGACTGGGTGGTTCTCCGGGCGAGCGAATACCATGCCCTCCCGTCGTCGCAGCGGGACGCGTTGGAGCGCGACTACCAGCTTTGGTCGATCCACGATGCGCGCAAGCAGGTGGAGGAAATCTCGTGGCTGCCCGGACGAGATTACCTGCTCTTCGATGCCTATTACGCCCTCTGGCGGCGACAATCGCCGGCCCACCGCCAATGATGCCGTGGCTCGAGCTCCTGGGCCGGATGCTGCTCGTGGCGACGGGGCTGCTGCTGCCCGGTGCCGGCTGGGCCCTGGCGGGTCGCTGGCCGCTGCCTTGGTTCGCCGCCGGAGTACTCTCGGCGCTGGCGGCATTGGCCGGGGTCATGGTCTTTGCGATCATCGGCGTGCCGATCACCGCGGTGACGCTCGGGGGGTGGCTGGGGGGCGTGACCCTGGCGGGGGGAATCCATTGGTGGACGCGAAGGAGCCCGGTCATCGCCGCGCCGCGTGCGGGCGGGACGGAATGGTGGCTGGCGTTGCCCGCGCTGCCGCTGGTGATCGTCGCCCTTTATCGCGCCACGGCCCAGCCCTTGTCCGGGGCGGATGTGGATTTCCGGTGGAATTATCTGGCCACGCTGATCGTGGAGCACGGGCACCTGGATTATTATCCGGCGGCTTCCGCCACGGCGTTTGCGCAATATTTCTGGCCCGACGGCATCGTGCCCTTGGTCTCGAGCGTCTATGCCTGGACCTATCTTGCCGCCGGGGAAACAGCCAGGATATGGACGGCGCTTCCCGTCCTGCTGCAATTCAGCGCCCTGCTCGCGCTGCTGCACGGGCTCGGAAAAACCTGGGGCGGCGACCGGGCCGGCTGGCTGGCCTGCGCGCTCGGCGGGGCGACGATGCTGCTGCAGTTCGCCTTTGGCCTCGGTCAGGAGACGGGGCTCACGGCGCTCGGTGCAGGCGGGATGGTTTTCTACCTCTGGCACTGGCAGGAAAGTCGCCGCGCCTCCTTGCTCCTCCCGGCAGCGGCCTGCGCGGCCCTGGCGGTGTGTGCGCGGGAGTATGGCGCGCTGTTTTTCTTGGTGGGGGTGGGCTGGGTGGCGCGCCGGGGTGGTTGGCGGCAAACCATCATTTTCGCTTTGGGTGCGGCCGTGTTGCCGGCGGCCTGGCACCTGCGCAATTGGGTGTTCACGGGCAATCCGCTCTACGCCCATGACCTCGCGGGGTTCTTTCCGGTCAATCCGGTCTTTCATGTCTGGATGCAGGGATATGTGGAGACCCACGGCCGCGCCCTGCGTGAACTCGCCGGTTGGCGCGAGATCGCGCGGCTGCTGTGCCTCAGTGCGTTGCCGGCCCTGTTTGGACTGGCGGCAGGGATCATTTTGTGGCGGAAGCAGCCGGGCCGGGCGGTGGGGCTGGCCGTGGGGCTGGCCACAACGGCGGCCTGGCTGAGCTCGGTGCCGTTCACGGCGGGCGGATTGTTTTATTCCATGCGGGTGCTCAGTCCGCTGCTGGTGATCGGCTGCGCCTGGGGCGGGGCGGCGCTGGCGCGGTGGGTGCCGGGTCGCCGGCATCTGGCCGGGCTGCTGCTCGGGCTGGGGTTGTTCGGCACCGATGCCGCGCTGCGTGCCTGGACCATCCCCGTCAATCCCTACACGATCCCACCGCAGGAATGGCCGGTGGCCGGCTATCAATTGCAGCGCGATTTCGACCGCAACGACCTGCCCTTCATCACCGCCGTGGCCGGGCAGGTGACGGGCCGGGTGCTCTCGGAGTCGGCGGGCGTACAGCGCGTGTTTCACGCCCGCGGCCGGGAGTTGGTGCCGCTGTGGAGCCCGGAGGTGGCGTTCTTGTTCGATCCAAAATTCCGCGGCGATGCCGTCACCCGGTTGCGGGCGCTTGGCTTTACCCACCTGCTGCTGACGCGCGTCCAGTCCAGCGTGGATTTCCTCGCCCGCACCGGTGCGCTGCCCCGGCTGACGGGACGGATCCATTCCGTGATGGCCAACGACACCTTCGTGCTTTTTGCCCTCGATGCCGCGCGGGCGGAGCCGGCCCCGCCCTAGTCCTTGCGCCCGGGTTTTTCGATCGCCGCCAGCCACTGGCTGTAGGGTCCGTTGAGCGTGGCGTCTATTTCCCCGGTGGTCAGGCGGTAGATGAAGAAGGTATAGCCGACCACGGCGTCGGGCGTGCGCGCCCGCAGGTAGTGGCACAGCCGGGCGAAGCGCAGACCGTCATAGCGCCGCCAGCGTTGTTCAAAGGCCTCCGCCGCACCCAGGGCATGGACCTCCCGCCAGGTCGTGGGATTGCTCCAGTAGGTGCGGAACAGCGGCTCGTCGGCGCGCAGTTCCTGATATTCCTTCTCCGCCTCCGGCGTCCAGTGGCCGCGGACGGCGCCGTAAACCTGGGTGAGCATCGTGGCGCTGACACAGTAGAGGCCGGGACCGGGCTCATACCAATGATGGCGCAGCTTGAAGCCGTTCACGTAGGGCAGGGCCGTGGCCTTGATCCCGTAGTATTTCGGCTCGCCCGAGCCAAAGTAGGAAAGGAACACCGGTGCCGCCCCGGTCCCGGAATTATTCTCGCGCAGCCACCGGGCCAGCCCCGGCAGGTCCTGGCCCCAGTCGAGCGAGCTGTCGGCCAGCAGCCGGTGGCCGTTCGCGGGGCCGCCGGCGAACACGTTGAAATAGGCGAGATAATGCGGGGCGACGCGCAGATTGGCCAGCAGCTGGGCGGCCACCAGCACGGAGATCAAGGCAAGTTGCCGCCGGCCGGGGAGCAGCCCGGACACGGCCAGCCCGCCGGCCAGCACAAACAGCAGCGGATAGGTGGGCAGGATATGCCGGTGCCCGATGTTCAGGTGGCTGGTCAGGGAAAAGACCCAATAAACACCGAACAGGACCAGAAGGGGCGCGATCAGGCGCAGATCGGCCGCGATCGAGTGCGCCGGGCGCCGCCAGCGCCGCAGGCACGCGACCGCGCCGAGCAACAGGGCCACGAGCAGGGCGACGGTGGTCTTCCACCAGAAGGCGAGGGGGAAGAAACTCACCCAGCCGAAGTAGCCGTATTCCCCGGCCAGGAAGGCGCTGCGCGCCCGGGCGGATTGCACCACCCAGGCGTAGCCATAGAGAAACGCCTCCGGCAGCAGCCGCCACTCGCGGCAAAAAGCCGCCACCCGGCCATGCCAGCCGATGTAGGGCAGCACATCCGGCCAGGGCACCGTGAAATGATCCGCCGCCGGCACGCCGGCCGCAAAGCCACTGTAGCGGAAGCCGTAAAACATCCAGATGATGAAGACCGCGGCCGCGCCGTGGGCGGCAAGCGTGAGCGGCGCGAGCTTCGCCCAGCGTGGGCGCAAACCCGCAGGCTCGACGTTGATCCGCCAGACCAGCAGCAGGAGCATGACCGGCAACAGCAGTACGGCGGAAAACTTGGCCACGCACGCCAGGCCGAACACCCCGGCGCTCAGCGCCCCGGTGGTCCAACCGGGTTCGCGGAGGTGACGCCAGAACGCGGTCACCGTGGCCAACAGGAAAAAAACCGCGGCGGCGTCGGAGGTCGCCAGGCCGGCGTGCGCGAGGATGTTGGGATCCAGCGCATAGAAGGTGAGGGCAAGCAATCCGCCGGCCGCGCCAAACAGCCGCCGCGCCCAGGAGAAGACCAGCAACCCCGTGCCGAGCGAGAACACCACCGTCATGGCGCGCGCGGCCATGAGCATCGGCCAGTGGTCGTGACCCGTCTCGTAGAAAAACTGGTAGCCGATCACCGATCCGTCCGACGTCCGCCAATAGATGTTGTCCGCCATCGGCGGCGGTGGGGCCCCCATCAGCCACGCGGGCAGCGCGACCCAGCGTTGGGCGAGGTTGCCGTTTTCCGGCTGGATGCGGTAATCGCCGAACCGGTTGTAACAGTAGCCGCCGGTGACATGCAGAATCTCGTCCGCCGTCACGCTCTCGTCGGATGCCGCCCAGAGCGCCAGCCACGCGTGCAGCACGAGCAGTCCCGCCACCCCGGTGGCTGTCACCCAGCGAGGAATTCGATCGATGGTGGGCATCATGGGTGGCGCGAAAATTCAATTCTCGGTCGGGCGCGCCGCCTGTCGAGAGTGAAGTCCGCCCGCGCCGCCCGAGGATAGCCTTGCCGCGGGCGCGGGCGCGGGCTGACATGACGGGAACACCCTCCGATCCATCGTGAACGATCTTCCTGCCGCCGCGCTTTTGCTGGTGAATGCCCTGGTGGTGGCCGCCGCCGCCGGGTTGCTGGTGGCGGCGGTGGCGAAGGAATGGCGCGGGCCGATCGAGCCCGTGCTGGCTTGGGGCCTGGCGTGCATCGCGCTGATCGCCGGGGCGGGAAGCCTCCTGGGGGCGGTCGGCTTGCTGGGACCGATGGGTTTTTTCATCACGCATGCCGCGACGCTGGCCGTGCTGGCCTGGTGGCAACGCGGGCGCGGGTCGTCCGTCCGCGCCACCCTCGGCCGCGTGGGCCTGGCGTGGCGGGAATTTTTCTCCCGGCGGGATGCCGCCGCCGTCGTGGGCGGAACCATTTTGCTGGTCTGGCTGGGGCTGGTAGTGCTGGCGGCGCTGGCCCGGCCGGTGGTTTATGATGCCCTGACCTACCGGCTGTCCCGCGTCGGCCTCTGGCTGCAAGACGGCCAGATCGGACATTACGCCACGGAAGACGCCCGGTTGAATTACATGCCGGTGGTGCCGGATCTCGTCATGGCCTGGTTGATGGGCGTGTCCGCGGAGGGATACCGCCTGACCGGCCTGGCGCAGGCGTTTGGCGGCGCGCTGCTGCTGCTGGCGACAGCGGGGCTGGGCCGTTTGACCGGGCTCAGCCGGGCCGCGTCGCTCGGGGCGGCCGGCTTGATTTTCGGCCTGACCAGTGTGGCCGTGCAATTCACCTCGGTGCACACCGACCTGTTCACGGCGGGCGTTTTTGCGGCGGCCTTCCAGCTCTGGCTGAGTGCCCTGCGCCGGGGGCAGGGCTCAGCCTGGGGCGGCCTGGGGGCGGGCCTGGCGCTGGGCTCGAAGGGGACGCTCTTTTATTTCGCCCCCGGCGCGCTGCTGTGGACGGTGTGGCTGGCTTGGCGTCATCGGCTCCCCTGGCCGGCGTGGCGGCGCACGCTGCTCGCGGGACTGGCCGCGGGGGCGGTGTTCGCGGGCCCGGCCTTCTGGCGCAACTGGCAGAGCTACGGCGGTATCCTCGGCCCCGTCGACATGGTGGAACTGCATCACGGACCGAAATTTTCCGTCCGCGACCATGGGGGCAAGCTGCTCCTTAATTCCGCCACCTTCTCCGTCCAGCTGTTCGATCCCAATGCGGAGCCGTGGTGGTGGCAGGACACGGCCCGGGCGATCCAGCAGCACTGGGCGGAGCGCCTGCCCGTCAAGGATCCCTACGCGTTCGAGGACTTCAACCGCCAGGAATGGATCAACAACATCGCGGCCCTGCACAATCCCGATGCCGACGTGGCTTCCTGCGGGCTGCTTTTGCCGCTGTTTTTTGCCGCGGGGGTGGCCACCGCGCTGGCGCGGCGCCGGGATGAGAACGACCGGTTGGTGCTCCTCTGGGGCGCGGGCATCGGCCTGTTTGTCCTGGTGCTGAATGCCATGGTGCAGTGGCATCCCTACCTCTTCCGCTTCCTGGCGCTGGGGGCACCGTGGGTGGCGGTCGGGGCCGCCTGGTGGATGGAGCAACTCCCGCGATGGTTGCGGCGCGCGGCCTGGAGCCTCGCCGCGGTCACGGCCGCGGCCACGTTCTGGCCGGCCACGATGCAGACCTTCCAGGTGGGCTGGCGGGCCGTGATGCAGCCGGAGCGCTCCACCAGTTATTTTATCTATCACCATTGGCAGACCTGGGTCGCGGGGTTGTCGCCCACCGGGCTGCCGCTCACGGTCGCGCTGCCCATCAACCGGCCGCTGGCCGCCTTCTGCCGGAACGAGGAGGGCGGGGCCGTGCGGCTGGCCCGGGAAGTGCCCCGCACCATCCGCACGGCGGAGGAATTCCTGCGCGACCAGTCGGGGTGGGTGATCGTCCCCTTGGACCGTTTCATGGGACTGGAGGGCCGCGTGCGGGGGCAGACTTGGCTGTATTTCGGGCAGGATGGACGCAGCCCCTACAGTCTGGCCGCCTATCGCCCGCTGGCGCCGGGGGAAGAGCCGCCGGCGATGCTCTACCGCGCGCTCCGCACGGTCCAGCCGCAAGGGGTCACCGACGACCTGCTGGTGCGGGACTGGTCCGGCGCGGCGTGCGTGCGCGTGCGCAATGCCACCGCGTCCGCATGGAATTTTTCCGTGCTGTCGGCCGATGACCGGTCGGCGGGCGTGCTGGCCGCGGGCGAGACCCGTGAGGTGACCGTGCGGATTCCCGTGGACCAGGTCGCCCAGGTGCTGGTGGTGTTGACCCGGCCGGATGCGGCCAGAGTCGCGCCGGGCGCGCCCGCGGTGGAACTTCTGCCGTGAAAACCGCGGGCGGGTTAGCCTTGCTGAGCCCGATGGCGTCAACTCAGATGGGCGGCGACGCATGAACGCCAGTGAATATTCCAACCTGGACCGCGTGGAGCGCATGCACTGGTATTACGCCGGCAAGCGCGTGCTGGTGCGCGGGTGGATCCGGCGGGCCGCCGGGCTTGCGCGTGACGGCCTCCTGCTGGACTGCGGGGCGGGCACGGGCTTGTTTGCGGAGAGCATGCGAGATGTCTGCCAGGTGCGGGTGCTCGACGACCATGCCGAATCGCTCGCCATCCTGCGGACCCGCTTCGCGGCGGCGGAGATTGTCGAGGGATCGGCGACCGCCATCCCGTTGCCCGTGGCGGCGGTGGATTGCGTCACGGTGCTGGATGTGCTCGAGCACATCGCAGACCATGAGGCGGCGGTGCGCGAAATCCACCGGGTGCTGCGGCCGGGCGGCTGCGTGGTGGCGACCGTGCCGGCCCTGATGACGCTCTGGGGCTACTGGGACACGGCCCTGCACCACCAGCGCCGTTACACTTTGCCGGAATTGCGCGCCTTGTTCGGGGAGGGCGACTGGGAACTGGTGCACCTCAACTACACCAATGTCGCCGTGTTTCCGGCGGTGTGGCTGGTGCGCCGCTGGCAACGGTGGCGGAATTCCGGCGCGAACAGCCGCATGGAGGACAAGATTCCGCCGGCCTGGCTGAACGGATTCCTGCAGGGGCTGTTTGTCCGCCTCGGCCTCGTGCGCGGCTTCCGGTTTCCCTTTGGTGTCAGCCTGCTGCTGGTCGCGCGGAAACGGGTCAGTCCGTAAAGCGCGCCTCGGCGAGCAGCGCCCCGGTGGCATCGCGTACGTAGACCACCGCGTTGCGCCGGTCGAAATGCAGGGGTGCCGCCAGGGCCAGACTCAGGCGCACGATGGGCGGCAGCGGGCGGTCCCACGCGGTTTCCGTCCCGGTCCGCACGGCCCCGCCCAGATCGAGTCCCGTGGCTTGGAGCGGGCCGCCGGCCTGGTCCCACTGCGCGAGGAGCCGCGGAGTCGCATCGAGTGTCGCGAGTTCCAGCCGCGCGATGCGGCTGCGCCTCGGGAGGGTCACGACCAGCTCCAGCTTGGCGGGCGGCTCGCCGGGCTGCGGCGTGGCGAGTTGCAGTTGCTCCGCCACCCCGAGCGGTGCGATCACCCGTCCGCGGCGGATCCAGAACTCGTATTCCCCCAGGCTGAAACTTCGGGCGAATTCCCGCTGCAGGTAGGTGTGGAGCGGGCTGTCGATGGAGAATCGGTTCTCCCCGAGGAAACCCAGCAGGCCGCGTTGCACGATCACCACGGGGTGGGCGCTGCGGCCGAGGGCGGCGGCGATCTCGGCCTGCTGGGCGGCGTTCAGCAGCGAGAACCAGTGGGTGGTGTTCGCCAGCGTGGGCGCGGGCAGCCCGGTCCAGCCGTGGAAGCTGTTCAGGCCGGGCAGGGTGAACAGGAGGTCGCCGTGCGCCGTGGCGTTGGTGGACAGGATCCGGAGCGTGCTGGCGAAATTCTCGGGCAGGCGCAGGTTCTCCGCCCCGGGCAGGTGCAGCGGACGGCTCTCGGCATAGCGGTGCCAGCCGAGGGTGACCAGCCGCCCGGCGACGCCGAGGCCCGCGGCGAGGGCGACCAGGCCGACGGCCGCCGGCACAAAGGATCGCCCCCGCCGGGCGAACCAGCGCTGCGTGTCGTGCAGACCGAGCGCGAACAGCGGCACGACGAGAAACGTGCCCCATGCGATCTGGCTGCCGGCGACGGGAAAGGCGTGCAGGTATTGCAGCACCAGGAGCAACCCGAGCCAGGGGGCAACCCCGGGGGCGGGGGACGTGGCGCCGGCCGGGGTCAGGCGCACGACGAAAATCCAGGCCAGCGGCACGGCGAAGGTCATGGTGAACTTGTGCGCGGAAAACGGGAGCCACTCGAGGCAGGCGAGGCCGTAGACCAAGACCAGGCCCAGGCGGAGGCCGAGCAGGAGCCAGTGCAACCGGGGGTCATTTCCGCGCCAGAACAGCAGCAGGGCCAGGAGCAGCGATGCGCCGCCGCCGAACGCCGCCCCGGGCAGCCACACCGGGGCAAAGTGGTAGACGCCCGGATGCCGCAAGGGACCGAGCAGGATTCCTTCCAGCAAGGCCGGCAGCGGCGTGCCGCGCCACCACACGGCCAGCGCGACGATGGCCCCGAGCCCCGCGAGTGCGCCGGCACCCCGCCACGCATCACGCCAGGAGGTGACGGGCGAGCGCTCGCGCCAGGCTGCGCCCAGCAGGCCGAGGCTGGCCACGATCGAGAGCCCGGCGAACAGCCGGCCCCACCCGTCGCCGAGTTGGGCGCGCATCAGCGCGAGCGGCAGCAGCACCAGCATCACCCCCGCGAGCAGGCCCAGCCGGCGGGCGGCGGCCGAGCGGAGATTCGCCACGAACCACCCGCCGGCGGCCGCGAGGAAAAACACCCCGACATTCACCTTGGTGAGCAGCAACGCCGCGCCCGTCAGTCCGGCGGTCACCGCCAGGCCGGTCGTGCGGCCTGTTTCGATCTGCCACGCGCCGAGCCACGCCGCCAGCGCGAGCAGGACGACGATCAATCCGCCGGGATGCATGGGCTCGCTCACCAGCAGCCAGAGGTGGAAGAAGGTCAGGGCGAGCGTGCAGGCCGTCAGCGCGGCGTCCCGCGTCTGCCGCCACACCAGGTGTCCCGCGCCGCCCGTCGCCAGCAGCCAGCAGCCCAGGGTGAAGAGCCGGCCGGTGGTGTTGGTGAATGCATAACCAAAAACCCGGTGCAGGACGTCGTGCAGCACGTAGAAGAACGGACCGTATTGGCTGTAAACCTGCGCGTAGAGCCCGCCGTGGGCGGAGTAGTTGGCCAGCGAGAGCAGCACATAGCCTTCGTCGTCGTAGGCCATGAACACGGTGAACAGCAGCCAGTAGGCGGTCACCGCCAGCAGGGCGGTGGCGGCGAACAGGCCGGGGATGCGGAGCCGTCTAACCAAGGCCGGTCTTGCGTTTGATGAGGTAGGCCGGCCGCTTTTTCACCTCGTCATACACGCGGGCCAGGTATTCGCCGAGCACACCGATGCCGATCAGCTGCACGCCGCCGAGGAACAGCACGAGGGTGACCAGCGTGGTGAAACCGGTCTGGGCGATCTCGATCCCGAGCAGGCGGCGGACGACAAAGAACGCGCCCAGCACGAAGCCAAAGCCGCTCACGATGACGCCGATATAGGTGAGCAGGCGCAGGGGCAGGTAGGAGAAGCTGAACACCCCGTCGAAAGCGTAGCGCACCAGCCGCAGCATGGTCTGCTGCGGCTGGCCGGCGGCGCGCTCCTGCCGGTCATAGGTGATTTCCGCCGTGCGAAAACCCACCCACGCGCGCAGGCCGGGAAAAAAGCGGTTGCGCTCGGGCATGGCGTTGAGCGCGTCGACGGCCGCGCGGTCCATCAGGCCGAACGTGCCGGTGTTCGATTCCATCGGATGATCCGAGATGCGGCTGAAAAAACTGTGGAAGAGATCCATGCCGAGGCGGCGTGCGCCGGTCTCGACCCGCGACTGCCGCACGGCCAGCACGACCTCGGCGCCCTCCCGCCACCGGGCCACGAGTTCCGGGATGCACTCCGGGGGATCCTGCAGGTCGGCATCCATGGTGATGACGGCGTCGCCCGGGGCATGCGCGAGCCCGGCGGCGAGCGCGGCCTGAAAGCCGAAATTGCGGCTGAACTCGATGAAGGCGAAGCGCGGATCGCGTCCGGCGTGGGCGCGGATCAGCTCCACCGACTGGTCCCGGCTGCCATCATCCACCAGCAGGGCGCCCCAGCGCACGCCCGGATTCCCGTCGAACACCGCCGTCAGCCGGGCGAGCAACTCGGGCAGCACCAGGGCCTCGTTGAATATCGGGACGACAACCGTGACGGTGGGGGAGGACATGGGACGGCGGTAGTGAACGGGGTGAAAAGGGTCGTGGCGAAGTCAAAAGTGCCGGCGCGGGAAGCCCGGCTCACCGGGCGGGCTGAACGAGCGGGACCGTGGCGGGGCCGAACGTCCGGCGGTGCAGCAGGATGAACTCCGCGTCAAATTCCAGCCAGTGCCGGCCGGGGAGGATGGGCAGGGCATCGATTGCCGCGCGTTGGTCCCAGGTCCGCACCACGGAGTAGTGTTGCAGCAGGACCATCGGGTCGGGAAATTCCCGGGTCATTTCGCCGGGCCGCAGCACGACCCAGGTGGGCTGCAGGGCGTCGATGACCTCGGCATACTTGCGTTTGCCTCCGCGGATCAGGCCGGCGACCTCCCGCGAGGTCAGCCCGGGATAATCGAGGATGCGCAGCCGGCTGAAATATCCGACATAACCGATGGGCTCGAGGAACACCGTGTCGCTCGCCGCGGCATTCGCCCGGAGCCATTGGCCGATATTCTTCCGTCCGGCCTCCTCCACCAGTTCCTGTTGCATCCGGGCGGTGAAGGCCTGGGCGCCGAGCAGGGTGATCCCGCCGAGTAAGACCAGCAGCACGGCCATGCGGCCGAGGGTCCGGTGGAGGGGCTGGGTCAACCGGTTCACGCCATGTTGGACGCCGCCGGCCAGGGCCATCGCCCCCAGGAAGGTCCACGGTCCGTAATACCACGGAAAGGTCAGGATCTGCCGCAGGTAGACCCCGCCAACGAGGAAGGCGAGCGATGCGATCCGGGTGGACCGGGGCAGGAAGGGCAGCAGCCACAGGAAGGCGCCCACGCGGGCCAGCAGGGCGTAGGCGGACATAAGATCCGGCGGCCAGCCTCCGCCAATGGCGTAGATCGGGGTAAAGGTTCCGTCGAGCGCCGTGATGCTGGTCAGGATTTGCAGCGGCGTCGCGGCGATGCGGGCGAGGGAGAATCCGGCGGGACTGAGGGCGGCTTTGGCCAAAATCGTCTGGGGCACGGGCGAGCCGTAATACCACCACGCCCAGAAAAACCACCCGGCATAAAGCAATCCGCCCAGCAGCATGGCCTGGACCACCGGGCGCCACCACCCGGCCCCGCTGGGCGCGGCCGGGCCGGCGTCCGTCCGGAAGAGCGCGCTGGCCGCCGTCAGCGCGCCGGCGACGACAAAGGCATCGGGGCGTGTCCACATCAGTCCGGCGTAGGCCAGCAGCAGCGGCCGCCAGCCGGGACCACGGGGACGTGTCAGCTCGCGCCAGCACAGCGCGGTGAAGAAGACGAGCAGGCCGGTTTCCATGCCATTGGCGGAAAACGCCACGATCTTCGCCTCGATGACCCCGAGCCCGAGGGCCAGCAGCCAGGCCGGGGTTTTCCACCCCGCCTCGCGGGCATGCGCGGTCACCAGCAGGGCGGTGGCGGCGAGGCACGCGGCGCTGGCCAGCCGCAGGAACCACAGGGCGCCGGCATCACTCCCCGTGGCCCGCAGGCCCAGCGCGGGTACGAGCACGCCGAGCGGCGAGGTGAACGTGTGCACGCGCTCGCCGGGTTGGTAAACCAGGCCGGCCCCCTCGGCCAGATGCCGGCTGCTGCGGAAGGTGATGTAGTAGTCCTCCCAGACCTCGCCCGAGTACAGGGCGAAGACCAGCGGCACCAGCAGCGCGACCAACCCTGCCGCCAGCGCGGTCCGGCGCGAGAGTCCCGGGGACTCTCGGGCTTCAGCGGGCAGGGTGGCGGTGAGGGCAGGCATGCGGTCGGAGCCACACGCTCCGGGCGGGGGTGGGGCGCGGCTTATACGAACAGATTGTATTTCAGGATGGCGTAGAGCGCCCGGAAGCCGTCGCGCCAGCCGATCTTCTTCCCCTCGGCATAGGTGCGGCCGTAGTAGGAGATGCCCACCTCATAGATGCGGCACTCCTTCAGCCGCGACACCTTGGCCGTGATCTCGGGCTCGAAGCCGAAGCGGTTTTCCTTAATCGTGATCTTCGCCAGCACCTCGCGGCGGAACAGCTTGTAGCAGGTCTCCATGTCCGTGAGGTTGAGGTTGGTGCACATGTTGGAGAGCAGCGTGAGCACCCGGTTGCCCACCATGTGCCAGAAATAGACCACGCGGTGCGCCTCGGCGCCCATGAACCGCGAGCCGAAGACCACGTCGGCCTTGCCGTCGAGCAGCGGCTTCAGCAGGCGCGGGTATTCCTGCGGGTCGTATTCCAGATCGGCATCCTGCACGATGACGGCGTCGCCCGTGGTCGCGGCGAAGCCCGTGCGCAGGGCCGCGCCCTTGCCCTGGTTGGTGTCATGGTAGATGACGCGCGTGACCAGCGGCTCGATCTCGGTGCGCAGGATGTCGCGGGTGCCGTCATTGGAGCAGTCATCGACGATGATGATCTCCTTGTCGGTCACCGGCGCCGCCCGGACAGCGTCCACGATGGCGCGGATGGTTTTGCGCTCGTTGTAACAGGGGATGACGATCGATAGCTTCATGCGGTGGCGGCCGCCACGCTAGCGGCGGGCGATGGCTAGGAAAGCCTTTTCAGGCCGCGACCGGCGGCCGGCCACATTGTCACGGGGAGGCAGGAGGCGGGGACCGGTCGACGAGCCGGTCGTGGCGCACGTAGAGGCGGGTGCCGTCCAGGTCGGTAAGAAAAAGGTAATTCTTGTCCAGCCACTCGTGCAGCCGCGGGAAAATCTCGTGGGCCCATTTCCGGTCCGGAAAACGGAAATTGCCGGGACCGACCGCATCCACGAACACCGGGGGCCGGTTGGCCCGGAGGTCGGCCATGTAGCGGCGCAGGAAAAATTCCTGCCAGGGACCCGTGACGAAAAGAAACTCGGTGTGCGCTTCGCGGGTCGCCTGGCGCAGGCCGGCCTCGACATAAAGGGAGGAGCGCCAGCCCCAGAGGCCCAGCGCTTCGCCAGGGTCGGAATATTTTCTCAGCGTGGCCACCAACTCGTGGTGGGCGGGGCTGCGGGCTGCCACCACGGTATTGTAATACGCGTAGGGGTCCGGCCGGAAGGAGGCGCGCAACACGATTTGCGGCAGCAGGGTGCAGAGCAGGAAAAGGCCGGCCCAGAGCCGGGCCCGGCTCGTCCGGGCGGAATCGGCCGCCGGCCAGCCACCGGCCAGGACGAGCCCCGCCAGCAGGCAGAGCGGCAGCAGCAGCAGATTCAGATAGTGATGATAAGGCCGGCCCGGGGTAAAAATGCAGAAGAGGCTCGTCGCCATCAGACCGGCGACGAGCAGGCCGAGGCGTGGGAGCGGGTGGGCGGCCCGGGCCAGGCGGACTGCCCCCACGAAAATGAAAACCGCGCTGCCCGCCAGCCAGAGCGCCAGGTAGCCATTGGTCACGGATTGCTCCCACTGCTGGCGCAGCACCAGGCTGAGCGGCTGGCGTCCGCCCTGGGCATAGAACAGGTTCTGGAGAAAGTACGGGATCAGCATGTTTTCGCTCTCGCCGGCGGCCCACGTGACCAAGGTCGCCGCCAGCACCGGCGACAACGCGCCGATCAACAGCAACCCCAGGTTCTTCTTCCGCCCGGCCATGAGCTCTTGGACCACCAGAAACAGGCCGAGCAGCGCGGCCATCGGCGCGGCCTGCAGCTTGGAGAAGGGGATGGCGCCCAGCAGCACGGCCGTCCACCACAGCGTGCGATTGGCCGGCTGGATGGCCTGGCGGGCGATCAGCCAAAGCGCGACCGCCAGGAGAAACCCGGGCACCAGCTCGGTCGAATAGTGGACGAATTCAGGGCTGGTCGTGAACGCCGCGAATGTCAGCAGCGGCAGCACGGCCAGTCGCGCGACCCGGCGGCCGGCGAGCAGGGCGAGGGTTCCCCCAATGGCGACCAGTCCGCCCCAGATCAGGGCGGCGGCAGTGAACCGCGTGGCGGCGTAGCTGGCGACCCCCGGAAAAAATGAGGCCGGCAGCAGTGCGTAATAATCCAGCGGCCCGGCCGTGCCGCCGTCCACGGACCGCCAGAACATGGGATCATGGCGCAGGGTCAGGGCCCCGGCGAGCAGCTGGGTCTCGTCGGGATACAGCTCATGCGGCAGCCAGATCAGCGGCCACCGGAAGGCCAGCAGCACGCCGGCGAGCAGCAGCCACCAGAGCCAGCGAGCGGGGCCGGAAGTTTCTCCTGTTTGGTTGCACCACAAGCTCCATCCGACGGCTCCGGCCAGCAACACCCAGCCCAGGGCGGCGGAACCGGAGAGAAAGGTTTCGAAATGCATCAAAGCCATACAGTTTGCCTGATCAGGGGATGCTGACCAGCCAACTCTCACGCCTCCACCCTTGACGATATCCGAGTTGGCCGGGCATCGTCCCGGGCGATGACCGATCCCGCTCCCCGTTCTCCACGCGCGTTCCTGATCAAACTGGTCGTGGGAGCCGTGGTTGGCGTGGTCGGAGCCCTGTTCCTGCTGCGCGGTTACGATGTTAAGGGCCTGATCCAGCCGGTGCTCGACCAGGTTCGCACGGCTGGACCGGTGGTCTTCTTCACCGCCCAGGCGATGCTGCCGGCGATCGGCGCACCGCAAACCGCTTTCTCGCTGACGGCCGGCTCGCTCTTCGGCGCTCAGCTGGGCATGGGCATGGTCGTGCTGTGCTCCACGCTGGCCCTGATCGCGAACATGGCGCTGACCTATTGGCTGGCGAACCGGTTGCTGCGTCCGGTGCTCGAGCAACTGATGACCCGCTTCGGCTATGGATTGCCCGCGGTCCAGTCGGGGGACGCTACCGACGTGATCGTCCTGCTCCGCGTCACGCCCGGCGCGCCGTTTCCGGTGCAAAATTACCTGCTGGGCCTGGGTCGCGTGCCCTTTGGGAAATATCTGCTTTTCTCCACGTTAATCGCCGGCCCGCTCAACGTGGCCTTCTTGCTCTTTGGTGAGGCGCTGGTGCAGGGCCGGGGCCGGATCGCCCTGTTCTCGCTCCTGTTGATCCTCGCGTTGATGGTGGCGACGCACCTGCTGCGCAAACATTATGGCAAAAAGCGCCCCAGAACTCCCGCCGGATGACGCGGGCCGCGTGCGGTCTGTCACGGAGTTCACCCGCCAGGTCAAGGAACTGCTGGAGGGCGGCCTTCGCCCGGGCTGGGTGCGCGGCGAGGTCTCCAATCTCCGCGCGCAGGCCAGCGGTCATGTCTATTTCTCGCTCAAGGACGCCGGCGCACAGCTGGCCTGCGTGCTTTTCCGTGGTGATGCCGCCAAGCAGAGCGTCCGGTTGAAGGACGGCCTCGCGGTGCTGACCTACGGCGAGGTGAGCGTCTACGAGGCACGCGGCCAGTATCAGCTCATCGTCCGCGCCCTCATCGAACACGGCGCGGGCCGGCTCCAGCAGGAGCTGGAGCAGCTGAAACAGCGTCTCGCGGCCGAGGGCCTCTTTGAGGCCGCGCGGAAAAAGCCCCTGCCGCTCCTGCCGCGCACGATCGGCTTCATCACGTCGCCGACCGGTGCGGCCGTGCAGGACTTCATCCGCATCCTCACGCGGCGCGGCTGGACCGGGCGGCTCGTCGTGCTGCCCGCGCGGGTGCAGGGGGAGGGCGCCGCGGCCGAGCTGGCCGCGCAGCTGTCGGCCGCCACGGCGCTGGGGATCTTCGACCTGCTTGTCATCGGCCGCGGCGGCGGCAGCATCGAGGACCTCTGGGCCTTCAACGAGGAGCCGCTCGTCCGCGCGGTCGCGGCCTGCCCGGTGCCGGTCATCTCCGCCGTCGGCCACGAGATCGACTACACGCTTTGCGACTTCGCGGCCGACGTGCGCGCCGAGACGCCGAGCGGCGCCGCCGAGCTCATCTCCAGCCATTACCTTGCGACGACCGAGCGCCTGGCCCGGGCCGCGGCAACGATGGCCGATACCACCACCGACGCGCTGGCTCGCGCCCGGGAACAACTTGATCATGCCCGCAGCCGGTTGCGGCTGCTCTCCCCCGCCGCCGCCATCGAGCAGGATTTTCTGCGCCTCGACGACCTGGGCAACCGGCTCGCCGCCGCGCTCCGTTCCGCGGTGCAGTTGCGGCGCGAGGCGCTCGGCACCGCGCGCCTGCGGCTCGCCGGCGCCTCGCCGCAGCAGCGGGTTGAGGCCGGGTCCCACCGGCTGCTGGCGCTGTGGAAGCGCCTGGAGTCGGCCAGCCCGCGGTCGGTGCTCCGGCGCGGCTACGCCATCGTGCGCGACGAGCAGGGCCGGCCGGTGGCGCGCGCCCACGCGATCCAGGCCGGCCAGCCGCTCGTGAACGAGTTCCACGACGGCCGGGTGCGCGTGCGGGCGGAGTAGGCCGCTCGCAGCTCGATCGTTCTCCCGGGGAATAAATTCCGCTTTTCTCACTCTTACGTAGGCATCCGCTACGTTTGCCAAAACGTATATCACCTGCATCCTTTCACTATGAATAAGTGGCTCCCCCCCGCGCTCGTCCTGTTCACCGCCGCCGTGTTCGTTGCGGCGGGGGGATTGCGGGCCGCCGACTCCAAAATGAAATCCACCCCGACCGCCCCCGCCAAGGATGCCCTGCAATGCGCCCCCGGTGAAGTCTCCGCCTGCGGCCTGCCTTCGAATGTCGTCCTCGACATGAGCCAGGCCCGGGTGCAGCGCACCGACGCCGAATGGCAAAAGCTGCTGACACCGCGCCAGTTCCAGGTGGCCCGGAAGCAGGGCACCGAGCCGCCGTTCCAGAACGAATACTGGAACCATCACGAGGATGGCGTCTATTTCTCCGTCTGCAGCGACACGCCGCTGTTCGACAGCCGCGACAAGTTCGAGTCCGGCACCGGCTGGCCGAGCTTCACCAAGCCCATCGAGCTGGCGCTCGTCGGCGAGACCCGCGACGCCAGCTATGGCATGGTCCGCGTCGAGGTGCACAGCAACGTGGACGGCGCCCACCTCGGCCACGTCTTCGACGACGGTCCGCGGCCGACCGGCCAGCGCTATTGCATCAATTCCGCGTCATTGAAGTTCATGCCCCGGGCCGACTACAACGCCTGGGTGGCGAAGAACAGCGCCGTCGCGGCGAAGTAATACCAACGTCCCTTTTGTTTGGGACTTTGGGGTGCCTGAGCCGGTAGGGGCGGTTGCCCCCAACCGCCCTCGGTGAGACCAGGGCCGTTGAGGGCAACGGCCCCTACCTAAAGCGTCTATTCTTCAAGGGACGTTGGTATAACCCGCCGGGAGCGGCCGCGGTTTCCCGCCGGTGTATTCCACCGGGATCCGCGGGCCGCCGCCGCCGCCGCCGCCCGGCGGACATCTGAAATTGTCAACTGATAGTATACTAGTCCTCGGGGGTCATGGGCGTCCGCCCCCCCCGCGTTTTAGTATACTATTAGTTGACATCCAGGGAGGTGGCGGGAGAGCACCGGCAGCGGGCTTGGCCGGGCCGGTCGCAAGGCCGCTCAAGGCCGGTCCGGCATCCGGATCTCGGGATCATTCTCCGCCTTCCAGCGCATCGCCATGAGGATCCGTTGGGAGCCGCTGGGATGGGTGTAGAAGATGATTTCCTCCCATTTGCCGGGGGCGAGCTTGCGGTATTCGGAGAGCTTGAGCGCCGTGGTGGCGAAGCCGTCGGGCTGGCGCGCGGCATTCAGGCCGAAGATGTCAGCCTCCGCCTCCTGGGTGCGGGTGATGGTGTTGCGGATGGGCGTGGCCAGGAACATGAACACGGTGAGGCCGGCCAGCAGCAGCGGCAGCCCGGCGAGGTCGTCGATCCCGCGCAGGCCCCAGTTGGCGCCCCAGCGGCGCTGGACCGCCAGGTAAAACCAGTGCGTGAACCAGAAGCCGGTTGCGATCAGCAGGGAGAAAAACACCACCCCCTTGTAGAGGTGGTTGAGCACGTAGTGGCCGAGCTCGTGGCCCATGACGGACTGCACCTCGGCGGGTGAGCAGCGCTGGAGCAGGTTGTCGTTGAGCGAGACGCGGATGGTGTTGAACGCGCCGCTGACGTTGGCGCTGATGCGCTTGGTCTGCTTCGAGGCGTCGAACTGGTAGACCTTGTCCACCGGCACCCCGTTGGCCCGCGCCATCGCGAGGATGGGATCGCGCACGGCGGCGTCGGTGAGGGGCTCGTACTTGTTGAACAGCGGCGCGACAAAGACCGGCGCCAGCACCATGAAAAAGAGCATGAAGAAGGGCGTGGCCAGCGCGGCCCGCACCCACCAGCCCCCGGGTGATTGGCGGATGCCAAGGTAGAGGAACGAGCCGATGGGGCTGTAGACAACCAGGGCGACAACCAGGCCCTTGGCCTGCTCGCCCAGCCAGCCACCCGTGGTGAGGTTGGACATCCCGAAGCGGTGCTCGCGAACAAACTCGAGATAGTAGTCATTAGGCAAACTGAGCAGCGTCAGGACGGTCGTGAACAGGGCGATGCCGAGCATGCCCTGCAGGTAGCGGCCCTTGAAGCGCCGCTCGGCGAGATCGCGCAGCTTCACGGTGACCCGGAACTTCAACAGCGCCCACGTGAGCGCGAGACTGAACACCAGGTTCCAGACCTGGATGATGTAGCCGCCCTCGAAGTAGGCGTCGGACCGGGCGCGCGCCTCGGCGGGCAGCGTCTTGAGCAGGGCCTCGGTCTCGGCGACCGGATCAAAGAGGGGTGGCGCGGCGCGGGCAATGGCGGTGACACCGAGGAGCAACACAAGCCAGGGCAGCGTCCGGCTGAGCGGGTAGCGGGGGAGGAGGGGCATGTCCGGTTAAATCCGCGACGATGCTCCGGGGCAAATGGGAAGAAGCCCCAGGCCTTAATGATACAGCCAGTGTTTCCTGGTCTGTTCGCGGTAGATAATCGCCCGGTCGGCCCAGTTCTTCAGAAAGGAGGCGATAGCGATGCGCGAACCTTCGCGCTTGAGGGCGTCGTGCCAGGCGGTGGAGCCGACATGAATCTTGAAACTGCGCGCCTCCTCGCCGGTCAGCACGGAGAACGGGTTGAGCGTCGACCACTTGGCCGCCTGTTTGTGCATGTAGAACGACACTTCCGTCGGGTTCCATTGGTCCCAGTGGGTGACCTCGACGTAGACGCCGGTCGCGGGTTTGCCGGCCCGGTCCACGCCGGCGCGCTTCACGAAGGCGACCCCGGGGATCTTCCAGGTCTCCATCGCCTTGATGGTCTCGTCCGGCGTCTTCTTGGGATAACTGATCCCGCGGAACGGGTAATCCTTGCCGATGCCCCATTTCCAGCCGCTGTTTTGGGTGCCGAGCCCGACCATGGCGTAACCGACGACTGCGTCGAAGGTTTGCACATAGGGCGAGGTGGCGACCCACCGCAGCCCGGTGTCGGGCCAGCGCATGGCGCGGTTCCAGCCGCGCAGGGGGATGACGGTGAGCCGGCCGTTCTCGCGCACCTTGTCGCTCACGGCGAGGCCGGAGACGGCGCGCGAGCCGTCCTTGGCCATCCGGGCGATCTCGCCGATGGTGAGGCCGTGCACGTAGGGCATGCGCGGGTAGGCGCCGACGCCGCTCATGTTCTCCACGTCGAGCGGCGGGCCGTCGACCTTGAGCCCGCCGAGCGGGTTGGGCCGGTCGAGGACGATGACCTCGACGTTGTTGGTGAAGCAGGCCTCCATCGCGTAGCGCAGCACCACATTGAAGGTGTAGGAGCGTACGCCGATGTCCTGGAGGTCGATGACGAGGGCGTCGAGGCCCTTGAGCTGCGCGGGCGTGGGGCGGTTGGTCTTCCCATACAGCGAATACGCCGGCAGCCCGGTGCGGCGGTCGATGGCGTCGGCGACCTGGTCGCCGGCCTTGACGGTGCCGTCGAAGCCATGCTCGGGGCCGAAGAGTGCGACGAGCTTGGATTGCGGCGCGCGGCGCAGGACGTCGACCGTGCTTTCCCCGCGGCGGTTCACGCCGGCCGGGTGCGTGAGCAGCCCGATTTTCTTGCCGGCAATGGCCTTGAAACCGTCGGCCTCAAGCACATCAATGCCGAGCATGACGGACGGCAGTTTTTCCGGCGGCGGGGCCGGAAGCTCGGCCGCGGTGGCGGTGGCGGAAGGGGGGGCGACCTTATTGGCCGCCTTGGTGGTTTTGCTGGAACAACCGAGCAGGAGGGCGCAGGCGCAGGCGGCGGCGGTGCCGAGGGAGAGTTTCACGAGGGACCGGCGGGACATGTGCCGAGATTTCTGAAAACGCACGTCGGCCATGGCGAGGAGAAAGACCGGTCCGGCGGGGAAATCACGGGCGGGGCGGGGCCCGCGAGCCGGGCGGCAGGTGGGTGATCCAGTAGTTGCGGTAAAGGATGTCGAGCAGCAGGCCGAGTGCGGCGCCGCTGAGCACGCCGCCGATGATGAGCGCGTTGATGGCGGTGCCGATGCGCCGGGTCAGCGAAAGCCTGGGCGGGGCGGGCTGCGGGTCGGCGATGACCGGCTCGCTCTCCGGATCGATTTCCAATTCAGGTTCGAGCAGCACGTCCGGATCATCAATGTGGACGGTGGGCAGGCTCTGGCCGAAGCCGGTGGCGCGGATGACCACCGCGCCGAGTTGGTGGGTGGCGTAGTAGATCGGCGCGGCGGTGAACGGGTTGGTGATGAACTGCAGGCCGCCCAGCACCATGAAATTGGCGCGCAGCAGCAGCGACAGGAGGAGCGCCAGCGGGAGCTGCACGCCCATGACGGGCAGGAGCGAGAGGATGGAACCGGCGTAGAACGCGGGCCGCATGCTCTCGGGCTTCAACGACCACAGGTAGGCGCGCTGGCGGGCGGCATCGGCAAAGCGGCCGACGAGAGGATATTTGTGCAGCATGGCACGGCGCGGCATGAAGCGCAGCACCTGCTTGACGCGCCGGAGGCGGGCAAAGCGTTCGTGATGGGGTTCGGGTTTGTCGGCCACGGATCAAAGATGTCGCCGCACCGCCGCGGAAAGCAACTCCGCTGTGCGCGGCAGCGCCTCGGTGAGCGGCAGGCCGGGCGGGGTGATCGCATGGTGGGCCTCGTCCACCGGCACCCCGAGGCTGCCCGCGAAGACATGCACGGGTTTGCCCAGCCGCCGGGCCTCGCGCAGCAGCGAGCCGGGGCCCTTGCCGCCCAGCGATGTGGCGTCGAAGCGACCCTCGCCCGTGAGCACGAGGTCGGCCGCGGCGAGGCGGGCCGGCAGGTCGAGCCAGTCGGACACCAGGTCGAAACCCGGCACCAGGCGGGCGTCGGCCGCCACCATCAGGCCAAAGGGGATGCCGCCGGCCGCGCCGGTGCCGGGCGTGTCGGCCAGGGCCAGGGACCGGCCGCACGCCGCGCACAGCAGCGCGGCCATGCGCGCCATCTCGGCCTCGAGGCGCGGCAGGTCGGCGGGCCGGAGCCCCTTTTGCGGCCCGAAGGTGGCCGTCGCGCCGGCCGGCCCCAGCAGGGGATTGGTCACGTCGCAGGCGATGAAGACCGGCGGCAGGTCGACGCGTCCCTCGAGCCGGCTGATTTGCGGCCAGGTTGCGGGGGTCGGGAGACCATCCAGTTTCAGGCCGTTGGCGGCCAGGGCCCCGAGCCCAAGGTCATTGGTGGCGCTGCCTCCGACCCCGAGTAGAATCGCGGCCACGCCGGCCTGGGCGGCGGCCCGGAGTTGTTCGCCCGTGCCCAGGGTGGACGTGTGCCAGGGATCGCGCCGGTCGGCCGGGAGCAGCTCGAAGCCGCTGGCGGAGGCGAGGCCGATGACCGCCAGGGAGTTTTCGATTTCCGGTTCGTGGTTCCCGCTCGTCAGCCGGGCCCGGACGGCGGCGGGGATGTCGCGCCAGGCCACATGGCCGGTGGGGGCGCGGACTTTTCCGCCGCGGGGCCCGGAAACCTGCGCGAACTCCAGCCGGCCGTGGACGGCAGCGGTCAGGGTTTCGCAGAATCCTTCGCCGCCGTCGGTCAGCGGGCAGGGGTCAATGATCCAGTCGGGATGCTTGGCCTGCAGCGCGGCCGCGGCGGCCGCGCAGGCGGCGCCCGCCCCGAGCGCTCCCTTGAATTTGTCGAAGGCCACGAGGACGCGCATGGGTCAAGGGATCAAGGGTCGGGTGACAAGTGACACGAGGAAGGCGGGAAGCGCTGGATTCCTGCCGCCGGTCATGTTGCGGGCGGCCCCGCGCGCCGCGCCGCCGCCGCGGCCGCCAGCTGCTCCAGCACCGGCACGGTTTCGGCGAAGGAAAGGCAGGCGTCGGTGATGCTCTGGCCGGGGACGAGCGGCTGGCCGGACACGTGGCTTTGCGCGCCGCCGGCGAGGTTGCTCTCGAGCATGAAGCCGATGATCGCCCGCTCACCGCCGGCCACCTGCGCGGCGAGATCGGCGGCGACCGCCACCTGCCGGGCACATTGCTTGCCACTGTTGCCGTGGCTGCAGTCCACCAGCACGACGGGCAGCGAGCCGGATTTTTTCAGCAGGTCCGCCGCCGCGTGCACGGCGGCGCGGTCGAAGTTCGGCCCGGTGCGGCTGCCGCCGCGCAGCACGAGGTGGCATTCGGGGTTGCCGGTCGTGGCGAGCACCGCCGGGGCGCCTTCGCGGGTGAGCGAGGGAAAACAGTGCGGGTGCCGGGCCGAGACGATGGCGTCCACCGCGACCTGCAGGTCGCCGTCGGTGCGGTTCTTGAAGCCGACGGGCATCGAGAGGCCGGAGGCGAGCTCGCGGTGGATCTGGCTCTCGGTGGTGCGCGCGCCGATGGCGGCCCAGGTGACGAGGTCGGCGTAATACTGGCCCAGCGTGGTATCGAGAAACTCGGTGCCGATCGGCAGGCCGGCGGCGTTGATGTCGAGCAGCAGCCGGCGGGCGAGCCGCAGGCCGTGGTTGACCTGGAAGCTGCCGTCGAGGTGCGGGTCGTTGATCAGGCCCTTCCAGCCGACTGTCGTGCGGGGTTTTTCAAAATAGACGCGCATCACCACCAGCAGGTCGCGCACGAGGCGGTCGGCCACCGGCTTGAGCTGCCGGGCGTAGTCGAGCGCCGCCGCCGGATCGTGGATGGAGCAGGGGCCGATGACGGCGATGAGGCGGTCGTCGCGGCCGGCGAGGATGTCGCCGACGGCGCGGCGGCCGGCCGACACCAGTGCGGCGCCGGCCTCGGGCAGGGGCAGGTCCTCCTCGAGGATCGCCGGCGAGAGGAGCGGGCGGGCGGTGCTGATGCGGAGGTCGGCGGTCGGCTGGCGCATGGTGAAGGTTTAGTCAACGCACCCCGTCCGAAAAGGCACGGAGATTTTCGGCCCGGACGCTCCCGTCACGGCACGATGCCGGGAAAATACCGCGCCTGCACGAAGACGAGCAGGCCGACGAGCGTGGCCAGGGCGAGGCTGTGCCAGAACACGGACCGCAGGATCCGGCCTTCCTCGCCGTGCTGGCCGGTCGCGACCCCCGCCACGACGATGCTCTGGGCATCGATCATCTTGCCCATGACCCCGCCGGTGCTGTTCGCGGCCGCCGCCATCACCGGGGACATTCCGACCTGCTGGGCGGTGACCTGCTGCAGGTTGCCAAACAGGACGTTCGACGCCGTGTCACTGCCGGTCAGCGCGACCCCGAGCCAGCCGAGCAGGGGCGAGAAGAACGCAAACAGGCCGCCGGTGCTGGCGAACGCCAATCCCAGGGTCGAGTCGAGCCCGGCGTAGCGCGAGGCGAAGGCCAGTGCGAGCATGGCCGAGATGGTGCAGAGTGACAGCCGGACGCGCTGCAGCGTGTGCCAATAGATCCGGCCCAGCGCCCGGGGCCGGAGGCCGAGCCACCCGCCGGCGATGAGCGCGGCCAGGAGCGGTGCCGTGCCGGTGGCGGTCGCGAAGTTCACCGTGTAGATGGCGTTCTCGGGCCGCAGCTCGGGTGCCAGCGGCGGCGCCTTGAGCACGGCCAGGTGCAGGCCGGGGATGGGGAACTTCGCCTCCCCGACGCGGCTGAGCACGGCCTTCGTGGCCGGCAGCGCCCAGATGAAGACCAGGACCGTCAGGATCAACCACGGCGCCCAGGCCCGCAGGACCACGCCGCCCGCGACGCGGGCGGGGGCCGCCACCGCGGCTTCGTCGGGAAAATGCCACTCCGTGCCCGGCCGCCAGAAGCGCAGCAGCAGCAGCAGGGCGCCGATGGAGGCCAGGGCGCTGGCGGTGTCAACCAGCCAGGGCCCGTGGTAATTGCTGACCAGAAACTGCACGAGGGCGAAGCTCACCCCGGCGGTGAGACAGGCGGGCCAGACCCCGAGCATCGCGCGCCAGCCCGCCAGCGCGGCGATCAGCCAGAACGGGATCAACAGGCTGAAAAACGGCAGCTGCCGGCCGACCATCGCGCTGAGCTCCAACAGCGGCAGGCCCGTGACCTGCGCAAGCGAGATGATCGGGATGCCGAGCGAGCCGAACGCGACCGGCGCGGTGTTGCCGATCAGCGCGAGGGCGGCGGCCTTCAGCGGCCGGAAGCCGATGCCGATCAACATTGCCGCCGAGATCGCCACCGGGGCGCCGAAGCCCGCCGCGCCCTCGATGAAGGCGCCGAAGCTGAACGCGATCAGCAGCGTCTGGATGCGCCGGTCGCCGGACAACCCCGCGATGGACTGCCGGACGATCTCAAACTGCCCGCTCTGCACCGTGACATCGTAGAGAAAGACGACATTCAGGACGATCCAGCCGATGGGCAGCAGGCCGTAAAGCGCCCCGTAGGTCCCGGCCGCAAGCGCCATCGACAGCGGCATGTGATAGACCAGCACGGCGGCGCACAGCACGACGGCCAGACCGGCCAGGGCCGCCCAATGCGCCCGGACCCCGCAAAACGCCAGCAGGGTGAGCAGCACGACCACCGGTGCGCCCGCGACCAGCGTGGAGGCCGCGAGGCTGTCAAACAGGGGGGTATAATTCTGGGTCCAGGTCATGGACGGTCCCGAACATGCGTGGGATTGGCGTCAGGGGAAGCCGGAATTCCGCCCGTCCGCCCGGAAACTTCACCGCCGCCTCGCATTTTCGTCGCACCGCGCGGCGGCCGGCGCGTAGCGTCCGCGGATGTTATTCCTCGGCCAGCACGGTTACGAAGCCCTCCTCGAGCGCGAGCTCGCGGCGGCCGGGCTGACCGTGACGGAGAAGGGGCCGGGCTGGGCGTTGACGGTGGAAGATCCCGGCGCCGGGCTGCCGGAATTCGCCTTTCCCCACCTGGCCGTGCCTGCGCCGCGTGAGTTCAAGGGCGAGGCGGTCAACGCCCTCGCGTCGCAGCTGGCGGACTTTTTCCTCGAGAGCCTCCGCGGCGAACGCATCGACGCGGCCTGGCCATGCGTGTTCGCGACCGTGCCCGAGGTCGTCGGCCTCGGCCGTCGCGCCACCGGGGTGGAGAAGGCGTTCGGTGAACTCCTGCGCAAGAAACTTTCGCGCATCGCAAAGCTCGCCGTGCCGGAGCTGCCGCGCGGGGCGGGTCCCGTGCGCGGCCTGTTCGTCTTCTTCGCGGACTTCGGCCGCGTCTTCGCCGCCCGCGAGGCGTGGCGCGGCGGTCAGCGCCGCATGGCGGATGACGACGCGGCACCATCCCGTTCCTACCTGAAGGTGGAGGAGGCCTACATCATTCTCGGCCGCGAGCCGGCGCCGGACGAGACGGTCGTCGATCTCGGCGCGGCCCCGGGCGGCTGGAGCTACAGCGCGGCCAAGCGCGGGGCGCAGGTCATCGCGATCGACAACGGCCCGCTCAAGGGCGGGGCCTTCGGCCATCCGCGCATCGCACACCGGTTGGAGGATGCGTTCAAGTTTGCGCCGCCGCCGGGCGAAGTCTTTGACTGGCTCTTCTGCGACCTGGTGGAGGAGCCCCACCATGTGATGCAGAACATCGTGACACCGTGGCTGGCGCAGGGTTGGTGCCGGCGCTTCGTCGTCAACCTGAAGTTCGGCCACGTCGATTCGCTCACGCTGCTCCGGGAGCTGCGTGCTCCAGACTCGCCCTTCACCCGCCACGCCGCCAACCTCCGGATCCGCCATCTTTACCACGACCGCGAGGAATTCACGCTGGTCGGCGACACCCGTCCATGAAGCCCCACCCTCCCGCCAGGCCAAAGGAACTCAACGTCTGCGGCTGGCAGGCCGTCTCGACGCTGTTCGCGCGGCACCCGGAAGAGGTACGGCGCCTGTTTTTCGACGCGGTGACGGGCAAGCGGGCGGGCGGGTTCTGCTCGCAGCTCGCGGTGCAGAAGAAGGTCTACCGGCAGGTCGACGCGGCCGAATTGGAGAAGGTCGCGGGCACCAAGCTGCACGGCGGCATCGTGGCGGTCATCGCCGAGCGGCCGCTGCGGAAGGTGACGCGCGAGGTGCTGGCGGAGTGGGGCCGGGCCCGGGCCCCGCTGCTGCTGCTCGACCGCGTGAGCAACGCCAACAATGTCGGCGCCATCGTGCGCACGGCCGCTTTTTTTGGCGTGAAGTCCATCATCGTGCCCGACCACCCGGCGCAGGCGCTGCCGGGCGAGGCGGCGTGGCGCGTGGCCGAGGGCGGCATGGAGTTCGTGGATTTCTACCGCGTGCCGGCGCTGCCGGTGATCTGCGCGGAACTGAAGCGGCATCATTTTCTCATCGGCACGAGCCTGACCGGCAACCAGCTGTCGCCGGCGCAGGCCAAGGCGCGCGGCCTGCCGCGTCCGCCGGCGGTCATCCTGGGCAATGAGGAACGGGGCATGGCCCCCGAGATCGCGGCGCAGTGCGACCGGCTGGTGAAGATCCCGGGAATGGACACGGTCGAGTCGCTCAATGTCTCCGCCGCCGCCGCCGTGCTCTGCTGGGAATTCTTCGGGAAACAGGGGTAGGGCGCGGACGCCGCTCCGCGCCGGACGCCGCCGGCGCAGGGACTCGCCGCCCTACCGGCCCAGCAACCAGTCCACAAAGCCGTATTTTGTGGCGGCGGGCGCGGCGGTGTTCAACTCGGGCCCGCCGAGGATCGGCTCAAAGTGGCCGGCCTTCTTGTAGAGGATGACGACATCCTGCATGCCCCACGCCTCCTCGAAGTAGGCGCGCATGATGATGTCGGGGTAGCGTTGCAGCGTGCGCATCAGCCATTCCGGGGAAGTGACCGCCAGACCATAGTCGCCGTGTTCCTTTTCAAAATACTTCTCATAGGCGAAGCCGGTGCGGGCGTAATTCTCCAGCAGGGCCGGCTTGTCGATGTTCTCCGCGATGTTGCGCTGGCCGCGCGCGAGCAGGCTGGTGACACAGCGGCCCTGCGTGCTGAAGACGATCACCCCGCACTCCCGGGTCCATTTCACCAGGCAGTCGAGCGTGGCGAGCCAGCGGTCCTGGCTCAAATGGGTGACGAGCGAGCCGACCCAGATGAGATCGAACTGGTTCTCAAAGGGCAGCCGGCGCAGGTCGGGCTCGGAATAGACCGGGCGCGCGCCGAACTGCCTCGCGCAAAAATCAACGCCGTCGCGGTCGAGATCGCACGCCGTGATGTTGGCGTACCCGTAGTGCGCCCGCAGCCACCGCAGCACCCGGCCATGCCCGCAGGGCAGGTCGAGGATGTCGGGGTAGTGCGGCTTGTCGCAGAGCACCGACGAAAAATGGATCAGCTCGAGCGCGCGGCGGCCGAGGTCGAAGTATTGTTCTGGTGCAACGGGCGCGACCATGCCGTCGAGTGGTGCGAGGGTGCGGTCGACCGGGAGGGACGTGAAATCGTAGAGTGGCTTCATGGGCGCGAATGGCTGGCGGTGAGGCCAGCGCGGGGGTCGCGGTGCGTCAATCCAGCGTGCGCAACACCGCCCGGAGCGGCGAGCCATCGCCGTCGCGGATTTTCAGCGGCAGCGCGAGGAGCTCGTAAACGCCGGGGGGCGTGGCGTGCAGGTCGAGATTTTCGAGGATGATGAGCCCCGCGGCGTCGCACGCATGGTGGATCGGCAGGTCTTTGCTGTGGAGGTGGTCGACCGAGGGGACGTCCAGGCCGATGAGCTTCACGCCGCGCGCCGCGAGCCACGCGGGGACGTCCGGTGCCATGAGCGGCCAGTCGGGCGGGAAGACCGCCGGATCAGTCCAGGTATCGCTCTTTAACAGCACGCGGGGCGTCGCGGAGAAGTCATGGGCCTCGAGCAGACCGGCCGTCACCGTCGCGTGCCCGCGGATATCCACGACCCGCGCCGGGCCGACAAAGGTGCCGAGGGGCACCGCGTCGATCTTGGCGCCGTCGTTGTTGTAGTGGAACGGGGCGTCGGCGTGAGTGCCGCTGTGGATGCTCAGCGCGAGCCGCCCGATGTTGACGGCAAAACCCTGCGGGATCGTGGCGGCGAGCCGGAATTCGGCGGGGGTGTCCCCGGGCCAGACGGGCATGCCGGAGTAGATCGGGCGGCTGATGTCGATGAACTTCATGTGACGAGGGCGCGGGTGGCGGGAAATTTTTCGTGGGCCTTGGTGCGCATGATTTCCTTGAGGCGGGCGACGGCCTCCGTGCAGTCGGCAAAGCGGGTGTAAAGGGGCGCGGGGGCGAGCCGGATCAGGTCCGGCCGGCGGTAATCCGGGATGACACCGGCGGCTTTCAGCGCGGAACAGACCCGCCAGGCGTCGGGGTGGGCGAGGGTGATGTGTCCGCCGCGTTCGGCGGCGGGACGCGGGTTGACGATGGCCAGCCCGCAGCCGGCGAGTTCGGTTTCCACCAACTCCATCAGGTGCGCGGTCAAGGCGAGTGACTTGGCGCGCAGCGCCGCGATGCCGCCGGCCTCGGCGATGATTTCCAGTGAACCCGCCAGGGGGGCGAGGCTGAGCAGGTGCGGCGTGCCGACCTGGAGCGCGGCGGCGCCGGTCGCCGGCTCGTGCGCCGCGGACAGGTTGAAGCGCCGGTCGGGGCGCACGCCCCACCAGCCGGCCAGCCCGGGGGCGCGGTGGAAGTGCCGGCGGTTGAGATAAAGCCCGCCCACGGCGCCGGGTCCGGCGTTGAGGTACTTGTAGGAACACCAGAACGCGAAATCCACGCCGTCGGCATCGAGCGCGTGCGGCACCGCCCCAAGCGAATGCGAGCAGTCGAACCCGACCAGAATACTACGTTCGTGCGCCGCGCGCGTGAGCGCGGCGGCATCAAGCAGCTGGCCGCTGGTGAACTGCACCAGTGGGAGCACGAGCAGCTGCACGTCCGGCGTGAGCGCGGCGAGGATGTCCTCGGGCCGCAGGGAACGGCCGTCATGGCTGCGGACCAGGCGCAGGTGCCGGGCCGGGTCGAGCCCGCGCTGGCGCAGGTGGCTCTGCAGTGCGTGCAGGTCGGTGGGAAACTCCAGTGCGCTCGCGACGATGACGTGGCGGCTTTCCGCCGGAGCAAAGAGCGTCGCCAGCAGCTGGTGCAGGTTGATGGTGGTCGAGCCGGTGACGGCCACCTCGTCGGGCGCCGCGCCAAGCAGCGGGGCGAGTTGGGCCGCGAGGGACTCGCTCAGGCCGACCCAGGGCGGCGCGGCGTCGGTCCAGCCGTTGATGCCGAGCGTGCGCCATTCATCCAGCACGCGGAGCAGGTGGGTCTCGGCGCGGCGGGAGAGCGGGCCGAGGGAGTTGCCGTCCAGATAAATCTGGCCGGGCGGAAGGTGAAACTCGGCGCGGAAGCGGGCGAGCGGGTCGGCCTGATCCAGTGCGTGGGCGGAACGCATGGGGGCGAGCGTCGCCAGAAACGCCGGTGGCGCAAACGCGAAAGCAAATTGGCTGGCGGGGGCGGGACCGCGCCGCACAATCGCGGCGTGAACCTGCCCCTCTGGGAAGACCGCAACTGGACCCCGCTGCCACGGTTGGCCGGCACGGTGCGCACGGACGTCTGTGTCGTCGGGCTGGGCGGCTCGGGGCTCGCGGCCCTGGCGGAACTGGCGGCGCTGGGCGTGTCGGCGGTCGGACTCGATGCGCGTGCGGTCGGGGCGGGGGCGGCGGGACGCAACGGCGGCTTTGTGCTCGCGGGGCTGGCGGGGTTTTTCCACGACAACGTGGCCGGCTTCGGCCGGGCCACGGCGGCGGGGCTTTACCGCCTGACGGTGGAGGAGATCCGGCGCCAGGCGGAGGAACTGCCCGGCATCATCCGGCTGGCGGGCTCGCTGCGCATCGCCGCCGACCCGGCGGAACGCGAGGATTGCCGCCGGCACCTCGCCGCGCTGCGCGAGGCGGGCTTTGCTGCCGAGGCCTACGCCGGGCCGGAGGGGGACGGTCTTCTGCTGCCGACGGACGGAGTCATGCAGCCGCTGCACCGCGTACGGGCACTGGCCCGGCGCCTCCGGGAGGCCGGCACCCTGCTCTACGAGGACTCCCCGGTGCGCAACATCTTGCCGGGCTCGGTCGTGACGGAGGCAGGCACGGTGCTCTGCGACACCGTCGTGGTGGCGGTGGACGGCCGGCTCGAGAAAATCTTGCCCGAGCTCAGCCCGCGCGTGCGCACGGCGCGGCTGCAGATGCTGGCGACCGCGCCGGCCCCCGAGGTGGATTTTCCGCGCCCCGTCTACTGGCGGCACGGCTACGAATACTGGCAGCAGCCGCCCGACCGCACCGTGGCGCTCGGCGGGTTTCGCGATCACGCGCTGGCCGCGGAATGGACGGCCGACCCGGAGCCGACCCAGTTTATCCAGGGACTGCTGGAGAAATTCCTGCGGGAACATCTGCGGGTGAGGGCCCCGGTCACGCACCGCTGGGCCGCCTCGGTCGCCTACACGGCGGACGGCCTGCCCGTGCTGGAGCAGGTGCGGGACAAGGTCTGGGCGGTCGGTGCCTACAGCGGCACCGGGAACATCGTCGGGGCGCTCAGCGCCCGGGCGGCGGCGCGGCTCGCCTGTGGCCAGACGGCGGAATGGGCCGAGCTGCTGGCGGCGGCGCGGGCCCACGCCGCCAAGTCATAAGCGGCTCCGGAATTGACAGCGGCCCCGGCGGAAGTCACCACTGGCCACGATGAATCGTTTTGCCGCCACCTATTATTTTACCTTTGCGGGCTTTTTTGCCCGGCAAAACTGAGGCGGCATTTCCTCACGCAAACCCTGACCCGATACCGGAACCGATTTGCAAAGAAGCCGCCCAGTCCAGGGCGGCTTTTTTGTTTTCAAACCATCGAACTATTTTTAACCACGGATAAAAAGGATGATCACGGATATAAACAAAAGGCACTGTGCCGGTCATTCTGATCCCGCCCCGGCGGGAGAAGAATCCAACATCATTCCCGCCGGCGCCCTGCGGTCTGGCTGTTTCGCTTCGTTCAGGCTGACCCGGCGGAGTGGATTGATCTCCGTGCCCAGCCGTTAAATCCGTGATTAAAATCTGACCCCGCCAACCCACCGCCCCTCATGATTCTCCCCAAGAACAACCGTCTCTCCGACATGGAAGTCGCCGAACTTACCGCGATCGTCACCGAGTTCGGCTGCCGCATCCAGCCGATCGTCGGTGATGTCCGCACCATCTACGCCATCGTGGGCGACGAGCGCCATGAGCTGATGATCAGCCGGCTCGAGGGCCTGGCGTTCGTCGACCGCGTCGACACGATCCAGTCTCCGTTCAAGCTCATGGACCTCCGCTCCGACCTGGCCAAGGGCCGGCTGAAGATCGGCACCGTCACCCTCGGCGAGGAACTGCTGGTCATCGCCGGCCAGTGCACGATCGACCCGAAGAACCCCCAGTATTTTCTCGAGACGGCGCAGGCGGTGAAGGAGGCCGGGGCCCACGCGATCCGCGGCGGCGTATGGAAACCGCGGACGAACCCCTACTCGTTCCAGGGCGACGCCAAGTCGCTCGAGACCCTGATGGAGGCCTCGCGCCGCACCGGGCTGCCGGCCGTCACCGAGGTGATGGAGGCCGAGCACGTGCAGCTGGCGCTCGAGGCCGGCGTGCAGGTGCTGCAGATCGGCGCCCGCAACGCCCTGAACTACTCTCTCCTCCGTCAGGTCGGCCGCGCCATCGCCGGCCGTCCCACCGCGGTGTTGCTCAAGCGCAGCATCCACATGGGTCCGCTCAACGAGTTCATCTCCGCCGCCGAATACATCGCAGCCTTCGGCAATCCCAACGTCATGCTCTGCCCGCGCGGCACGACGCCGACCCTCGACGGCTACCGCAACCACCCGGACGAGTCGGTCACGCCGCTGCTCAAGGAGCGCACCTGGGCCGCGGTCGTCGTCGACCCGTCGCACTCGGTCGGCAAGGCCGCCTACGTGCCGGCCTGCGCTCTCGCCGCCGTGGCCTACGGCGCCGACGGGCTCTGCGTCGAGGCGCACGTCAATCCGAGCCACGGCATCGGCGACGACCCGAAGCAGGCCGTAACGCCCCCGGCGCTTGCGGAGTTGATTAAGCAGGCCCGGGCCGTCCATGCTCTCCTCCGTCCCGTTGCCGCGTCATGAAAAAACAACTCGCCAAAATCCGCGCCCAGATCGACGCCCTTGACCAGAAGGCGGTCAAGCTGCTCAACACGCGGCTGAAGTGCGCCCAGAAGATCGGCGAGCTCAAGCGCGGCGCCAAGAGTCGCATCTATGTCGCCGAGCGCGAGGCCGACGTGCTGCGCCGGGTCGCGGCGGCCAACCAGGGCCCGCTCAAGCCGGCGGCGCTGGCAGCCATCTACCGCGAGATCATGTCGGCGGCCATTGCCCTGGAGAAGGCGATATGCGTCGCCTACCTCGGGCCCGAGCCCACCAACACCCACGCCGCCGCCATCCGCAAGTTCGGCTCCAGCG
This sequence comes from Lacunisphaera sp., assembly GCA_046590295.1. Lineage (GTDB taxonomy): Bacteria > Verrucomicrobiota > Verrucomicrobiia > Opitutales > Opitutaceae > Lacunisphaera. The sequence goes on from JBKJTZ010000032.1 coordinate 51,264, forward strand.
TGGAATACCGGCCGATGGCGACCATCGCCGACATCTTCACCGCCGTCGAGAAGGGGGAGGCGGACTTCGGCG
>JBKJTZ010000079.1:0-11149 GCA_046590295.1 Lacunisphaera sp.
CGGCGTGACGTATTTCACTACCTACACCTATACACCACCACCATTCGCCATGAGCAACCCCACCCCCCGTTCCCTCACCAAAGACTACCACGTCGCCGACATCAAACTCGCCGACTGGGGCCGCAAAGAAATTGATATCGCTGAAAAGGAAATGCCCGGCCTGATGGCCATCCGCGAGCGTTACGCCAAAGACCAGCCGCTCAAGGGCGTGCGCATCACCGGCTCGCTGCACATGACCATTCAAACGGCGGTGCTCATTGAAACACTCGCCGCTCTCGGTGCGACCGTCCGCTGGGCGAGCTGCAATATTTTCTCCACCCAGGACCATGCCGCCGCCGCCATCGCTGCCGCGGGATTTCCTGTTTTCGCGTGGAAGGGTGAGAGCCTCGAAGAATACTGGGACTGCACCTGGCAGGCGATCGTGAACGGCGACGGCCAGGGCCCGCAGATGGTCGTGGACGACGGCGGCGATGTGACCCTGTTTATCCACAAAGGCTATGAACTCGAAAATGGCGACGACTGGGTGAGCAGCCCCAGCGGATCGCACGAGGAAAAAGTCATCAAAGACCTTCTGACGAAAGTTCACGCGCAGAGCCCCGGCATTTTCCACGCCATCGTGAAGGACTGGAAAGGTGTCAGTGAAGAAACGACGACTGGCGTGCATCGCCTCTACAAACTCGCCGAACTGGGCAAGCTCCTCGTGCCGGCGTTCAACGTGAACGACAGTGTCACGAAGTCGAAGTTCGACAATCTCTACGGCTGCCGCCACTCACTCGTTGATGGCCTCAATCGCGCGCTCGACGTGATGATTTCCGGCAAGGTCGCGGTCGTGTGCGGTTATGGCGACGTGGGCAAAGGCAGCGCGCAGAGCCTGCGCGGCCAGGGCGCGCGTGTCATCATCACGGAGATTGATCCGATCAACGCTCTCCAGGCGGCGATGGAAGGCTACGAAGTCACCACCATCGAAGACACGCTCGGCCGTGCTGACATTTACATCACCACCACCGGCAACCTCGGGGTCATCACCACCGAGCACATGGCGAAGATGAAAGACCAGGCCTGCGTGGCTAACATCGGGCACTTCGATAACGAAATTGAAGTGGACAAACTCAACGCCCTGCCCGGCGTGAAGCGCCTCAACATCAAGCCGCAGCTCGACCGCTACACCTTCCCCGCCGGCAACAGCATCTACATGCTCGCCGAAGGCCGCCTCGTGAACCTCGGCTGCGCCACCGGCCATCCGTCGTTCGTGATGTCGAACAGCTTCACCAACCAGACGCTCGCCGCGCTGGACCTGTGGAAGAACAAGGACACCTACAAGGTCGGCGTCTACCGCCTGCCCAAGCACCTCGACGAGGAGGTCGCCCGCCTGCACTTGGAGAAGATCGGCGCCAAGCTGACCACGCTCACCAAGGCCCAGGCCGAATACCTCGGCGTCCCGGTCGGAGGCCCCTACAAGCCCGAGCATTACCGCTATTGAATTCAACTCAAACGCCGCGCCGAAAAGCGCGGCGTTTTGCTGCGGGGCGGCAGCGCCGAATGCCGCCTGCCACGCGCAGCGCCTGGCGGGGTGCGGAGACCCCGCCCTGCAATTTCAAACCCCATGGCCACCCTGATCCCCCGTCCCACCGTCATCAAAGCCGCCGGCAACCAGCCCAAGCTCATCGAGGAATTCTTCGGCCGCGTAAACAGCCGAACAAGCAGCATCAGCATCGCCCGCATGCGCAGCCCCGCCGGCTGGGTCGAGCCGGGTCAGACGCCCGAGTTCGACGAATACACCGTCGTGCTGCGCGGCGAATTGCAGGTCAAGACGCATGCCTTGACCCTGACGGTGAAGGCCGGCCAGGGCGTGCACACGCCGAAGGGCGAGTGGGTGCAGTACAGCACGCCGCATCCCGACGGGGCCGAATACCTCGCCGTGTGCCTGCCGGCATTCGCGCCGGACACGGTGCATCGGGACGAGTGATGGCAGGGGCGTTTGCCCTCAAGCGCCCGGAGAAGGGCCGTTGGGGGCAACGGCCCCTACCGCCCGGCAACCAGCTCGTAATTCCGTCCTTGCCGCACCACGCGCAACTTGGCGCCGAACAGTTGCGAAAGGGCGCGGGAGGTGAGAAGTTTTGCCTTCGGTCCGTCGGCCACGATGCGGCCGGACTTGAACAAGATGACGCGCTCGATTTCCGGGATCAGGTCGGAGATATGGTGGGTGACCAAGATCAGACTCTTGCCGGCCCGGACCAGCTTGCGCAGCAGCTGGCGGAACTCGCGCACCGCCCCGGGGTCGAGGCTGTTGGTCGGCTCGTCCAGGATCAGGGCCTCGGGCCGGTGCACCAGCGCCCGGCCGATCATCGCGCGGCGCTGCTCGCCCGAGGACATCTCGGACACCGGCCGGTGGGCGAGGGGGGTGATCTCGAGGAAACGGAGGATGGCGCGGGCGTGGCGTTCCTGCGCCGGCTTCACCCGGTGGTGCGGCCAGAGGCCGAGGCTGTTAAAAAATCCCGACAGCACCAGCTCGCGCGCCGTCACGCGGCGCAGCGTGATCTCGTTCGACAGATGCTGGAGTTGGTCGAGCGCCACGATGCCGAAGTGACCGCGCAGGTCGTCCACGTCCCAATCGTCCCGGCCCATGACTTGGAAGCGGCTGCCCCGGCCGCCGGCAACCGGATAGATCTCCCGGGTGATGACCTTGATCAAAGTCGACTTGCCCGAGCCGTTCGGGCCGAGCACCGCCACATGCTCGCCGCGCCGCACCTGCAGGCTGAAGCCCCGGAGCACGCGTTTGTCCCCCCGGGCGACGGTGAGATTCCGGAAATCGATCAGGAAGGAGGAGGAAGATCTCATGGAGAAAAGGCAGGGTCGCCGCTTGTCGTCGGACCGCAGCCCAGCGGCAAGCGCCGGCCCTACAGCAACATGAAAAGTGGCGGAGAGAGAGGGATTCGAACCCTCGATAGGGTTTCCCCTATGCAGCTTTAGCAAAGCTGTGCCTTCAGCCACTCGGCCATCTCTCCGGGGTGAGCCGGCAAGCAAAGGCGGGGGATTCCCAAGCGCAAGGTATTTTCTCCACCAGGCCGGGTGGTGGTTCCGCGCACCGACCCGGCGCGGATCATCCTTCGCCAAGGCTTCGGACGACATGACGGGGGCCGCGTCCTCACGGCTGTCCTGCGTTGTAATTTTGGCTGCAAGACCCCGCCGCAGGCTGAATCCCCGGAGCACGCGCGGGTTGCCGCGCGTGGCGGCAAGGTTCCCGAATTCGAGCAAAGGCGCGGCGGGGGCCGGCACGCGCCTGCGGCACTCACGGCCCTCCTGGCGGGCAAGGTTGATTTGGCCGCGGCCGGCCGGCCCGGTACCGTCGTCGTGGTCGGGCGTCACTCCGCCAGGTCGACCGAGCAGTTCTCCTCGATTTCCTCGATGGTCGTGAGGCCGAGCAGGACCTTGTTCAGGCCGTCGTAGCGGATCGGGCGGTAGCCGCCGCGGGCGGCGGCGCGGGTGATTTCCTGCACGCTCTTGCGTTCCGAGATCATCTGACGGATTTCTTCGGTGATGACGACCAGTTCGTGAAAAGCCACGCGGCCGCGGTAGCCGGTATTGCGGCAATGGGCGCAGCCGCGGCCGCGATAAAACAGGACTTCGGTGACGGTCTCCAGGGTGAAATATTTCAGCAGAACCTCGCGGGTCGGATAGTAGGACTCCTTGCATTTCTCGCAGATCCGCGCGGCCAGCCGCTGGGAAAGCACGGCGGTGATGGAGGGCGCCACCATGTAGGGCTCCACCCCGATTTCCATGAGCCGCACGATTGCCTGCGGGGCGGTGTTGGTGTGGAGGGTGGCGAACACCAGGTGCCCCGTGAGCGCGGCCTCCATCGCGATCTTCGCCGTCTCGGGGTCGCGGATTTCCCCGATGAGGATGACATCGGGATCCTGCCGCAGGTAGGCGCGCAGCAAGGTGGCGAACTTCAGGTCGATGTGCGGGTTGATCTGGCTTTGCATCACCCCGGGCACCGGAATCTCAATCGGATCCTCGATGGTCGAGATGTTGATGCGCGGGGAATTGATCTCGTCGATCGCGGCGTAAAGCGTGGTGGTCTTGCCGGAGCCCGTGGGGCCCGTGACAAAGATGATGCCGCTGGGGTTGTGGATCAGCCGCCGGAATGGCACCAGGATCTTTTGCGACATGAGCATGGTGTCGAGGGTGACCATCGCGCGCCTCGTGGCCGAAGACAGGATACGCACCACGGCCTTCTCGCCATCAATGGTGGGGACGATCGAGAGCCGGAAGTTGGCCTTGTTGGTGCCGAGGGGAATGGAAAACCGCCCGTCCTGCGGCAGCCGGGACTCGGAAATGTTCAGCTCACTCAGGATCTTCAGCCGCGACAGCACCGCGCGGTGCAGGTTTTTTGGAAAGGTCAGGATATCGCGCAGCGTGCCGTCGATGCGGAAGCGGATGCGGGATTGAATCTCCAGCGGCTCGATGTGAATGTCCGTCGCGCGCTCGCGCAGCGCGAAATGGATGATCTCGCTGAGCACGTGGGCCAGGGTTTCGGTCTGGGCCAGCTCGGAGATCCGCTCGATCGCCAGGTCGGGATCCGTAAAAAGCGCGTTTCGTTCCAACTCGAGGAGGCTGTCCGCAATCGTCTGCTCGGTGGCAAAGATGATGGAGATGGCATCCTCGATCTCGCAGGGCAGACAGAACACCGGACTGAGGGGGAGCTGGGCGATCAGTTCCAGCCGGCGCACCAGTTTGTCGTCCTCCGGGGTGGCCATGGCGACGGTCAGGACGCCGTCGATCACGTACAGGCCGATCGCGAGCGCCTTGCGGGCGATTTCCAACGGGATGTGTTTGGCCGCCTCGAGGGTGATGCCGGAGGCGAGCACGTCGACATACGCGATGTCGAGCCAGTCGCTCCACAGGCGGCAGGCGTCCTCCTTCAGGAGGAGCTTATGGTCGATCACGGCCTGGAGCAGGGCGAGCGGTTCGTCGTGCAACAGGGCGAGCGACTCCAGCTTGGGGCGGGAGGCGAACCCGGGGTGGCGCAGGACGAGTTCGACGAAGCCTCTATTGGTCGACATCGGGATCAAGGCGGGCGCGCTTCTGCTGCAGCTCAAAAAGCGCGGTGATCGCGGGTTGGTCGAGTTTTTCCATCGCAAAGGCACTGGAGGCCCGGTCGCGCTTCACCTCCTGCAGCAGGTCGGTCAAGGAATAGCGGACCTCGCTGAACGGCGGCTGGGCCCGCGGCTCGGCGGCGGGAGTTTCCTCGGCCGGACTCATGACGGGGATGGCCGGTTGGCGGTGGATTCCCGCGGGCGGGCGGCCGGCGGTGACCCGCGGGGGTTGGCCCAGGCCGCCCGACAGTCGCCGATGATTTTTTTCAACTGGACGGTCAGGTCATCGGGTGGATTATCCTTGCGCAGGTAGCCCAGCGCGCCGAGTTGGAGGCATTCCTCCACCGTCTGACGGTTCACCAGGGAGGTGAGCATGACGACCCGGCACAAAGGATCGACGTGCTTGAGCTTGCGCAGGGTCTGGAGACCGTCGACGCGGGGCATGTTGACGTCCAGCAGGACCAGATCGGGCTTTTCACGTTCATACAGCTGCAGCGCCTCATCCCCATTGGCGGCCTGCAACACCGTGGCAAAGCCGCCGATCGACTGGATGATCAGGATTACGAATTTCCGGATATGCGACTCATCATCCACCACCAGGACTTTGCCTCCGAGGTTCATTTACTGAGCGGAAAGGTGATGCGGAATTCGGCCCCGCCGTCCGGCAGGTTGCGTGTGGTGATGGCGCCGGCGTGGGCCTGCATGATCGCGTGGCAGATCGAGAGGCCGAGGCCGGTGGTCGATTCGCCTCCCGTCGGCTTGACCGAAGTCCGGCTGAAATCCTTGAAGAGCCGGCTGTGCTCGCTTTCCGGTATGCCCGGTCCGCGGTCCCGGATCATGATCGCACACAAACCCGGGGCCAGTTCGGTCGCCACCGAGATGGTCGAGCCGGGCGGGGAAAACTTGATGGCATTGCCGAGCAGGTTGTGCAGGACCTGTTTGATTTTTGGCCCGTCAATGGATATTTCCGGTGGAGGGGGCCCGGGGGGCAGGGCGATGATCGAGCCCTTTTCGGCGGCTGTGGCATTGCTCAGCCGGACGGCCGCTGCGATCAGCCCCCCCAGCGAGGTGAGCTGGGGGTTGAGCTGCAACTCGCCCGCCTCCAGCAAGGAAACGTCGAGCAGTTCGTTCACGAGATCGAGCATCGACTCGCTGGCTTCATAGACGGTGTCGAGCACGTCGCGTTGCCGGGGAGTGACCGCGTCCGCTTTGCCGATACGCAGGTGGTTGACCAACGCGCGGATCGAGACGAGCGGGTTGCGCAGATCATGCGCGGCCATGCAGAGCAGGCGGTTCTTGGCCTGGTCAGCCTTGTTGAGATGCGCGAGACGCAGCCGGTTCAGCAGGTGGACGCGAATGCGCGCCAATATCTCCTGTTTGCGGAAGGGACTGGGCAGGTAGTCGACCCCGCCGGCCGCGAGGCCCTCGACCACTTCCGTCGGGTCGCTTTTCGAGTCGATAAAAATGACCGTGGACGTGTTGCCGCTGCGGATCTTCAGGCGCCGACAGATTTCATAGGCGTGCTCGCCGGGCAATTCCACATCGAGCAGAAACAGGTCGGCCTCGGTCTCAAGAAAATCGGGCGAGGCGGCCTCGGTGGCATTCACCGCGGTGACCAGGTAGCCTTCAGGGCGCAGGATGGCCGTCAAACTGCGGACCTTGGCATGGTCATCGGCCACGATCAGGATCGTGCGGTTTTTGAGGTTCAGGCCCGGATGGGAAGTGCGCGGAACCGGACGGGTAGGATGCTCGGCCACGCTCATCATCGGCGTTTGACCGGTGCAGTGGGTTTCCGCTTGCCCGACGAATTGTTCCAGATTGACACGCCGGATGGTACCCGGCCGACCCAGGAATCGCTATGGGGTCAAACCCGCGCAATGGACCGTCCCGGACAGCGGGTGGAAAAGTGGCGGAGCGAGAGGAATTTAACCCTTCGAGGGAGTTTCACGTATATAGCTTCAGCAAGGCTGGGCCGGCAGCCACTCGGCCATCTCTCCGGGCTGAGCCGGCACGCCAAGGCGCAGATCATACTTCGCCAAGGCTTCGGACGACATGACGGTGTCCGCGTCCTACCAGCTAGCCCGGATATTTCACACCCATGAGATTATCTTTCAGAGAAATATCCGTCTGCCATTCGGGCAGAGCGACTCTGTCGCGGTTAGCCCCGACGAGGTCGGCCCGACAGGGCGCATGTTTCACACCTCTGAGTGTGAAATATGCGGGCTAGACCGCGTAGTATTTCGGTTTCAGGACCCCGATGCAGGGCAGGTTCCGGTAGCGCTCGTTGAAGTCCAGGCCGTAGCCGACGACAAACTCGTTCGGGATCTCAAAGCCCACATAGTCCGCCTCGAAGGGCACCATGCGGCGGGCCTTCTTGTCCAGCAGGACGCAGGTGCGGACCGAGGCGGCGCCCTTGCTCTTGATGAGGCCGGCGACGGCCGCGAGGGTCTTGCCGGTGTCGAGGATGTCGTCCACCAGGAGCACATGCTGGCCCTTCACGTCGAGTTTCATCTGGTCGACGATGCGCGGTTCGTGCACGGCCTTGGTGCCGTCGTGGTAGCTGGAGGCCCGGAGGCAGTCGAGGCGCAGCGGGCTGCTGAGGTTGCGCAGGAGGTCGGCGGTGAAGATCAGGGCGCCGTTGACGATGGCCACCACCATCATGTCCTTGCTGGCATAGTCGTGGTTCAACTGGGTGCCGAGGCCGGCGATCCGGCGCTTGATGGCGGCCGGGGTGACGAGGATGTGGTCGAGGTGCTTGAGTTCCGGCGGGCCTTTGGGTGCGGGCATGCGGGAAGCAAGGAGGGTCCAGGGCCAAGGGACAAGTGCCAAGAGAGACCGGGGGTGGAGAGGAGGGACAAGACTTTGGCCCCACCAGCGGGCTGAGGGCGGCCAGGGTCCACCACTGCAGATGCGGGGCGACGGGGTTAATCGCTTTGACTTGGCCGGAGCGCGCCGGTTGCCTCGCCGGGACGCGCGGCTCCAAGATGATTTCCATCCAGGTAAAGCAACTGACCAAGCATTTCGGCGCCGTGGTTGCGCTGCAAGGACTCGACCTGACCATCAACCCGGGCGAGCTGTTTTTTCTGCTCGGGCCCAGCGGCTGCGGCAAGACCACGCTGCTGCGCAGCCTCGCGGGTTTCTACATCCCGGAGCAGGGGCAGATTTTCTTTGGCGACGAGGACGTGACCCGGCTGGAGCCGCACAAACGGAACACCGGCATGATGTTTCAGAGCTACGCCCTCTGGCCGCACATGACCGTGGCCGGGAATGTCGCCTTCGGCCTGGAGGAGCGCAAGGTGCCGGAGGCCGAGCGGCGGCGCCGCGTGGCGGAGGCGCTGGCCTCGGTGCGCATGGAGGCATACGCCGACCGCAAGCCCAACCAGCTTTCGGGCGGCCAGCAGCAGCGCATCGCCCTGGCCCGCGCGCTCGTCATCCGGCCGCGCTGCCTCCTGCTCGATGAGCCGCTGTCCAATCTCGACGCCAAGCTCCGGCTTGAGATGCGCGCGGAGATCCGCCGGGTCTGCAAGGAATTCAAGCTCACCACGGTCTATGTGACGCACGATCAGAAGGAGGCGCTTTCCATCGCCGACCGCATGGCGATTTTGGATGGCGGGCGCATTTTGCAGGTCGGCACGCCACGCGAGGTCTACCAGCGGCCGGTCTGCCGGACCGTGGCGAATTTCATCGGGGAGACGGATTTCCTGTCCGGCAGGGTGCTGGGCCTCACGGGCGGAAACATCATCGTGGAGACGGGCGCGGGCAGGTTTGAGGGCGTCCTCGGTGATCCGGCCCATCCGCCGGCGGCCGGGGCAGAGGTGACTCTTTCCATCCGCCCCGAATGCTGGGAATTGAGCGACAAACCGGGGCCGCGCAACACGGTGCAGGGGCGCATCGGGGAATGCATCTACCTCGGGGAAGTCGCCCAGTATGAATTCATCACCGGCGGGGGCACCCGGCTGAAGATCTTCGAGCGCAATCCCCGCCACCTGGACGGCGCCGCCCGCGGCGAGCTCCACGCCACGGTTGATCCGGAGGATGTGGTGGTGCTGACAAGCTGAAAAGCAATGGTTTCGATGAACGACCATTGTATCCGCAGTGGGAGGTGGATCCGGACCTCGGGGCGGGTTGATCAGGGTAGGGCGCGGACTCCGTTCCGCGCCGCAGTAGCCACGGCGGTGAAGGGACTCACCGCCCTACCAAGGACCCTGAGCCAGCCATGAATCGCGGGCTCATCATCCTCGCACTGGTGGTGGTGGTCGCCCTGCCATTCCTCCTCCGCCCGAAGAAGCAGGCGACGGTGCTGACCGCCGACGAGACCCTCGTGGTCATCACGCCGCACAACGAGGCGTTGCGTCATGAATATTCGATCGGGTTTGCCGCGTGGTATCACGCGCGGACCGGCCGGACCATCGCGATCGACTGGCGGGTCATCGGCGGCACGAGTGAAATCACCCGGTTCATCGAGTCCGAATACGTGGCCGCCTTCCAGCAGCACTGGACAAGGCAGCTCGGGCGGCCGTGGAGCATGGCGGTGCTGGCGGCGTTTTCGGACGGCCGCCTGGTGCCGGACGATACGCCGGAGGACGACACGCTGGAAATGGCGGCGCGCCGGGCGTTCCTGGCCTCCCGCACCAGTTGCGGGCTGGATGTCTTCTTCGGCGGTGGCAGCTACGACTACATCCGCCAGGCGGAGGCGGGGCGGATCGTCGACTCCGGTATCCTGCAGTTGCACCCGGAGTGGTTCGGCGAGTCGACCATCCCGCAGTCGTTCACCGGCGAGCCCTACTGGGACCCGCAGGGCCGCTGGGTGGGCGATGTGCTCAGCAGCTATGGCATGATCTACAACCGGGATTCCCTGCTGCGGCTGGGGATCACCCACGAGCCGCGGCAATGGGACGACCTGCAGGATCCCCGGTTGCAGGGTGAAGTCGCGTTGTGCGACCCGACCAAGAGCAGTTCCATCGCCAAGGCCTTTGAGAACGTCATCCAGCAGCAGATCCACCGTCGCTGGGTGCAACTGGCCGGCGCGACCGGCCGCGCCCCGGCGGAACTGGAGCAACAGGCGGTGGCCGAGGGCTGGGTGGACGGCCTGCGGCTCCTGCAACGCATCGGAGCCAATGCCCGGTATTTCACCGACACCTCCCAAAAACCACCCATCGACGTGGTGCAGGGCAATTCCGCGGTCGGGATGTGCATCGACTTCTATGGTCGCGGGGGATTCCAGCAGGCGGCGCGCCGGATCGACGGGGCCGAGGGGCGTGTCGGGTATTATTCCCCGCCGGACGGCACGGTGCTGTCGCCCGATCCCCTGGCCATCCTGCGCGGCGCCCCGCATGCCGCCGCCGCCCGCGCCTTCCTCGAATATGCGCTGTCAATGGAGGGACAGAAACTGTGGAATTTCCGGCCCGGCACGCCCGGCGGCCCCCAGCGCTACGAGCTTCGCCGCCTGCCCATCCGCCGGGATTTCTACGCGACGAAGGAGTTTTTGCCCTATCGCTCGGACCCGGACGTGAACCCGTATGAGGAGGCGAACCCGATGATCTACCACCGCGAGTGGACCAACGGCCTCGTGCGGGAAATGGCGTTCGTCATCCGGGTCATGTGCCAGGACACGCATCCCGAGCTGGTCGCGGCGTGGCGGGCGATCATCCGCGCCGGCTTGCCGGCCGAGGCGCTGGCGGTCATGGGGGATATGTCCGCCGTGACCTATCCCGAGATGCAGGGACGCATCAAACAGGCGCTGAATTCCAAGGACAAGGTGGACGAGGTGCGCCTCGCGAGCGAGTTGGCGGCGGTGTTCCGGCAACAATACGTACGGGCGGCGGAGATCGCACGGGCGGCGGGGCCTTGAGACGAGTGGAGGGCCCAGCTCCGGCTGGGCCGCGGCTCAGCCGGAGCTGAGCCCTCCAAGGCGGGATCAGCGATCCCGTTATATCAATATCAACGTCCCTTGAAGAATAGACGCTTTAGGTAGGGGCCGTTGCCCTCAACGGCCCTGGTCTCACCGAGGGCGGTTGAGGGCAACCGCCCCTACCGGCTCAGGCACCGCAAAG
>JBKJTZ010000097.1:0-5063 GCA_046590295.1 Lacunisphaera sp.
TTGGTTCCGCCCCTAGAACGCAGCCAGTGCCGCCGCATTTCCCTAACACCTATTACCGATATGGTGCCCGGGACAGGACTCGAACCTGTAAGCCTTGCGGCGAGGGCTTCTAAGACCCTTGTGTCTGCCAATTCCACCACCCGGGCGGGAGCGGGACGCCTCGTGGATTGCCTATTTCCGAAGGTGCCGCAAGCGGAGAAACCGGGTTACTTTCCGTTGACCGTGGCGGGAAAGCCCGGCTCGAGCCGCGCCATGGTCGCCCCCTCGAAGGCCGCGGCGAGCGCGAGGAGTTTTCCCTCGCTCCAAGCGGCGCCGTAAAAGGAAAGTCCCACCGGCAGCCCGTGATATTGCCCCGCCGGCACGGTGACACTCGGGTAACCCGCCACCGCCGCCGGCGAGGAACTGCCGCCCGTGTAAGGATCGCTGTTCACCGGGTCGATCATCCACGCGGGCCCGTTCGTCAGGCTGACCAGGGCGTCCAGCTGGTGTTTCGCCATGAGCGCGTCGATGCCATCGGTGCGGGTGGCCTTGAGGCACGCCGCCCGGGCGTCGCGATAGGCCTGGTCCGTCAGCGGTCCCTTCGCCTGGGCCTTCTCCAGCAGTTCCTGGCCGAAGAACGGCATTTCCACCCCGGCCTGCGCCCGGTTGAAAGCGATCAGATCCGCCAGCGACTTGATCGGCGCGCCCGGCCCGAGCCAGGCGAGGTAGGCGTTCAGGCCGTCCTTGAATTCATAGAGGAGCACCTCCAGCTCGGGGTCGTTGGCCTTGCTGAATTCAGGCCACTCCCCGAGGTCCACCACCTCGGCACCCGCGGCCCTGATTTTTTCGAGGGCAGCCTCGAGGAGCGGATTCAACCTCGCATCCAGGCCGAACGGCCCGCGCACCACCCCCAGCCGCGCGCCCTGCAGGGCGCCGGGCTTCAGCCGGGCGGCAAAATCCGTGGCGTAGCCCGCCGGACGGGTCATCGTCACCGCGTCCGCGGGATCAACCGCCGCCATCGCCTCGAGCAGCAGGGCGGCATCGCGCACCGAGCGGGCCATCGGCCCGGCGGTATCCTGCGAGGCCGAGATGGGAATGATGCCGCGGCGGCTGAGCAGCCCGACAGTCGGCTTCACCCCGACAATGCCGCAGACCGAGGCCGGCGAAACGACCGAGCCGTCCGTCTCACTGCCCACGGCGACGACGCAAAGGTTGGCCGCCACCGCCGCCGCCGAGCCGGAACTCGACCCCGAAGTGTTGCGGTCGAGGGCGTAGGGATTGCGCGTCTGACCGCCCCGGCCGCTCCAGCCGCTGCTCGATTTGGTGGAGCGGAAGTTCGCCCACTCGCTCAGGTTGGTCTTGCCGAGGATGACCGCCCCCGCCGCGCGCAGCTGGGCGACGATGGCGGCATCCTGCGGCGGCTTCGCCCCGACCAGCGCCAGCGAGCCCGCGGTTGTCTCCATCCCGTCCGCCGTCGCGATGTTGTCCTTGATCAGCACCGGGATGCCGTGCAGCGGCCCGCGCACACGACCAGACTTGCGCTCGGCATCCAGTTGATCGGCGATCGCCAGCGCATCCGGATTCAGCTCGATCACGGCGTTCAGTTTCGGTCCGGCCTGGTCGAGTTCGGCGATGCGCTGGAGATATGCCGCGGTCAGTTCACGGGCCGTGAGCGTGCCCGCGCCCATGCGGGCCTGCAGGTCGGCGACCGTCGCCTCGGCATGGGGAAACTTCGCCCACGCCGTCGTGAGCAGCAGGCTGAGCACCAGCAGGAGTCGCGTTTTCATGGGACAGAATTAACCACGGATTACACCGCTGGGCACGGATAAAACCAACGGAGCAGAATCAGGCTCACTATGGGTCTATCCGGGTTGATCCGCGCAATCCGCGGAAATGTCTTGGGTGCTTCAATCGCTTCAGGTCGCTATGCCGAGCGATTCGCCCATCCGGGCGTAAACCTCGAGGCCGTCCGCGCTGTGTCGCACGAGATCGGCGTCGAGCTTGATCCGGCCCGGCTGGAACAGCGTCACGACGCACGAGCCGCCGAACTTGAACAGGCCCTTCTCGTCGCCCTTCGCCACCGGCTTATTCACGTCGAACGACTGGAAGATGCTGCCGACCATGGTCGCCCCGATCTCGCACACCGCGACCCGGCCGAAGACCGGTGACTCGACCAGCGTCACCATGCGCTTGTTTTCCCACAGGTAGGCCAGGTTCTGGCGCAGCGCGATGGGCGAGACGGAATACAGGAATCCATTGATCAGCCGCGGCTCGCCCGCCGAGCCGCCGACCGGGAAATGAAACCGGTGATAGTCCACCGGACACAGCCGCGAGATGAGCAACGAGCCGCCGGCAAATTGTTCCGCCAAGGCGGGATCACCGAGGAAAGTCTTCAGGTCGAACCGCTGGCCCTTGGCATAAAAACCCCCGGCGGCATCCACGTTTTGGAACGCCAGGTGCCGGCCGTCCGCCGGGAGCACGGCCGTGCGATCGCCGGACGCGAGGGGCCGCGCGCCGGGTTTCAGCGCCCGGTAGAAGAATTCGTTGAAGGACTTGAACGCGAAGGGCTTTTTCGCGAACTCGTCCACATCGAGGTCATAGTCGACGATGAACGGCAGCACCGCCTGCGCGCTGAACGCCCGGTTCATCCGCCACCCGTAAAACCGGGAGACGAGGGCGCGCTTGAAGAGCGCCTGCAGCGCCAGACGGCCCAGCGCGTTTTCATACGTCCAGCGCAACCACGCCTCGCCGTAGATCTGCTCGGTCTCGACGGTTTGCTTGGCGCGGTGAAAATAGCGGATGGGCTCGGCAGGCATGCACCTACAGGCTTCACACAAAGTAGCGACGCCGCAAAGGAAGAAATAGGTAGGGCGCGGACTCCGTTCCGCGCCGCGGCGGCGAAGGTACTTGCCGCCCTACCCCATCACCCCAGCACCAGCTCGCCACCCTTCACCTTGAACGTGACGGTAGAGTCCTCGGTGACCTCGCCGGCGATGAGCGCGCGCGCGAGCCGCGTCTCGAGGTGGCGCTGCAGGAAGCGCTTGAGCGGGCGGGCGCCGAAGACCGGGTCGTAACCCTTCTCGGCCACCCAGACCTTGGCCTTCGCCTCCAGCACGACGGTCACGCGCTTGTCCGCCAGCCGCTTGTTCACGTCGGCGATCAGCAGGTCCACGATCTGCTCGATTTCCTCGAGCGAGAGCGGCTTGAACAGCACGGTCTCGTCCACGCGGTTGAGAAACTCCGGCCGGAAGGCCTGCCGCAGGTCGGCCATGACCGCCTCGCGCACCGTTTCGGGGATCTCCGTGCCGGTCACGCCCTCCAGCAGGTGGCGGCTGCCGATGTTCGAGGTCATGATGATGACGGTGTTCTTGAAATCAATCGTGCGGCCCTGGCTGTCGGTGATCCGGCCGTCGTCGAGCACCTGCAGCAGGACGTTGAACACGTCCGGGTGCGCCTTCTCGATCTCGTCAAAGAGGACGACGGAATACGGCTTGCGCCGCACAGCCTCGGTGAGCTGCCCGCCCTCGTCGTAGCCGACGTAGCCCGGGGGCGCACCCAGCATGCGCGAGACGCTGTGCTTCTCCATGTATTCGGACATGTCGAGGCGGATGATATTGTCTTCGGTGTCGAAGAGCTGGGCGGCGAGGGTCTTCGCCAGCTCGGTCTTGCCGACACCCGTCGGGCCGAGGAACAGGAAGCTGCCGATCGGCCGGCGCGGATCCTTGATGCCCGCACGGGCGCGCAAAATAGCCTCGCTGACGAGACGGACGCCCTCGTCCTGGCCGATGACGCGCTTGTGCAGCTCGTCCTCCAGCCGCAGCAGCTTCTCCTTGTCGCCCTCCATGAGCTTGGTCACGGGAATGTGTGTCCACTTCGAAATGATCTCGGCGATTTCCTCGGACGAAACTTCCTCCTTCACCAGCGTGGTCTTGGTGGAGTTGCTCTTCTCCGCCTTGGCCAGTTCCTTTTCCAGCTGCGGAATGAGACCGTGCCGAAGCTCGGCGATCTTGTTCAGGTCGTAGTTGCGTTCGGCCTTGGCCATCTCGAGGCGCGCAGCCTCGAGTTCCTCGCGGACTTTCTGCACGCGGCCGAGCGCCTCCTTCTCCTTGGTCCAGACGGCGCGCAAGGCGGTGGCCTTCTCCTTGGCCTCAGCCAGCTCCTTGCGCAGCACCCCGAGCCGGCGCTTTGACGCATCGTCCTTTTCCATCTTCAACGCGGTTTCCTCGATCTCCAGCTGCATGACGCGGCGCTGCAGCTCGTCCAGCTCGGTCGGCAGCGAGTCGATGTCGGTGCGGATCATGGCGCAGGCCTCGTCCATGAGGTCGATCGCCTTGTCGGGCAAAAAGCGGTCGGAAATGTAGCGGTGCGACAGCACGGCGGCGGCCACGAGGGCGTTGTCCTGGATGCGCACCCCGTGGTGCAACTCGTAGCGCTCGCGCAGCCCGCGCAAAATGGAAATGGCATCCTCGACGGTCGGCTCCTCCACCATTACCGGCTGGAAGCGGCGCTCGAGCGCGGGGTCCTTCTCGATGTGCAGGCGGTATTCGTCGAGGGTGGTCGCGCCGATGCAGTGCAGCTCGCCGCGCGCCAGCATGGGCTTGAGCAAATTGCCGGCGTCCATCGCACCCTCGGACTTGCCGGCGCCGACGATGGTGTGCAGCTCGTCGATGAAGAGGAGGATCCGGCCCTCGGCCTGCTTGACCTCGTTGAGCACGGCCTTCAACCGCTCCTCGAACTCGCCGCGGTACTTCGCGCCGGCCACGAGCGCACCCAGGTCGAGGGCGAACACCGTCTTGTCCTTCAGCCCCTCGGGCACGTCGCCGCTGAGGATGCGCTGGGCCAGGCCCTCGACGATGGCGGTCTTGCCCACGCCGGGTTCGCCGATCAGCACCGGGTTGTTCTTGGTCCTGCGCTGCAGCACCTGTATGGTGCGGCGGATTTCTTCGTCGCGGCCGATCACCGGGTCCAGCTTGCCCTTCTCGCTGAGCGCGGTGAGGTCGATGGTGTATTTCTCCAGCGCCTGCCGGGATTCCTCGGCGTTCTCGTCCTGCACCTTTTCGCCGCCGCGCATCGCGTCAATCGCG
>JBKJTZ010000050.1:0-5061 GCA_046590295.1 Lacunisphaera sp.
TTTGCGGTGCCTGAGCCGGTAGGGGCGGTTGCCCTCAACCGCCCTCGGTGAGACCAGGGCCGTTGAGGGCAACGGCCCCTACCTAAAGCGTCTATTCTTCAAGGGACGTTGGTATTATTCCAGCTCAGATCGTTCCGGGTGATCGGCAGCTGCCGGATCCGCTTGCCAGTGGCGGCGAAGATGGCGTTGCAGACCGCCGGGGGTACGACGGGGTAGCCGGGCTCGCCGAGGCCGGTGGGCGGGTTCTTGCTCTGGATGAAGTTCACCGACATCGCCGGGGTCTCGCTCGAGCGCAGCAGGGGATAGGTGTCGAAGTTTCCCGGCACCGCGCGGCCGCGGTCGTAGGTCATTTCCTGCAGCCAGGCCATGCTCATGCCGTCGATGATCGATCCTTGGATCTGGTTCTCGGCGCCGCTCAGGTTGATGATCGGGCCGACGTCGATGGCGGCGGTCACCGACCGGACCTTGAGCGTGCCATCCTGGCTGACCGCGACCTCCGCCACCATCGCGACATAGCCCGAGTGCGAATAATGGAACGCGATGCCGCGGCCCTCACCCCGGGGCAGGGGCCGGCCCCAGCCGGCCTTCTCGGCGGCAAGCCGCACCACGCCCTTCATGCGGAAGGTGTCGTAGGGGGCGCCGCGCTGGCCCGGGCTCGGCGGCACCATGCGGTCGTCGCCGAGCAGCTCCAGGCGGAACTCCACCGGGTCGCGGCCGGCGGCATGGGCGAGCTCGTCGATGAAGCTCTGCATCACGAAGGCGAGTCCGTTGCTGCCCGGGGCCCGCATCGGTCCAGTCGGGATGATCGTCGGCAGCACGGTCTGCTCGAGGCGGTAGTTCAGGAGGAAGCGTGCCGGCAACTCGTCGGGGCTCAGGGTGGCGCCGGAGGAAGGGCGCTCGCTGTTCTTGTATCCGAAGGTGACGAAATGGTTGTGCCAGGCGCCCAGCTTCCCCGCCGCATCGATCGCGCCCTTCAGGAAATGCCATCCGCCGGGACGGTGATAGATGTCGTGCCGCATGTCGTCCTCGCGCGTCCAGGTGAGCTTGACCGGCGCACCCTTCGTCCGGAGGGCGATGGCGGCGGCCTCCACCACCGCATCGTTGGCGAGCCGCCGGCCAAAACCACCGCCGCCGCGGACAAGGTTGAGCTTCAATTTTTCCTTCGGGATATTGAGCGTGCGTGCGACCAGCTCCTGCCCGGAGCCGGGCGTCTGCGACGTGGTCCATAATTCGATGCCCTCGTTCCGGGCCCACGCGGTGCAGCCCTGCGGCTCCAGCGTGGCGTGGTTGAGGAAGGGATAGTGGTAGGCGCCCTCGACCACCTGGGCGGCGCCCGCGAAGGCGGCGGCCACGTCACCATCGCTGCGGACCTTGGCGCCGCCTTTGCGGCCGGCTTCCTCGGCCTGCCAGGCGTAGTCCTTCGACGAATGGCCGGCCCCGGCGCTTTCATCCCAGACGACCTCCAGCTGCTTCTTGGCGGCAAAGGCGGCCCAGGTGCTGGTGGCGACGATGGCCACGCCGGGGGCGAGGCCGGTCACCAGATCGGTGCCCTCGAGGATGAAGGCGTCCAGCACGCCCGGGAGCGACTTGAGGCGGTCGACATTGGCGCTGATGACCTTGCCGCCGTAGACGGGGCATTTGGTGTAGGCGGCGTAGACCATGCCGGGCAGCTTCTGGTCGATGCCAAATTTGACGAGCCCCGTGACAATGGCCGGGTTGTCGGTGCCGCCGACGCGGGAGCCGACGATCTTGAAGTCGTCCTCGTTCTTGAGGCGGATGTTTTTCTCGTCGGGGATGGGCAGCGTGGCGGCCTTGGTGGCAAGCTGGCCGTAGGTGAGGGAGCGGCCGGTGGCGGCGTGATGGACGACGCCCGCGTCGGTCGTAAGCTCGCTGGCGCGCACACCCCAGGTCTGCGCCGCGGCCTCGAGCAGCATGGCGCGGGCGGTGGCGCCGGCCCGGCGGAGCATCAGGTAGTTGTCCGGGGTGGAACGGCTGCCGCCGGCAAACTGGGCGCCGACGTCGTCACGCAGCGCGGCCTGCTCAATGACCACGGTTGAGAACTCCGCGTCGAGCTCCTCGGCGACAATCATGGGCAGCGAGGTCTTCACGCCCTGGCCGGTCTCGGGATTCTTCGCGAGGATGGTGATGATGTTCTCGGGCGTGATCTTGATGAACGGGCTCGGCGTGAAAACCTTGGCGGTGTCGTCGAGCGCATGGGTGGCCTGGCCCCAGGCGTTGCCGGGAAGGGAAAGGCTGAGCACGAAGCCGCCGCCGGCCAGCGAGGAGACGCGGATGAAGTCGCGACGGGAGAGGGAGGGGGATGGGGCGGGTGATTTCATTTGGCGCCCTCCTTGGCCAGCGCGGCGGCGGCGTCCTTGACGGCGTGGCGGATGCGGAGATAGGTGCCACAACGGCAGAGGTTGCCCGCCATGGCGTTGTCGATCTCCTCCTCGGTCGGAGCGGGGTTGTTTTTGAGAAACGCCGCGGCCGTCATGATCTGCCCGGCCTGACAGTAGCCGCACTGCGGGACGTCGTGGTCGCACCAGGCCTTCTGCAGCGGGTGGGTGCCGTCGGGCGAGAGGCCCTCGATGGTGGTGATGTTCATGCCGGCGGACGCCGCGACCAGGGTCTGGCACGAGCGCATGGGCACGCCGTTCAGGTGCACGGTGCAGGCGCCACAGATGCCGATGCCGCAGCCGTACTTGGTGCCGGTGAGATCGAGCTGGTCGCGGAGGACCCAGAGGAGGGGCGTGTCAGCCGGGGTGACCACCTGGCGTGGCTGGCCGTTTACTTTGAGATTGTAGGTCGGCATGGGGTAAAGGGCGGGAACGGGCGGCAGCCTGCGCTGTTCCCGCGACGCGTCAAACCTCGGTTTGGGCGGTAGGCGAGAGTAGGGCCGGCGCTTGTCGCCGGGCCGGGCTGCAAACAATGAAGGGCCGGCCGACAAGCGGCCGCCTTACAGTTAGGAATTGTACGCCGAGGATAACGCTCAGCCTTTGCTCCGCTTTGCCACCCATTCCACGACCGCGGCATCGTCGCCCTCGCTGCGCCAGACCAGCGTCAGGAACTCCGCCGGGTGGATGTCGTGCTCCCGGAAAAAGTGCCGGTCGCCGCCGCAGGAATACATGAGCGAGGGCGGCAGCTCGCCGCGGAGCTTGGCCTTGGCCTTCGGGATGAGGCGGGGCAGCCACTCGATACCGCGCACCGCATCGGTCTTCGCGGGCATCTTGGCCTCGGCCAGAACCTGCTTCGAGGCCTTGCCGCCCTGGGCGTTCAGGAAATAGTCGCGGCGGACCAGCTCGATGGCGAGGGCCCGGTCGTAGCCCGGCTCGCCGCCGTTGTTATGATCCTCGGCGTAATCATACATGTGCTGGGCCGTGATGCCATTGGCGGCGAGAAAGGCCGACTCCGTCGGGGTGAAATAGGTGCCGGCCCCGGTGCGGCCGGAGGCGTAGAGCTTGACGGCCTTGTCGTAAACCGCGCGGAACTGGTCGGCGAAAGAATAATGCTTCATGCCACCTCAGCAAAGCGAGTCCGGGGTGGAAAGCAAATCACCGGCGCAACCACCGGAACTAGGAGGCCGCGGGAAACACGAATTCCTGCTGCACGCGCACGTTGACCGGTTTGCCGGCGCGGGTGGGGTTGGTGAAACGCCACTGCGTGAGTGCGCCGACCGCGGCCTCCGCCAAGGCATCATGCGGCGAAGAGACCACGACCGGCATGCGCGGTACGCCCTTTTCATCCACATAAAAATCAATCACGACGGTCCGGTCCTTGGGGTGCCGGCCGGCAATCTGGCCCGGATAGACCGGTGACACCGGGGCCACCGGAGCTATCGGGCGGTCGAGTTCGTGGGGCGGGCACACCCGGCCGATCAGGCGCGTGGTGCCAAAAGCCTGGGCGAGGAGAACCTCCGGCGTTTCGATTGCCAGCAGCGAGATCACCTTGCCCTCGGCGGTGAACATGAAACGCAGCTCCTTGCGGACGCCCAGCGGCCGGCCATTTTCGGTCGGAGGAGTGAACCGCCATTGCTTCAGCACCGTCACGGCTTCCAACGCAAATTCGGGATGGGTGTAGCCGGTCACGAGCAGGTCCTCCAATATGCCGCGGTCATTGATGCTGACCAAGACATTGGCCCGGCCATGGGTGAGGGGGGTGAGAGCGAGCGAGAAGGGGAACCGCGCCTCGACGGTCTGCTCGATGCGCAGAGGGGTATTCTGGGCCGATACCGTGACCGCCAAGGCCGCGAGACAACCCAGCAGGGGGAGGAGTCTTGGATTCATAGGGACGGTGTGGTGGAGATCATTAGAATACTCCTTTTGCCCGCGCATTCAAAGGGAATAGCGCAGCACGAAATCAACTGGCGGGACGGTTTGGTGCCTGCGGGCTTTGGTCCGATGATTCGGCCCCATCAGCCAGGAGGGCAGAACCCGAGCGGCTGACGAGATCCGGAATCGGTATGGGCCGCCGCCAGCCTCGTTACCTCGGCTGCTACGAGGGCGGAGACGGTTACGGCACCGTGAAGTCGATCAGGCGCTTCTGGCGGTCGACTTTCATCACGACCACCTGGATCTTGTGGCCGAGCTCGAACTTGCGCTTGGTCTTGCGGCCGATGAAGGCCGTGCCGGCGCTGTTGAGGACGTAGAAGTCGTCCTTGAGCGACGAGACCGGCACCATGCCGAAAGCGCCGGCCTCGGCGATCTCGACGAAGAAACCGTGGTTGCGGACATCCGTGATGATGGCGTTGAAGACGGCTTTCTTCTTCTTGTCCGCCTCGCGCTCGAAATACTCCATGAGCTTCACCTTCACGGAATCGCGCTCGGCCTCGGTGCTGTTGATCTCGGTGAGGCTCAGGTGCTCGGCGAGGTTGTCGATCTGCGCGATGCGGTAGCTCGCGGTGGCGCGGCCGGCTTTCTTGGCCAGGTAGGTGTCGAAAACGCGGTGCACCACGAGGTCGGAGTAGCGCCGGATCGGGGACGTGAAGTGGGTGTAGTCGGTCTTGCTCAGGCCGTAGTGGCCGTCGGGCGAGGCGCGGTAACAGGCCTTGCGCATCGAGCGGAG
>JBKJTZ010000087.1:0-4384 GCA_046590295.1 Lacunisphaera sp.
CTGGTTCATGACCCGCCGGTCGCCCGCCTATCCCGGCGATTACGTCGAGCCGCACAACGACGAGAACGGCCAGATGGCCGCCGAATATCTCAAGCAACACGGCCACAAGTCGGTCGCGGTCATCTCCACCGATCCCGATTACAGCGCCATCGTCCAGCGGAGCGAGGCCTTCATCGCCCACGCCACCCGGCTGGGTCTCACGGTGCATCCGGTGCTCGGCAAGGCGAACCCCGGCGGCACCAGCTATCTCGAGATCGCCCCGCTGCACGGGGAGAGCAGCCTCCTGGTGGGCCGCCTGCTGGAGTGCACGCCGAAGGTCACCGGCCTCTACCTGCCGGTCGACCATTTCTGCGGCTCGTTCTTCCGCGCCCTGCGCGAGGCCGGCAGGAAGCCGGGCCGCGACTTCGACGCCATCCTCGGGAATTTCAATCCCGTCATCTACCACAATCTCGACCACTCGCCCGCCGCGATCGACATCAACCTGCCCATGCTGGTGCGCAAGGTCGTCGATCATCTCCTGTGGCGCATCGAGAATCCCGATGTCAGCGGCCGCATCGGCATCACCGTTTCCCCCCGCCTCATCCACCCCGAAGCCGTCAACGGCAAAGCCAAGTAACCGCCCTCTTTTTCCCGTCACCTGAAACGAACCCCATCTGGAGTTCGTTACCGGAAACTACAAACCACCAATGAGCATGAAACCAAACCACACCCCCCTCGGCCGCGCCCAGAAATATCTGGCGATCGGCTTGGCGGCTTTGCTGACGACCTCCGCTGCGACCGCGCAGTCCGGAGACTCCGACGCCCTCCGCCGCCTGCAGGAAGAAAACGCCGCCCTCCGCAAACGTCTTGCCACGCTCGAAGGTCAGCCCGCCGCGGCTCCCGCCGCTCAGCCGGCGGCCGCCGCACCGGCCTCCTCCATGGCCGCCGCGCCCGTCGATAAGGATGTCTACGTCCTCTCACCCTTCGAGGTGAAGAGCGACAAGGACTACGGTTACCTGAAGACCAATTCGGCCACCGCGACCCGCATCGGCACGGACATCCAGAAGGTGCCCCTGAACATCTCGGTCATCTCCGAGGAGTTCATCCAGGACACCAACATGAAGGATATCCAGGACGTCCTCCGCTACCAGAGCTCCTCCGCCGGTGACGGCCGCATGGGCATCATCCAGCCCGCGACCGGCTTCACGCCATCCGGCATCATGACGCTGCGCGGCTTCCCGATCAACTCGCGGTTGCGCAACGGCCTGCTCCGTTACAACGCCTACTCGCTCGATAACGTCGAGCGCATCGAAATCATCAAGGGCCCGGCAGCCGTGTTCTTCGGCAACGCCTTCCCGGGCGGTGTCATCAACTACGTCACCAAGGCGCCCTCGTTCTCCAAGATCCCGACCGCCGTCTCCTTCTCCTACAGCGGATATGCCGACCGGATCGGCGGCGAGCGCGTCACTTTGGACAACAACACGGTGCTGTCCGACAAGGCCGCCATGCGTATCGTCGGCGCCTGGGACAATGGCATCGGTGACCAGCGTTATGAGTATCAGAAGGGCTACTCCGTCAACGCGGGCCTGACCCTGAAACCCCTGAAGAGCGGCCGCCTCACGATCGCCATCGAGGGCGAGGTCCTGCAGCGCCTCCGCAATCAGGACGACGGCTCGTATATCTGGCCCCAGCAGTGGCTGGCCGACTACAAGGCCCCCCCGGCCAACCTGATCGCCATCTCCGGCGTGGCCAATGCCGCCGCCTACCAGGCGCGCATCTTCAACAACGTCGGCGCCTGGATCGGGGACGTGCGCAATGCCGCCAACGACCAGTATATCCCGCTCTGGACGACGGTCTCGCGCGGCGCCTACATCACCGATTCCGCCGGCAACCTCGTGCAGGATGCAAAGTTCAACTACTACGGCTCCGGTACCTACACGAAGGATGAGAATTCCACCTTCTCGGTTGTGACCGACTTCAAGGCCACTGACTGGCTCGATGTCCGCCACTCCTATACGAGCGTGAATTCCCGCTTCGACCGTGTGTTCTCCGCGGCCAACCCCTACGCGGATGGCCGGCGCTTCAACACGGGCGGCGTCGCCATGCAGGGCTACCAGATCGACGCCTATTATCATCAGCTGGATCTCGTGATGAAGCAGAAGTTCGCGGGTGTGGACAACAAGTTCCTCCTCGGCGGCCTCTACGGTGAGACCTACAACTCGTTCTATGGTTCGAACAATCACACCAACCTGTTCCCGTTCTACGGCTATCTCCCCGGCGCCTACGACAAGCCCGACGAGGGCTATGTCTCACCGATCCCGGCCGAGTTCCGCCACCCGGTCGCCGGCTGGGGCGTCCGCGATCAGTTCATCCGTGATCGCTCCGGCAAGATCCTCACCCCGCAGCAGATCTTCTCCGAGTATGATCCGGGCTTCCACCTGAACCCCGACATCCGCCGCATCACCCCGATCGACCGCGGTCTCGTCGACCACAGCCGGCCCGAGCGCAAGGAGTGGTATGCCAACTGGCAGGGTACGATGATGAACGAGCGCCTGACGGCCTTTCTCGGCTACCGCGAAGAAAAGACCAGCACCGTCGGTCAGCTCGTCGCCGCCAACCCGCCGTGGTTCATCGTTAATGACTTCGCCCTCGAGAACATCCCACAGTCGCAATGGGTCACCTACGGCCTGAGCGCTATCTTCTCCCGCCCCCGCGTCACGAAGGGCAATTCCAAGATGGCCGGCGTCTCGTTCGAGGTGGTCAAGAACGTCAACCTCTACGCGAGCTACTCGCAGACCTTTCTCCCCAGCGGCGTCACCTACCTGGGCGGCGACTACGATCCGAACAGTGTGTCCACGCGCGCCACGCTGCTCGGACTCAATCCCACCACCGAGAACGCTCGGCTGGTCACGGAAGGCGGCCTGACCGAGGTGCAGAACGAAAAGGGCAAGAACGCCGAATTCGGCGTCAAGGTCTCGCTGAACGACAGCAAGCTCGTCGGCACGCTGTCCGTCTTCCGCGTCACGCGGCAGAACCGTGTGCTCGACGACTCGCTACGCCAGGCCAACGAGCCGCTCAACTACCTCCTCCCGAACAAGGCCGGCGCCTTCAGCCGCGTCGTGCGCTGGTTTTCCGCCTCCGCCACCGAGGAAAACGAGGGCGCGGAGTTCGAGGCCGTCTGGACCCCGAAGCGTAACTACCAGGCCGTCGTATCCGGCTCCTGGATGTGGAGTTCCAAGACGCTGGCCGATCCCAGCCTGACCATCACGCCGCTGTCCTCCGCCGCCACGATCATCCAGAACAATATCACGTTCAGCAGCCGCCTGATCAATGCGCCTGAGTACCGGTTCAACATCTGGAACAAATACACATTCTCCGAAAACTTCATCGGTGATCACGGTCGCGGCTTCAGCATCGGCCTCGGCATGCGCTATTCCAGCGAGATCAACGTCCAGAACAACGTGAACATGTGGACGGCGCGCGGCGGTATCGCCGCGGGCAACTACGTGGTGTTCGACACCACCCTCAGCTACCCGTTCGAGGTGTTCGGCTACAAGCTGACCAGCACCCTCAACGTGGGCAACCTCACGAACAAGGACTACCTCGAGGGCAACTACAACCTGGCCGAACCGCGCAACTTCCGGTTCACGCTGGGCATGAAGTTCTAAGCGCAGGACAACTGCTCCGATATTCGCCAAGGGCGGAGGCATCCTGCCTCCGCCCTTTTTTTCGATCAGCCCGTCTCACTCGAAATCCTCTCCAAGACTATGGCCACAAAAAGCACAAAATCCGTCTGGCATTCATCCGCAGATTGTCCGCGCGCCTATAGGCGCCTGGAGGGTTTCGCCAGCTACCGGATACTTTGTGTTTTTTGTGGCCAATGGTTTGTCCGGATGTTGCGGCATCTGCGTTCCCTCCTGCTCATGCTGTTCGCCACGGCGATCGCCGCCAACGCCGCGGAAAGCCCTCTCGCCGGCACCTGGCGCTTTGACGCCACCCGTAGCACCGAACTCAGCCCCTGGCATGACTATGTTTTCACGCTGACCGTCGCCGGTGATCGCGTCACCCTCGCGCGCCAGCTTGGCTCCGGCCGGCGCCAGTTCGCCGACACGATGACCGTCGACTTGAGCCAACCCGACAACGTCGTGCCCGTCACGCTGTGGCCCGACAACCGCCACCTCGGTGCCTACATCAGTGACGCCCATGCCAAGCACGTCCGCGCCCACTGGCTCGACGACGGCCGCATCCTCCGCCTCTCGACCGACCTCGTCCTCTCCACGCAGCAGGGCGACCGCGCAGTCAATATCCTCAGCGATTACCAGGTTTCGGCCAACGGCGCCGTGCTCACCCTCACCGAGCTCCGCAGCACCCGGAACCGCCCCGTGGTCTACATCTTCACCCGCGC
>JBKJTZ010000167.1:0-33987 GCA_046590295.1 Lacunisphaera sp.
CGGCAACGGCGCCGGCGGTCCGCCCAGCGGATCGATGTGCGCCTGGATGTGGCCGATGTGGCGGTAGGCGCTGATCAGGTAATAGACGCCGGACTGCTTCCCGCTGTCCACCACGGCACCCGCCGGGGCATTGCCGGGGGCCTGGCCGTTGCTTCCCAGGGTGAAGCCCTGGAAGAAGGCGCGCCACGTCGGGTCGACCGAGTCGGGATTGGCCAGCCAGCGCTGGTAATATTCCTCGATCACGACGGCATTGGCGCCGGTGGTGACATTGACGAGATTCATGTTGGAGAAAGGGAGTGCAGTGACCTTGCCGGAAAAACTCTTAGGTGAAAGGGGAATGGAGAATGGAGCATCGGCCATCTCCTGACACAAGTTGTTTCAAGGAATGCAGCGGTGGCTTGCGCATGGCATTATCAGTCTCTTAGCTCCTGATAAACAGAACTTAAACCAACCTCATCCCGTGCTCGAGACAAAGATCAAAGCCGCGCTTATCAGCTTCACCGCTGGGATAAAAGACTCTGATGGACCGGCCATCTCTGCCGCGCTCAACGAGGTCGAGAACCTCTTGCGCGAACATCGCGACACGATCCACCCGCAATTGGTGCATTTCCTTGAAGGCCGGAGTTATGCGAAGGCCCTGGCCTGGCTGGGCGGCGCGGATCAACTGGTGGCCAAACCGTCGTCGCCCCCCGGAGGCTGCGGGGGAGGGCACTGATGAGCACGGGAGGAAAGTTGCCCACGGACGGTGGCGGATCATTCGGCTCCAATCCCTTCGCGAGCCTGAGCGGCGCTGGTTTGCCTCCCGTCCAACCTGGAGCCGGGCTCGTTGCGTCCGGGCGTCCGGGATCAGCGACCCCGGCGACAAAAAACCGCGGCCGGGTCGACCTCAAGCGCACGACGGCCGGACGCGGGGGCAAGACGGTGACGCTCGTCACCGGCTTCATCGGCATCGGTCTGCCCGAGAAGGAATCGCTCTGCAAAAAGATGCGCAACGCCTGCGGCTGCGGCGGCACGGTGAAGGACGGCGACATCGAGATCCAGGGCGACCAGCGCGACAAGATCGCCAGAATCCTGATCGACGCCGGCTTCCGGCCGGTGTTCGCGGGCGGGTGACCAAGACCGGAACGTTCCAAAAAAGAAGCCCGCCGTAAGGCGGGCTTCTTGATTAGAGGAACTGACTGGCCGGACTACTTCTTGCCGCCCTGGCTTTTCGGGACGGAGACGGTGGTCGTTGCCGTGGTCGTGTTGCCCGCAGCGTCCTTGGCTTCGACGGTGATCGTGTAGGTGCGACCATTGCCCTTGCCGCTGCGTTCAGCGCGGAGGTTCACCGTGAGGGCGCCGGTGATCTGGATGTCATTGGCCGTATCGCCATCGCCGAGGCCGTTGTCGGGCTCGCTGCTCACGACCGAGATGATCTTGAGCGAGGTCACACCCACCAGGTCATTGGAGGTGGCGGCGATGCTGATCGGCACCATCTGGTGATTGGGCGGCCAAAGGGTCGCGGATGACGGGGAGACACCCGTGAGGCTCGGTGCAGTGGTGTCGCGCACGGTAACCGTGAACGAGCCCGACGACGTGTTGCCGGCGGCGTCCGCGGCCGTCACGTTGACGGTCGTGGTGCCGATCGGGAACGTGGAGCCGGAGGCCGGGCTGTAGGTGAGCGAGGTGACGCCGACTGCATCCGTCGCGGAGGCGGCGAAGGTGGCGGTGGCACCGGCCGGGCCTGTGGCCTCACGCACCTGATTGGACGGGACGGTCAGGGCGGGCGCGATGGTATCGCGCACGGTGACCGTGAACGAGCCCGACGACGTGTTGCCGGCGGCGTCCGCGGCCGTCACGTTGACGGTCGTGGTTCCGATCGGGAACGTGGAGCCGGAGGCCGCACTGTAGGTGGTCGAGGTGACCCCGACGGCATCGGAGGTGATGGCACTGAAGGTGGCGACGGTTCCCGTGGCATCCGTGGCCTCCAGCACCTGGTTGGCCGGGGCGATCACGATTGGCGCAATGGTGTCACGCACCGTGACGGTGAAGGACGAAGCCGCGGCGTTGCCTGCAGCATCGGCCGCGCCCAGGAGCACCAGGGTGGTGCCAAGGGAGAAGGTGCTGCCGGAGGGCGGTTGCGCCAACACGGGGACGGGGCCATCCACGTTATCCGTGGCGGTCGCGTTAAAGGCCACCGCGGCGCCGGATGGACCGGTGGCTTCGGTCGTGATGTTGGCGGGCGCGGAGATGACCGGCGGCGTGGCGTCGGCCGGCGTCGGCGGCGGGGGCAGGTCCTCACCGGGGTTGTTTTCGAGGAAGGACGCAGTGGTCTCGAGGCGGAATTTGCCGCCGGCCAGGCCGCCGCCATCCCAGATGATAAAGCTGAGTTCGTGCGGGCCCGCGCCGCTGAGCTGAATCGTGTATCGGCCGGTGCTGGTGTGCCCCCAGTCCCAGTCCTGATTCCCGACGAGATTGCCGTCGAGGTAGATCCATGAGGCGTTGTCGGCCAGGAACTGCAGGACGAAGTCGCCTGAGCCGGTCACCGTGGTGCTATACTTGGTCCAGCTTTGTCCGCCGGGGCCTCGGGAGGCGAGATTCGACCAGGCGTTGATCCAGTTGGCCGCGAAATCAAACGGGGCGATGAACTCCCACGGGTGCGATCCCACCGGGAACACCGAGGCCGGATGCGGGTTGACCCAGTTGGCGTCGTAACCGACCGTCGGCACCGGCTTGCTTCCCTCTTCTGCGGCCGAAATTGCCGCGGCGGGGAAAATCGGGTCCCACGCGATGACTGGGGAAATGCCGCTGCCAAACACCGTCACCGCCGGGGGGGCCGTCACCGTGATGGAGCCGCCCGTGGCGCCGCCATTGACGCCATAGGGTGAATTATTGATGTATTGATTCACGTTGGCGAACCAGACGTTCGCGGTTCCGGCGGCGATGGGGGTGAAGACGATCGTCGCGACGGTGATCGTGCGGTTGGAGACGGAGCTCCCCAAGGCCTTGAACGAGAGGTTGCCGGCCGTGTTGTCGAATTGATTGACGGATACACTGGTGAATGGCGAGGCGGCGCCGGGGGTTATCGAGGCGACCTGCAACTTCGTGGCATCGAAGTTGACCCAGGCTTGGACTCCGTTTGTCAGCCCCCAGGACGCATCGGCGGGAACGGCGAGCACGATGTCGACGCTGACAGGCGCGCCCACTGCGACCGCTTGGGTGGAGGGGCTGATCCTGGTGGAGGCAAACTGGCCGGCGGCGGCCCGATGAGGAACGGCGAGGGCGGATAATACGAAAACAGTCAGCAGGGCACACGCAGTTGAAAACAGGTGCCTGCGAAGTCGCGGGGTGTCTTTCGAGGAGGGGCGATTGTTCATGATGGTTATGGGGTGGGTTGAGTAAATTGACGTATTATTGATTATTAATTGCGCGAAGCGGTCCGAATAAGCGAAGGCATCTGTCACAGAAAATCTTGCGCTGGATATCGGGCGAAAGTAAAATGGGGTTCGCTAAGTCGGGCATCGCGCGGGCAACGCGCACAGCAGAAACATTACTTAAGATTATGCAAAGCATATAAATTTGAACCTGCAAAACACTATCATGAAGGATTGAAGGCACCGAGACTCTATTCGCGCCCGATGCTTACTAGTACAAATCTGTCACCAGGGTGAACCTTGCAAGTGAAAATCTAATGAAAATTGATTGCGGTCATTAGCCCGGATATTTCACACCCATGAGATTATCTTTCAGAGAAATATCCGTCTGCCCTTCGGGCAGAGCGACTCTGTCGCGGTTAGCCCCGACGAGGTCGGCCCGACAGGGCGCATGTTTCACACCTCTGAGTGTGAAATATACGGGCTAGGCCGCAGGATCCCGGCCTCAGCCGGCGGGAGTCAGCCGGGCGATGCGCTTCGGGAGCAACACGTAGAGCGCGCCATCCGGCCCGGTGAGGACATGGCGGATGCGGCCGAGGCCCTTGAAGATGATTTCCTCACTCACAACCTTGTCGCCGTCTAGTTCCAGGCGGTGCAGTTCCTCCACCGCGAGGGAGGCGACGAAGAGATGGTTTCGCCACTGGGGGAAGAGGCTGCCGGTGTAGAAATTCATGCCGCAGGGGGCGATGGACGGCACCCAGAAGCGGACGGGTTGCTCCATGCCGGGACGGGCGGTGGCCTCGGCGAGCGGCGTGCCGTCGTAGTTCATGCCGTGGGAGATGACCGGCCAGCCGTAGTTGCGGCCGGGCCGCACCAGGTTGACCTCGTCGCCGCCGCGCGGGCCGTGTTCGATGTCGTAGAGGTCGCCGGTGCCAGGATGAAAGGCGAGGCCCTGGGGATTGCGGTGGCCGAAGCTCCAGATGGTGTGATCGGCCCCGGGGTCCTGAACGAAAGGATTGTCCGGCGGCACCCGGCCGTCGTCGTGGATCCGGTGGACCTTGCCCATGGGCACGCCGAGATTTTGGGCGTTTTCCTTGCGGCCGCGTTCCCCGATCGTGAAGTAAAGGTAGCCGGCGCGGTCGAAGGCGATGCGCCCACCGAAATGCACGCCGCCCGCCGACGGGTAGTCAGCCAGCGGGGCCTCGAAGATTTTCTGCTGCTCGACCAGCGCATTGCCGCGGAGCCGGCCGCGGAGGATGCGGGTAAGGCTCACAGACTGGCCGGCGGCATTCTTCCGTGGCTCGCTGTAGGCGAGGTAGATCCAGCCATTGTTCGCGTAATCGGGATGCGGCACCACGTCGAACAGCCCCGCCTGGCCCTTGCTGTCGACCTCGGGCACGCCACGGACGGGCCGCGCCGCCAGCCGGTCGCGTTCAATCACGAGCAGCCGGCCGCGTTTTTCGGTCACGAGCGCGCGACCATCGGGCAGGAAGGCGAGGGACCACGGCTCGTCGAGGGCCGCGACCCAGGTGTTGACCTGGAAGGAATGAAGCCGGCTCACCACCGCGATTGACTCGGTGGGCCGGGGGATGTCGGCCTGGTTCACCTTGGCGCGCTGCTCCCGGATGAAGATGACCAGGGCGCGGATTTCCTTTTCGTTCAGCTTGGCGCCCCAGGCGGGCATGCCCTTTTCCTCGTTCCCTTGGCTGATGCTGCGGGCGAGGCTCTCGTCGTCGCCGCCGTTGACCCACACGTCGTCGAGCATCGAGGGGGCCTGCGCGCCTTCCATGCTGACGCCATGGCAGCTGGCGCAGAACTCAGCGTAGATCGCGTTGATCTTGCCCGGACGCTGGATCTGGGCGGCGAGCGTGGTCGTGAGGGTCAACGAGACGACGGCGAGGCGGAGGGGATGGGTCATGAGGCAAGAGCGCAGACGGAATGAGAGGGTGGGAAAGCGGGGCGAAACACGGGTGGGGCAATTCCCGGTCGTGCCCGGCCCCGCTGAGCGGCGTGGAAAACAAACGAAGAGGAAGTGATGGCGGAAACTCAGCCCAGCTTCTTCCTGAAAAACGCCAGGGTGCGCGACCAGGACAGCTCGGCGGCCTCCTTGTCGTAGCGGGGCGTGGTGTCGTTGTGGAAGCCGTGGTTCACCTGGGGGTAGATGAACGCCTCGTATTCGACGCCCGCCGCCTTCAGCGCCGTCTCGTAGGCCGGCCAGCCGGCGTTCACGCGGGTGTCCAGCTCGGCGTAGTGCAGCAGCAGGGCCCCCTTGATCTTGGCGGCGTTCTCCGCGCTCGCCTGGCCGCCGTAGTAGGGCACGGCCGCCTTGATGAGTTCGGGCAGCCGCCACGCGAGGGTGTTGGCCATGCCGCCGCCAAAACAGAAGCCGGTCACGCCCATTGTGCCGTTGCAGTCGGGGTGGGTGGACAGGAATTTGGCCGCGGCGACGAAGTCCTCGGTGATCTTCTTGCCGTCGAGCTTGGCCTGCATGGCCCGGCCGGAGTCGTCGCTACCCGGGTAGCCGCCCACGGGATAGAGGGCGTCGGGACCGAAGGCCACGAAGCCGGCCAGCGCCACACGGCGGACCACGTCTTCGATGTAGGGATTAAGGCCGCGGTTTTCGTGGACGACGATAATGCCGGGGAGCCTGCCCGCGGCGTTGGCGGGCCGGGCCAACAGGCCGCGCATCTCGCCGCTGCCGTCGGGCGAGGGATACTTCAGGTAGTCGGACGTCACGCGGGCATCCTCCTTGGGCACCTCGGCGGCGAAGGCGTATTGCGGGCTGAGCATCTCCAGCAGGGCCGCGGCGGTCAGGCCGCCGACGGCGAACTTGGCGGCGCGTTCCAGGAAGCCGCGGCGGTCGATCTGGCCGTGGACGTAGTAGTCGTAGATTTCGAGCAGTTCCTGGTCAAATTCGTGGGCGGTCTGGCGTATCATGACGGTTCCGGGGTTGGGGGTGGACGGGAAACTTTGGTGAGAAAAACCGAAAGATGCCCGAAGGCAAATGATTCCCTGAAGAAGGCAGGACCGCCGCTACAGGTTTGCGATTCGCGTTGGACCGATCAGCTTGCCGGCATGCTCCGCCTGACTGTGGTCCTCTCTTTGTTACTGCTTGGTTCACTGCTGCGCGCCGCGGATCCCGCCTCGCATCTCGACGACCCGGGCAAATTGCTGGCGGCCGACGCCGCGTGGGCGAAGGGGCTCGACGCGAAACTCGCCGCCTTCGAGCGCACCGCGGACATCCGGATGCTGGTGCAGATCCACCTGAAATCTCCGTCGGCGGAAGAGGACCAGGAACCGGGGGCCTACATGCGGGCGCTCGCGACCAAACTGGGCGTCATTCGCGGCGGCGTGCTGGTGGTCTATTTTGCCGATGATCCCGACTGGCGCGTCTGGATCGGCTACGAACTGGCCCCGCGGTTCGCCGGCCGGGCCGGCACCGTGCAGGAACTGACGGACAGTGATGCGATCCACGATGCCAAGGAGGCTTTGCTCAAGGCCATGTTTGAAAATGCGGATGCTGCTTTGGCGGCAGAACTAAAATCCGCACCGGACGGCAAAGCGCCGACCGCCTCCCGCCGACTGGTGGCGCTGCAGGCCGGGGCATTGACCGATGGTCTCGTCGCCCGGTTCGCCGGGGAATAGTCGCTGTCGGTCTCATCGAAAATTATTCCCCTCGGCGGTGTAAATCTGGCCCGTTTGGCGCGGTTCCCGCTTCATTCTATGCACCAATGAAGCGCTCTTCCGCCCCATTTGGACCACTCCCTCCGAAGCCAATCAGTGTCGGCCTGACCTGCTGGCGCTGGGAACGCAAGCGGACGCACGCGATTATCCTGCTCGCGCAAAGCCTGGGGGTAACCCTTCAGCTGACGGAGAAAGTCCACGGCTTGCAGCGCGATATTGTCGCACAGGTTTCGGGCGGGAACATCGACCGCTTCCTCGGCGAGTTCGTCCGGCGCTGTTGAAGATCAGGGCGCGATGGCCGGCACGGCTTTCTGGCCCGGCATCTCGGTCGAGAGGTTGCTCGTCAGCACATAAATGATCATCGCCGCCAGGAGAAAGATTGCCGCGACCCAGAAGAACGGGCTGTGGTGGATGGGCCGCCGATGGGGGCGGTTGGCGGCGGCCTGCGGGCCGCCGTGCTGTTGAAATTCGGGATTATTCATGGGTGCTCACTCTTGGACCGCACGGGCGGCGACTGGTAACGCGCCGGTGGGGAAGGACCCCATACCCGGGTTGCGGGGTATCCGCTAGTCTCCCGGCATGCCTCTCATCAACGTGGTCATCACCCTCATCGTCGTCGGCGTGGTCCTCTGGCTGATCAACACCTTCATTCCGATGCAGGGCACGGTCAAAAAGATCCTCAATTTCGTGGTGGTGGCCGCGGTCATCATCTGGCTCCTCTACGGCTTCGGCATCATCACCAGCGGTGGCGATGTGCACATGCCGGTGGTGAAGTAAGCAATTCCTGGCAGACGCGGCGCCCCCGCCGCGTTGCGCCCCAACAGGTGGAGCGACTTGACCCCAAGGCGCTCCCGGCTTTCGCTCAGCGAACAGCGCGTAGAGGTCAACGCGCTCCACCTTCAACGACATCAGTGCAGCCCTTGCTTCGCCGGCTTCAGTTTCAGCACCGCGCAGATTTTCTCGACGAGAGCCGCCTCCGTGAATGGTTTCATGAGCGTGCCACTTACGCCTAGGGCCGCAATTTGCTCCCTGACCGCATGATTGGCCGGCGAGGTGAGCATGATCACCGGGATGTCCGCCAGTTCCGGGGTGTCTTTCAGCCGGGTGAGCGTCTCGATCCCGTCCATGACCGGCATGCTGACATCGAGCAGAATCAAGTCCGGCCGCGCCCGCTCGATGGCGAAGAAGGCATTGTAGCCGTTGCTGGCCTCGGGCACGTTGCAGTCGAAGGGGCTGAGGGCTTTTGCAATGAGCAGCCGCAGCCCCTTGGAGTCGTCGACGGCGAGGATGGTGAGGCGCATGGGCGAAAAGGTGACCCGGTTTTGCGCCCCACTTGAACACTAATCGACACTGATTCCGATTTGGGGCGGCGACGTGTTCCGGGCTTGAGCTTCGCGGGCCGGCCCATTGCCTCGGCGGCGTGCCGACCGAAACCCGTGAAGTCCGTCTCTTTTCCCGACCCCGCCAGGTGCTGAGCGCTGACGGCCGCGTGCTCACGGTGCCGGCCGACTGGGGCTTGTTGCCGCCCGGTGATGCCGCGTTGAGCCGGCGCATCAAGCAAGATGGCCCGAGCTGGACCGTGATCGAGTTGAAGGGCCGGAAACGGTTCTCCCGTGGCATCTGGGCGCCGGCCGCGCGGATCGCGGCGCTGGCGGCGGACCTTCTGCTGGAACGGCAGAATCCTGCCTACCAGCGCAAGCTCGATGCCGGACGCAGGCGTCGGGCGGGGGAGCAGGAGGTTTATGCGGAAAATTTCCGGGCGGCCGTGTTGGCCTACCTCAATTTTCATCCGGGCCAGCAAGCCGCCGCGGACCTGATGGCGCGCCTGATAGCCGATCACGCGGTGCCGGTCGGCAGCGGCACGGTGGCCCGCACCGAGCGCATCCCGATCGGGCAACGCGCGGAAGCGGCGACCATCGCCTGGATGCGCCACCAGACGACGGGCTACGACTCCTTGCGCATCCCGCTGGTGAAAGGCCAGCGCCGCGAAGTCCGCCGTATGCTCGCCCAGCGCTCGGTCCTGTTGCTCTCCCGCTACCGCCAAGGCCAGCCTGTCGATCCAGTCACCTGCCCGTTGCACCGGGCGCTGGCGTCACATTGAGCGGCGCACTGAGCCACCGTTTGTCCGATCCCAAGTCAGGTCCGAAACTCTCGATCAAATTCGCGATGACTGCCGATCCAAACCCAGACCCAATTTTCTCCGTGGCGCATAGCGACGGCCCGGTAGTTGAGGGTTACCCGCACAGACCATGCCCGGGGATCACGGCGTAGGCGTTCCAAGTGGAGGCTGGGATGCGCTTGATTCTCGCGGAAACGGGCAAAGGCCTTGCGGGCCGCGGCTTTGATATCATCCGGCAGACTGGTGTAGAGTTACCAGCAGCGCTCTGTGCCGCGTGAGGTCACGACCGGCGCTTGAATTCATCGTCCGTTGTCTCGGGGAATTACGCCGGATCCTCGGCCACGGCCGCCTTGGCTTCATCCAGCATCCGGGAAAAGGCGGGATTGCGACGGTCAACGTGAATGATCCGCTCCCACGCCGCGTCGCCGTCCAATTCGGGGGTGAGCGCCGGCAGGTCCTTGACGAGCCGGTCGCGTTCGCCGGCCGGGAGCGCGCGAATCGCGGCTTCGATCTGCTCAACCGTGGACATGAGGCTAGTGTGTTTGTAAACGGTAACCGGTCAAGCACCGGGCTTGAGAGCGCCAGACCAGATTTTAGGCGCGGTTAGTCAACCCACTCGCAGGCGTTGTAGAGCGGTTTCATCCACGGTGCATTCCCCGGCCAGTCGGCGGGGTGCCGCTTCAGCCTTCTCCAAGCCTACGGCTGACAGGTAGCGCTACGAAGTTAGCCCACCCAATCCCGCGCGTTGTAGAACAGCTTCATCCACCCGCCTTCGCTGGAAGCTACGGCGCGGCAAGCGGCGGGCCTTAGCCAACCCAGTCTCTGGCATTATAAAACAATTTCATCCACGGGGAATCCTCCGGCCAGTCGGCGGGATGCCAGCTCATCGCGACGGTGCGGTGCACGCGCTCGGGATGGGGCATCATGATCGTGACGCGGCCGGTGGTCGTCGTCATCGCGGTCATGCCGAGCGGGGAGCCGTTGGGATTAAGGGGATACTGCTCGGTGACTTCGTGCCGGTTGTTCACGAAACGGCCGGACACGAGGCCGGAATCGCTGAAGACGCGCGCGGCGTGGTCGTCCTTGAACTCCGTGTAGCCTTCGCCGTGGGCGGTGACGATCGGGATGACCGAGCCGGCCATGCCCTTGAACAACACGCTGGGGCTCTCCTCGATCTTCAGCGAGACGAAGCGGCCTTCGTAGCGCTCGCTTTGATTCTGCACGAAGCGGGGCCAGAGGTCGGCGCCGGGGATGATGGACTTCAGGTTGCTCATCATCTGGCAGCCGTTGCATACGCCGAGGGCGAAGGCGTCCTCGCGCTCGAAGAACGCCTTGAACTCCGCCCGCGCCTTCTCGTGAAACAGGATGCTCTTGGCCCAGCCTTCGCCGGCGCCGAGCACGTCGCCGTAGCTGAAGCCGCCGCAAGCCGCGAGGCCGCGGAAGTCCTGCAGCGAGACGCGGCCGCTGAGGAGGTCGGTCATGTGCACGTCGACGGCCTTGAACCCGGCGCGGGTGAAGGCGTGGGCCATCTCGACCTGGCTGTTGACGCCCTGCTCACGAAGCACGGCCACAGCGGGCCGGCTTCGTGATGTGACAAGTGACAAGTGGGAAGTGACAGGGGGGAAGGCCGGCACTTGCGACTTGTTACTTGATCCTTGTTCCTTCTCGACCGGTGCGTGGTCGTTGGCGGCGTAGTCGAACTTAATCAACGGTCGAATTCCCGGGTTGGAGCGGTCGAGCTTCAGCTGGAACTCCGACTCGGCGCCGGCGGGGTTGTCCCGCATGCCCTGGATGCGGCGGGTGACGTCGGACCAGTGGGCGCGGAGCGTGGACAGGTTTTCGTTGAAGATTTCCCGCCCCGACTGGCTGATGCGGAGGGCGTAGTGCGGGTTGAGCGTGCCGAGGCGCGTGACGCAGGCCTTGAGGCCGTGCTGCCGCAGCGCGAGATAGACGTCGTCGAAGTCGGACTCGCGGACCTGGATGACGGCGCCGAGTTCCTCGTTGAAGAGCGCGGCGAACGGGTCGTGCAGGTGCGGGATCTCGATGTCCACGCCGGTGTGGCCGGCAAAGGCCATCTCCACCACGGTGGCGAGCAGGCCGCCGTCCGAACGGTCGTGGTAGGCGAGCAGCTTCTTCTCCCGGCCGAGCTGCTGGATGGCGTTCCAGAAGCCCCTGAGATCGGCGGGGCTGTCCACATCGGGCGTGGCCTCGCCCATCTGCGCGACGGTCTGCGCCAGGATCGATCCGCCGAGGCGGTTCTTGCCGCGGCCGAGGTCGATGAACAGAAGGACGGTCGGGTCGATCTCTTGTCGGGGCGCACCTGGTGTGCGCCCGTGGGCGTCGGCCAGCGACGCCCCGGTGGTCGAATCATGGCTCAGCTGCGGCGTCAGGCTCAGCCGGATATCGGCGACCGCGGCGAAGGCCGACACGACAAGTGACACGGGCGCGGTCATGCGTTTCTCGGTGCCGCCGTCCGTCCACACGGTGCTCATGCTCATCGAGTCCTTGCCGACCGGGATGGTGATGCCAAGGGCGGGGCAGAGTTCCATGCCGACCGCGTGGACGGCGGCGTAGAGATCGGCGCCGTCGCCGGGCCGGGCGGGGGCGGCCATCCAGTTGGCGGAAAGGTTGACCTTGCCGAGGTCGCCGATCTGCGCGGCGGCGAGGTTGGTGAGGGCCTCGCCGACGGCGAGACGCGCGGAGGCCGCGGCGTTGTTGACGGCGACGGGGGTGCGCTCGCCCATGGCCATGGCCTCGCCCGTGTAGACGTCGAAGGTCGCGGCGGTGACGGCGCAGTCGGCGACCGGCACCTGCCACGGCCCGACCATCTGGTCGCGGCAGATGAGTCCGGTCACGCAACGGTCGCCGATGGTGATGAGAAAGGTTTTGTCGGCGACGGTCGGGTGCGAGAGGACGCGTTTGGCGGCCTCCAACAGCGTGATGCCGCGCAGGTCCAGCCGGTGGAAGGGGCGCGTCAGCGACGTGTCGGTGCGGTGCATCCGCGGCGGCTTGCCGAGGAGGACATCCAGCGGCAGGTCGATGGGGGTGTTCTGAAATTGCGGGTCCTCGACGACGAGCTGCCTCTTTTCCGTGGCCTCGCCGACGACGGCAAACGGGCAGCGCTCGCGTTCGCAGAGGCGCCGGAAGGTGTCGAGCTGCGCGACCGGCACGGCGAGGACGTAGCGTTCCTGCGATTCGTTGCACCAGATCTCGAGTGGCGACATGCCCGGCTCGTCGTTGGGGAGCCGGCGCAGGTCGAATTTGCCGCCCAGGCCGGCGTCGTTGACCAGCTCGGGCAAGGCGTTGGAGACGCCGCCGGCGCCGACATCGTGGATGAACGAAATGGGGTTTTCCGCGCCCAGCGCCCAGCAGCCGTCGATGACCTCCTGGCAGCGGCGTTCCATCTCGGCGTTGTCGCGCTGTACGCTGGCGAAATCCAGGTCTTCGCTGCCGGCGCCGCTGCCCAGCGAACTGGCCGCGCCGCCGCCGAGGCCGATGAGCATGGCGGGGCCGCCCAGGACGATGAGCTGGTCACCGGGATGGATTTTTGCCTTCTGCACGTGCTCGGCGCGGATGTTGCCGAGGCCGCCGGCGAGCATGATGGGCTTGTGGTAGCCGCGAAGCTCGGTGGCAGGACGTCTTTCTTGAAGAGGCGCACCTGGTGTGCGCCCGCGGGCGTCGGCCAGCGACGCCCCTACCGCCGAGGGCACCTCGGCCTCAAACGTGCGGAAGTAGCCGTTGATCGCGGGGCGCCCGAACTCGTTGTTGAAGGCGGCGGCGCCGAGCGGACCCTCGAGCATGATGTCGAGCGCAGAGACGATGCGGCCGGGTTTGCCGTGGTCCTTTTCCCACGGCTGGACCGCGCCGGGGAGCTTCAGGTTGGAAACCGTGAAGCCCGTCAGGCCGGCCTTGGGCTTGGAGCCGCGGCCGGTGGCGCCCTCGTCGCGGATCTCACCGCCGGAGCCGGTGGCGGCGCCGGGGTGGGGCGAGATGGCCGTGGGGTGGTTGTGGGTCTCCACCTTGCAGAGGAGGTGGATCTCCTCGTCGTGCGCCGCGTACTCGTGGGTGCGCGGATCGGCGAAGAACCGGCCGCCGCGCGTGCCGGTGAGGACGGCGGCGTTGTCCTTGTAGGCGGAGAGGATGCCGGCGCTGTGGAGCAGGTGGGTGTTCCGGATCATCTGGAACAGCGACTGGTCGCGCGGGGCGCCGTCGATCTCCCAGGTGGCATTGAAGATCTTGTGCCGGCAGTGCTCGGAGTTGGCCTGGGCAAACATCATCAGCTCGACGTCATTCGGGTCGCGGCCGAGGGCGGTGAAGGCCTGGACAAGGTAGTCGATCTCGTCGTCGGCGAGGGCGAGGCCGAGGTCGGCGTTGGCGGAGACGAGGGCGGCGCGGCCGGCGGTCCGCACGGGCACGCTCGCCATCGGGCGCGGCGGCTCATGGCGGAACAGGGCGGCGCAGGCCTCCAGGTCGCCGAAGAGGGCCTGCGTCATCCGGTCGTGCAGGCGGGAGCGGAGGGTTTGCAGCTGGGCGGCATCCAGATTGGAGAAGGGGAAGGGCGGAACCGATTCCCCGACGTCCACCGTGTACGCGATGACGCGCTCGATGCGCCGCACCTTGGCCAGACCGCAGATGCGGGCGATGTCAGTGGCCTTCGAGGACCACGGCGAGAGTGTGCCCGGCCGCGGGGCGACGATCTGGGCCACGCCCTTGAGCTGGACGACCGGGCGGCGCGGGCCGTAGGTAAGCAGTTGATCGAGGATGGATCGCTCGGGGGCGGACAGTTCCGCCGCCAGTTCCACGACATGGACGAACTCGGCGGCCACCGCCCTGACTGGCAATCCCGCGCTGACGAGGTCCTGCCGCAGCTTTTCCAGGCGAAATTGGGAGAGGGCGGGTGAACCGCGGAGCGTCAGCATGGTATAAAAGCGGGATACTCACGAACAACCCCGCATCGTCAAGCGGACGAACCGAAATGCCGGGGAATTTGCCACGGAGGTTGCGGATGGAAGCGGACGCATTGGCGTCTTTGGCCGGTTTGATCCGTGAAATCAGTGGTTAAAAAGCCTTTCGCCCGGGCTTTTCGGGCTATGGCCGAGAAAGCCGTTGACGTAACGGCTCGGCTCGGCGGAATGAACGATTTTAATGCTGTGACGCACCTGATCCCCCCATCGCCCAGCCAAAGAACGCCGGTCGGGGGCAGTGTGTTTGCCTGGGTTTCGCGGAGCGAAAACCGCAGACCAACCCCGGACGGCCAGCTGGCCGCAACGGGGACCGGAGATAACCGAACCAGGGAGCAGCGAGTTGGGAG
Organism: Lacunisphaera sp.; assembly: GCA_046590295.1. Lineage (GTDB taxonomy): Bacteria > Verrucomicrobiota > Verrucomicrobiia > Opitutales > Opitutaceae > Lacunisphaera. Next base: position 14,468 of record JBKJTZ010000167.1, read on the forward strand.
TAGCGAGCATGACTGGCGGGCTAGCGCGGGCCGTCGTTTGGCTGATTACCACCCGCTACTCACGACCCGCCACTCGCAACTTCCGCCATGAGCGAGTTCCTCACCCACGAATGCGGCATCGCGCTGGTGCGCCTGAAGAAGCCCCTGGCCTACTACCAGGAAAAATACGGCACACCGCTCTGGGGTTTCCGGCAGCTCTTCCTGCTGATGGAAAAGCAGCACAACCGCGGACAGGACGGCGCGGGCGTGGCCTGCGTGAAGTTTGACGTGCCGCCGGGCGAGCCCTACATGTTCCGCGAGCGCAACGTCGAGACCAACCCCCTCGACAATATCTTCCAGGACCTGCTCGCGCGCTACACCGCGCTGGTCGACCAGGGGCAGATCCACCCGGAATTCCCCGACACGGCGAAGAAGAAATTCGATTTCTGCGGCGAACTTTACCTCGGGCACCTGCGCTACGGCACCTCGGGCGGCTACAACCTGAGCGCCTGCCACCCGTTCTTCCGCCGCAGCTCGTGGCCGACGCGCAACCTCATGCTGGCCGGCAACTTCAACCTGACCAACACGGCCGAGCTGAACGACAGCCTCATCGCCATCGGGCAGCACCCCATCTTCGCCACCGACACCCAGGCCATCCTCGAGCGCATCGGCTTCTGCCTCGATGATGAGCACGAGGAGCTCTACCGCCGGCTGCGCGCCGAGAACCTCCCCGGCGCCGAGATTTCCCGCCGCATCAACGAGGAGGTCGACCCCGCCCGCGTGCTCCGCACCGCCTCGGCCAACTGGGATGGCGGTTACTCGCTCGTCGGCGTGCTGGGCAACGGTGACGCCTTCGTGACGCGCGATCCCTCGGGCATCCGCCCGTGCCACTGGTTCGAGAATGACGAGGTCGTGGCCTTCGCCTCGGAGCGCGCGCCGCTCTGCACGGTGTTTGACCTCGAGGCCGCGCAGGTCAGCGAGGTCGAGCCGGGTTGCGCCGTCGTGATGAAGAAGGGCGGCGCGGTCTCCACCGAGCGCATCAAGGCCGCCCTGCCAAAGACCCAGTGCACCTTTGAGCGCATCTATTTCTCCCGCGGTAACGACGCCGACATCTACCGCGAGCGCAAGGCCCTCGGCGCCGGTCTCGCCGACCAGCTCTGGAAGTCCATCCACGGCAACCTGGCGAAGACCGTGTTCAGCTTCATCCCCAACACGGCCGAGGTCGCATTCTTCGGGCTGATGAGCGAGCTGCGCTTCCGCCGCCGCGCCGAGGTGAAGCAGACGCTGCTCGACGCCGCCCAGGCCGGCAAGATCACCGAGGCGCTGGTCGACGATCTCATCCTTAACAACTGGCCCCGTGGCGAGAAGGTGGTCACGAAGGACGTGAAGCTCCGCACCTTCATCAGCCAGGAAAAGTCGCGCAACAACCTCGCCTCGCACGTCTACGACGTGACCTATGGTGTGGTGGAGCCCGGTGACACCCTCGTGTGCGTGGACGACTCCATCGTGCGCGGCACGACGCTCCGCCGCTCGATCTTGCGCATTTTGAAGCGGCTGCACCCGGTGAAGATCGTCATCGCCTCCACCGCGCCCCAGATCCGCTACCCGGACTGCTATGGCATCGACATGTCGGAGCTCGGCAAGTTTATCGCCTTTGAGGCTGCCATCACGCTGCTGAAGGAGCGCGGGCAGGTCGGCGTGATCGCCGAGGTCTACAACCTCTGCCGGGCCGAGCTGGCCAAGCCCGGAGCGGAGCCGGTCAACCACGTGCGCAAGATCTACGAGCCGTTCACCGCCGAGGAGATTTCCAAAAAAATCACCGAGCTGGTCTCGCCGTCGCCCAACGGGTGGAAGGGCGAGATCGAGATCATCTTCCAGTCCATCGAGAACCTGCACAAGGCGCTGCCGAACCACACCGGCGACTGGTTCTTCACCGGCAAGTATCCCACGCCCGGCGGCTATCGCGTCGTGAACCAGGCCTACGTGAACTATTTCGAAAAGGCCGAGGGCCGGAGCTACTGATGAGCCACCACGAAATACACTAAATACACGAAAGCCGGGCTTTTCTTTTCGTGTCTTTCGTGTGTTTCGTGGTGTCCTGATCCCATGTCTTTGTCCTACGAATCCTCCGGAGTCCGCTACGACCAGCTGGATGCGTTCAAGCGCGCCTGCCAGCGCGCCGCGCGCACGACCGCCGGCGAGCTGACAGTTCATGGCTACGCCGAGCCGGCGACGACGCGTGGGGAAAGTTGCTACCTCATGGAGGCGGCGGACCACTACCTCGCCCACGTCGAGGAAGGCCTGGGGACCAAGAACCTGGTGGCCGACGCCGTTCAGGCCCAGGGCGGCAAGTGCTTTTATGGCGAGATCGCCATCGATACCGTGGCAACGATCGTCAACGACCTCGTCACCTGCGGCGCCCGGCCCATTTCCGTCGCGATGCACGCGGCGGTGGGTGACTCCGGCTGGTTCTCCGACCAGGAGCGGATGCAAGCACTCGTGGATGGCTGGGCCGAGGGTTGCCGCCGCGCCGGCGCCGTCTGGGGCGGGGGCGAGACGCCGACACTCAAGGGTCTGGTCGATCCCGCCACCATCGTGCTCGCCGGTTCGGCGGTGGGGAAGATCGAGCCGAAATCGAACCGCATTACCGGCGAGGTCAAGGAAGGCGACGCCATCATCTTCCTCGCCTCGACCGGCGTGCAGACCAACGGACTCAGCCTGTGCCGGCTCATCGCGGACAATCTCCCGCTCGGTTATGCCACTCCGATCGGCCACGGCGACCCCCGCACCTACGGCGAGGCGCTGCTGGCGGCGTCGGCCATCTACGTGGATTTTGTCGTCAAGTGCCAGCAGGCTGGCGTGAAGCTCAACTACGTGGCGCACGTCACCGGCCATGGGTGGCGCAAGCTCATGCGCCTGGAGGCGCCGTTCGTCTACGAGATCACGGAGCCGCGCGAGATGCCGGCGCTGTTCAAGTTCCTGATGGAGGCCGGGCCGATTTCGCTGCGCGAGATGTATGCGACCTTCAACCAGGGCGTCGGCTTCGCGGCGTATGTCGCTCCGTCCTCGGTTGACGCCACGCTGGCCGCCGCAAAGGCTGCCGGGCATGACGCTTGGGTCGCCGGCAAGGTGAAGAAGGAAGGCGCCCGCAAGGCCGTCACGATCCCGTCCCTCAACCTGGCCTACGAGGCGGACACGCTGCAGGTGCGGTGAGGGATTCCTGGGTAGCAGCCGAGGTAACGAGGCTGCTTTGGCCTACCCCTTGCCCATCTTCCCTAGAGCACCGCGCTCCACCGCCGCCGTGTAGATCCGCCAGAATTTCTCCCAATAGTCACCGGCGTGCGGCGTGAGATCAAAATAGCCCGGCACCATGCAACCGGTATACGCCCAGGTATTGCTTGTCTCCGCCAACCCCGCCCGCCCGGGATTATCGGCGATGTAATCGCAGATCTTCGCCAAGGCGTCTCGTTTCCTCTCCTGTTCTCTGAGCACGTGATCGTGCGGTTGATGTTGGAAACGATGGGGTGACAAGCGGGGCCGGAGGGCTCCGCGGAGGAAAGTGCTCGCGGCCCGCTGGTCGGAGGCGGGACCGACTCCCATCCAGATCAGGTGGAGGTGGTCAGGCCTCAGGGTGTAGAGGGGACAGAGCAGTCGCTCGCGAACCGCCGCGTGCAGGAGGATTTCGCGAAAGAATGCATGAAAAGCCGGGTTGAGCCAACCGGTGCCGCGGTCGTGGATCGTGTGGGTCCAGAAAACGACGGCGGTGCCGCGATAAAATTCCGGCGCCAGGCGCGGCAGATGGCCGCGGGGCTGGGGCGGCGGCAGGGGCATGACAGCCTCGTTACCTCGGCTGCTACGGAATTCAAGCGGATTAGCATCGGGTAGCAGCCGAGGTAACCAAGTAGCAGCCGAGGTAACGAGGCTGTTTCTTCCCAGCCTCCCTCACGTCGGCTGCTACTTGCGGCGGATACAACCCGCCGACCTACCCACCGAAGCACTCGAGATACTTCACCCCGGCGCCGGTGTTGAAGAGGACGACGGACTCGTCGGGCGAGACGGTCTTCGCGGCGAGCAGGTGCTTGAGCGCGGCCCAGGTCGCGGCGCCCTCCGGGGCGACAAACAGGCCCTCGGCGGCGCCGACTTCGCGCACGCCGGCGATCATTTCGTCGTCGGTGACGGCCACGGCGCCGCCGCCGCTTTTCCGCAAAATGTCGAGCATGATGAAGTCGCCGATGGCCTTCGGCACACGCAGGCCGGAGGCCTTGGTCGTGGCACCCACATGCTCGGCCGCGAACTTCTCGCCGGTGGCAAAGGCCCGGACGATGGGCTGGCAGCCGTCGGCCTGGACGCTGAACATCCGCGGCCGTTTTTGGCCGATCCAGCCCATTTGCTCCATTTCTCCAAAAGCCTTCCACATGCCGACGAGGCCGGTGCCGCCGCCGGTGGGGTAGAGGATGACGTCGGGCAGCGTCCACCCGAGCTGCTCGGCCAGCTCGTAGCCGAGGGTTTTCTTGCCCTCGACGCGGTAGGGCTCCTTGAGCGTGGAGACGTCGAACCAACCCTCGGCCGCCTTGCGTTTCGCGACTTCGGCGCCGCAGTCGGTGATGAGGCCGTTGATGAGCGTGACATGCGCGCCCATCTCGCGGCATTCGATGATGTTGGCCTGGGGTGTGTCCACCGGCATGAAGATATGCGCCTCGATGCCGGCGCGGGCGGCATAGGCGGCGAGGGCGCCGGCGGCGTTGCCGGCGGACGGCGCGGCGAGTTTCTTCAGACCGAACTGTTTGGCCATCGAGACGGCGGTCGCCATGCCACGGGCCTTGAAGCTTTGCGTAGGGTTGAGCGACTCGTCCTTGATGAGGAGATTCGCGAAGCCGTGCTTAGCGCCCAGCCGGGGGGCGGGCAGCAGAGGAGTAAATCCTTCGCCTAGGGTGACGATGTCGGTGTCACTCTTGACCGGCAGCACCTCACGGTAGCGCCAGAGGGATTTTACCCGGGTGGCGAGGACAGCCTTGGTCAGCGTGCGCCCGGCGGCAGCCAGATCGTATTGCGGGTAAAGCGGCTTGCCGCAGGCCGTGCAGACATTCTGCGGGACAGAGGCGTCGTGTTCTTGGGCGCAGGCGGTGCAGGCGAGGTGGGTGAGATGCACGGGAGGACGGAAGCAGATATCCCAGAAGGCGAAAAGGGACAATAATGGGCCGGTCTCCCGCCGTCGCCAAGGCTATGGCGGACAGGGCCCGACCGGCCGCGGTTGACCGGGAGACCAGTCCTCCAGTCATGCAGACAAAAAAAGGCCGACCAGAAACAGGTCGGCCTCGGAGAGAAGGTGAGACGAACTCAGCCCGAGCGGGAAACCGTTGAAGTATCAATCGGTTGCGGGGTGGTGGTCGGCGGCGGCGGCGTGGGGGCCGGGGTCGTCGTCGGCGTGGGCGTGGGCGTGGGGGCCGGTGCGGCGGCCGGTGTCTGGGTAGCCGTGTTGACCTGCTGGGTCGCGGTCACCTGTTGAGTTGCCGTGGTCGCGGCGGCGGTAGCGGTGGTGGCGGCAGCGGCCTGCGCCGCAGGAGTGGCGACCGCAGTGGTTAGGGCAGCGGTGGTGGTGCTGGCGGCTGCAGCTACTTGCGTGATGACAGCTGCACTCGATGTGGGCACCGTGGCGATTACCGAGGCCGCGACGGCGGTGCCAACGCTATTTCCGGAGGCTGCGGCTGCGGTGGTGACCGAGGCAGCGATGTTTGCCGCTTGAGTCGGGGCAACTGCGGCGGTGGAGGCCGCAATCTGGGCGGCGGCGGCGGGAGCGGCAGCGGAGGCGCTCGTCGTGGCGGTAGCCGCGATGGACGCCGCCTGAGCCGGCGCGCCGGTGGCGGCGGCGGCGGAGATCGTGGAGGCGGCGGCTGTGGTGGCTGCCGCAACAGACGCGGGAGTGGAGCCAGCTGCCGAGGTCGCTACTTGCACCGCGGTCGCGACGGCGGTTTGGACCACGGCCGTTGCTTGGCCGGGAGCGTTGGCGGTGGCGGTCTGGACGACGGCTGACGTCGCATTCGGGACGGCAGTTACGGTGGTCTGAACGACTGCGGCCAGTTCGGAATTGGCGGTCGCTGCAGTGACGCCGAAGGCTGTCGGGTTGTTGGCCACTGCGGCAACGGCTGCGGTAGCGATGGTCACGGCATTTTCCACAACCGCCTGTTGCTCAGGCGACAGAGACGAGACCGATTGTGCCCCGCCGCCGTTGGCGGAGAGCGAAACCTGCCCGGCAGTGATGGTGACCGGAGCTTGGCCGGGGGCACTGATGGAAACCGAACCGGTGCCGGTCACAACAGTGTAGTTAACACCCGCGACATTGACGGTGAACACCGTGCCACGGGCGGCCGCGACGCCCTTCGGGGTGCGGACACCGTAATCATTGATGGCTTTTTTGTGCGGATCGAGGGCGGAGATCAGGTTGCCTGATTTCAGGTTCAGCAACGCGCTCTGCTTCGTAATCGTCTCGCCTTCGGTCGTGACCGATAGTTTTTCGAGCTCGACCGTCGAGTTCGGCTTGATCGTGGACACCGCGCCGCCCATGGGCTGGAGGAAAACCTCGGTGCCTGCGCCTGTGATCACGGTGGCACCCTGAGGTAAATTTTCTCCCTCCGCCAAGGGCCGCGGTGAAGATTCGTCGGGCAACTTAACTTGAGCCTCAGCACCGGTAATCTTGAGGATTTTGGCGCTGGATTGCGATTCAGCTGCAAATGCAGGCGAAGCTGAAATGGCTAAAACTGCTATAGCGAAGATGGCGGCGGATGCTTTTTTCATGGTAAGTGGGTGAAATCAGTTAATGCGGTTGCTTTATCGGCAGGATGCATCGCATGTGCAAGAGCATAATTTGGCTTTGCGCAGGGGATTCCGCGATTATCCGCCCCTCCTCCTTGCCCTTGCTGATTTTTGGGACTTCCGTAAGTTATTTTTCCGACATTACATAAATACCGTCCCAATTTTCAGGCGGCGGATTCGCGGCATAACGACCGGTGATTTCCAAAAACACGATGGACGGATTGTTTTTTACACCCGGGGTGATACCGGGCTGGTTGGGCTCCAGGCCCGCGCTGCGCTTGAAGCAGTCAGTCGCAGCACCCCAGTCGCGGGCGTAGTAGTGCGTAAGCCCTTGGGTGAAGTGATCGATACATTCGAGGGTCGCAGGGGGGATGTTTTCCTTGCGACCGAGGATCTCATGGATAGGCACGGCCCGGGCGCGGCCTTTTACCACGATTCGTCCAAGCGGACGGAACACCACTTGGTCACCGCCGTTTTGCTCGCAGGCCGCCTTGGTGGCCTCGGTACACATGGTGTAGACTCCCCAGCTCTTGGCGCCCGACTCCATCCGGGCGGCGAGGTTCACGTTGTCGCCCATCATGGTATAGTTGAAGCGCGAGCGGCTACCCATGTTGCCCACGATGCAGCGCCCGGTGTTCAGGCCGATGCGCGTTTGCATTTCGTGCACGATCGCCGGCCACCGGTCCCCTTCGTTCCGCCACCGGGTGCGCAATTCGCCGAGTCGCTCCTGCACCCGCAGTGCAGCCACGCAGGCCCGGTAGGCGTGGTCCGGCAGCGCGATGGGCGCGCCAAACATTGCCACGACGGCGTCGCCGATATATTTGTCCAGCGTGCCCTTCTCCTCCTGCAGGATGTCGGTGCAGGCGGTGAGGTATTCGTTCATCAGCGTGACGAGTTGGTCGGGCGGCAGCTGTTCGGAGAAGGTTGAGAACGACTGGATGTCGCTGAAATACGCCGTGAGATCCTCCTCGTGTCCGCCCAGTCGGGGCTTTTCCCCGGACTGCACCAGCTGTTCCACCAGCTGCGGGGAAACATAAGCGCCGAACATGCCCTTGATCTCCTGCTTGGCCCGCTGCTCCTCGAGGATCCGGCGGCCGATGACGACAAACTGCAGGCCGACAAATCCCAGCAGCGGCGCCACCACGTCGAACCACCAGCTGTGCGCCACCCAGGCCCAGAGCGAGAGGGCCGCGTAGCTCATGATGCCGAGGACGGCCCCACCGAGCAAAAGCAGCACCGAACGGTCGGCCAGCAACAGCAACCCGACGTAACCGAGCACCAGTGCCACGCTCCAGATCAGCTCCCCGGGCACCTGCCGTGCATAGTCCCCCGTGAGGATGTTGTTGATCATATTGAGGTGGACAAGGGGCATCGGGGTGAATTCGGCCCGGGGCGACGGGCCCGAGTCGGAGTTGCCCGTCTCGAACAATCCGACCATCACGATGGCGCCGTTCAGGTCCGGCGGCGGCGGGGTGGCGGGGTCGGGTTGGACAAATTTGGCATAGAGGCCGAGCATCAGGTTCCGGTATCCCACCGTGGGGAAGACCGACTCCGCATCCAGGGCCTCATAGCGGTAGTTCAGCAAAAAGCACCCGCGGTCGTCGATCGGGATGCGGAGGGTCCGTTCCTGCAGTGGCACGTAGACGGCGTCGCCTGACCGGACGCGCACGGCGGAAGCAGGCACCTGATAATACTGCAGCACGGTGGCGAGGGACAGGGAGGCATAGAATTTATCCCCGATTTTGACCACCAGCGGCGGCGTGCGCGGGATGCCATCGGAACTCACCACCCGTTCCTCGCCGAACTTGGGCACGTCGACGTGTCCGTAATAACTGACGGCCCGCAGCACGGGGATCGGCAGCGCGGCAAAAGGCGCCGTCACGAACCGGCTCGTGTCGCCCTCGACCTGGGTGATGGCTTGGGTCAGCACCGGCAGCGCGGAATCCGTGGCCTCGGTCGGGAAATCGCTGCGCACGGCACCGGACACCACCTCCAGCCCACGGCCCCGCGCGGCCACCACGCCGTCGGCCATGGCCTGGTCGCTCTCGGGCTCGCGCTCCGAAGTGATGAAGATGTCCATCGTCAACACACGGGCGCCCGCGGCGGATATCAGCTCGATCAAATTGCCATGCCATTGCCGGGGCGGCGGCCAGGAGACCAGGTTTTCCTCGGTGTCGTCGTCGAAGAGGACCAGCCGCAGGCGCGGATCAGGCGGCGGCTGGAAAGCCACCCGATAGCGCGTGCGCCAGTCCAGGGTCTTCCACTCGAACTGCCGGATGGAGTCGGTCTCGTTGAGCGCCGCCGCCAGGCCGAAGCAGACCAACGGCGCCCACCAGATCTGTCGGAAAGTTTTGCGCGCGCGGCTCAGCATGGGGCGGCATCATGGCCGGCGCGGTGCATCCGCGCCAAGCGATTTCTGGCCGGACTCACCCCGGCGCGTTGCGCCACCCGTCATTATCCGGGATCTTGCAGTCGGATTGTAGCAGCCGACGTGAGGAGGCTGGGCACCGATAACGCGGCCTGCCAGCCTCGTTACCTCGGCTGCTACTTTCCCGGCCTCTTCCGACCGCATCGTGCCAACTGATCCGGGATCGTGCAAGAGGTGGGCGCCGGTTGCGGTCGGCCCTAGGCTTGGCGAAGGCTGATCCATACCAACGTTCCTGTCGCCGAGGTGGGAATCGGCGACCGCCGAAGGACACGTCCTCTTCAGCGCCGCTGCCAGTTGCCGCGCGACAGGCCGCCGGACTTGCGGGGCGCGGGCTGGCCGCCTTGACCGTGACCGTGGCCCTGGCCGGATGACTGGGGCGCCTGCCCCTGGGGCTGGCGCGGCTGACCGCCGCCTTGTCCGTGGCCACCCTGGCGGTTCCGATGCTGGAAGCTGCGGGGGTCCACATAACGCGCACCCGCGGCGGGCCCGATGGTCGGCGCCGAATGATAGTCGAAGCCCTCGAGTTTCAGCTGCGGCACCTTCTGGCCGATGAAGCGCTCGATGGCGCGGATCTCCCCGGCCTGCTCGGGCGTGGTGATGGTGAAGGCGTCGCCGACCGCCGCAGCGCGGCCGGTGCGGCCGATGCGGTGCACGTAGTCCTCGGGGTTGGCCGGGATGTCGTAGTTGATGACGTGCGATACGCCGGCGACATCGATGCCGCGGGCGGCGATGTCGGTGGGGACCATCACCTCGTATTTGCCGGACTTGAAGCCCTCGAGCGCCTCGACGCGCTGCGACTGCGAGCGGTTGGCGTGCAGGACGGCGACGGAGTGGTTGGCGGCCTTGAGCTTGCGGGCGATCTTGTCGGCGCCGTGCTTGGTGCGGGAGAACACGAGGCAGCTCCGGAAGTCGGTGCGCTCGAGCAGGCCGATGAGCAAATCGAACTTCTTCAGTTGCGTGACGGGGTAGAAGGCATGCGTGACCGACTGGTTGACGGTGCGCGCGATGCCGATCTCGACGCGAACCGGGTTGCGCAGGGCGAAGCGGGCGACCTCGTCGATCTCGGGCGGGATGGTGGCGGAGAAGAACAGCGTCTGGCGCTCGCGCGGGCACATGCCGATGATCTTCTTCACGTCCTTGACGAAGCCCATGTCGAGCATGCGGTCGACCTCATCGAGGATCAGGATCTTGAGGTTGTCCAGGCGCAGGGTGCGCTCGTTGAGGAAGTCCATCAGGCGGCCCGGGGTCGCGATGACGATGTCGGTGCCGGCTGAGATCTCGCTGCGCTGGCGGCCATAGCCGACGCCGCCGTGGACCACGGTGGCGCGGAGGTCGGTGAAGCGCCCGAAGTCGCGGAAGGCGGTCTCGACCTGCGCGGCGAGCTCGCGGGTGGGCTCGAGCACGAGCACACGCGGGCCACGGGCCTCATGTTTTTCGAGGCGGGCGAGGACGGGGAGGGCGAAGGCGGCGGTCTTGCCGGTGCCGGTCTGGGCCGAGCCGATGAGGTCGCCGCCGCCGAGGATGACCGGGATGGCGCGCAGTTGGATGGGCGTCGGATCGATGTAACCCATGGCCTTGACACCGTTCACTAGGGAGGGCGGAAGCCCGAGCTGGGAAAATGACATAGAGGGTCATTAGCCCGGTTATCGCCGGGTTTAGCGAGGCAAAACCCTCCCGAACTTCCGATATACCCCGTATGGACCTGCTTGAGCGCGCTGGGACGGATTTGAACCAGCCCCCGCCCGGCCGGCCAAGGGGGGTAGCAGCCGAGGTAACGAGGCTGGTTCTCGCGCCTTACCCCCGCCTCCTGACGTCGGCTGCTACTTCCCACCGCATCGTTCCGGCTGAAGCGACGGAGGGTGTCAGGCTGAGCCGCGCGCCTCACTAAAATCCGGAGATGAAGGATTAAGCTCCATATTTTCCCCGGACAGATTCACCCTGGGGACATGGAAAAACGTCCGTTCAACGAACTCGGCCTGTCACCCGAGATTCTCAAGGCAGTCGACAAGATGGGTTTCGAGGAAGCCTCGCCCATCCAGACCGCCGTCATTCCGCATGCGCTGACCGGCAAGGACGTCGTCGGTCAGTCCGCCACCGGCTCCGGCAAGACCGCGGCTTTCGCCATTCCGGCCATCGAGCAGGTCGACACCCACCTGCGCAAGGTGCAGGTGCTCGTGCTCTGCCCGACGCGCGAACTCGCGGTGCAGGTGGCCGAGGAATTCGGCAAGCTGGGGTCGTTCAAGAAGGGCCTGATGGAAGTGCCGATCTACGGCGGTCAAAGCTACGAGCGGCAGTTCCGGGCGCTCGACGCCGGCGCCCAGGTGGTCATCGGCACACCGGGGCGCGTCATGGACCACATGGCCCGGGGGTCGCTCAAGCTCGACGCGCTCAAGGTCGTGATCCTGGACGAGGCCGACCGGATGCTCGACATGGGTTTCCGCGACGACATCGAGCACATCCTCAAGTCGGTGCCGGCGCAGCGGCAGTGCCTGTTCTTCTCCGCGACAATGCCGCGCGTCATCCAGGACCTGATCAAGCGCTACACCCGCGACCCGGTCTGGGTCCGCATCGAGGCGCACGCCCAGAACGCGCCGCAGGTGGAGCAGATCTATTTCGAGGTGGACCGCCGCTCGAAGATCGAGCTGCTCACGCGGCTCATCGACTACCACGACTTCCGCTTCGGCATCATCTTTTGCAGCACCAAGATCATGGTCGACGAGCTGGACGAGCACATGCACGCCCGCGGTTACGCCGTCGACCGCCTCCATGGCGACATCACGCAGGCCACCCGCACGCGCGTCATGGACAAGTTCCGCCGCCGCGGCTTCGAGTTCTTGATCGCGACGGATGTCGCGGCGCGCGGGCTCGACGTGGACGACCTCGAGGTGGTGTTCAACTTTGACCTGCCGAACGATGCCGAGGACTACACCCACCGCATCGGCCGCACGGGCCGCGCGGGGAAGAAGGGCATGGCGTTCACCTTCGTGGCCGGCCGCGAGCTCTACAAGCTGCAGAACATGATCCATTATGGCCGGCTGGACATGCGGCGCGAGCGCGTGCCGTCGATGGACGAGGTCGAGGAGGCCCGCGGCAATGTGTTCTACGAGCGGCTGCGCGCCACGCTCGATGAGAAGAAATTCAAGTCGCATGACCAGATGTTCGACCGATTGATCGAGCAGGGTTTCACCAGCACGGACATCGCCTCGGCGCTGATCCACCTGCTCAAGGGTCAGAACGCCGAGCCGGCCAAGGCGCCGCACCCCAAGCCCGCGAAGCCCAAGGCGGAGCGGATCGCCGACAACGAAAAGGTGGCGTCGCCCGCGCCGAAAGCGCCGCCGCCCGCCCACGATCCCAACATCACCACGGCGCCGTTCTTGATGAAGCCGGCGACAGACGTGCCAGCTGGAGGGCCGGCCTCCCGGCCGGCCGCGGCTCGCCGGGCGGCGAGTCCTCCCCCCTCCGGGGACAAGTTCGCCGCGCAGAAACGCGGCGGCTTCGACCGCAAGCCGCGCACGGGCCGCGAACCGGGTTTCACCACCGTGGTCTTCAATATCGGCCGCCAGCACCTGGTCACCCCGGCGGATCTCGTCGGCAAGATCGCCGGCGTCACGCGTCTGCCGGCCAATGTCGTCGGTGCGATCGACATCCACGAGGAGCACACCAATGTCGACGTGGCCGCCGAGCATGCCGAGCTGATCGTGGCCAAGCTCGCCGGCATCCGCATCAAGAGCCAGTCGCTCAAGCTGGCGCTGATGCCGCCGGGGTCGGAGTAGTGCGCCATGGACGGACGGCCGCTGTCGCCCAACCATCACACCGCGGCGGACGTGGCGCGACTGCTGCGGCTGGAGCCGCTCGACCAGGAGGGCGGATTTTTCCGTCGCACCGGCGAGTCGGCGACGATCCTGCCGGGCGGCCAACGCGCCTGGTCCACGATTTACTCGCTCATCACGCCTACCGGGTTCTCCGCGTTGCACCGGCTGGCGACCGATGAGGTCTGGTGTTTTCACGCCGGCGACACGCTGGAATCGCTCCGCCTGCGGGCGGACGGTGGCGGTGAATGGGTGAAACTCGGGCTGGATGTGGCGGCGGGCGAGCGGCCACAGGACGTCGTGCCGGCGCAAGTCTGGCAGGGCACGCGCCTCGTCCCGGGCGGCCGGTGGGCGCTGGCCACCTGCGTCGTGGCGCCGGAGTTTGACTGGAAGGGTTTCGAATTGGGCGACCGGGCGGCGTTGCTCGCGGGGTGGCCGGCAATGGCGGAGGGCATCAGGGCGCTCACGCGGGGGCAGCCTTCCGTGGGAATGAAATAGCTGTAGCCGCGCGGTTATATTCCTGCAGGGCCCGGCTCCAGCTGAGCCCTCCACGGCGCACCGGCTCGAAAGTCGCTCGTGCTGCGCAAAACCGTCCCGGCGCGTGACTTGACACCCCCCGGGGCCACCGCTATCTCCAGACCCCGTTGTCCATGGAAGCCGCACTCGACCAGCCGGTGCTCGTGCTTAACCGCCTTTGGCAGGCGGTGAACATCATTGGCGCGCGCCGTGCCTTCGCCCTGCTGGCCCGCGAGCATGCCCAGGTTGTGCACCAGACCGAGGACGCGTTCCAGACCTACTCGCTGATGGATTGGATCGATTTCTCGGGTTTCAATCCGCCGGTGGATGCGCTCGAGACTGTGCGCACCATCAACCGCCGCATCCGGCTGCCACGCGTCATTCTGCTGACCTTCTTCGACAAGCTGCCCTGCAAGGAGCTGAAGCTGACGCGCAACAACGTCTTCGAGCGCGACCGTGACCACTGCCAGTATTGCGGCCACACCTTTGCCCGCGAGCAGCTGAACCTCGACCACGTCATCCCGCGCCACTACGGCGGCAAGACGACTTGGGAGAACATCGTGTGCTCGTGCATCAAGTGCAATTCCCGCAAGGCCAACCGCCTCCCGCACGAGGCGCACATGCGGCTCATCCGCAAGCCCGTGCGCCCGAAGTGGCGCCCGGTCATCTCACTCGTGCTCGGCAACCACGGCCACGAGAAGTGGAAGGATTTCCTCGATGTCGCCTATTGGAACGTCGAGCTCGAGGAGTGAGGCTGCCCGGCCGCGGCCCGGCGACCAGCGCCGGCCTTACAGCTTGCTGGCGTTCAGCGGTAGTCCTCGCGCACCGGGGAGAACACGTCGAGCACGCGGCAGGCCGTGAGCGTCTTCCCGCCGTGCAGGACCCCGCCGGGGATGAGTGCGGCCATGCCGGGCCCGAGCAGGGTCGTCTCGCTGCCGACAGTGAACTCAAACCGGCCTTCGAGCACATAGGTCACCTGTTCGTGCGGGTGCTGGTGGAGCGGGACGACGGTGTCGGCCTGGAGCACGACTTCCCCGACGGTGAGCCGGTCGAGGTGGGCATAGTGCCCGCGGATGGTGCCGCCGAAGATTTCCTTGGCGGGAAGGCTGGCGAGGGTGGTGAAGACCATGGGGTGGGGGCGGTATGGTGAGGGTAGGATAAAGGGTAGGGGCGCTTGCCCTCAAGCGCCCTGGTCGCTGACGGCCAGGATCAGCCGGCCAACAGCGGCAGGGTGAGCCGCATGGTGGTGCCGCGCGAGCCGGTGTCGATGAGAGTGAGATCACCATGATGGTCCTTCATGATGCGCAGGGCGATGGCCAGGCCAAGGCCGGTGCCGTCGGCGCGGCCGGAGAGGAACGATTCGAAGATCCGCGGACGGATCGCCGCGGGAATGCCGGTGCCGGTGTCGATGAGATCCACGTGCCCGACGCGTCCGCCGGGCTTGTCTTCCTCGGTGCACTGCACCGTCAGGCTGCCGCCCTGCGGCATGGCGGCGAGGGCGTTGAGCGCGAGGTTGAGGACGACCTGCTGCACCTGGCCCTTGTTGGCGTCCACCTGCCAGGCGCGGGCCGGGGCGGTGTAATGCAGCTGGACGTTGGCCTGGGCGAGCTTGGCGCGGAGCAGCACGAGGGAATCGTCGAGAATTTCCGCCAGCACCCAGAGCGAGTGCAGCGCGGCCGGAGCGCGGGCGAAGGAGAGCACGCGGGTGACGATGACCTCGAGCTGCCCGATTTTTTCCGTGATGACCTGCAGGTCGCGGCGGCGCGGGTCGTCCGCGGCAAAGTCGGCGCCGAGCGGGCCGTGCAGCAGCTTGATGACGGTGAGCGGATTCCGGATCTCGTGGGCGATCTCGGCGGCGAGCAGGCCGAGGGTGGTGAGGGTCTCGTTCTTGCGCAGCACCTCCTCGGTGTGGAAGACGCGGGCGTAGAGCCGGGCGTTTTGCAGGGCCACGGCGGCAAAGCTGGCCAGGGCGGTGAACAGGCGTTTCTCGTCGTCGCTGAAGCGGTGCGGCTCGCCGTAGAAGACGGAGAGCACCCCGGCGGGCGCGCCCTCCAGGATGAGCGGGGCGGCCAGGGCGGAGCAGATCGTGGGATCGTGCGGCAGATCGGCGGCCTCGCTGTAGCCCGGGCCGTCGATGTTCTGGAACTCGGTGGTCTTGCCCGAGCGGATGACGGAGGCGAGCAGCGAGACATCGGCGGACACGGTCTGCTGCTGGAGCGAAAAGCCCGCGGTCGCGAGGTCGCCGTCGGCGGACCAGGCGTGCAGCCGGAGCTCGCGCCGGGTGCTGTCGTAGTCGTGCAGCAGGCAGAGGCGGGCATTGAAGAGGGTGCGGCCGCTCTGGGTCAGCGTGGACAGCAGCTCCTCGGGCGCCAGCTGGGTGACCAGCGCATGGCTGAACTCGACGAGGGTGGTGAGCTGCGTGGAGTTGGCGCGCAGGCGTTCGAGCTGCCAGAGGCGATGCAGCACGGCGCCCGCCTCCTCGGCACAACGCGCCAGTCGCGCCAGCCCGGCCGCGTCGAAGGCGTCGACCTGGTCGGCGTCAAGGTTGATGACCCCGATGGTGCGGCCCTCGACGATGACCGGGGCGGCCATCTCGCACCGCACCTCGCGGCGCGCGAGGATGTAGCGGGGATCGGCGGTGACGTCGGCCACCAGCATCGGCTTGCCGTGCAAGGCGACCCAGCCGGTGATGCCCTGGCCGGGCCGCAGGGCGAACTCGCCCAGGTCGGCGGGCAGCCCCTGTTCGACCCAGATTTCCAGCCTGCCGCTCTCGGCGCTCAGGAGAGAGAGCGAGCCGCTGGCCGCCGGGAAGGCCTCCATGATGGCCGCCAGGATCTCGCGGGGGGCCCCGGCGGCGTCGCTGGCGCGGGCCGAGAGGGACGCGATGCGATAAAGGGTGGTCAGTGCGGCCGGATCCATCCCGCCACGCTAGGCCAACCCATCCGCCGTCCGCAATCCGCGATCCGCCCGGCTCAGGCCGGCGCCGGCGCCACTTCCGGCGTTATGACCAGGCGGAGGGCTTCGCGCAGCGTGAGCAGGCGGGCCTCATCGGCGGTTTCCCCGGGCTTGTTGGGCTCGATGTAGAAGGTGTCGATCGCGACGCTGCGCTCCGTGTTGATACGGGCAAAGGTGGTGTCGAAGCCGTGGTCGGAAATGGTCTTCACCAGCCGGTGGAGCAGGCCGATCTGGTCATGGGCCTGGATCTCGACGATGATGCGGTTCAGCGAAACCTCGTGGTAGACCTCGACGGTGGGCGGGAACGAGACGGGCTGCTCGCGGCCCTCGGCGGTGTATTTGGTGGCGGCGGCGTAGCGCTTGGCCTGCTCGGCGATCGCGGGGAGCAGATCCTTGTTGCTGACCAGGGCGTCCTCCACCGTGCGGGCGAAGAGGTCCATCGCCTTCTGGTTCTGCACCAGGCCGCGGCCGGGTTCGACGATGTGGAAGGTGTCGATGGCGATGTGGTCGGTGCGGGTCGTGATGCGGGCCGAGAGGATGCTCAGGCCGGCGACGCTGAACGCCCCCGCCAGCTTGTAGAAGAGGCCGGCGCGGTCCCAGGTGACCACGTGCACCGTGGTGTAGCTGCGGTTGATGTCGTCCGCCCACTCGATGACCGGGCTGAGCGCCCCGAGGGACTCGGCGGTCGCGATGGTCTGCAGCAGCCGGTGCACCATCTGGATGTGCAGGGTGATCTCAGCCGCGTCGGTCTGGATGAAGTAGCGCTCGGGGAGGAGGTTGAAGTGCGCGGTGATCTCGTCCGGGCTGATGCCGGGAATCTGGCGGGAGATGAGGCTCTGGCGGGTCATTTCCTTGTGTTCGCGGAGGCGGGTTTCGACCTTGTCGCCGAGAATCAGGCGTTCGAGCGTGGTGTCGAACAGGCGCCGGTGGAGTGAGTCCTTGTAGCCGTTCCAGAGGCTCCGGGAGGTGCCGCTGGCGTCGCAGAAGGTGTGCACGAAAAGGTAGCGCAGCAGGTCGGGGTCGCCGATCTGCTCGGCAAAGGCGGCGGAAGTCTGGGGATCATCAAGGTCGTGCTTCTGCCAGAACCGTGCCATCACGAGGTGATTCTTGATGATAAAGTTGACCGTTTCCTGGGTGTCTTTCGCTATCCTCAGGCGGTCCAGCACCGGCCCGGCGATGGTCACGCCGGTCTCGGCGTGGCCCTGGATGCCCTGGCCCTTGCCGATGTCGTGCAGGAGCAAGATCAGATAGAGCAGGGTGGGCCGGGCTGTCTGGTGCAGTTCGTCCCGGTATTTCTCCATCTCCGGGCTGGCCGTGGTGAAGATGTCATCCAGCTCGCGGATGGCGCTGAGCGTGTGGATGTCCGCCGTGTAGCGGTGGTAATATTCATGCTGCACGAGGCAGGTGAGGGGCTCGAACTCCGGCACGAAGCGGGCCAGCACGCCCAGCTCATGCATCAGGGCCAGCGGGCGGTGCACCCGGCCGGCCTCCTCCAGCATCGTGCGGAAGCTGAGGTTGGCGTCGCGCGAGTCGATCACGCGCTTGTTGACCAGCTTGAGCGAGGCGCGGATGAGCGCGGCGAGGTCGACGTCGGGCGCGCAGTTGAGCTGCTGGCAGTGCCGGAAGACGCGGATGAGGCGCACCGGGTCGTCCTTGAAGATGTGGGGATGCTCGGCGGCCAGCTCGCGCCCGCGCAGCAGGAACCCGTCGAGGCGCTTCGTGCGCTCGGAGCGGCGGGCCAGCAGGAGGTTCTTCAACGAGCCGACCAGGCCCGGCCCGGTGGCGATGGTCAGGGCGAGGCGCTGCTCGATGACCTTTGACAGGGCGAAGATCGCCGAGGCATGCCGGTAGTAGTCGTGCATGAACGCCTCGACGCGCTCCAGCAGGGCCTCCTGCGGGTAGCCGAGGTTGGCCGCGAGGCGGGGCTGCACCTCGAGGTTGAGCACGTCGGTGGGGTGCTTGCTCATGTAATGCAGCTCGTTCCGCACCCGGTGCAGGAAATGGTACGCGCGCTGGAACGAGCGCAGCTCGGTCGGCTGGAGGTATTTTTGCTCCACGAGCTCTTCCAGCTTCGTGATGCCGAGCCGCACCCGCGCCATCCAGAGGGCGTTCTGGTAGTCGCGCAGGCCGCCGACGCCGTTCTTGATGTCGGGCTCCTGCATGAAGACCGTGCCGCCGTGCTGCTCGCGGCGGTTGGCCTGGTCGGTGAGGCGCGCGGCGATGTAGCCCTTCGGGTTGTCGTTCAGGTAGTGCTTGCGGTAGGCCGCGGCGAAATTCTCGTAGAGCGGCTCCGTGCCCGCGATGAAGCGCGACTCGAGCAGCGAGGTCTTGGTGCGGATGTCGCGGCCGGCCTCGGCGAAGACCTCGGTCAGCGTGCGGGTGGAGTGGCCGATCTTCAGGCGCAGGTCCCAGATCGGGTAGAGGATGCCGTTCGTGAGGTGTTCCTGGAAGGCGGCCAGTACCTTCGGCTTGGCGGTCGCGGGGAAAAGGAACATCACGTCAATGTCGCTCAGCGGGTTGAGTTCGCTGCGGCCGTAGCCGCCGAGGGCGATGAGGCAGACCGGGCTGGGCGGCTCGCCGTGCTCCCGCCGCCACGCCGCCAGGGTGGAGTCAAACAGCGGGCGCAGCAGCCGGTCGATCATCACGGAGAGCGCGAGGATGACTTTCTGGCCGGGCTCCCGGTCCTCGTGGCGGGCGCGGATGCGGTCGCTCTCGGCCTGGAGGTAGGCCTTGCACGCGTCCAGCCGCTCCGCCGGCGAGCTATCGCTCGTGAAGGCGGGCAGGTGGCGGACGGGGCGGGGAGGTCGGCCGGGCATGGGAAGGCCAGCATGAGCCGCGCAACCTGCTGGGGAAAAGCCGTAAATGCGGTCCAGGCCGGGCCGGGCAAGGAAATAATATTCTGGTTGACGGGCAAATCGGGAGCCGAATACTCCGCCTCTCCCACGCGGGAGTAGCTCAGTTGGTAGAGCACCACCTTGCCAAGGTGGACGTCGAGAGTTCGAGTCTCTTCTCCCGCTCCATTT
>JBKJTZ010000106.1:0-9082 GCA_046590295.1 Lacunisphaera sp.
CACCAGTGGCTCGAGCGCGGCATCTTGTGATATACCACCGTCCCTCGAAGAATAGACGCTTCAGGTAGGGGCCGTTGCCCTCAACGGCCCTGGTCTCACCGAGGGCGGTTGAGGGCACCCGCCCCTACCGGCTCAGGCACCGCAAAGTCCAAAACAATAGGGACGTTGGTATAAACGGCATTCTTCCGGCGCCGGGTTCAGGTCTCAACCTGCCGGCCCTGCGGCCAACGGGGTTGACTACCCGCCCCGAAGAATACGTCTTTACGGCATGAAAGAGATCATCTTCGAGGTGCGCGAGGACGAGGTTGATGGCGGCTACAACGCCTCGGCGCTGGGCGTCGGCGTTCACACCCAAGGCGAAACCTTGGAGCAGTTGCGCGCCAACGTGAAGGAGGCGGTCGATTGCTATTTTGACAAGACGATGGACGCGCCCAAGGTTATCCGCCTGCACTTTGTCCGCGACGAGGTGCTGGCGCGATGAAGTTGCCCGCGGGACGTCTCCGGGCCTGAATTGGTCAAGGCGTTGCGCAAGCTTGGCTACCAAACCGACCGGCAGCGCGGTTCCCATGTCCGTGTCACCACCCAGGTAAACGGCGAGCATCATGAGGCCGTGCCCAATCATCATCCGATCAAGGTTGGCACGCTCTCTGGTATTTTCAAAAGCATCGCCGCCCATCACCAACTCACCGTCGAGGAGCTGGTCCGCCAACTCGGCCTGTGAGCCGAGCCCCGCCCCGGAATCAGCGTCAATCAGCGCGGATAACCCGGCTGACTCCCCGGTGGCTGCGGCTTCCCGGTTCGACCGGCTCACGGCCTTGGGCGCGCCGAAGGGCCGCCGCAGAATCCCGCACCTCACCGGCTGGAAGCCGGTGCCACCAAAAACTCTCGCCCGGGATCACGCCCTCTCTGCGTTCTCCGCGACCTTCGCGTTTCACCTGAATTTTCCCCGGGTGGTTTTCCCTGCCGCCCTGATTCGGCGGCGACATCTTGCCGCCGGCCAACGGGGTTGACTACCACCCGGGGAAGAATATGTCTTTCCGCCATGAAAGATACATACAGCGTCAAGGAGCTCCAGCGTGAGACCGCCGCCGCCGTCCGCGCCGCCGAGTCCGGCGCCCTCGTCACCATCACCCGCCACGAGCGCCCGGTGGTGCATGTCATCTCCGCCGAGCGCCTCGGGGGCATGATCGAGACGATGGAACTCCTGGCCGACCCCCAGTTCATGGCCCAGCTCAAGAGGCTCCGCGCCGGCAAGCTCAAGTTCTACCCCGCCTCCACGCTTGCCGATTAAAGTCCAGGTGGCGGAGCAGGTGCGCGACTATCAGCGCCACCTCGCCCCCGAAATCCGGCGGGCCATGAAGGCGGCCATTGTCGCCCTGCCGGCGGGCGACACCAAACCGCTAAGCGATGAACTCGCAGGTTTCCATCGGCTTCGCGTGGGCAACCACCGGGTCGTCTATCGACAGCGGGCCGGACAAATTGAGTGCTTCTTCGCCGCCCCCCGTTCCATCGTCTACGAATACCTCGGCGCCCACCTCCACGAATATCTTGGCTAAGAGGCCCCAAGTGGCTGCGGCATCTGGCCGCAGTTTCAGCCCATCACCCCTCGCCTGCCCTTCGACCCACTCAGGGTCGGGAGCCGGTCGAACCGGGAAGCCGATGCCACAGCAGACTGCGGCGGCCCCTTGACGCCGGCCGGCCGGCCTGAATAGTTGTCCGCCAGCCCCTCCCTCCCCCTTGAGCCTTGCGAACCCATTCAACCGCCACTCCCGGCGCGGCTTGCTGATAGAGATTAATCCGTATCAGATCCTCGCGGCCGGCATCACGCGCATGGAGGAATCGCCCGTCACCCTCGACTGCTCCGCGGCGTTCGACCACGACGATGATGCCGGCCTGCAGCGCTGGCTCGACAGCAACTTCGAGAAACAGAGCACCTGGGTGCCCGCCATCTGCGGCTTTGTCCCGCCGGAGGGTCTCATCCAGCGCGAGAGCATCCAGGCCCGCAAGCTCGCCGACGCCGGCTACCTCGGGGACCTGGTGCGCGACCAGTATAAGATCGACCGCCCCGAGAACTGGAAACTCGCCACCCTCAGCCCGCAGGACGGCATTTTGGTCGGGGCCGACGGCGCCCAGCGCCCCGCCCTGATCTGCGGCGTGTCCCACACCAACGTCCACCGCGTCCAGCAGCGCCTGCTCGACCACCGCCTGCTTCCCTACCGGCTCGAGCAGGGCATCCTCCCGCTGCTCGGCAGCGTCGCCAGCTTCAAGGCCCAGCGCGACGACAAGCGCGCCATCGTCGTCGTGGTGATCGAGCACGAGCACACCACCGCCTACATCCTCGGCAAGGAGGGCGTGCACACCCCCTCCCCCGTGCGCCACGGCTTCGCCTCCATCGTGCAGGCCGCCCGCAAGGAATTCGGCCTGAACGAGGCCGCGGAGATCCGCGATCGCCTGCAACTGGCCGACGAGGAACTGCTCCTCCGTGCCACCAAGTTCGTGCGCGCCATCGGCCGCGACCTCAAGCCCCTCGTCGATTCCTACGAGATGACCACCGGCCAGCCGGTCGGCGAAATCTACTGCGCCTACCTGCCGCCCGCCCTCTCCTGGATCACCGAGCCCCTCGCCCAGGTCGTCGGCCGCACGCCGTTCACCATGGATTGCACCGCCTGGCTCCCCACCGTGGGCATCCGCACCACCGACGGCATGCCCGCCTTCGGCTCTCACTGGCTGGGTGCCCTCAGCCTCGTCGCCGGCGCCAACGGCACCAAACCCGATGACGTCCAAGGCTGAACAGAATCCCTACGTCGGCCCCTGGCACCTGGACTGCCGCCTGTCAGCCCAGCTGCCGAGCGACGACCTCGTCCGCGGCCGGTTCCTGATCAACCTGATCATGACCACGCTCGCCAGCGGCGTGCTGATGTTCACCTTGTGGCAGTTCTACCTGGGCGGCTCCCTCCGCAACGAAATCCAGTACTGGCAGGACCAGATCGCCGGCCACAAGCGGCAGTATGCCGAGCTGAACCTGGCCACGAAGCAGCTGGAGACCAAGGTGTCCCGGCTCGACGAGGCCTACCACCTCATGCACGAGCCCTACCCGGTCTCGGCGTTCATCCTCAGCCTCGGCCGGACGCGCCTGCCCCGGATGAGCATCCTCAGCATCAATGGCTTTCCCGGCGGTGTTGTCCTGCGTGGTATTTTGCACGAACCCTCCGGCCCGGCCGCGCAGACCCTGCGAAACTACGTCGCCGGCCTGCGCAAGGACCCGGCCATCGGACCGCTGTTCGCCACCATCGCGCTCGTCTCCCTCGAACGGGAGGAGAGCAACGAGGCCATGAGCTTTGAGATCGCCTGCAAGCTGAAGGAGGCCCCCAAGCCATGAACGCCAAGCTCCGGCAGTTCCTCGAGTTCACCCGGCTGAACCCGCTCATCGTGGGCAGCCTCGCCGTGATCGTCGTCATGGGCGCGGCCTCGTATTTCCTCTGGCAGCGCCAGCACAACCTCAACGTCAACCACGAGGATATCCGGCGCAAGGGCGAGGACATGCAGCAGTCGCTCACCGGCTCGACGCGGATCGCCGCCGAGATGGCCACCGTCACGGAGGCCTTGAATTTCATCGACCGAAACCTCATCAACGAGGCCGATCTCGCCGAAAACCTCGGCTACTTCTACCAGATCGAGGGGACCGCACGGATCCGCTTCTCCCAGCTGAACCAGCTCAGCTCGCAGCCCCAGCCCGACGGCAGCCAGTTCAAGCCCGTGCCCTTTGCCCTCCGCGCCACCGGCAGTTTCCGCCAGATCATGCGCCTCCTGTACGAGTTGGAGACCGGCGCGCGCGTGCTCCGCATCCGCACCTACTCGCTCGGCCAGGGCGAAACCGGGATCGAGGACACCGTCACCCTGGAAGCCTCCATCGAACTCCTCGCCCGCCCATGAAAACCGGCCTGCGCCACTTCCTGCTCCTCGCCGCCGGCCTGCTGCTCGCCGCCGGCCCCGCCGCCGGCGCGGCGGAACCGGCCGACACCGCCGCCACCCTCGCCCTCAAGCGGGTGCAGGAACGCTATGCGCTGACCAAGTCGCGCATCGCCTCGTTCCTCGAGCCCCGGATGAATCCCGTGCCGCTTGCCCCCACCCTGCCCAACCCGTTCTATAAGGCGGCGGTCCTGCCTCCTCTGGCCCCGGTCGCCGACCCCGATGAAATTCCGACGCTTCCCTCCGAGCCCGACGAGACCGACGCCAGCACGCTCGCCAAATTCGTGGCCAACCTCAGGATCAGCGGCCTCACCGTGCTGAACGGCCGCCCGTTGCTCACCCTGAACCAGACGCTCTGCAAGGCCGGCGACTCGATCCCCGTGGAGACCAAGGACCGCACGGTCTACATTCAGGTGCTGGCCATCACGCCCGACGAGCTCACCCTCGGTCTCAACCAGGAAAAGCAGACCGTTCGCGTGCGGCGCTAGGCGGTCAGCCGCCACGGCTGGAAACCTGAAGCCTGAGACCTGAAACCTGAGGATTCACTGAGGAAATTGTCCGCGGGAGCCGCCGCTTCAATTTCAGGTCTCAGCTTTCAAGTTTCAGGTTTCTTTTCCGATCTCCAAGATGGAGCGCGCTGACCGCAGCGCGCTTGGCTTGAACAACGTCCTGAGGTCAGGACGTTCCACCTCCAACTGCCGTGCACGAGTCCAACCGGTAGGGGCGGTTGCCCCCAACCGCCCTGATTGGGGCAAGGGTCGTTGAGGGCAACGGCCCCTACCATCCGGCTCGCGATTATCCGATCTCCTGCCGGAGCTGCCGGAGGAACTGCTCCAGATATTTCGTCCGTGCCGCCGCTTCGCTCCGTCCGCTGTCCGTCTGCATGGTGCCTGCAAGCTTCAGCAGCTTGGCATAAAAATGATCCACCGCCGCCGCGCGATCGTCGGGCGCGCGATTTTCACAGAACGGATCCGCCGCCACATACAGCGGCCGGTCCAGCGCCCCGCCGAGCATCAGGCACCGCGCCAGTCCGACCGCCCCGATGGCGTCGAGCCGGTCGGCGTCCTGCACCACCTTCGCCTCGATCGTGCGCGGGGCAATGCCGGCCGAGAAACTGTGCGCCTCGATGGCGTGGGCGATGTCGGGCAGGAAATCCACCGGGTAATGCCATTCCCGCAGCCAGCGTTCCGCCTGCTCCGCCGCCAGCCGCGAGGCCGAGGCGCGCAACGGCGAATCCTTCGGGACGGTCACGCCGTCATGCAGCCAGGCCGCCGGCAGCACGACCGCGAGCCGGGCGCCCTCCGCCGCCGCGAGCCGCCGGGCGTTCCGGACGACGCGCCGCACGTGCTCCAGCCCGTGGGCCACGTCGCCCGCCTGGGCTGATAGCGCGGTCACACAGCGTTGTTCAAGATCGGTAAAGTCCCCGGCCATGGCCCGAGCAAAGGCCCGCACTCTATCTGCGTCAACGACCACCATTTTTCAATTCATGTAGCCACAAAAAGCGCCATAAGAGGGGATGGTCTGGACCAGCTCTTCCGTGCTCCTATAGCCGCCGGCCAAGTTTCATTCGCGGCCTGAGGTTTGTGCGGTTTGTGGCCAAAACCAGCCTTGAAAAGATTTCCTCGCCCCCGCTGCACGGCCCCGCTCACATCCCCGGCTTCATGTCCTCGACCACCCGCATCAGCGAGGAAGCCCCGTGGCGCGCGGGCTGGCACGGGGTGCAGACGCTGGCCCGGCCCGGCCTGGTCTTGCAGGCCGCGGCGGTGGGCCTCGTGCTCGCCTACTACCACTGGCCGGAGGCCCGCGGAATATTCGACCGGCTGGCAGACTGGCGCACCCGGTGGGGCTACCTGTTTTCGGCGCTTTCGACCGCGCTGTGCGGCGGCGTGCTGCCTTTTCTCTACCTGCGGCTTCAGCCGGCGACGCGCGCCACCCACCCGTGGCCGCTGCTGATTTTCTTCGCCCTGTTCTGGGCGTGGAAGGGGGCGGAAACCGATTTGTGGTATCGCTTCCTGTCGGCCGTTTATGGCGACGATCCCGGCCCTCGCACCGTCGTGCTCAAGGTCCTGAGCGACCAGTTCGGCTGGAATCTCCTCTACGCCGCGCCCGTGGGCAACCTCTGCTTTGCATGGAAGGATGCCGGCTTCCGCTGGGGCCCGGTCGTCGCCGACCTGCGGGCGGGGCGCTGGTATTACCGCCGCGTATTCCCTGTGCTGCTGACGGTCTGGGCCCTGTGGATTCCCGTGGTGTCCTGCGTCTACGCCCTGCCGCCCGCGCTGCAGATCCCCTTGTTCAATGTCGTGCTCTGCTTCTGGTCCCTGCTGTTCACCCACCTGCTCACGCACCAGCACCAGGGGACGCTCTAAGCCCTCCGTCTGCTTCACCCTTGCTCGGCCGGCTTGGTGCCTTTGGCCTATGGCGCCACCAGCCTCACCTGCTATAGTTCCCCCTTCTCCTCTTCCGCCTCACACCTCACACCTCACACCTCACACCTCACACCTTCAGCCTCCCGATGCCCCCACATCCCGCCCCGGGCCCCGAGCCTGAAATCTTTGCCCTCATCGGCCACACGCCGCTCCTGCCGCTGCGCTTCGCTGCGGAGGACGCGGTCATCTACGCCAAGTGCGAGTTCACCAACCCGAGCGGCTCCATCAAGGACCGGCTCGCCCTCACCATTTTACGCGACGCCCGGGCGCGCGGCCTGCTGCGGCCCGACACCACCATTCTGGAGTGCACCAGCGGCAACACCGGCATCTCGCTCGCCATGGTCGGCACTGTCCTGGGCTGCCGCGTGAAGATCCTGATGTCCGACACCGCCAGCGTGGAGCGCCGCCATCTCATGCGGCACCTCGGCGCCGAGCTGCAGCTGTTCAAGGCCGGCCGCGGCTACCAGACCGGCATCGACCTGAGCCGCGAAATGGCCGCCGCCGATCCGCGCTATTTCCTGCCGCGCCAGTTCGAGAATCCGCTCAATGCCCTCGACCACGAGGAGAACACCGGCCCCGAGATCCTCGCGCAGATGGAGCGACGCGTGGACGCCTTTGTCAGCGGCTTCGGCACCGGGGGCACGCTCACCGGCTGCGGCCGCGCGCTGAAAAGCCACAATCCCGCCGTGCAGGTTATCGCCATGGAACCGTCCGAGGCGGCGATGCTCTCCGGCGAACTCCCCTGCTGCCACGCCATCGAGGGCGTCAGCGGCGGCTTTGTCCCGCCCCTGCTGGCCGGCGCGCCGATCGACGACCGGGTCAAGGTGGGCAGCCCCGAGGCCCTCGCGATGACGAAACGTCTCGCCCGTGATTTCGGGCTGCTGGTCGGCACCTCTTCCGGCGCCAACGTCTGCGCCGCGCTGCAGATCGCCCAAAAGCTCGGTCCGGCGGCGCGCATTGTCACCATCCTCTGCGATCGCGCCGAGCGTTATTATTCCACCAATCTCTTCCGGGAAACCGCGGCCCATGCGTCTAAATAAAAGACGCCCTCCCGTTTGAAATAATCCCCCTTTCACCTACTCTTACCCCCAGATGAAGCTCTCCCGCCTGTTTCTGCTCCTCCTCGCCCTGCCCGTCCTCCTGCCTGCGGCCGAGTCCCGCGCCGTGAAAAAGGGCTCCGTGTCGGCGCAACTGGTGTCCGCTGCCGCGGCCATCGCGCCGGGCCAGCCTTTCACCGTCGCCCTCCGGCTCCAGCACGATCCCCACTGGCACAGCTACTGGATCGCCGCCGGCACGGGTTATCCGACCTCGCTGGCGTGGACCCTGCCGGAGGGTTTCACCGCCGGTGACATCCAGTGGCCCACCCCGCACACCGTGAAAGACACCGCCGGCACGATCACCGGCACCGGTTACGAAGAGGAGATTTTCCTCCTGGTCGAAATCACGCCGCCGGCGACCCTGGCCCCGGGCGGCAACGTGACGCTCTCCGCCGTCGCCGAGTGGCTCATGTGCCAGGACGTCTGCATGCCCGGTGACGCCAAGCTGGCCCTCACTTTCCCGGTCGCCGCCACCGCCGGGACCGACGCCAGGTGGACCCAGAAAATCACGGACACGCGCGCCAAGCTGCCGGACGCAATCACCGGTTGGAATCTCACGGCCGCGCACGACACCAAGCAGGTCACCCTCCGCCTTACGCCAAAGTCCGGCACCACCCACCAGGCGACGGAACTGCGTTTCTTCTCGGACGATGCCTTCGTGGACTATGCCATGCCCCAGGCCATCCGGGCGGAAAACGGCGGCTGGGTGATCGAGATGCCGCTCGATGCCGCCGCCGACCAGAACACCAAGCGGCTCACCGGTGTGCTCGTGTCCGCCAACGGCTGGACCGCCGGCTCCGGCTACGACGGCCTCGCGATCGACGTGGCCTTCTCGTCTGAGGTAGGCCGCGGAGTCCCTTCCGCGCCATCTTCCGGCCCAAAGGCTTCAGGTCTCAGCACTCAGGCTTCTTCTTCCGCCGCCCCCGGCAGCTTGCTCGGCACCCTCTTCCTCGCCCTCGTCGGCGGCCTGATCCTCAACCTGATGCCCTGCGTGTTCCCCGTGCTCGGCATCAAGATCATGGGCTTCGTCAACCAGTCGGGCAACGACAAGGCCCGGATCGTCCGGCACGGCCTCGTGTTCACGCTGGGCGTGCTGGTGTCGTTCTGGGCGCTCGCCGGGGTGCTGCTCGCGCTGCGCGCGGGCGGGGCGCAGCTCGGCTGGGGCTTCCAGCTGCAGTCGCCGGGCTTCGTCTTCGGCATGGCGGTGTTTCTGCTGATCTTCGCCCTCAACCTGAGCGGGCTGTTCGAGATCGGCCTGTCGGCCACCGGCGTCGGCGGCGGGCTGCAGATGAAGGATGGCTACGCGGGTTCGTTTTTCACCGGTGCGCTGGCGACGCTCGTCGCCACGCCGTGTAGCGCGCCATTCCTCGCGCCTGCACTCGGGGCGGCGCTTTCCCTGTCGGCCGGACAGTCCCTGCTGGTCTTCACCGCGATCGCCCTCGGCCTCGCCCTCCCCTACCTGCTCCTCTCGGTCTTCCCGTCGGCCATCAAGCTGCTGCCCCGGCCGGGCGCGTGGATGGAGACTTTCAAGCAGTTCATGGCCTTCCCGCTCTACGCCACGGTCGGCTGGCTGCTCTGGGTGCTCGCCGG
>JBKJTZ010000070.1:0-9428 GCA_046590295.1 Lacunisphaera sp.
TTCAGAGAAATATCCGTCTGCCCTTCGGGCAGAGCGACTCTGTCGCGGTTAGCCCCGACGAGGTCGGCCCGACAGGGCGCATGTTTCACACCTCTGAGTGTGAAATATGCGGGCTAAGGCTTCTCGCCCGCGTCCGTCATGGAGGGGGAGACAACATACCATGAACATCCAACGCTTCATCCTGCCAGCCACGATCGCCGCGACGGTTCACGTCGCCTTGCTCTGGGCCCTGCCCCGGGAAGAATATGTCCGCCTGCTGCCGGTCGACTTGGGCCCGGTCGATCCACCCCCGCCGCCGCCGGAACCAGTGGTCGAACCGCCGGCACCTGACATCACGCGGGAGCTAAGACCGGTGCAGAAAACCCGCGGGGGGCCGCCGCCGCCCGAACTGCCGGAAAATTTGCCGACGCTGGACAAGGCCGTTGTCACCATCCCGGTCGATCCGCGGCCGGGCCGGATGCAGACCGACATTAAACGGGTCCCGGAAATCTCCGGCCCGGGGGAGGGCGGGCTGGAAGCCCCGGCGGGACCGGTGGGCCCGGGCGTGTTCACGTCCCTCCAGCTCGACCGCCCGCCCAACGCCCGGGTGCGGATCCCGCCGGATTATCCGACGGCACTGAAGCACGCCGGCGTCACGGGCAGCGTGCTTGTGGAGTTCACCGTGGATCCCGCGGGCGAGGTCGCGTCCGTCCGCATGGTGCGGAGCACCGACCGCGCGTTTGAGGAGCCGACGCTGCGCGCGGTGCGGCGGTGGAAGTTCGAGCCGGGCCGGGTCAACGGCGCGGCGGTGTCGTTCCGGCTGCAGATCCCCGTGGACTTCCTGCTAGAGTGACAGCGGGGCCGCCGGTCGCGCGCGCACCTGCAGGAGACGGTTCACCCGCGCGACCAGCTCGCGCGGGCTGAACGGCTTGGTGATGTAGTCGAGCGCGCCGAACTCGAGGCCGAGGTGGCGCGAGTCGTTCGAGGCCCAGGCCGAGACGATGATGACCGGGATCGTGGCGGTGTGCGCCTCGCGGCGGAGGATCTCGCAGACCCCGAAGCCGTCGATGTCGGGCAGCATGAGGTCGAGCAAGATGAGGTCGGGCCGTTCCCGGCGGACGCAGGCCAGGGCTTCCCAGCCGTGGGCGGCGGTGGTCACGATGTGGCCGGCGCGCGCGAGGTGAAATTCCATGAGTTCGGTGAGTTCGGGTTCATCATCGACGGCGAGGATCCTGGCGGCAGGGGTCATGGGCTCATGCTGCCACGGCCCCGTGACGGTCGGGTGACACTGCGGTGACGATCGGGCAACAAACCCGGTCCTACCAGCGATGATAGGCCGGGTGGCCCGGCTGGACGGCGACAAAGGTGCCGCGGCAGGTCGCCCGCGGCTTGCCGGCGGCGGTCAGCACGCCCTCGATCGTGGCGCGATCCGCGGAAGCCTCGACGACGCGGGCGGTCAACTCGACGGGGCCGTCGGTCGGGGTGGGGCGGAGCAGCTTGATGGCGTAATCCGCCGTGACGGTGCAGGGCGGCTGCGCGAGTTGGTTGCGCTGCATGAGGTGCCAGGCGGCGGTCCAGTTGCAATTGCAGTCGAGCAAAGATCCGATGATCCCGCCGTTCAACATGCCGGGGAAAGCCTCGTGGTGCGGCTCGGGCTGCCACGTGGCCACGGTCTCCCCCCCACGGACGATGCTGCGGATATGCAGTCCCTTGGGGTTGGCCGGTCCACAGCCAAAGCAGATGCTGGCGGGTGCGAAGCGCTCCTGAAGGCTTGGTTCGATCATGGCCCGAGTCAGACGGCTGCTGCTCCCAAGGAAAACCAAAAGTTATTAAGATTTTTAACTGGCACCTAACATTCCCTGTGCCATGGTGACACCGGAGACTTATTTCCTACTAATGGCCCGCAAGATAGCCTTCCTCAACTACAAGGGCGGTGTCGGCAAGACCTCGCTAATCGTAAATACCGCCGCTAGCCTCGCTCGGCGCGGCATGCGCGTACTGCTGCTCGATTTTGACACGCAGTCCAATGCCAGCATCTGGCTCATGCGCCTGGAGCGTTGGAACAAGATCAATGCCACCGGCACGGGTTCCGTCTATTCAATCTTCGACCCCGGCACGGTCCGGCTGAAGGATTGCGTCATCAAGGATGTCGTCGAGGGCAAGGATGGCGAAAAGTTGCTCCCCGGCCTCGATCTGGTGCCGACGACGTTCAACCTGGTGGACCTGGAGGGTGAATATAAACCCGATCCCAAGCGCCCGTCCTATGCGATTTTCCAGGAACAGCTGGCCGAGATCGAGGGCAACTACGATTTCATCCTCTTCGACTGCCCGCCCAATGTCCTGCGGGCCTCGCAGAACGGCGTCTATTGCGCCGGCGAGATCTACGTGCCCTCCAATCCGGATGCATTGAGCCTGATCGGCTTCACGCTGCTGGTGGAAAAGATGCTGCGTTTCCAGCAGTCGTCCGCCAGCTTCCGCACCACCGCGATGGGCCCGGCGGCGCAGGTTTACGGCATCGTCTTCAACTCGATCAAGACCAACACGGACATCGAGGTGCCGAAGATGCGCATGCAGCTCCGGCTGAACCAATTCAAGACCCAGAAGCGCGGCTGTGCCGCCGCCGCCAAGATCTGCACCACGCAGATCCGCGATGCGATGATCGTGCGGCGCGCCGTGACGCTCGGCCTGCCGGTGTTCCTCGTCGGCACGGAGGGCAGCGAGGAGGACAGCGTGTCCAACGACTACCTCAAGCTCGCCACCGAGATCATTGAGAACGCCCCGCTCTGAACCATTCCCGCACCCTCACCACCATGGCCAAATTCACTTCCACCGAATGGGACGAGATCCGCAAAAAATTCCGCCATTCGATCATGGCTGACACCTCGCTGGTCAGCCTGGCGCAAAACCTGGACACCCAGGAATGGCCGCACGCGGGGGAGGAGGAGAAGCCTTCCAAATACATGGACTTCACCTACGACGAGCTGATGATGATGCCCGAGATCGCGGGCAAGGCCGAGCAGGCCGACCATCTTATCGGCATCCTCAAGGAGACCCTGGCCTTTGACGACCCGTTCGGCGACATGGTCGCGCAGGTCGAGGAGACGGCCGCCAAGGACAATCCCATTCTCAAGACCCTGGCGCGGCTCAGCATCCCGGACACCTATCCGATGGCCCTAGCTAATTTCAGCGAGGGCACGCGGATCGTCTGCGCCTCCGAGGGGGTCAAGACCATCGGCGAGTTTGCCAACCTGGGCCAGCAGATGTCGACGCGCGTCGTGCTCGGCGGCGATTTCCGCAACGCCCTCAATGCGCTGACGCACGGCGACGAGGAGGGCATCGGCCAGTTCCTGCCCTACCGCAAGGGCTCCACCGGCCTCCACCTCGCCGAGGCCATCGGCCTGCTGGCCGCCGGTCTGCCACGGCCGGAGCAGCTTGGGCTCGCCAAATCCTACGGCGCGAAACTCAGCCCGGCCGATACGGCTGCCGCCAAGGCGCTGACCAAGGAGCAGGTGGAGAAGATCGAGGCCGGCTTGCGCGTCACCCTCAATGCGGCGCTCGACTGGTTCACGGACGGTAAAGCCGCCCTGATCAAGCATGTCTCGGACGGCGGCACCTACGACCGGTATTTTGTCGTCCTCAACGATCCGGCGCGCGAGGCCATTGCGGTCCGGCTGACCAGCAGCGCCCTCAAGGGCAGCATCACGGCCAAGGCAGCCCCGGTGGGCGCGGTCGAGGAGAAAAAAGGCGGGTTCTTTTCGCGCCTTTTCGGGCGGAAATGATTCTGCTAGGCTCCTGACGTGGATAATCCGCCTCCATCAAAGGCCGGGGCGTTCCCGCCCCCGCCCTCATCCCCTTCATTCCCGCCGCCCCGGCCACTCGCGGCGCCGCCGCCACCCTTTGCCGCTCCCGGCGGGGTGAATTCCCCGGTCAAGCTGGCCGGCGGCTTGAAGCCGCTGGTGCTGCCCCGCCGGCTCAGCCCGCTGCAGCGCGCCCAGGAGGCTACGCAGGCCACCGCCCAGGCCCGCAAGTCCATCGGGGCCATCATGTCGCAGTCCCGGCCGCCTTGGGGCGGCAAGCCGATGCTCAGCGGCACGCAGGTCGAGGAGCTGGAAAAGGCGCTCCGCGCGCTGGAGGCCAAGGTGGGGGAGCGCGAAATGGCTCTGGCCGAGGCCGAGAACAAGCTGGCCGAGCGGGATCGGGCCCTGGCCGAGACCGAGGCCCTGCTGCAGGCCCGCGAAAAGGTCATCGATGCCATGCGCAAGCAACCTGCCCCACAGAGCGCCACCTCGGTCAATCCTGAGGAAATAGCTGCGCTCTCCAAGCTCAAGGAGGAGCTCGACCGCCAGGAGGAATCCATGAAGGAACAGCGCGCGGCCATCAAGGAGCGCGAGGAATTCGTGGAGCAGAGCGAGACCGCCCTCTTTGAGAAGATGCAGGCCCAGCAGGAGAAGGAGACCGAACTCGAGCAGAAGGCCGAGGATCTCAAGAAGGCGATGATCCGGGCCGGCATGATGTCGGCCGAGCCCAAGGAACCGATGGAAAAGGCCTGATGGAACCTATTGCAATTTGCCCTTTCCAAGTCCTGACGCCCGCCCTATGCCCTTTCCCCTTATGACGTTTCGCCCGCTTCTGTCCGCCGCCGCCCTGATGGCCTGTCTCACCGCCCCGGTCTGCTCCCTTGCCCAGGAGATCAGCGCCGCCGAGGAACAGCGGCTGGAGTCACTCGCCCGCGACAGCATGGAGGCCTATGTGCCCAAGAGCAAAGTCTCCATCGGTTTCCGGGTCCTGAGCTCGGGCGCGCGGGTGAATTTCGGCCAGCTCGGCACCGTGGCCTTTGACCTGAATCCCCCGGCGCTGGCTGCCGGATCGGTCGACCGGGTTTACGACAACGGCGCTGTGCGGATCGATGCACCCCGGCTGGATGAGCGCGATGCGAACAATGTGCAGACCAGCACGCCGGGCGGGCGTTATCCCGTCCTCAGCACGCTCACCGTCGATGTCAAGGATGCGAACGGCAATGTCACGGGCACCGAGGACGTGCTGGTGCAGACCGGCGATTATCGGGCCTATACCCCGACCCTCACCCGCAACTGGGGCTACGGCTCGGCCGCGCAGCTGACGTCCGATGGCCGCGTGGCCATGAGCACGTACAGTGCGACGAGCGAGGGCGCCTCGGCCATGAAGAACGAGGGCGTCTCGGCCGGCGTCGAGTTCCAGTATGTCCGCACTTTCTCGAAAAGCACGAAACGCATCCAGTGGGGCGTGCTCGCCGGCATCACCTTGAATGGCATCAACAGCAAGACGGCCGGGGCCGTCACCTCCACGCTGAATACCCGGACGGATTATTATGCGCTGGGGGGCGCGACGGCGCCGGCGGCGCCTTATATCGCCCCTTCATTCGCCGATTACACCACCAGCACCGGCACGGTGATCACGGCCAACGGCCTGGAAACCACCACGCCGATCACGGCCCTGCCGAACCAGCACGTCGAGACCACCACGCGGGGCGGGGTGACGGTGAACGGCAACTGGCAGATCAAGGGCGCGTATTTCATGGTGCGCGTCGGACCCAATCTTCACGCGCAGCTGACCGAGCGCCTCGGGTTGAACGTCAGCGTTGGCTATGCGAGCGCCTATGCCGGCACGATCTACAGTGTCGTCGAGACCTTCCAGATTCCCGGGGTGGACGGGGCCGTGGTGGGCACCGCCTCCGGGGTCAACGGCCTGGAGCAGACCACCACGACCAAGTTGCTCAGCGGCTATTATGCGGACTTGAACCTGGAGTGGTTGGCCACGGATCGCACCGGTCTGTTCGGAGGTTTGACCGCCCAGAAGCTGGGCGACTACGAACAGCTGGTCGGCAGCCGCACCGCAAAGGTTGACCTGGGCAGCGCGGTCGGCCTCCGGGCCGGCATCAGCATCCGGTTCTAAGGCCGGTCCGCCGCCGGGGCCAGGTCCGCCAGGACGGCGTCGATGGCCCGCAGGCCCTGCGGGGGAAAGAAGGAATTGATGCGGGTGATCACCTGCTGCACGAGTCCGTCGGGGCAGGAGGCGCCGCCGGTGATCAGCACGCGCTTCGGTGTGTCATCCCCCGGCCAGAGCGGATGAACCTCCATGTGGCCGCCCTTGGTCTGGCCGCCGCCGGCCGGAAAGACGTAATGGGTGATCTCGTCGCGCGAATTGATGTTGGCCTCCGACTGGATGAAGAATGCGCGGTGGCCGAGCTTCTGTTCGCAGAGCCGGTAAAGCTGGTAGGTGTTGGAGCTGTTTTTGCCGCCGAGGATGAAGGCGGCGTCGAGCGGCTCGGCCAGCGCCCGCTGGAGGGCGTCCTGGTTGACCTGCGTGGCGTAGCACAGCGTGTCCTTCTTGCCGGCGCCGCCCACGTGGCCGGGGCCGGCCTCCTCCCCGTATTTGGCCACGAAGAGGGACTTGAAGTAGTCGATGATCGTTGCGGTCTCGTTCATCAACAGCGTCGTCTGGTTGACGATCGCGATGCGGTCGAGGTGCCGCGACGGATCGAAGCCGGGCGTGTGCAGCCCGGCGAAATGCGTGAGCAGCTCCATGCGCTTCGGCTCGGTCGGCACCGCGATGAAATCGCCGAGCATTTTCGCCTCGGCGAGGTTGCGGATGATGATCGAGGGGGCGTGGCGGCGCGTGTTGGAAAAAGTCGCCTTCGTCTCCTCGTGCTCGCTCTTGCCGTGGATGATGATGCTGTAGCCCTCGCGACCGAAGGTGCGGGCGGCCTTCCAGACCTTCTCGACCAGCATGCAGGTGGCGTCGAACTGCGCGACGCGGATGCCCTTGCGGACGAGCCGCTTCTTGTCCTCGTCGGTCGCGCCGAAGGCCGGGATGATGACAATGTCCTCGCCGGTGAGGGTGTCCCAGAGGAGCGGCTCGGGCCCGCCGGCGGGGGCGA
The DNA here is from genome assembly GCA_046590295.1 of Lacunisphaera sp. Classification (GTDB taxonomy): domain Bacteria; phylum Verrucomicrobiota; class Verrucomicrobiia; order Opitutales; family Opitutaceae; genus Lacunisphaera. Next base: position 6,896 of record JBKJTZ010000070.1, read on the forward strand.
TGCGGCCGTCGGTGCCGAACGGGTGTCCCTTGTCGGTCTGCAGGAAACGCAGGCCGCGGCGGAGCAGGTCGTCGTTCACAAACGGATTGTGGATGAGTTCGCTGAGCATGAACACGCGCTTGCCGGGATTCTCCGCGAGCGTCTCGTAGGCACGCTCGATGGCGTTCTTCACCCCGAGGCAGAAACCGAAATGGCTGGGGATGACGTAGCGCACGGTGCCAAAATCGAGCGTGGCGGGATGGGACGAGGAGCGCTCGTTGGTCCGGGCGAGGGCCTTGATCGCGTCACACAGGCGGCTCTGATAAAGTGACCGCGCGGAGTCATCCTGCTCGTAGATGTCGCGGTTGCGGTGCTTCTCGACGCGGAACTTGTAGATGTAGTCGTTCTCGCCCAGGTGCAGGTAGGGAATCTCGATCAGGTACGGCTCGAGCTGGTCCAGCACGGCGATGAGGGAAGGGGCCAGCTGCGCCCGCCTGCCGTCCAGCTGCTCCAGGGTGCGGAATTCCACCTCGCCGTCGGTCGGCTGTCCGTCCACCTGCACGAAGAAAACCCGGTAGCGCGGCCCGTTGACCTCACAGGTGAAAAACTCGGCCGGCGGTGTATGCCGGGGAAAATTGCCCCGCAGGCGCGCGAGCGCCATGCCCTCTTCCGCGCCGACGAACGCGTGGCCGGTCTTGGTGCCGGACTGCCGCACGGCCAGCTGGTTGCTCTCATTGAAGGCGAGCAGGACGCAGAGCGCGGGCGGCGGTGTCAGGTCGGGCATCAGAACTTGAGCGTGTCCGCCAGCTTCGCGGCATCGCCGCCACCGCCCTGGGCGTAGTCGGGTTTGCCGCCGCCCTTGCCGCCGAGCCGGGCGGTGAGGGCGGCGATGAGCTTGCCGGCGGCCTGGCCGGCCTTGATGGCCTCGGGCGAACAGTAGGCGACGAGACTGACCTTGCCATCCAGCAAGGCGCCGAGTTGGACGACGCCGCCGGCGCCGATCTTGTGCAGCACCTGGCTGCCGAGGGAACGCAGGGCATCCTGATTCTCGGCGGGGACGACGGCGGAAACCCACTGGAGGCCGTCCCGGGTGATGGCCGCGGCGGCCAGTTCATCGGCAAGGCCGGCGGAAGCCTTGGCCTCGAAAGCCTTCAGCTTCTTCTCGAGCTCCTTCTGGTGGGCGAGGACGGACTCCAATTTGGCGGCGACATCATGCGGGCCGGCGCCGAGGCGGGCGTTGACGGCCTTGAGGGCGGCTTCCTCATGGGTGACGAAGTCGAGCGCGGCCTGGCCGGCGACGGCCTCGATGCGGCGGGTGCCGGCGGCAATGGCCATCTCGGTCGTGATCTTGATGAGGCCGATCTCGCCAGAGGTCGAGACGTGCGTGCCGCCGCAGAGTTCCTTGGAAAAACCGCCGATGTCAACGAGGCGGACGAATTTGCCGTATTTGTCGCCGAAGAAGGCGAGGACATCGTCGGGCTTGTTAGCGTATTCGATCTCGACCGAGACGACGGGAGAGTTCTCCAGCACCTTCTCGTTGATCAGCTGCTCGGCTTCCTTGAGTTGGGCCTGGGTGACCTGTTCGAAATGGGTGAAATCGAAGCGGAGGCGATCGGGTGTCTTGTGCGTGCCGAACTGGCGGACATGCGTGCCGAGGATTTTTCTCAGGGCCCAGTGAATCAAGTGCGCGGCGGAGTGATGGCGGTTGATCGCACGGCGGCGGTTGAAGTCGACGTGCAGCGTGGCTGATGTCCCAACGGCCGGCACGGAGGCCGGCCCTCCCATCTTGTGCAGGTGGCGGCCGGACTTGTCCTTGATGGTGTCGAGGATGTCGAACTTGGCGCCGTTGATGAGCGCATGCCCGGTGTCGCCGACCTGACCGCCCATCTCGGCGTAGAAGGGAGACTGGTCGAACACGAGATAGGCATCCTTCTCGGTCCGCACGACGTCCACGATCTTGGCGTGGGTGACGCTGGTGGCATTGATATCGTAGCCGACAAACTTGGTGGCCTCGGCCTTGAGCTCGCCCTCGGTGGCGGCGACGATGACATCGGTCTTGCGCGCAGCGCGGCCGCGCTCGCGCTGTTTTTCCATCTCGGCTTCGAAGCCAGCTACGTTAACCGACAGACCGCGCTCGGCGGCTAAAAGCTGGGTCATGTCGAGCGGGAAACCATAGGTGTCGTAGAGTTCGAAGGCCAATCCGCCAGAGAAAACAAATGTTTTGTCCGTGAGTTGTTTCAGCTGTGCAGCGATGTTCGCACGAGTATCAAGAGTAACTTCCTTTTGCTTTCCGTCTCGAATCTTGAATGAGACGATCATGTCAGTTGCTGCGGTGGCGATGTTCTCGATGTTCGAATCTAGGTCAGAGACAAAAAGGCGTAGTTGAATTTGAACGCCCTGTTCAAACATTCCCAGCCCTCTGTCGAGCGTTTTCCCGAACGACTCCTCCTCGGCCCGGATGGCGCGCTCGATCATCGTGCGCTGGGTCTTGAGTTCGGGGAAGACGCCGCCGAGGGATTCGATCACCGGCGCGACGAGCTGCTCGAAGAAGCCG
>JBKJTZ010000073.1:0-5198 GCA_046590295.1 Lacunisphaera sp.
TTCAGAGAAATATCCGTCTGCCCTTCGGGCAGAGCGACTCTGTCGCGGTTAGCCCCGACGAGGTCGGCCCGACAGGGCGCATGTTTCACACCTCTGAGTGTGAAATATGCGGGCTAACCAATAACCGCGCAGCTCCACGCTGAGCGCTTGCGCCGCCGGGCTGGCGCGGTAAACCCTAGGGGAATTAGGCTCTCTCCCCCATTCATGCGGTCCCCGATCAGAAACACTCCCCCCCGTCAGGCCGCCTGCCCTGTCGCAGACCCTGAGCTTGCCGAACGGGAGCATGTCGAACGGGGTTCCGCCCTGCTCGCTACCCGCTACTCGCTACCCGCTACCTCTGCCGCACCTGTACTGAGCAAGCGAAGCGCGTCGAATGGATTCTCCCTCGTCGAGGTGATGATGGCTTCGATCATCTTGGTGGTGGGCTTCGTGGGCATGATCGAGGCTGTCACCATCGGCTCGGGCATGATGGACAACGCCCGCCGCCAGACCCTCGCCACCCAGATCCTCAACCACGAGATCGAGAAGCTGCGGCTGGCCAGCTGGACCACCATCAACGCCCTGCCCACCGCCAGCACCGCGGTCACCATCGACAGCCAGTTCACCACCGCCGTCGCCGCCTCGGGCGCCACCTACACCCTCACCCGCACGACCGCTGATGTCGTCAGCGGCAGCGTGCGCGAGGCGACCTTCACCATCAGCTGGGTCGTCAAGACCAGCCGCCGGGATGGCGCGGGCGTCCTGCTCTCCTTCACCTACAGCCGGACCAACACGGCCTGGTACGGCAAATACGGCCTGAACCTGAGCTACCAGCGCTCATGAGGATAAGTCCATCGATCCAATGGCCACAAAAAGCACAAACAACGCAAAAAATGCGGCCCGCGCAATCAACCAACCTGAGGCCGGGTTCTGTTTTTGTGCTTCCTGTGCTTTTTGTGGCCAATCCACCTTTTCAGGTTTCTGCGGCTAATACCTATCTGTGACTTTTCGCGCCCAACATCTTTGCGCCTCCGGGGGCCCCGCCCTGATCCTGCCGCGTGCCCGCATTGTTGCAGGTCGAGATCGCTCGCTACTCGCTACCCGCTACCCGCTACCCACTACTGCCCTGAGCAAGCGCAGCGCGTCGAAGGGCTTCACCCTCCTCGAACTGCTCGTGGGCATGAGCCTCGCGATGGTGGTGATGACCGCCGTGCTCACGGTCTACATCACGCTGGGCCGCAGTTTCACGCGCTCCCTCGGCGTCAGCTCCGCCAACCAGCCGACCCTGGCCTCCCAGGCCCGGCGCACACTGGCGATGTTCGCCCAGGATGTGCGCATGGCCAGCGACATCGACCTCATCGGGGTCGACCCTCGGGTCACGCCGACCGCCTCCAAGATAACATTGGTCCTGCCGACCGGCACCAGCACGCCGAAATACGTGACCTATTTTTTCAACTCCACCGCTTCAGCCGTGCCACTTTCCTCCTACACCATCCCCGCGTTCTCCCTGGTGCGGATCGACCTGGGCACGAGCACCGCGCAGACCCTGCACGCCAATCTGCTCAGCGCCGGCTTCACCTTCAATTACTACGACAATTCCGGCACCGCCTATACCAGCGCCGATTTGACCGCGGGCCGATACCTCAAGGGCATCAAGCAGCTCGCGCTCAGTTTCACTTCCCAGGCCGGCAGCGCCACCAACGGGACCCTGACCCAGGTTTATCAGGTCAATTCGCCCCGCCTGCTCATCCGCAATAAAGCCCTGCTCCAGTGAGTCATCTTCCGTCACCTCATTCCGCAACTGCAGGGCGGGGTCACCGAACCCCGCCGGCATATCCTCTGCCCGCGTGGATCCCCGCTGGAGCCGGAACGATGCCGTGGAACCCCGACCAAGGGGGTAGCAGCCGAGGTAACGAGGCTGGTTTTCGCCGCGCATCCCACCCCGAGCGTGGCTCCCTGCTCCTGCTGGTGCTCTGCCTGCTCGCGGTGCTCGGCGTCGGCCTGGCGGGATTTCTTTCGGTCAGCAACCAGGCGATGAAGCTCAGCAACCGCTCCTTCCGGACCGGCGCGAGCGCCCAGCTGGCCGAGATGGGGCTGAGCGAGGCGATGCGCGCGTTCAACAACAACAGTTGGTCCACCTGGAGCGCCGGCGGCACCACCGCCACCTGGTCCACGAGCGGAACGACCGCCAACTGCACCATCACCTTCCCCGCCTCCAAGTTCGGCCAGGGCGTCACCGGCACCGTCAAGATCCGGGTGGATAACTACAATGCAGCGCAGCTTAATTCTACCTGGGTCAATGGCACAAATTACCGCCCAAGCGACACGGTCAATTACGGCGGCACCTGGTATCGGTGCGTGCAAGCCACCTCGAGCCAGGTTCCCAATGGAATTTCCAATATGGGCTACTGGGTTCCCACTCCTGTAGCTTCGTTTTGGGATTCTACGATTTCCTACAAGGATCAAGATGTCGTTTTCTACTCCTCGGACAACAAGTGGTATCGCTGCATTCTGGCCCACACCAACCAGGTTCCGACCAACGCCACCTATTGGACTTTCATCCCCCGGATCACCGAAAATACGGGTTATACCAACACCAATATCGAGATCCTGATGTTTTTCGGCACGTGGTATTATTGGAATAGCGCTTGGTATCCGATGCCTGCGAGCGCCCCGATTGTTAACTGGGTCTGGAGACCCGGCTATGATTACTCATTCAACGACCGCGTCTATTATGGCGGCACTCCGGTTTGGTATCGTTGCATCGTCCCTCATAAAAGCAGCGGATCTATTCTGCCGACCAGCACCTCATACTGGGAAAACGCCCTGGCCTCGGCTTCTAACGCGGGTTCCTGGGCGTGGAACGCCGCAACATCCTACAATCTGAATGATGTGGTCTATCGCAGCGGCAGTTTTTACCGCTGCATTCTGGCCCACACCAACCAGGGGCCACCCAATTCAACCTATTGGTCAACCGCGCCGCTGAAATCCAACGCCTGGACCGCCGGAAGATACTACAGCCTGCACGACCCGGCCTATTACAACGGCACCTGGTATCGCTGCACCGCCGCCCATATCGCTCCCTCCGCCTGGACCGGCGCCAATTTCTCGAGCACGGCAAATTCGCCATGGAATTCCGCCACGGCTTACACGACCAGTTCCTATGTCAGTTACGGCGGGGTCTGGTATAAATGCGCCGTGGCCCACACCAACAAGACCCCCAACGATGCCACCTTCTGGACCGCCCTCGGCGCGCCGGTGGTCTATGCCGAGGGCGGGGTCACGATGCCTGACAGCACGGCGCCAATCAAAACCCAGCTGCGCGCCACCCTGACTCCGGCTCCGCTGTTTCCCAACGCGATTGCAGCCACGAGCACCCTGATTATCAGTGGGGGTGGAACCGTGGACAGCTATGACTCGGGTGTTGGGGCCTACGGCGGGGCAAACGTCGGTTACTCCGCCGTGCTGGCCTCCACCGGCACGACCAGCCCGGCGGTCACGGTCACCAGCACCACGGTGAAAGGTTTCGTCGCGGCACCCTCCGCGTCCAGCAGCCCTTATGCGCCCATGTGGAGTTACGGCGGCTCAGCGGTATTGACCGGAAGCGGCGCCGGCGGAGTGGATCTGACCCGGGTCAGTCGCAGCCCTTCGATTCCGCAATTCGATATCCAAGCCGTGGCCGGCAACACTCTGCTCAGCCTCGGATCAGGCACGACAACCATTGGAACCCCCGGTGGGACCACTCCATCGCGTTACATTACATCAGGAAATCTGCGGGTGGATTCGGGCAAAACACTGAATATCATCGGCCCGGTCATTCTCGATGTAAGTGGCGAATTCCGGGTCGACGGTGGTGGCACTGTTGTAATCGCCGCCACAGGTTCGGCCGAGATCCATTTCAGTGGCCGCCTGCGGATCGATAATGGCGCCGGCGGAATTCAAAATCAGACGCTTGATCCCAAGAAGCTCGTCCTGCTGGGCACCGCCAGCGGCGGCACGGGGCACGATTTATCGACCCAGACCTATCCATTCTATGGCGCAATCTATATGCCAAATTCGTCGACGGCTTTGACCATCGGCCCCGGCGTCGCCATTTATGGCGCCCTTTCCGCCAAGAATATCACCTTTAGCAGTGAGGCCACGGTCCACTACGACACCTCCCTCCGCTTCGCCGTCATCCCCGGCGTCGACCAGCCCTACGCCGTCACCGAGTGGCGCGAGCTCACCGACCTCGCCGAGCGCGCCACCCTGCCGTAGGCCCGAAACCCACTCGCGGCGGACACCTTGCCCCCGGCCCTGCCTCGTCCCGCCCAAGGCACAGGTAACCTATTGGGTTACTTTGTGCGCCGCCCCTAGCCGGCCTTCGCTCCGCGACCCTGAGGCCGCCTGCGCTGCGCGACCAGCCCGGAGTCAACCAGCTCCACGCCCTTTCGGGATGACGCGAGTTCACCGACCCCGCCGAGCGCGCCGCCCCCCCCTGCCGCCACCTGCCCCCGGTCTTTCCCGACCAGCCCGCCATCAATGTTCGTATTACGAACATTATCCTCCGCTCCCCCGCCCGTTCCACACCGCCATTGTCTCCCGCCACCACCTCAATGTTCGTAATACGAACATTCGCCGGTCGCCCCTCGCGGGGCAAGCCCAGGCCTTGGGGTTTGGGGCCGATGGCACAACACCTCTCTGCGTCTCACGACCTTTGTTGGCGTCGACCAGTCCTGGGCCATCGCCGAGTGGCGCGAACTCACCGACACCGCCGAGCGCGCCACCCTGCCGTAGGGGTGGAGTGGAAAATAAGAGTGAGGGTGAGGGTGCCACTCCAGCCCCCGCCCGGGATCAGCGTCCATCATTCCGTCTGCTCCAGCTCTGCTTCGCCAGCTCCGCGCCCAGCGCTCCGTCAGGTCTCAGCCGGAATCTTTCAGTCGAAATCAACCGCGGATGATACGGATCAGGGGCCAAACCGCCGGAGGTAGCGCACCGGACATGGCGCCATCATTCGGTTATGCCGACTGCGATTATTTTTCGGACTCTTCTCCCTCTGCCTTGATCCGGTTTGATCCGTGAGACCTGTCAGCCATAGGCTCGGCGACGGCAGATTCGTGGTTAATATCAACGTCCCTTGAAGAATAGACGCTTTAGGTAGGGGCCGTTGCCCTCAACGGCCCTGGTCTCACCGAGGGCGGTTGAGGGCAACCGCCCCTACCGGCTCAGGCACCGCAAAG
>JBKJTZ010000093.1:0-17799 GCA_046590295.1 Lacunisphaera sp.
GTGGCGGTGCGCCGAGCGGCGGATTTTATCTGGCTCTGCTCGCAGCAGGGCTCGCCCGTGCGTGGCAGACGCGAAGAATGGCGGGCTGACGCTGGTGTCGGCCGTTGGATTTTCCTCCGCCTATTGAGTCGCGCCGATCATCCTGACGGGTCGGGCGAGGCGTCTCGCCGAGCCGCGGCTCACCGGGACGGTTCGCCCCACCTGCGGAAATGTTGGCGTCAGTCTAGCGCGCGAGGCTTACTCACTCAGCTGATCAGGCGGAGCGCAGCTTGGGCCGATTGGTTCGCCTGCGAAAGCATCGCGGTGCCGGACTGAACGAGGATGTTGTAACGAGCCAGCTGCGTGGATTCGGCGGCGACATCGACGTCGGTGATGCGGCTATTCGCGGCCTCAAGATTGGCTTGGTTGACCGTGAGCAACTCGTCGGCGAACCCGAGCCGACTCTGCGTCGCGCCATTGGTGGCGCGATGGGTCGCGACATCTGCGATCGCATCAGTGATGGTCGAGAGGGAGAGCGTAGCAAGACTGCTGGCGGCGGCGACATTGCCTGAGTTGGTGTTCGTGCTATTCGGAGTAAAAGTCGCAGTTGCGTTGGACCCCGAGAGCACGCCGAGACTGGCGCTGAAGAGACTCGTGATCGTGGACCGGCCCTCCGTGGCCGGTTGCGTCCAGTTGCCAGCTCCGTCGTAGGTGGAACTCTCGCCGTTATGGAGGTAGGTGCCGCTAGAACCGAGGAAGTCCAATTCCCCTGCTGATACGGTCAAGACTCCCGCACCGGAAGGGGTGAAGGTCTGGGGGGTGGTGGTAAGATTCAGAGTGATGGGTGTGCCAGGACCGCTTAGTAGGGTGACCCCGGCTTGGGTCACCGCAGTGGCTCCATCTTCCGTTGCCCCTACGCTAAGACTCGTGGTGCCGAAGAGCGCTTTGCCGTTGAACGTCTCGCTGCCGATTGCCGTGAGTTGCGCCTGGAGTTTGGTGAACTCGGCGTCGTAGTTCGCCTTGTCGGTGCTGTTCTTCGTCGGATCAGTGTAGAGCGTCTTCAGCTCGCTGATGCGGTCGAGCACCTTGCCGGTGACCTTCAGGGCGCCATCCTGCGTTTGCAGGAACGACACGGTGTTGCCGACGTTCGTTCGCGCCGCGGACTGGCGATGCGCAGCGGCGGAGAATTTTACCGAGACGGCGAGGCCGGCGGCGTCGTCGGCGGGGCTGACGATCTTCGAGCCGCTCGAAAGGCGGTTCAGGCTGCGCTGCAGGTTGCCACTCGACGCTGCCAGATTATTGGCGGCGAGCGTGGCGGCAGCATTGGAGTTGATGACGATGGACATGACTCATCCGTGAGTTTGTTTGACGACTCCCTCGTCGTCGGAGCGCCGAAGAGAGTCGGACGCGCTCGGGGTAATGGAAGTAATTCTTGGTTCCTCTGTTTTCGGCGCAGACGGTCGCGGAGTTTAGTTGGGTGAGAACGATTTCGAAATATCGCTCAAGTCGCCCGGCATCGTGCGGGTGCCGGCAAGGAAACCGGAGTTGCGCCTTGCGCTGGGCCCCGATCCATTTTCTGTCAGTCCACCACCCGCCATGTCCCAAGTTCGCGTTCGCTTCGCTCCCAGTCCCACCGGTTTCTTCCACATCGGCAGCGCCCGCACGGCCCTGTTCAACTGGCTCTACGCCCGGCACACCGGCGGCACGTTTATCCTGCGCATCGAGGACACCGACCAGGCGCGCAACACCGAGGAATTTCTTCGGCTCATCTACGGCAGTTTGACGTGGCTCGGGATGGATTGGGACGAGGGTCCAAATGCCAACGGCGCCGGCGAGCGTGGCGACTTCGGCCCGTATCGGCAGAGCCAGCGCGGCGCCATCTACGAGCGCTACAAGCAGCAGCTCCTCGCCAACGGTCGCGCCTACGAAAAGGACGGCGCCATCTGGTTCAAGCTGCTCGGCGAACGTTACCGCGTGTTCGACGACCACCGGAAGAAGGAAGTCGAGAAGGTGAAGTCCGCGCCCGTGCTTATCGACGATAAGATTCGCGGCCGGGTCGAGCGTGCGGAAGACGAGGACTTCGTGATCTTCCGCTCCGACGGCAATCCGGTGTTTCATTTCGTGAACGTCGTCGACGACATCGAGATGAAGGTCTCGCACATCATCCGCGGCGAGGACCACCTTTCTAACACGAGCAAGCACGTGCGGCTCTACGAAGGCTTCGGTGCGACACCGCCGGTATTCGCGCACATCCCGCTCATCCTGAAATCGCCCGAGATGGGCCAGGGCAAGATGAGCAAGCGCGACAAGGGCGCGTTGATCGAGGAATACCAGCAGCGTTTCTTCCTCCCCGAGGCGCTGGTGAACTACCTGTCCCTGCTCGGCTGGAATCCCGGCGATAACCGGGAAAAGATGTCCATCGCCGAGATTGTGAAACTCTTTGATCTGCGCGGGGTGAACCAGAGCAATGCCAAGTTTGACGGCAGGAAACTGGCGAACATGAACATGACCTACCTGCTGGAGCAACCGGCAGAGCGGTTCGTGGCGTTGGCGAAGGCTTACTTCGCCCAACAGCCGGCCGGCGCGACGGTGCTGGCAAACGAGGCCTATTTCCGCGAGATCATGCTCCTGGCCCAGCCCAAGATCAAATCGATCGACGAACTCGGCGCCTACACGGGCTATTTCTTCACGGAGAACTTTCTCATCGATCCCAAGGTGAAGGAGAAAGTCCTGGCCAAGGGCGACCCGAAGACGCGGCTCGCGCAATTGCTCGCCGCGCTGCCGGCGATGGATTTCGCCAGCGACGCCACCATCGAGGCCGGCATCAAGTCCCTCGCCGAGGGCAAGGCCCTCGGCTTCGGCGACTACCAGGCCGTCGCGCGCCTCGCCGTCTCCGGCACCAATGCGGGCCCGAGCCTCACCGCCATGTTCCGCGTGCTGGGGAAGGAGCGGGTAGGCGCGCGGCTGGAGAAGCTGCTGGCGAGCGCCTGATCTGGTCCGGGCGCCGCTCGCCGGCGTCCGCGGGCGGCGTCAAGCGCCGCCCCGAAATTAGAATTCACTTCGCCCAGGTGTCGCGGAGCGTGATGGCGCGGTTGAAGACAAGCCGGGGAGAGACCTGAGAGCTGAGACCTGAAACCTGAGAATCTTTGGAATCCAGGGTGAAGTAGCCGAGTCGCTCGAATTGGTAGTCCTCGCCAGACCGGGCGGTGGCGAGGGAGGGTTCGAGCTTGGCCGTGACCACCTCCAGCGACTTCGGGTTCACGACCTTCATGAAGTCGTCCTCCGCGCCGGGCTCGGGGACGGTGAAGAGGCGGTCGTAGAGGCGGACCTCGGCGTCGATACATTGCGTGGCGCTGACCCAGTGGATGGTGCCCTTGACCTTCTTGTCGGCCTGCGGCTGGCCGGAGCGGGTGTCGAGCTGGGCGGTGCAGTGGATCTCGGTGACGGCGCCGGCGGCGTCCTTCACCAGTTCGTCGCACTTGATGATGCAGGCATATTTCAGCCGTACCTCGCCGCCCGGTTTCAGGCGGAAGTATTTCGGCGGCGGCACCTCGGAGAAATCGTCGGTCTCGATGAAAACCTCGCGGGTCAGCGCGAGCGGGCGCGTCGTGGGGATCTCGTCCTGGGGGTTGTTCGTGGCCGTGCACGCGACGGTTTCGCCGGCGGGAATGTTGGTCAGCACCAGCTTCAGCGGCCGGAGCACGGCGAGACGGCGCGCGGAGGTCTGGTTCAGCTCCTCGCGGACGGCATGCTCGAAGACGGCGATGTCCGTGACACTGTTGAAGGTCGTCACGCCGACGCTGGTGACGAATTTGCGCACGGAGCTCGCGGGGATGCCGCGGCGGCGGAGCCCGGCGAGCGTGGGCAGGCGCGGGTCGTCCCAGCCGGCGACGACCTTTTCCTGCACGAGGCGGAGGATGTTGCGCTTGCTCAGGAGGGTAAAGGTGGGGACCAGCTTGGCGAATTCGTACTGGTGCGGCAGCGGGCGGGGCAGGCCGAGGTTTTCCAGCACCCAGTCGTAGAGCGCGCGATGCGGGACAAACTCCAGCGAACACAGGCTGTGGGTGACCCCCTCGAGGTAGTCGCTCAGGCAGTGCGCATAGTCGTAGAGCGGGTAGATGCACCACTGGTCGCCGGCGTGGTAGTGCGGGAGGTGGCGGATGCGGTAGAGCAGGGGGTCGCGCAGCCACATGTTGGGCGAGGCCATGTCGATCTTGCTGCGCAGCGAGCGGGCGCCGTCGGGAAACTCGCCGGCCTTCATGCGCGTGAACAGGTCGAGGTTCTCGGCGACGCTGCGATGGCGGAAGGGGGATTCCTGGCCGGGCTTGTCCGGGGCGCCGCGGTATTTCTCGGTGTCCGCGGGGCTCAGGTCGCAGACGTAGGCCTGGCCGCGGCGGATGAGTTCGAGGGCGTATTCGTAGAGCGCGTCGAAGTAGTCGGACGCGAAAAACGGCTCGCTCCCGGCCCCGGGTGCAGCCGGGGCGAGATAGTGGTCCGGTTGTCCGTTGACCGTGGTCTTGTCCGGATGGGCGCCCTTGGGCTTGAAGCCGAGACAGTGATCGGCCCAGCCGGCGATGAGCCATTGCATGTCGGCCGTGATGGACTCGACATACTCGACCTCCTCCTTGGCCGGGTTGGTGTCATCGAAGCGCAGGTTGCAGGTGCCGTTGTTCTCGCGGGCGATGCCGAAGTTCAGGCAGATCGACTTGGCGTGGCCGATGTGCAGGTAGCCGTTGGGCTCGGGCGGGAAGCGCGTGACGATCTTCGCGTACCGCTGGGCCGCCACATCGGCCGCGACGATATCGCGGATGAAGTCACTGGGGGCGGGCGCGGGCGTGGTGGGTTCGGCGGACATAAAGCGGCAAATTGCGGGTTCGGCCGGGGCAAGGCAATGACGCAGTTGTCGTTGGCCTGGCCGCGCGGGAAAATCAACTTGCACCACACTGTGTTACAGCCAACGTCCGGTCATGGCTGCCACCACCACCACCAGCGTCCGCCTGCCGAAGGAGCTGAGCCGCGAACTCGCGCGGAAGGCACGGGCCACGAAGCGGGGCAAGAACTGGGTCATCAAGGAGGCGCTGGAGCTCTATCTGCTCGGCAGTGCGCGGGACATTTTGCGGGCAGAGGCCCGCCAGCAGTCGCTGCTGGCCGGTCGGCAGTCACCCAAGGAAGACGTGGCCTGGACGGAGTCGGCGGGTGAAGTCGAAGGCTGGCGCGCATGAACTACCGGCGCGGGGACGTGGTCACTTGCGCCCCGCCGGGTGACTTCAGCAAACCGCGTCCGGCGGTGGTGTTGCAATCGGATTTGTTCAACCCCTCCCACACCAGTGTCACCCTTTGCCCGCTGACGAGCCACTGTATCGAGACGCCGTTGTTTCGGGTGACGATCAAGCCGGCGGCTGCCAACGGCTTGAAATTTGAATCGCAGGCGATGACCGACCAGCTGACGACGCTGCGGGCGGAACGGATTGGCGGTGTCGTCGGCCATCTGAGCGATGCCGATCTCGAAAAGATAGAAGAAGCCGTGCAGTGTTGGCTCGGATTGAAGGGCTGAAGTGCCGGTGGTGAAAATATGCCTTGGCCTTCGGTTTGACCGGCCAGACTATTCGGCCCGCATGAGCCATTGCCACGCATGAGCACCCACCAGATCACCTCCACCCCAGGCGAACGGCTGAAACGGCTCGCGCCGTTCGGCGTCGGACATACCAAGCCGAAGCATTTCCGCGACATGGCCGGCGTGGTGTGGGCCAATCGCGACAACCTTGGCTACGCGTGGAAGGTCATCAGCCGGGGTGTGTGCGACGGCTGCGCGCTCGGCGTGGCGGGCCTGCACGACTGGACCATCGACGGCGTGCACCTGTGCATGACGCGGCTGAATCTGCTCCGGCTGAACACCATGCCGGAAATGGACCACGCGCTGCTGGCCGACACGGCGGCGCTGGAGCAACTCGACAACCGCGCCCTGCGCGAACTCGGCCGGCTGGCCTACCCGATGTTGCGGCGGAAAGGGGAGCGGGGTTTCGCGCGCATCAGCTGGGACGAGGCCCTGGCGCTGGCCGGGGCGAAACTGCGGGTGGCGGATCCGCGGCGCGTGGCGTTCTTTCTCACGGCGCGCGGCATCACCAACGAGGTCTATTACGCCGGCCAGAAAGCGGCCCGGTTCCTCGGGACCAGCCACATCGACAACGCCGCGCGCATCTGCCACTCTCCGTCGACCGTCGCGATGAAGGCGACGCTCGGCCTCAGCGCCTCGACTTGCAGCTACTCCGACTGGATGGGTACGGACCTCGTCGTGTTCTTCGGCTCGAACCCCGCGAACGACCAGCCGGTCAGCACGAAGTATCTCCATATCGCCAAAAAGCGCGGCACGAAGGTCGTGCTGGTGAATCCCTACCTCGAGCCGGGCATGAAGCGCTATTGGGTACCTTCGGAGGCGGGCAGCGCGGTGTTCGGCACGGATCTCGCCGACCACTGGTTTCCCGTGGCGCAGGGCGGCGACATCGCGCTGCTATACGGCGTGCTCAAGCATCTGCTCGCCACCGGCCGGGTGGACCAGGGATTCATCGCCGCGCACACGACTGGATTTGCCGCGTTGGCCGACCGGTCCGGCTCGCTCAGCTGGGAGGAACTCGAGGCCGGCAGCGGCCTCTCCCGGGCGAGCATGGAGGAGCTGGCCGGGCTGATCGGCGGGGCGAAATCGGCGGTGTTTGTCTGGAGCATGGGCATCACCCAGCACTCCTTCGGCGGCGACGCGGTGCAGATGATCCTGAACGTGGCGCTGGCGCGTGGTTTTCTCGGCCGGGAATTCTGTGGGGTCATGCCCATCCGCGGGCACTCATCGGTGCAGGGTGGGGCGGAGATGGGCGCCTATGCGACCGCCCTGCCCGGCGGCAAGCCCGTCACGCCGGCCAACGCCGCCGCGCTCAGCGCCGAGTATGGCTTCCCGGTGCCCGACCAACCGGGCCTGACGACGACGGAGATGGTGGAGGCCGCCGCGCGCGGCGAACTCGACGTGTTCTATCTGCTCGGCGGAAACTTCCTCCGCACGCTGCCGGAGCCGGACTATGTGCGCGCGGCGCTCGCCCGCGTGCCGCTGCGCATCCACCAGGACATCATCGTGACCGACCAGATGTTCATCGAGCCCGGCGAGGCGGTGCTGCTCCTGCCGGGCAAGACCCGCTACGAGCAGGACGACGGCGGCACCGAGACCAGCACGGAGCGCCGCGTGATGTTCTCGCCCGAGATACCCCGGCAGGTGGGCGAGGCGCGCGCCGAGTGGAAGATATTGTTCGACGTCGCCGCCGCGGCTTTCCCCGAGCGCGCCGCCCCGCTGCAGGGCGTGACCGGCCAGGCCCTGCGCGAGGAGATCGCCCGGGTCGTGCCATTCTACGACGGCATCCAGCACCTGCGAACGACGGGCGACGCCTTCCAATATGGCGGGCGTTTGCTTTGTGCCGGCGGCGTCTGCGCCACGCCAGATGGCCGGGCGCAGCTGCGCGCGGTGGACCTGCCGGCGCTGCCGCCGGCGGACGGCACGTTCCATGTCAGCACGCGGCGCGGCAAGCAGTTCAACACCCTCATCTATGCCGACATCGACCCGCTCAATGGCGCGCCACGGGAGGCCGTGCTGATGAATCCCGATGACGCCGCACGCCTGCACCTGAAGCAGGGCGACCGCATCGCGCTGGTGAACACCCTGGGCCGCTACGCGGGCACGGTGTTCCTCGCCCCGCTCGCCCCGGGCAACCTGCAGATCCACTGGCCCGAGGGCAATGTGATCGTGCCGCGCGGCCGGGTGGATGCGCTCAGCGGCGTGCCGGACTACAACACGCGGGTGACGGTCGAGGCAGCCCGATGAAGGCCGCGCTGACAAAAAAATGGCGCGTGCGCCGGGTGCGCCCGCGGCAGGCGACCCGGGTGGTCGGCGACGTGCTCGCGGTGGAGGAACCGCTCGAACTGCGCGTGCGCGGCCGCTCCATCGCGGTGGTGATGCGCACGCCGGGCCATGATGCCGACCTCGCCGCCGGGTTCCTCCTGACCGAGGGCATCATCCGTTCCGCCGATGACCTTTACGACATCCTGCAATGCCGCGACAACGACGTGCGCGCGAACGAGGGCAACGTGGTCGAGGCCGTGCTGCCGAAGCAGGTGCGCGTGGATTTCGACCGGCTCACGCGCCATGTCTTCAGCGGCTCCAGTTGCGGGCTGTGCGGCAAGGCCACGATCGCGGCGGTGCGGCAGCAGTTCCCCCGGGTGAAGCGCCCGCTGCGGGTGCCGGCGGCGTTGCTGCGGACGTTGCCGGCGTTGCTGGCGGCGGCGCAGCCGACCTTCCAGTCCACGGGCGGTTTGCATGCCACGGCGCTGTTTGACGTCAAGGGAAAGCTGCTCGTCGCGCGCGAGGATGTGGGCCGGCACAACGCGATGGACAAGGTGCTTGGCCACGCGCTGCGTTCCGGCTGGCTGCCGCTGGACCGGCATATTTTGCTGGTGAGCGGACGCATCTCGTTCGAACTCATGCAGAAGGCGCTGGCGGCGCAGGTTGCCGTGGTGGCCGGCATTTCCGCGCCCTCGAGCCTGGCAGCGGAATTCGCCCGCGCGAACAACCAGACGCTGGTCGGTTTTTTGCGCGCCGACCGGCTCAACGTCTACGCGGGACGGCTCGCGGCCGGCCGATGAAGATCGGTGCGCTCTATCTTTCGCCCGGGCACAATTATTTTGGCCGCCACGGGCTCCCGGCGGCGGAGCATCCGGTCGTGTCCGTGCCGGCGGTCGAGTGCCTGCCGGGACGAGGGCTGGCCGGCGACCGTTTCCTCGACCATCAGGTGGATTACGCGGGGCAGATCACGTTTTTTGCCGGGGAGGTTTACGAGGCGATCTGCGCGGCGCTGGCTTGCCCCGATCGCCCGGCCGGGGTTTTCCGGCGCAACGTGCTGACGCGCGGCGCCGACCTGAACGCCCTCATCGGCGCCGAGTTCGAGGTGCAGGGCGTGCGCTTTGCGGGCGTGCGGGAGTGCTCGCCGTGCCATTGGATGGACCAGGCGTTCGCACCCGGTGCCCATTTGTGGTTGAAGGGCCGGGGCGGCCTGCGCGCACGCATTTTGACGCAGGGGTGGCTGAAGGTGGACGCGCCATGCTGAGCGGACTCGTGCTCGCCGGCGGCCGGTCCACGCGCATGGGGCGCGACAAGGCCCAGCTGCGGTTGCCGGACGGTCGCACTCTGGCCCAGCGGCAGATCGAAGTGCTGCGCGCGGCTGGTGCCGGGGTGGTCAACGTTGCCGTGGGGGCGGGACCGGATTGGACTGGCGCGGGCGTTGGTTCGATCAGGGATGAAATGGCCGACGCCGGTCCGTTGGCGGGTATTGCAGCCGGCCTGCGGGCGGCACCGGCGGGGCTGGTGCTGGTGCTGGCGGTGGACATGCCGGAAGTCAGCGAGGCGCACTTGCGACAGCTGGCCGGGCTCGCGACCGCCTCGTGCGGCGTGGTGCCGGTGTGCGGCGGACAGCTGGAACCGCTGCTCGCGGTCTACCCGGCGGATCTGGCGGAATCGGCGTCCGCGCGGCTGGTCTCGGGACAAAGGGCCGTGCACGATTGGGTGCGCAGCGAGGCGGCGCTCGGACGGATGCGCTTGTGGGAGGCGCCGGCGGAGTGGGCCGGCGTCCTGCGCAGTTGGAACATGCCGGAGGACGTGCCGAAGGCGTAGGTGGACCGCCACTCGTGCGAACCACAGTCCGGCGACCAGCACCGGCCCTGCCTACTTTCGTCGGACTGCAACGTTCCCGCTTGATGCGACTATCTTGTGGCGGTCGCGGCGGATGGGGAGGCCAGCAACTGCTCGAACTGGGCCTTGGCGGCCTTGTCGGAGGTGAAACGCAGGCCGAGCTTGGCGATCGAGACAGCCGTCGCTCCGGCTCCGGCCTGGTGATAGAGCAGGGCCGCGCGGTAGAGCAGGGCGCTGTTCCGAGGGAAGGCGCGGACGCCCTCGTCGAGCACGGCGAGATTTTCCGGCTTGGGCGCGGTGGCGCTGCGGCTCCAGGCCGTGGCAATGAGCTCGTAGGTCTCCGGCAACGCGGGCGCCAGCTTGCGGGCCTCGAACAAGGGCGTGAGCACGGTGGCGAGCCGGGCGGAATTCAATGGGCCGTCCGCGGATCCGGCGTCCGCCAGCCGCAGGCGCGCAAGTTCGACATAGGCCGAAGGGCGCTTGACGCCGGCCTTCACCGCCGGCTCCAGCAGTTCGCGGGCGCGGTCCGGATGGTTCAGCGTGGCCTCGGTCACCCCCATGGCGGCGAGCAACGCGGGTGCGCGCTCACCGCGGAGATAGCCGCCGCGGTAGGCGGCGAGCGCGGCATCGAGGTGGGCGCCCAGCCGGAGCGCATCGCCCTTGAGGAGGGCGATCTCCGCCGGGGTGGCGGCCCGCAGCTCGATCGAGCGGGCCGTGAGCTGGTCGCCGGGTTGCAGCGCGTACCGCTGGTACTTGTGCTTCGTGTGCAGCAGGTAGCCGCGCAGTTCGTAGGCCATGCGCCGGTAGTCGACCTTGAAGCATTCCTTGAACATCGCCTCGCTGAGCGGTTCGCGGGCGAGGCGTCCGACAAAGGTTGCCAGCGCCGCCTGATAGCGGAGGTCCTCGCCAAACAGGCAGAAGTGCACGAAGGCGTAGGCCTGCTTGGCCCACAGGTTGTTGCCGAGCGGGGTCTGGGTCGCGGGCGACCCGGCGGTGAGCGCGAAGAACTGATCGAAGGCAATGAACTTGCGGTGCTGGAGCACGACGTTGAAGGGCTGCTCGCCCACCACGGCACCGCTGTTCGCGGTCGGATCGGTGCCGTCGGAATCGGCGGACTCCCCGCCGGAAGCGGCGCCGCTGCGGGAATTCACCTTGCCGTAGATCAGCCGCTCGTCGTCGAGGTCGATGTCCATGATGATCTGGGCGAGGCCCTCCTCGAGCCAGATGGGGGCGCGCGCCTGGCTCTGGCTGAGCAGGTAGCGGACGTATTCGCGATAGAGCTGCTTGTAGTGGTCGACGGCGTATTCCGCGAAGCCGGCGTTGGCGACGTCCACCGAGTTCGGATCGATTGTCACGCGGTCGGCCTCGACGTCGACCACGATGGCGACCTGCTCACGGTTGCGGAGGAAGACGCTGGGGACGATGGCGCCCTCCTGGCTCGTGCCGGCGGGTGGGAAAGCGTCGAACTGGCCGCCCTGGCCGCACAGGATGATGCTGGCGGCGGCGAGGGGCTGGGCCGGCGCGGGCCAGACGAGCTTGATGGCCTGGGTGAACTTGGCGAAGTCGGCCAGCAGGCTGCGGGTGGTGCGCTCAGAGGCGTTCGAAAGCACTTCGAACTGGCCCACCCGGGCGTAGTGCCAGAACTCGAGTGGAGGCAGCTCGGCGTGGCTTGTGACCTTGAGGCCGGGCAGGACAATCGGTTCCTTGTTCTCGGCGCTTTCCGGGGCGGCGAAGCCGGCCGGGACAAGGAGGACCAGGCAGGCGGCCAAGAGGCCAGGCAGGCGGGTGGGGTGCTTCATGGGAGAGGACGGGCGGCGAACTCCCGGGACATGACGCCACCGGCCGGCCGGAGGTTTCGCTCAGCCGGAACGGCCGAAGGGTGCGGTTGTCCGTCGCCGCGCCGCGGGGCCCCCGCCCTCGGCGTGCATTTCCTTGAGCAGGCCGGTGAGATACGGAACGAGCTGCTTCTTGCGCGACACCACCCCGGGCAGGTCGAAGATCTCATCCTGCTCGACATGGGCGTAGGAGATGCGGCGGATAAATTCGGGGTCGCCCTTCACGAGCAGCAGCGAGTTCTGGGTATTGATGTCCGTGACCAGCAGTGCGGCGAAGGCGAGTCTCTCTTCGGTGCGGAGTTCGGCCACGGCCGTCGAGATCGGCTGGGCGTGCTGCCAGAAATTATCAAAGCCGAGTTCCTCGACCTGCGAGACCGCAAAGCGCACGCCCTCCTCGTCATAGACCTTGAAATCCGAGCGCACGACCTTGGCGGGCGGGCTGGCCAGAATGACCGAGCCGGAGCTGAAGATGAGCTGGGCGAGGTCCTTGCCCCGGATTTTTGCGTGGGTCTCGAGCCAGGCGAGCACCTCGGCGTCCTTCGGGGTCGAGGTCGGGCTCTGGAGCAGGAGGGTGTCGGAGATGAGGCCCGCCATCATCAGGCCGGCGAGATTGGGGGCGGGGGTCAGCCCGTGGCGCCGGAACAGGTCGGCCACGATCGTGCAGGTGGAGCCGACGGGCTCGTTGATGAACAAGATCGGCTGGGGCGTGGCCATCGGCCCAAGCCGGTGATGGTCGATGATCTCGGTGATGGTGACCTCGTCGGCGCCCGGCACGGCCTGGGTGAGCTCGTTGTGATCGACGAGCACGAGGCGGGTGGGGACGGGCTTGAGCAGGTCGGTCTTGGTCAAAATGCCCTGCAGGGTGCCGTCCTCACTGGTGACCATCATGGCGCTCGGCGCATTCTGGGCGAATTTCCGGCGGATGTCGGCGATGCGGACATCGGGGTTGAGCGCGACGAACTTGCGGTCCACCAGCTGCTCGATGGTCGAGGCGGTGCGGACGAACCACGCGGTCGTGGCGGTGTCGTAGGCGCTGATGAAGATGCTGACCCCGCGCTGCCGGGCGAGGGCGACGATCTCGGGGTCGACGGGCAGGTTGCCGCTGATGATGAGGGCGCGGATGCCGAGCTCGATGGCGCGCTGCTGGACATCGCGCCGGTCGCCGAGGATGATGACGGACTTGCCGGCGGGCACGTTGTCCCGTTCGGAAATTTTCCAAAAGGTGCCGATGTCCATGGCGCCGATGCGCACGAAAAGCTCCTCCAGGCGGTCGCCCTCGGCGAGGTGCAGGACGGAGGCCTTGAGCGACTGGACGATGCGCGCGAGGCTGGTGCGCACGGAGCGCATGCTGCGCGGCTCGTCGAGCCGGGGGATGAAAAAGTGGCCGAGCTGGGCGAGCGAGATGGTGCCGGTGGCGTGGTTCTCGGCGGAGACGACGGGCAGGACGTTGAGCTGGTGCTCGTCAATGAGCCGGAGGGTCTCGGCGCAGGTGGCCCCGAGGCTGACGGCGATGGGGTTGATGGTCATCAGGTCGCGCACGCGGGGCGACACGTCGCTGAGGTAGAGTGGCAGCGGGGTGGAGAAGCGCTCCAGAATGGCGTCGATGCGGGCGTTGGAATTGCCGCAGCGCGCGGCCACGTAGCCGGTCTCGCCGCTGGCTTCCTTGAAGGCGGCATAGGCGAGCGCCGAGCAGATGGAGTCAGCGTCGGGGTTCTTGTGGCCGATGACGTAGGTGGGAGTGACGGATGCCATGATGGAAGCCGCGGAGCTTACGTGCGTGGCCGGGCCAAGGTGAAGGCTTAAAAAATGCCGCCGGATGTAAACTGCGGCGGGAAGCCGCAGCCACCCTGGTCTTACGGCACCGGCTGCGCGGGCGTGCCGGCGGCCGTGCCGATCTTGGCGGAGCCGGTGCCATAAACCTTGGCTGAGCTGGGCAGGGCCTGCAGCAGGGAGCTGCCTTTCCTGCCATTGTTCAAAGTCAGCTGGGTGGCGGCCTCGGTGAGGTTGGGGTAGAATTGGATGTTCCCGCCGAGGAAGGCGATGTGGCCGCCGGTATCCTTGTAGACCGCGTCGGTGGCATCCCAGGTGCCGGTGCCCAGCAGGCCGCGCGTAAAGGCGACGGGCGTGGTCGGCGCGTCGCTCATCCGCAGGCCGCCGACGAATTCAAAGCTCAAGTCGCCCTTGGCCACGAACGTGGGGTCTAGGATGCTGCGGTTGGTCGGGCTGACAATGGCGGCGGGCAACGTGCCGTTGTAAAGCGGGTCGTTCTTCGCGAAATAAAAGCCCGGGTCGGTGAGGATGCCGCGCTGGGCGAGGATGCCGGCCCAGAGAAACGGTCCCGGCCCGCCGGTGACCGGCGGCGGATTCTGGGCGAGGATGGCGGCCGGATCGGGGAGCCGGTCGTTGTTGTCGGCGGCGTAAATGGTCGCGGCCTTGACGATTTCGCGGAGGTTGTTGGCGTCGACCGTGCGCTGGGCGGTCTCGCGGACCTTGCTGACCGTGGGGAAGATCAGGGCGGCCAAAATGCCGATGATGGCGATGACCGTGAGCAGCTCGATGAGGGTGAAGCCGGCGGACCGGGCGGCCGGGGAGGGGCGCAGATTCATAGCGTGAATAAGTTGCGGCCCGTTCGCCGGAACAGTTCGCCGTCATAACGGCAAATACAAGCGCATTTCGCCATCCGCGGGCTGGACAACGACGGGGGCTTTGCTGGAATGCCCCTACTATGGTCGTTTACTTTGACGGAAAATATGTGGACTCCACCGAGGCGAAAGTCTCGGTTTTCGATCACGGCCTGCTCTACGGCGATGGCATCTTCGAGGGCATCCGCATCTACGGGGGCAATGTCTTCCGGCTCGACGACCATCTCGAGCGCCTCGAAATGTCGGCCAAGGCCCTCATGCTGACCATCCCGCTCGACCGCGCGACGATGGCGGAGGCGGTGTGCGAGACCTGCCGCCGGAACCAGCTCACCGACGGTTACATCCGCCTTGTCGTCACGCGCGGCGTCGGCGACCTCGGTCTGGCGCCGTGGCTGTGCGAGAAGCCCACGGTCTTCATCATCGCGAGCAAGATCTCACTCTACCCGCAGGAGCACTACGACAACGGCCTGAGCATCGTCACGGTGGCCACGCGCCGCATCGCGCCCGACGCGCTGCCGCCGACGGTCAAGTCCCTCAATTATCTCAACAACATCCTCGCCAAGATCGAGGCCCGCCAGTCCGGGGCACTCGAGGCCATCATGCTCAATGCGCAGGGCTACGTGGCCGAGTGCACGGCGGACAACATCTTTATCGTGCTGAAGGGCGAGATCATCACGCCCGCCGCCTCGGCCGGCGCGCTCAAGGGCATCACGCGCGCGACCATCTTCGCCATCGCCAAGGAACTCGGCATCCCCATGCGCGAGGCCGACCTGACCCGTTACGACGTCTGGTGCGCCGATGAGTGCTTCCTCTCGGGCACCGGCGCCGAGGTCATCCCCGTGGTCAAGCTCGACGGCCGGGTCATCGGCACCGGCAAGCCCGGCCCCATCACGGGCCGCGTGCTGACAGCGTTCCGGCAGCGCGTGCTGGTCGAGGGCACGCGGGCCTGAGGATAATTTGGCGGCGGGACTGGTATTCCCGCCCCCAGCAATCCCGCCTCCACGCTTGCCTCCCGCGCGATTCCTTGGCATACCAATGGCAGGGAAGAAGGGCCTGGCCCGGGCGCGATTTGCGTTTCCGGTACGAGGCGCTATCCTCCCCTCTTAACAACCGACATGGCCAACTCCCTCAAGTGCGACCTCTGCTCCAAGCCTGCGACCGTCCACCTTACCCAGATCGTTAACAATAAGATTCATAAGGTCGATCTGTGCGAGGCCTGTGCGCAGGCCAAGGGCGTGACAGACCCCAGCGGTTTCTCGCTGGCCGACCTGCTGTTGAAGGCCTCCCTCAACCCGGAGCCCACCGGCGACGCCAAGTGCGAGTCCTGCGGGTTCACCCAGCAGGATTTCAAGAAGACCGGCCGCTTCGGCTGCCCGGCCTGCTACCAGCATTTCGGCTGCATCCTCGAGCCCATGCTCGACAGCATGCACAAGGGCATCGCCCACACCGGCAAGGTCCCGCAACGCTCCCTGGCCCGCCGGTCGCTCACGGAGCGTCTTTCCCAGCTGGAGACCGACCTCGACCAGGCCATCAAGGCCGAGCGCTATGAGGATGCCGCCCGTTACCGGGACGAAATCCACCAGGCAAGGACGGCGGGCAGCCACTCCGGGGAATCCTGATTTGAAGATCAACGAACTCATCGACTCGCATTCGGAGCTGACGGACACCGCCACCAGCAAGAGCGCGGTCGTGCTCATGACGCGCATCCGGCTCGCCCGAAACCTCGCCGCGCTGCCCTTTCCCGGCTGGGCCAAGGACGCGCAAAAGCGCGAGATCCGCGACCAGGTCATGCAGGCCGTCGCCGCCACCCCGCAGATGAAGCGCGGCCTGGCCCTCCCGGTCGAGACCCTCAACGACCTCCAGAAGCAGATCTTGGTCGAGCGCCACCTCATCAGCCGCGAACTCTGCCACGCCAAGGCCGGCGCCGGCGTCGTCATCAGCAAGGACCAGTCCTGTGTCGTGATGGTCAACGAGGAGGATCATCTCCGCATCCAGGTCCTGCGCGCCGGCTTCCAGTTCAAGAAGGTCTGGACCGCGATCAACGCCCTCGACACCGCCCTCGAGGAGCACGTCGACTATGCGTTCTCGCCGAAGCTCGGCTACCTCTCGGCCTGCCCGACGAACCTCGGCACCGGCATCCGGGCCTCGGCCATGATGCACCTGCCCGCGCTCGTCATCTCGGGCCAGATGGAAAAGGTCGTCCGCGCCGTCAACCAGCTCGGCATGGCCGTGCGCGGCCTGTTCGGCGAGGGCTCGGACGCCAGCGGCAGCATCTTCCAGATTTCCAACCAGACCACGCTTGGCGAGAGCGAGGAGGGCATCATCAAGCACCTCCACGGCGTGCTCACCACCATCGTCGAGCAGGAACTCAACGCCCGGGAAAAGCTCCTCGAGACCGACCCGAACAAGGTGCAGGACAAGATCGGCCGCGCCTATGGCATCTTGCAGAACGGCCACCTGCTGAATTCCGGCGAGGCCATGAACCTGCTCTCACTCATCCGGCTCGGCATCGACCTCGGGGTCTTCGGCGATGCGCAGCGCGCGATCGTCGACCGGCTCTTCATCGAGTGCCAGCCCGCCCACGTCCAGCACGCCGCCAAGGGCGCCTTCGATCCGGCCCAGCGCGACGTCCTGCGCGCCGATCGCCTGCGCGCCGAATTTGCCAAAGTGCCGGCCCCTGACTTCAGTAACACCGCCAAGTAACCATTTTAAACCAACCACCCCCTGCATGGAACCGATGAACAACTTCACCCCGCGCGCGCAACAGGTGCTCGCCCTGGCCCGCAAGGAGGCCGACCGCTTCCACCACAACTACGTCGGCACGGAGCACCTGCTGCTCGGGCTGATCAAGCTGGGGCAGGGCGTGGCCGTCAGCGTGCTCCAGAAGATGGGGCTCGATCTCGAGACCGTGCGCGGCGAGGTCGAGAAACAGGTGGGCATCGGCCAGGAGACCAAGACCCCGGTCGGCAGCATTCCCTATACGCCGCGGGTCAAGAAGGTCCTGGCCCTCGCCGGCAAGGAGGCCAAGGCGCTCAACCATTCCTACGTCGGCACCGAACACATTTTGCTCGGCCTGCTCCGCGAGGGCGAGGGCGTCGCCGCCCGCGTGCTCAAGACCCTCGAGATCGACATCGAGCGCACCCGCAATGAGATCCTGCGCGAACTCGATCCCCAGTTTTCCTCCGGCCAGGGCGACGCCCCGTCGGCCGGCGCGGCCGGTGGCGGCGAGGAAGTCGCCCCCCGCAGTGCGGGCGGGGAAGGGGACAAGAAAGAGGTCAAGACGCCCGCGCTGAAGGCGTTTGGCCGCGACCTCACCGAGCTGGCCCGCAAGGGCGAGATGGATCCCGTCATCGGCCGCACGAAGGAGATCAGCCGCGTCATCCAGATCCTTTGCCGCCGCACCAAGAACAACCCGGTGCTCGTCGGCGAGGCCGGCGTGGGCAAGACCGCCATCGTCGAGGGCCTCGCGCAGGAAATCGCCAAGGGCAACGTGCCCGAGATTCTCGCCGAAAAGAAAGTCATCACGCTCGACCTCGCGCTGATGGTGGCCGGCACGAAATACCGCGGCCAGTTCGAGGAGCGCATCAAGGCCGTCATGGACGAGATCAAGCGCTCGAAGAACGTC
>JBKJTZ010000062.1:0-5079 GCA_046590295.1 Lacunisphaera sp.
ACCTGCTCAATTCCGGCGCCGACCTGCGTGCCGTGCAGGAACTGCTGGGCCATGCGAGCCTGACGACGACGCAGATCTACACCCACACGAGCGTCGCCCGGTTGCAGGAGATCCACGCCAAGGCGCACCCCCGGGCGTGAAGGCGGAAAGTTTTCAGCGATAAGTTTTAAGGCGACGACAGGTGCTGCTTACTGCTCTCCCCCTACCCCTTACTTCACCGGCAGCCGCACCGTCGAGCTGTTGCCGGGATGGTCGTAGAGCAAGATTTCCACGGACGTCGCCCCCGCCGCCCGGGGCTCGGATATCTCGGCGGTGAATGTTTCCTGGCGGCCGTCGAGGATGCCGTCAGCCGGGTGGGTCATGGTCGCCCGCGTGCCGTTGTTCAGGACGAACTCCGCGCCCTCGAGCAGCGAGAGTGCGTCGGCGCCCGCGACGGTGATGAGCAGCTGGCCGCCGACTCGTGATACGTTATTCGCGGTGATGGTCGGCGGCGTGCGGTCGACCAGGAGGGCGTCGGTCTCGAAGGTGTAGCTCAGGCGCTGCGCCGCAGGCCGCGGGCTCTGCTCGCTCACGATCAGGCGCGTGAGGTAGCCGCCCTCGGGCAGACCGCCGGTCTCGAACTGCACGTAGCTGTCGGAGGAATTGACCGCGAGGTCGGTCCAGGTGGCGGTGTTCTCCGACCGGATGGAGAAGGTGTAGGCGAGATTGTCGCCATCGGGGTCGGTGACCGACCAGAAGACCAGCTGCGCCCCGGGTTGGGGGATGACCTGGCTGCCGAGCAGGGCCTTGCGCTTCTCCGCGCCGGGATCGCTGTCCCGCGTGCTGGGGAATAGCATCTGGTTGAGCGTCGCCGTGGCCCCGGGGGGAGACTCCGGTGCGGGAATCAGCCCGAGGCCGGACGAGAGGATGCGGAAGTCCGCCAGCGTCGGCCGGCGGTTCTGTGGCAGGGAATAGAGGGTGGCCTTGTCGATCTGGAAATCCGGCGTCCCGCCCGCGATGGTCAGGCGGAGCTTGGCATAGCGGCCGCGCAGACCGTCGATGGCGAAGGCGCCGTCGCGCCGCGCCAACTCCGTCCAAGGCGTCCAGCCCTCGAGTTCATCGCTGCCAAAATTCGCGCGGATCTCGACCTTCAGGTCGGTGGTCGCGATCCCGCGCATCCGGTCGAACCGGAGCGCCCCGAACTCCGCCGGTTGCCCGAGGTCCAGCCGCTTGGTCTCAAGCTCGCGGACGGGCGCCGGCCCAAACGACAGCAGCGCGAGGCCCGGGGCATTGTTGCGGATGAGCAAAAAGCGGCCGTCGCCGAGCGGGGCGAGGTCGTTGAGCTGCGCGGAGCTGCTCCCGGCAAAGGTCAGGGAGCGGCGCGCGACCGGGTCGTAGCCAAAGGCGTCGCCGAGTTCACCGGCGGTGAGCAGCAACCACCCCTCATGCCGCGCCAGACGGTACAGCGCGATGCCGGGCCGGCTGACGACACTCTCCGGGAACCCATCGGCCGGGAAACGCACAACGCTGGAGCGCCCGGTGAACGCCGGCTTGTCTTCCAGCTTGGGGACGACCACCGGCTCCTTTTCCTTGGTCTCGGGCTTGGGCTCGGGCAGCTTGCCGATGCGCAGGATGTCGCCGGGCGTGCTGACAAGTGCGGCGTAGAATCCGCCGTCCTCATTGGGCAGCAGGTCCACGACCTCGGCGTCACGATTCTCCTGCAGGACCAGCGGGGCGCCCCCCGCCGCGGAAAATGCATAGATGTTACCCTTCGGCGAAGAGCCCGCGATGATGCGGCCATCGGTGAGGCGGGCCAGCCGCCGGACGTTGCGGTCGCGGATCTCGCCAAACACCGCGACCCCCTGCCCGGCGAGCAGCTTGTCGTCGGCCGCCTTGCCCTCGATCAGGCCGGCCGCGGCGATCATGGCCAGATCGAGCCGGTAAATCTTTCCGGGATTGCCGGTGGCGGCCAGCACGGTGCCGTCGGGCAGGCGCAGGAAATCGAACACCGAATCCGCCGGGAGCGGGACCCGCGCGATGGGCTTGCCGCCCCGGAAGAGATAAAGCGCCGCCGTGGGCGAGGTGCCCAGCAGCAGCTGCCCGTTGGGCAGGGGCAGCAGGGCGAGGACGTTGGTTTCCGCCACGTCCGCCACCTCGCGGACGGTGTAGGCGTTGTCCGCGGCGTTGAAGGATATTTCCTGCACCTTGCCCTCGGGGCCGGTGCCGACGAGAAACTGGTGGCGGACGATGCGGTCGCTCACGCCCTTGCCGGTGTCGATCATCACGCGGTCGGCGCCGAGCGCCTGGATCGTCCAGAGGATATCGCCGACCTTCGGGCCGGTGAGGTCGGTGAACACCGGACCGGGCAGCACGCGGCCGTCGGAGCGGGTCGCGAGGCCCTTGAGGTTGCGGCTGGCCACGTCGCGGCCGAAGTCGATCTCGAGGGACTTGGTGAGCGGGTCAGCCCGGAGCCCGAGGCCGGACACCACGAAACACACGAAATACACGATGGCGGAACAGACGCGGCGGGGGAGCATGGATATTAAAAAACCGGTCATCCGGAGCGGAGCCAAGGATCCAGCTGCGGGGGCGCAGGCCGATGGATTCTTCGTTTTGCTCGAAATGACAATCATGGGAAGAGGACAGCCAGGGCGGAGCGTCCACCCGCTCAATCCGTGATCGAGAGCGGGCGACGGACGAGGATGTTGAAGAGCCGGCCGGGCAGCACGCGCTGTTCCCAGAGCGGCACGATGGCATCCTTGCGCTGGAAACGCGCCTCGTCGGCGGCCCGCGCGATGCGCTCGAGCGAGCCGGGCATGTCCGTCGTGGTGGCGCGCTGGTCGGTCAGCAACCGGGCCTTCTCGACGACGGCCAGATAGAGCCCGTCGGACTGGCGGAAATTGCGCAGCGCGGAGATGTATTCGTCAAAACTGCGCAGCTGGGCCACCGGCACGGTGTGCGAACGGCCGGTGAGTTCATCCAGGGCGGGGCCGGTGGTGAGGATGACCTCCAGGTCCTTGCCGCTCCATTCCGGGGGCACCGTCAGGGTCAGCGACTCGGTGGCCGGCTCGTGCTGGTAGCCGCGCCAGCCGATGTTGATGTCCAGCCGGTCACCGGGTCCGGCCTGGGCGCGCGACACCTGCATCTGCTCGATGCTGCCCGAGGGGGTCTCGGGTGTGTCCTCGATGCTGAAGCGGATGCGCTCGGGAAAGACGCGCTCGTAGGGATTGAAGAGCCAGAGCGAGAGATTGCCGACAAAGTCGCCGAGGCCCTGCCGGAAACCCTGCGGCCCCGGATAAAGCTGGCTCAACTCCACCGGCGCGGAACCGGGAAAATCGACGGTGGTGGTCACCTTGAAGCCGTTGGCCAGGCCCGACTCGTTCGAGCCCATGACGGCCTGGGCGAGTCCGGTGGCGGCGATGGTGGGCAGGACCTGCTCGTGGCGGACGACCTCGAAGTGGAGGGATTTACGGTTCAGGCGCGCGGGAAAGACGATGTCGACCGGGACCATGGCGGGCTGGCGGCCGAGCTCGCCGTAGATGCCGGAGAGCCGGTCCTGGCTGAAGGAGCCGATGATGCCACCCGTGTTGCTGAGCTTGATGGAATTATACTGGCTCGGGAGGATCGTCACGATCTCGGCCGACGCCATGGGCAGCTCGGTCGCGCCGAGCGAGAGCATCGGGTGGCCGAAAGCGAGGATGCGGTTGCCGTCCACGTAGGAGACGGTGCCCGTGCCCGCGAGGCTGATGTCCCCCACGGCGAGGGCCACGGCGACCACATCACCCGGGCGCAGGCTGGTCGGGGCGGCGGGCGCCGGACTGTCGGAGCCGCCCACGTTTCCGCCCAGGGCGTTGACGTTGAGTCCCAGCGCGGAAAATTGCGGCTCCAGCAGTGCCGCGACCTCCGGCGAAAGCCCGCCCAGCGAGAAGGACGGCGAGATGGCGCTGAACGGGGCGGTGGAGGCTGAGGCGAACCGGGTGTTGTCGCGGTCACCCTTGACCGGGATTGGCGTGGGGACAAAATTGTCGCGGCCCGGCGGCAGCGTGCTGATCTCCAGCATGTCGCTGATCGGGGTGAAGCCGGCGTAGCGGACCGTCTCGAAGCGCTGGATCTGGTAGGCCAGCACGCCGGCGAGCCGGCCGTCGATGTAGAGCGGGCTGCCGCTCATGCCCGCGACGGCGCCCATGGGCTGCACGCGGGCGTCGGTGAGTTCGCAGAGGATCATGCTCTTGCCCGGACCCAGGGCATTGCGGAGGATGCCGGTCACTTGCACGGTGAACGGCTCGGACTCGCGGCCCTTGAAGACCGTCCAGACCTCGCCCTGCATGCCCGGCTGCAATTCATTGAGCGGAATCAGCGGCGCATTCAGCGGCACGGCGGCCAAGCGGGTGGCTAACACCAAGAAGCAAAGCAGCGAAGCCAGACCGAGCAGGGCGGGATCTTTTCTGCTTCGTTGCTTTGTGTTCATCGTGGGTTGAAGGAATTACGAACCGGCGTTCGTTTCCTTAGAGGGACTTAATGCTCTTGGTGATGACTTCGCAAGCCCGGTCGATGGCCGCGCCCTCGTGGGCCGTGCTCAAGAACCAGGTCTCGTAGGCGCTCGGGGGGAGGTAGACCCCGCCGGCCAGGCAGGCATGGAAAAAGCGGCCGAAGAGCTTGGCGTCGGCGGCCAGCGCGGTCGGCATGTCGCGCACCGGTGTCGGCGTGAAAAACAGGCTGAACATCGAGCCGCACTGTGGCGTCTGGAGCGGCAGGCCCTTGGCCCGGGCGGCGGCGGACGCTGCGGCGCAGACCTGCCGGCCGAGCGCGTCGAGCCGGTCGTAGGGGTTCAACTCCTCGAGCA
This sequence comes from Lacunisphaera sp., assembly GCA_046590295.1. GTDB lineage: Bacteria > Verrucomicrobiota > Verrucomicrobiia > Opitutales > Opitutaceae > Lacunisphaera. The sequence continues at coordinate 4,823 of JBKJTZ010000062.1, forward strand.
GCTGGAGCGCGGCGATGCCTGCGGCCATCGCGAGCGGATTCCCGCTGAGCGTGCCGGCCTGGTAGACCGGCCCCAGCGGGGCGAGATGATCCATGATGTCGGCCCGGCCGCCGAAGGCCCCGACCGGCAGGCCGCCGCCGATGATCTTGCCCAGGGTCGTGAGGTCGGGGGTGATATTCTCCAGCTCCTGCACGCCACCCCGCGCGAGCCGGAAGCCGGTCATGACCTCGTCGAAGATGAGCAGCGCGCCGTGCTGC
>JBKJTZ010000102.1:0-5909 GCA_046590295.1 Lacunisphaera sp.
CTCCGCGTCGAGCTGCCGAAATACGGCGGCATCTTCGTGCAATGCGAGGACGAGATCGCCGCGGCCTCCACCGCGCTGGGCTTCTCTTACGGCGGCCACCTCTCCGTCACCGGTTCCTCCGGTCCCGGCCTCTCGCTTAAGATGGAAGCGCTCGGCTGGGCCACCATGGCCGAGATGCCGCTCATCGTGATCAACGTCCAGCGCGGCGGACCTTCCACCGGCATGCCGACCAATATCGAGCAGAGCGACCTCATGCAGGCCATTTACGGCTCGCACGGCGACTGCCCGCGCGTCGTTCTCGCCCCGAAGAACGTCGAGGACTGCTTTTACCTCGCTCTTGAGGCCGGCCGTATCGCCCGCGAATACAGCACCCCGGTCATCATCCTTTCCGACCAGGCCATTGCCACCCGCATCGAGGCCTTCCCCGAGCCCGAACTCGCCAAGCTCATGGGCCCGACCAAGCCCAACGTGGCGCCGCGCGACGCCGCCTACAAGGCCTACCCGCTTGACGCGATCACCCACCACGCGCCCCCGGGCTCCGTGATGGCCTCCGGCAAATACCCGACCGTCACCGGCCTTGAGCATGACGAGCTCGGTCACCCGACCGCCAATCCCGGCCTGCACATGAAGATGACGGCCAAGCGCCGCGACAAACTCAAGCAGCTCGCCGCCACGCTGCCCGCCCCCGAGCTTGCCGGCGACCAGTCCGGCGACGTCCTCCTCGTCGGCTGGGGCTGCACCTACGGCCCGATCCGCGAGGCCATGGGCCGCCTCCGCGGTGCCGGCGCCAAGGTCGGCCACATGCAGATGCGCCACATCCACCCGCTCGCCGCAGGCCTCGGCGAGACCTTCGCCCGCTACAAGCACATCATCGTGGTCGAGATCAACGACGAGGGCCTCTACGGCTACGGGCAGCTCACCACGCTCCTGCGCGGCTGCCTCTGCAACCCGGCCATCGAGAGCATCACCAAGACCGACGGCCTCACCTACAAAGTCAGCGAGATCGTCGAGCGCGTCGCCCGGACGCTCGGCCTCGCCGACACCACCGTAGGCATGCGCAAGCAAAGCGTCCTCGCGATCCCGGCTCGCACCTGAGCGTTCTCGTTCTCTTGCTCCTGATCGTTCTCACCGAGAGAAAGCGCACGAGTAAGATCAAGAGAAGAAATCCCCTCTCCACACTCTCACTTCCAGCCTCACTCTTCTTCACCCCATGTCCACCCCTGCCCCCGCCACCCCTCCCGCCGTCCTCCCGGTGCCCGCTGACGGTGCCCGCGCCCCGCTGACCAAGAAGGCCCTCACCGCCGATCACCCGACGTGGTGCCCCGGCTGCGGCGACTTCGCCGTGCTGGCCTCGTTCTACAAGGTCCTCGAGAAACTCAACTACCCGCAGGAAAAGATCGTCACCTTCGCCGGCATCGGCTGCTCCTCGCGCTTCCCGTATTTCGTCAACACCCATGGCGGCCATTACATCCACGGGCGCTCCCTGCCCTTCGCCGCCGGCATCAGCCTGGGCCGCGACGACCTGCATGTGTTCGTGTTCGGCGGCGACGGCGACGGCTTCTCCATCGGCGGCAACCACCTCGTCCACACCGCCCGCAAGAACCCCCGGATGACCTACGTCATCATGGACAACTTTGTCTACGGCCTGACCAAGAAGCAGACCTCGCCCACCTCGCCCATCGGCTTCAAGTCCAAGACCGATCCCTGGGGCGCCTTCGACCAGCCGATCAACCCGATGCGCACGCTGCTCAACAGCGGCGCCACGTTTGTCGCCCGCAGCCATGCCACCCAGGTGAACCACATGGTCGACATGATGCACCGCGCGGCCCTGCATGACGGCTTCTCCGTCGTCGAGATCCTCTCCGAGTGCGTCGAGTTTTTCGAAGGCGCCTTCGATGCGGCGAACCCCCGCAAAGGCGGGGCCTTCCACAACATCGAGCTCAGGAAGAACGACGGCACGCCCGAGGACGCCGCCCGGCACGACCCCTCCGACAAGCTCGCCGCCTTCCGGCTCGCCGCCGAGCCGTGGCCCGGCAAGTTCGGCCTGTTCTACCAGGACACGCAGCGCCCGACCAAGAACGCCCTCGAGGCCAACCTCATCACCAAGACCCGCGAGAAGACCAAGGGCGCTTCCGACCTCGAGCTGTTGTCGAAGTCCTTTGCGCGGATGCGCTGAGTCGAAGTCCCGCCCGCGACCGTGGTCGGTGCTGCCCTTCCGGCTGGCACACCGGCAACGAATCCGCTTGGAATGATCCATGGCGAACCCGTGGCAGGCGTTCTTTTCCAGCCGGAAACCGCCGCCCGCGGCCCGGGCCGCCGGCGCAGGCCCGGCGCGCAGGTGGCCACGCTGGGCCCTCGCCCTCCTCGGCGTGCTGCCCTTCCACCTCATGCTGGTGCAGCACCTGCTCACCGGAACGGAAGCCACGGGATTTTTGCTGTATGACGACCCGTATTATATGGCCAATGCGCGGGAGATATTCGAGCGCGGCAACGGCTTCGCCTATCCCAATCCCTACGATTTCACTGCCGGCGCACCGGTCATCTATTTCCACTGGCTGCTCTGGCTGCTGGGCGCCGGCGTGCACTTCCTCCAGGTCGATCCCGGCGCGCTTTTCGCCCTGGTGGGGGTCCTGGCCTCGATCGTCTGCAGTGCCCTGACCCTCCGGCTGGTGGAATTGGTGCTGCCGGATCCCCGCGGCCGCCCGGGGTGGTTTCTCCTCACCATGTGGGGCGGTGGCATCCTCTGCCTCACCGCTGCCGCGCTCAACGTGGCCGGAGGCCAGCCCCTGCTGGCGGACCTCTTCCGCCTGGATGCCGGCGAAGGCTGGTGGTTTCCCAACTGGGGCCGGAATCTCTTTGTGCCGCCGGAGGCGGTCTACCACTGCCTGGTCGCGGGCGCCTGGATAGCGGTGGTGCAACGGCGGGGGTGGCTGGCCCTGGGCCTGGTGGGCGCCCTGGCGGCGACCCATCCATTCTCCGGCCTGCACCACGGCTTGATTATGGGCGCATGGCTGGGCGGCGTGGCCTGGCGCGACCGGACTCCGGCCGCCTGGGGCCGGGTCGTGGTCATCGGCGCGATCCTGGCCGCCTTTGGCCTTTATTATTTCTGGTTTCTCAACTCCTACCCGTCCCACCGCCGGTTGGTGGCCGTGTGGTCCACCGCCCATCAGGTCACCCTGCCCAATATCCTGCTGGCCATCGGTCCATTGCTTCTGGTCGCCGGCTGGCGTCTGCAGCAACGACGGTGGCGGCTGACCGAGATGGACGCATTCTGGCTGACCGCCTTGGCCGTGACTTTTCTGCTGATGAAGCACGATTGGTTCATCGCCCCCCACCAGCCCGCCCATTTCAGCCGGGGCTATCTCTGGCTCCCGGTCTGGTTGCTGGCCCTGCCCCAACTTCAGGCGTGGGGCGGGCGGCTGCAGACGATCGGTGCCCGCTGGTTGACGATGACGGCCGGTGGACTGGTTGGCCTGTTTATGGTGGCAGACAACGCGGCCTTTATTGTGCGCGATCTCGACCAAGGGGAACGGGATCGAATCCACCTGACGGGCAACCAACGGGAAATGCTGGCCTGGATTGACCGGGCGAAACTCGACGGTGTGCTGCTCAGCTCCGACACCCGGCTGAGCTATCTTTCGGCCACCTACACCGGCGTGCGGCCCTATTATGGCCATCTCAACAACACTCCCTACATCCACTGGCTGTGGCGCGAAGTGGCGGCCTGGCACCGCCGGGGGGAAGTCGGCACGTGGTTTCATGCCATGGACTACATCCTGATCGACCGGACCGATCCACCGGCGGCGTTCGACTGGTCCGGTTGGACCGAACTGCATCGCAACCAGGACTACCTCCTGCTCGGGCGGACCCCCCGGCCGCGCTCCCGGCCCACGACCACCATAAGGGAGGGCGGCGGGAGCAGGCCAGCCATCACCCGGCTTGTCACGCGAGGGCGGGGCACCCTATCCTTTCCCGCATGTCGAAGGTCTATTTCTATTATTCGGCGATGAACGCCGGCAAGTCGACGGTCCTGCTCCAGTCGAGCTACAACTACCACGAGCGCGGCATGCGCACCCTGCTCTTCGTCCCCGCCGTGGACACCCGCGCCGGCGCCGGTCGCATCAGGTCGCGCATCGGCCTCGACGCGGAGGCGATGTCGCTGCCGCCGGACGAAAACATTTTGGCGCACGTGAAGGCCGCGCACGCCGCCCAGCCGGTCGCCTGCGTGCTCGTGGACGAGGCGCAATTTCTCACCCGCGCCCAGGTCGAGCAGCTGACCGACATTGCCGACCAGCTCCGCATCCCCGTCCTCTGCTACGGCCTGCGCACGGATTTCCAGGCCCAGCTTTTTCCCGGCAGTGCCGCGCTGCTCGCGCTGGCCGACAACCTCATCGAACTGAAAACCATCTGCCACTGCGGCCGCAAGGCCACGATGAACCTTCGCGTCGGGCCCGACGGCCGCGGGGTCAAGGAGGGCGCGCAAGTCGAGATCGGTGGCAACGACCGCTACGTCGCGATGTGCCGGCGGCACTTCAAGGAAGCCCTGGCGTAGGGCCCGGCGCTGGTCGCCGGGCAGCGGCCGCCCTCCACCCCGCCGCCAACCGACGGCGTCTATTTGGCAAGGAATGCGCAAATTCCGCGCTTCGCATCCGGCCCGTCCGGTGCGAAAATGCCGGTTGATCCCTCCACGCATGCACACCACCCAACCCAACTGGGCTTCCCGCGCCGTCTCCCCCGCCGACGCCGTCGCCCGCATCCAGAGCGGTGCCAACATCTTCATCCACGGCGCCGCCGCCACGCCCTCGGCACTCGTCGAGGCCCTGTGCGCCCGCACGGACCTCGAGAACGTCCGCATCTACCACCTGCACACGGCCGGGCCCGCACCCTTCGCCGCCCCGGGCCGCGAACGTGAATTCCGCTCCGTCTCGCTCTTCACCGGCTCCCCGCTGCGGACCGCGGTCGCCGAGGGCCGCGCGGACTTCGTGCCGATCTTCCTCTCCGACGTCCCCAACCTGTTCCTCTCCGGCCAGGTGAAGCTCGACGCCGCGCTCCTCACCCTCTCCCGGCCCGACGCCCACGGCAACTGCTCCCTCGGCACGTCCTGCGACGGAGCCAAGGCGGCGGCCGAAACCGCCCAGCTGGTCATCGCGGAGTTCAACGCCTGCATGCCCCGCACCCACGGCAACAACCTCGTACCCTTCAGCCGCGTCGATCAGTTCACCCTCACCGACCGGAAACTGCACGAGCACGCCGTCGACTCGAGCGGCGAGGTGGAGAGCCGCATCGGCGAGCTGGTCGCCGGGCTGGTGGAGGACGGCTCGACCCTGCAGATGGGTATCGGAGCCATCCCCGACGCCGCGCTCGCGCGCATGATGCACAAGCGCAACCTCGGCATCCACACCGAGATGTTCTCCGACCGCGTCGTCGACCTGGTCGCGGCGGGCGTCATCACCAACCGCTTCAAGAAGGTCGGCGTCGGTCGCATCGTCACCAGCTTCATCAACGGTACGCAGCGGCTCTTCGACTTCGTTCACGACAATCCCCTCGTCACCTTCTACCCCTGCGACTGGACCAACGACACGGCGGTCATCCGCAAGAACCCCAAGGTCGTCGCCATCAACTCCGCCATCCAGATCGACCTGACCGGGCAGGTCTGCGCCGACTCGATCGGCCACCGCATCTTTTCCGGCATCGGCGGGCAGATGGACTTCATCCGCGGCGCGGCGCGGTCAAAGGGCGGGAAGCCGATCATCGCGTTGCCGGCCACCGCCGCGCGGGGCCAGGTGTCGCGCATCGCGGCCACGCTGCAGCCGGGCGCGGGCGTGGTCACGACGCGCGGGCACGTGCGCTGGGTGGTGACCGAGTACGGGGCGGTGAACCTGTGGGGCAAGAACCTGCGCCAGCGCGCC
>JBKJTZ010000112.1:0-13402 GCA_046590295.1 Lacunisphaera sp.
TCAACCTTGACGATGTCGAGGCCCTGGCCCGGACCGTGATGCTGCCGTCCGTCTATGAATTTGTCGCCAGCGGGGCCGCGGATGAAATCACGCTGCGGTGGAACCGCGAGAAATACCACGACATCCGGCTGCAGCAGCAGGTGCTCCGGGATCTTTCCGGGCTGGATTGCTCGACGACACTGCTGGGCCGGAAGATGAACACGCCGATTTTGCTGGCGCCAACCGCCGGCCACAAGCTGTCGCATCCCGAGGGCGAACTCGCCACCGCGCGCGGGGCGGGTGCGTTCGGGGCGACGATGGTCCTGAGCTCCGGATCGAACACCGGTATCGAGGAGGTGATGGCGGCCGCTTCGCATCCGGTGTGGTTCCAGCTCTATGTCTTCAAGGATCGCGGCCTCAGCCGGGCGCTGATCGAACGCGTCGAGGCGGCCGGCGTGAAAGCGATCTGCGTCACGGTCGACGCTCCGCTCGATGGCGCGCGCAACCGCCAGATGCGGACGCCGTTCAAGCTGCCGGCGGGTGTCGGTTACCCCCATTACGTGGGAGTCAAGGAACCGGGATCGATGCAGACCATCGACCTTGTGCTGCCGGCCAACCTGATGTGGCGCGACATTGAATGGATGCGGTCCTTCATGAAGGTGCCGATGCTGCTCAAGGGGGTCATGAACCCGGCGGATGCGGCGACCGGCATCAAGGCGGGCGCCGACGGCATCATCGTCTCCAACCACGGCGGCCGCTGCCTCGACACCCAGCCGGCCTCCATCGAGGCGCTGCCCCGCGTGGTGGAGGCGGTCGCGGGCCGGGTGCCGGTGATCGTGGACGGGGGCATCCGCCGCGGTACCGACGTGGTCAAGGCGCTCGCGCTGGGCGCCGCCGCCGTGCAGATCGGCCGGCCCTATGTCTACGGCCTGGCGTCCGGCGGGGCCGAAGGCGTGACGCATGTGCTCAAGATTCTGCGTCAGGAACTCCTTATGGCCATGGCCCTCCTCGGGTGTCCCACCATCGGCTCGATCAACCGTTCCGTCCTCTGGCCGTAGCCCGATTTTTCCGCCCCACCACATCTTTGTGAAACACCATCGATTCTGCCTCACGGATTCCGACAGTTGGGAGCGGTCCGCCGCGATCCGGAGACCGGCGAAAGGCGGGCCGGATGCGGCGCTCGCCATTTGCCGTGACGGCCGAGTGGCCCTGCCGGTTGCTGCCCCATGAATCGGAAAAAACGACCCACCGTTCGCCGACTGGCAGCCAGGTCCAGGGGAGCCAGCGCGGATCCCGTTCTGCCGGCGGAGCCACCGCTCACCGACTTGCTGACCCTTGACGACATCGAGACGCGGGCCCGGGACATCATGTTGCCAGCGGTCCATGCCTATGTCGCCGGCGGGGCGGCTGACGAAATCACGCTGCGCTGGAACCGGGAGAAATATCAGGATATCCGCCTGCGGCAGAGGGTGCTTCGGGATCTTTCCGGCTTGGATTGCAGCACCACGCTTCTAGGTCAGCGCATGGCCATGCCCCTGTTGCTTGCACCGGCCGGGGCCCAGATGCTCGCCCATCCCGAGGGCGAACTGGCCACGGTGCGCGGAGCCGGTGCGGTCGGGACGACCACGGTCCTCAGCTGCGCTTCGAACACCTCCATCGAAGAGGTGATGGCGGCCGCCACCTCTCCGGTTTGGTTTCAGCTTTATTTCTTCAAGGACCGCAGTCTCACCAAAGCGTTGGTCGAACGGGTGCAGGCGGCCGGGGTGAAGGCGCTCTGTGTCACGGTGGATCATCCCGTTGACGGCGCGCGTGATCGTCAGTTTCGCGCCCGTCTGGTGATCCCGCCGGGCGTTACTTATCCGCATTACGCCGGCATTCGCGAACCAGCTTCGGTCAAGACGCTTGATCTGGTGCAGCCGGCCGACCAGCAATGGCGCGACATCGAATGGTTGCGGTCATTCACCAAAGTGCCGTTGTTGCTCAAGGGGGTCATGGACCCGGCCGACGCCGCGACTGGCCTGAAGGTCGGGGCGGATGGCATCATGGTGTCCAATCATGGTGGTCGTGACCTCGACACCCTGCCCGCCACCATTGAAGTGCTGCCCAGCGTGGTGGAAGCGGTGGCGGGCCGCGTGCCGGTGATCGTGGATGGTGGCATCCGTCGCGGCACCGACGTGGTCAAGGCCATCGCACTGGGCGCCGCGGCGGTGCAAATCGGCCGACCCTATGTCTATGGCCTCGCGGTCGGCGGGGCCGCCGGGGTGACCCAGGTGCTTAAAATTCTCAGACAGGAACTGTTGATGGCCATGGCCCTGCTCGGCTGCCCCACCATCGGATCGATCAACCGAACAATTCTTTGGAAATGACCCAACCTGACTTCCTCCCCACCGACCGTAAGGTCCTTTTCCGTAGCTGGCCCCGGGTGACCGGCATTCGTCTGCTGGCCCTTCTGCTGGCCATGGCGACCGGGCCGGTCACGGCGTTCGCGGCGGAGGCCGGTGAAGCACCGCTGCGGGGCTTGGGGGCGATTGACTGGCTGGTGCTGGTGGGCGTGGCCGCTTCACTCATCGGGATCGGGGCCTACTATTCCCGCCGGCAGAAGACAGCGGAGAATTATTTCATGGCGGACCGCAACATGTCCCCGTTCCTCGTCGGGATTTCACTCTATGCCACGATCTGCAGCACGCTGACCTACCTCGGGCTCCCGGGGGAGGTCGTGCAGAACGGACCGGTCTACCTGGGCGCCACGCTGGTGGCGTTTCCGTTCGTGTATCTGGTCGTGGGTTATCTGGTGATCCCCAGCATCATGCGCCTCAAGGTCACCAGCGCCTACGAACTGCTGGAAGAGCGGCTCGGTCTGCCGGTACGGCTCGCGACCTCGGCCGCGTTCCTGATGACGCGCTTCGTGTGGATGGGGCTGATGTTGTACACGACGTCGTTGATCTTGGTGACGGTTATGGGATGGGACCCCGCCTGGATTCCCCTGATCTCGATCATCACCGGCATGATCACCACGATCTACTCGCTCGTCGGCGGATACGCGGCGGTCGTGATCACCGACGTGCTGCAGTTTTTCATTTTGCTGCTGGGCGCCATCGCGACGGTGATCTGTATCTCGGTCCTCATGGGCGGGGTCGGGGCGTGGTGGCCCGTGTCATGGGCGACGCATTGGGCGCCCCAGCCGTTTTTCACCACGGATCCCCAGGTGCGGGTGACGATAGTCGGCACGTTTGTGGGGGCGATCCTCTGGTGGGTCTGCACCTCGACGTCCGACCAGATGGCGGTCCAGCGCTACCTGAGCACCCGTGATGTGCCGGCGGCGCGCCGCGCGCTGCTCCACAACTGCATCGCGGCCTCATCCGTCGTGGTCGTGCTCGGCCTCGTGGGCTATGCCGTGCTGGCCTTTTACCAGACCAATCCGCACTTTGTACCCGCGCACCAGTCCCTGGCAAAAAACGGCGACACGCTGTTCCCCCATTTTGTCGGTCACTTCCTGCCGGTGGGCCTGCCGGGCCTGGTGGTGTCCGGCCTGCTGGCGGCCGCGATGTCGAGCCTCAGTTCGGGCATCAACTCCAGCGCCACGGTCCTGACCAAGGACTTCATCGAGACGATCTCACCAAATCCTGAGCGGCAGGAATCCACCCGGGTGAAGCACGCCCGGTTGCTCGCGATGGGCGTCGGGGTCGCGGCCATCGCCGCCAGCCTGCTGGCCGATCTCATCCCGGGCAATCTGGTCGAGTTGGGCGGCAAGTTGGTGAATCTTTTCCTCTGCCCGTTGTTCGGGATCTTCTTCCTGGCCCTGTGGGTCCCGTTCGCCACGCCCTTTGGTGCGATTCTGGGTTTCCTCTACAGTTTCGTCACGGCCCTGCTGGTCGGCTACTGGGACATGTTCACCGGCGGGCCGGCCATCAGTTTCCAGTGGATCGCCCCCACGGCGCTGACGGTGTCGGTCATCTCCGGCTGTCTCTTCAGCCTGCTGCCAACCCGGGGCAAGCCAGCCTTGGTCCTGACCGGCTACACCCTGCTCGCCCTGCTTCCCTGGGCCGGTGTCTTCGTCCTGCTCGGGCGGCCCACCTGACCGGCGAGACCACCCGGTGATCAAGCTGTTTTCACGATGAAGAAAATCCGTTTCGGCATCACCGGCTCAGGCTACATGGGTCGCACCCACGGCGAGGCGATCAAACACCTGTCCGACGCGGCGGAGCTCGTCGCCCTCTGGGGCGGCAGCCGCGCTGCCGGCCTGGCCGGGCGTCTGGGCGTGACGTGTGAACCCACGCTGGAGGCGCTGATGGCCCGCCGGGACATCGATGCGATCGTCGTGACGACCCCGCATCATCTGCACACGAAAGAAACGGTCATGGCGCTGGAATCCGGCAAACACGTCCTGGTCGAGAAGCCCATGGCGACGACGGTCGAGGATTGCGACCGGATGATCGTGGCCGCGGCCCGGCAGGGCAAGGTGCTGGGGGTCGCCTACAACCTGCGGTTCCGCAACAACCTGCCGCGGGCCCGGGAGCTGATCGCGGCCGGGGCGATCGGGCGCGTGCAAAGCATGCACTACTCGATGATCCGCCAGCTCGCCAACATGGGTAACTTTGGCGGGAACAAGATGGGCTGGGTCAACCTGCCGGAGTCCGTCGGATTTGTGCTCGGCGGTTTGACCCACGGCATTGATGCCATCCGTTGGGCGACCGGGGCGGAGGTCACGAAGTCGGCCGGCTTTTGCCGGACGTTTACGCCCGGCCGGGCGAATGAGGACACCACCGTGGGCATCATGGAGCTTTCGGACGGGTCAATTTGCTCGGTGCACACGACCACGGCGGCCCACGGAGATTTTCCGGGGGAAATGGCGCGGCTCAGCATCATGGGCAGCGCCGGCAGCCTCGACATGGACACGTTTGGCGATCTCCACCTGACGGACCGGGCGAATGGCTGGCGGCTGGTGACGACGCAACCGCCGGTGCTGCCCGACGATCCGGCCGAGGCGTTCAAGGGCGGCCGCATGCAGGCCTTCTACGATCAGATCCAGTCCTTCATCGACGGCATTCACGGCCGCCCGACGAGAGTCGCGAGTGGAGCCGACGGTCGGGTGGGGGTGACAGCCTGCCTGGCCATGGTCACGTCTTCGCAGGAAAACCGACTGGTCACTCCTGCGTAGACGCCCGGTCCCATGTCTGCCGCCAACAAAACCCAGACCTGCCGAACCACTGAGCGTGGACGGCCGGCGGTGTCGCTGCCGGGCGGGAAGTTCCGGCGGGGGCTGGGCACCTTCAGCCTGCTGGCGGCCTGGCCTTCGCTGGCCGTCGCGGCCGAGCCCGGGGAGATCCCGCTGCGAGGATTTGGCGGCCTCGACTGGCTGGTGCTGGCGGCTTACGCCGCCGCGTTGATCGCGATCGGATTTTATTATTCACGTCGGCAGACCACCACCGAGGAATATTTTGTCGGCAACCGACGCCTGTCGCCGCTGCTGGTCGGCATCTCGCTGTTCGCCACGTTATACAGCACGCTGAGCTACTTCGGCTCGCCGGGCGAAATCGTGCAGAATGGCCCCGTGATCATCGCCGTCAACCTGGCGACGGTGCCGCTGGTCTATCTGATCGTCGGTTATGGGATCATTCCGGTCATCATGCGGATGAAAGTCACCAGCGCGTACGAACTGCTCGAAGCGCGCCTGGGCCGACGCGTTCGCCTTTTGGGCTCGGGGATGTTCATCGTCACGCGTGTTCTTTGGATGGCATTGATGCTCTACACGACATCCCTGGTGCTCGTGACGGTCATGGGCTGGGATCCGGCCTGGGTGACGCCCCTCTCGGTCATCACCGGCCTCGTGACGACGATCTACACGCTGGCGGGCGGCATCGAGGGCGTGATCATGACCGATGTGCTGCAGTTCTTTGTCCTGCTGCTCGGGGCGGGGGCCACCGTCGTGTACATCACCTGGCTCATGGGCGGGGTGGGCGAGTGGTGGCCTGCCAGCTGGGCACCGCACTGGGCGCCCCAGCCGTTCTTCAGCGCGGATCCCCATGTGCGTGTGACGATGGTCGGCACGTTTTTCGGCAACATCATCCTGTGGATCTGTCTCACCTCGTCGGACCAGATGGCGGTCCAGCGGTACCAGACCATGCCGGACGTGGCGGCGGCCCGCCGGTCGTTCTGGCACAAGAGCGTCGTGGGGGCCCTGGTCTCGGTGACCCTCTGTCTCGTCGGGCTCTCTTTGCTGGGGTTTTATCAGTATAATCCCGCGGCGCTCCCGTCGCATCTCACGGTGGTGAAGAACGGTGATGCGATGTTTCCGCACTTCATCAGTCATTTTCTTCCGACCGGACTGCCCGGCTTGCTGGTCGCCGGCGTGCTCGCGGCGGCCATGTCGAGCCTGAGCTCCGGCATCAATTCGACGGTCACCGTCCTCTCGAAGGACTTTGCCGACACCTTGCGCCCGGATGCCAGTCGCACGGACGCGAGCCGGGTCAGGTCCGCCCGCTGGATGGCCCTGGGTCTCGGCGTGATCACGATCGGCGGCAGCAGCCTGGTGGGCGCGGTGCCGGGCAACCTCATGGAGGTCGGCAACAAGACGCTGAATCTTTTTTTCTGCCCTTTGTTCGGGCTCTTCTTCCTCGCTTTCTGCGTCCCGTTTGCGACGCCCTTCGGCGCGGTGCTCGGGCTGATCTACAGCGTGGCGGCGGCGACACTCGTGGGTTACTGGGATGTGATCACCGGTGGTGCCCGGCTCAGTTTCCAGTGGATCTCCCCGGTGGCGCTGGTGACGACGGTGGTGAGCAGCAGCCTCTTCAGCCTGCTCCCGACCCGGGGCAAATCGGTCCCCGTGCTGGCAGCTTATTCCGGCGCCGCCCTGCTGCCTTGGCCCGCCCTGATCTTTCTCCTCCGGCGCTGATGGCCGGACGCCGCCTTTCTTTTCCAGCCCTTCAACCCAACCATAATAAAATGAAAAAAATACGTTTTGGCATCACCGGTTCCGGCTACATGGGACGCACCCACGCCGAGGCCATCAAGCAACTCAGCTCATCGGCGGAGCTCGTCGCCATCTGGGGCGGTACCCGCGCCGCCGGCCTGGCCGAGCGCTGCGGCTGCGCCTGCGAGCCGACGCTGGAGGGCTTGATGAAACGCAAGGACATCGATGCCGTTGTGATCACCACGCCGCACCAGTGCCACGTGAAGGAGGTCATGCTCGCCCTCGAGGGTGGCAAGCATGCCCTGATCGAGAAGCCCATGGCCACGAAGGTGGAGGATTGCGACCTGATGCTCGCGACCGCCGCGAAGCAGGGCCTGGTCACTGCCGTGGCCCACAACCTGCGTTTCCGGATCAATCTGCCGAAAATGCGCGAGCTGATCTCGGCCGGCGCCATCGGCAAGGTGCAGAGCATGCATTTCTCCATGATCCGGCAGCTGGCGAACGCCGGCAATTTCGGCGGCAACAAGACGGGCTGGGTCAACCAGCCCGAAACCATCGGCTTTGTCATCGACGGCCTGCCCCATGGCGTCGACGCGATGCGCTGGGCCACCGGCGCCGACGTCAAGCGGGTGGCCGGCTTCAGCCGCACCTATTCGCCGGACCGGCCGATCGAGGATACTACGGTGGGCATATTGGAGTTCACCAACGGCGCGATCTGTTCGGTGCACACCACGATCGCGTCGCACGGGGACTTTAACGGGGAAATGGCGCGGCTCATGGTCTGTGGCAGCAGTGGCAGCATCAACATGGACGGATTCGGCGACATGCATCTCACCGACCGGGCAAAGGGCTGGCGGCTCGTCTCGAACCAGCCGCCGGTGATGGCGGACGACCCGGAGTCCGCTTACAAGATCGGGCGCATGAAGGCGTTCATCGACCAGATCCAGTCCTTCATCGACGGGCTCAATGGCAAGCCGTCCGAAGTCGCCACGGGGGCCGACGGTCGTGCCGGCCTGGCCGCCTGCCTGGCCATGCTCACGTCCAGCCAGTCGGGTCGTGTCGTGGAACTGCGTTGATCGAACCGATGAATCCAAAGGAACCTGCCCTCAAGATACTCCTGCAGAAGGATGTGTCGTATCACCCCAGCGGCGCGGAAATGGCCGCCTTGCGGGAGGCGCATCCGGGCGTCGAGATCGTCGAGGCGTTTGGCAACGACGCCGTCGCCGAGTCCGATCTGGGCGACGTCTCCATCTTGGTGACCGATCTGCGGGTCCCCCAGGACCTGCGGGCCTGTCCGCAACTGAAGTGGATCCAGCTGGTCTCGGCCGGTGCCAACCAGGTGACCAACACGGCAATCGCGGACAGTGACATTCTCGTCACGACCGCCAGCGGGCTTCACGGCGTGCCGATCGCGCAGTTTGTCACGGGCAATCTGCTCATGCTCGTCCACTGCCTGCCGCAACTGGGCGAAATCCAACGGTCGCGCCATTGGCCGGCTTCCCGGTGGGAGTTTCGGGGCTCGCTGCTGCGCGGGAAGACGGCGGGGGTGCTGGGTTACGGCAGCATCGGCCGGGAATGCGCGCGGCAGCTGCACGCCCTGGGCATGCGCATCGTCGCGCTCGATCCGGGTCCCCGGCGCGATGACGGTTACAATTGCTGGCCCGGCACGGGGGATGCGGAAGGCTCTCTCCCGGAGCGCTGGTTCCAGCCGGCGGAGCTGGGCGCCATGATGCGCGAGTGTGACGTGCTGGTCGTGGCCGCGCCGTACACGCCGCAGACGGCGGGCATGATCGGTCGGGCCGAACTGGACCTGATGAAACCGGGCGGGCGGGTGATCATCATCTCGCGCGGTGGCATCGTGCAGGAACGCGCGCTGGCCGATGCGCTGGCCAGCGGGCACCTCGGCGGCGCCGCCGTGGACTGTTTCGAGCAGGAACCGCCACCGTCCGGGCACTTCTTCTACGACACTCCCAACCTGATCATGACGCCGCACATGGCGGGCGCCTTCGAGGGATTCTGGCCGGCGATGATGAAGTTGTTCGCCGAAAACCTGCGCCGCTTCCACGAGGGGCGGCCGCTGCTCAACCAGACCAACAAGCGCCTCGGTTATTGACCACCGGTTCCATGACGACCCCTTCGCCCTCCGAAAACCACGCACCCCCGGTGGCGCCGCTGCCCACAGCGGCCTGGGTCGCGGTGGGCGTGCTCTGGCTGGCGGGAGGGTCGAACTATCTCACGCGCACGATGCTGACCACGATGCGCGGCTCGATCCTGGAAGAGATCCCGATGAGCGACGCGCAATTCGGCCTGCTCACCTCCGGATTCCTCTGGGTTTATGCTGCGGCCAGCCCCCTGGCCGGTTTCATGGCGGACCGGTTCAGCCGCCGCCTCGTGGTGATCGTCAGCCTGTTTGCCTGGTCGGCGATCACTTGGCTTACCGCCTACGCACGCACCTTCGAGCAGTTTCTCGCGCTGCGGATCTTGCTGGGCCTGAGCCAGGCGTGTTACATCCCGGCCGCGGTCGCGTTGATCATCGACTACCATCGCGGTCCGACCCGGGCTTTCGCCGCAGGCATTCATGTGACCGGGATGATTGCCGGCTCGGCCCTAGGCGGCGTGGGTGGCTGGCTGGCGGCGGAATATAATTGGAGCCATGCCTACCTGGTGGTCGGTCTGCCGAACCTGGCGCTCGGGGTGCTGCTCTGCTTCACCCTGCGTGATCCGCCGCGCGAGGGCTCGGGCGTGGTGGCCGGCGCGGCCTTGCAACCGGTCCGGCTCGGCGAGGCGCTGCGCAGTCTAGCCCGTCCGGGGGCGTTTCTCGCCATGATGGCCTGCGTGGGAGTGCAAGGTGCGGTCAGCTGGATGATCATCGGGTGGATGCCGACGCAGATGCGGGAACAGTTCAACCTGGGGCAGGGGGCCGCGGGATTTTCCGCCCTCGGGTTCCTGTATGCCGCGCAGACCATCGGGCTGCTGGCCGGCGGATACTGGACCGATCGCCGCAGCTTGAGTATTCCGCGCGCCCGGATCTTCATCCCTGCCGCCGCCATCGTTTGCGCGGCGCCGGCATTCTGGCTGACGGGCGGGCTTCAACTGCTCAG
This sequence comes from Lacunisphaera sp., assembly GCA_046590295.1. Lineage (GTDB taxonomy): Bacteria > Verrucomicrobiota > Verrucomicrobiia > Opitutales > Opitutaceae > Lacunisphaera. Next base: position 9,991 of record JBKJTZ010000112.1, read on the forward strand.
CCTCACCATCGTGAGCCTGAGCCTGTGGGGCCTGGCCATGGGATTCCTGGGCGCGAACCTGATGCCGATCATCTGCCTGGTCGTGGACTCGCGCTATCGCGCCACCGCCATGGGCGTGCTCAACCTGTGTGCCGCGGTCAGTGGCGGCCTCGCCGTCTATGGGGTCGGCGCCCTGCGGGACGCGAAAGTCAGCTTCGGCCTAATTCTGACCACCGCGGGTTTCGGTGCGGTCGGGTGCGCCCTTTTTCTCTGGGGCGTCAACCACCTCGTCCGGAAACACGGCCCGTGGAGACCTTCGCCCGAACCCCTTAACCCAATCCCATCCCCATGTCCAAAATCGAACTAGCTGTCTGGAAAGAACTCGCCCCGCCGCCGTTGCCGCGCGCCGGTTGTGCCGTCGGTGTCATCGATGGCGAACTCGTGGTGGCCGGCGGCACCTATTGGTGCGAGGGCAAGAAATTCTGGAGCGAACGGGTCGATGGCTTCGATCCGGCCGCCAACCGGTGGTCCGCTCGGGCGTCGATGCCCCGGCCCCGGGGTGACGCTGCGGCGCTGGCGCATGCCGGGGCGTTATTTGTGTTCGGGGGTGGGGCGGAGGGGGCCGCCGAGTCCGACGTGTGGACCTTGCGCGACAACACCTGGACGGCACCGGCCAATCTTGCGCTGCCCGCTCCGCGGCGTTCGTCGGGCGTGGCCGTGGTGGATGGGATATTTTATCTTCTGGGCGGCCTGAGCGGCACCGGCAGTGAGTTCGCCCTCGCCACCTCGACGGTGTGGGCCGCCAAGCCCGATGGTCGCTGGGAACCCCGGTCGCCGATGCCCGGTCCGGCCCGGTTCAATCTTTCGGTCGGGGTGGTCGACGGCCGCATTATCGTGGCCGGTGGTTGTGCCCCGGAAGCCGGCGCGGTCAAAAACCTGGACGAAGTCCTCGCCTACGATCCGTCCAAGGATGATTGGACGTTGCTGGGCCGCCTGCCCTTTGCCAACCGCGCCGGCTGCGGACTGGCCGACGCCAGCGGACTGCTGATCTTCGGCGGTTACACGGACAAATTCGAAAACGGCATCCTCCGCTATGATGTCCCGGGTGGAAAAGCAGAAACCGTCGGCCGGTTGCCCACGGGTCTGGCGGGAGGACATTTCCTGCGGATCGGTTCACAACTCCTTGGCGTGACCGGCGAGAACGGAATAAAAATGCGTTTTCCCGGAATGCTCGGCACCATGTGACCCCAGATTATTCCCCCTTAACCCTTCTGTACCCTCAACCGCCAACCTCCTTTCGTTCCCATGAAAATCACCGCCATCAAGACCTACCTCCTGAAGCATCCGATGTCGCGCCCCACCGGCCCGGCGAATTTTTATTACCGGGTCCGCACCACCCTGATCATCAAGATCGAGACCGACGAAGGCGTGGCGGGCTGGGGCGAGGCCGTGGCGTTCACCGGCGTGCGCGAGCTGATCGAGCAGCAATACGCGGCCATCTTGATCGGCCGCGATCCGCTGATGCACCGGGCCTTGTGGCGCGAGCTGTGGGGGCAGAATTTTGGCAACGGCATGGCGTTGGGCGGGGTCGACATTGCGCTCGATGACCTGCGCGGCAAGGCGTTGAAGCTGCCGGTGGCCGAGCTCTACGGCGGGCGGCTGCGCGATCGCGTGCCGGCCTACGCCTCGGCGATGAACTACATCGAGGGGGAAGATCCCGCCGAGTACTACCCGAAGGAGGCGGCGGCCCTGGTCGCCCGCGGATTCCGGGCGATGAAGATGCGGATCGGTGGCCAGCCCATCAAGGACGACCTGCTGGCGATCAAGGCCGTGCGCCAGGCGGTCGGACCCGATGTGAAGCTGATGGCGGACGGCAACGGGGCGTATTCGCTGGGCACCGCGATGAAGATGGGGCGCGAACTGGAGCAGCAGGACTTCTACTGGTTCGAGGAGCCGTTGCCGCAGAGTTCCCCGGGCTACGCGGGCTACGAGGTGCTGACCGCCAAGCTGGCCATCCCGATCGCCGCCTGTGAAGGACTCACCTCCCGCGCCCAGTTCATGGAGGCCATCTCGCGGCGGGCGATGGCGATCGTCCAGCCGGACGTCTGCATCGCGGGTGGGATCGGCGAGTGTCTTTTTGTCGCCGACATGGCGCGGCTCTGGGGCATTCAGTGCATGCCCCACTGCTGGGCGGGCGGCCTCGTGATCGCGGCCTCGGTGCACTTCCTGTCGCTGCTGCCCGACGCCTCGTGGGGGCGCACGACGGAGACCCCGATGCTCGAGCTCGACCATGTGGAAAATCCCTTCCGGGAGCAGCTGTTCACGCGCTCGGTCGAGATCAAGGACGGCTTTGCCATGGTGCCAAACACGCCCGGCCTCGGCGTGGAGGTGGATGAGGAACGCCTGGACTTTTATGCCGCCAAGCAATGCTGATCGAAGACGCCGGTCATCATCCCGGGAAATGGAAACCCATGAAAACTAAATTGGTAGTCCTGTGCGGCGTCCTGTTCGCGGCCGGGGTGATGCCGGCCTCCGGTCAGCCCAAAACGTCGGAGGCCGCCGCCGCTCCTGGCCGGCCCAATGTGTTGATCGTGCTGGTCGACGACATGCCGTTCAATTTCACGGATGCCCGGCAGAGCAGCTTTGTCCATACGCCCAGCATGCAGCGGCTGGCGGCGCGAGGGACCTGGTTTTCCCGCGCCTATAACGATGCGCCGATCTGCTGCGCCTCCCGGACCGCCTTGCTCACCGGCGTGCAGACGACGCGATCCGGAGTCTATTACAACAACCATGCCTACCGGCGGGCGGACACTTTCATCGCCAATGTCACCTCGTTGCCCGGACTATTTCTGCAGAACGGCTACCTGACCGTTGGTTACGGCAAGATCGGGCATAACACCTTTCTGCAGGATGACGCGGGGGATTATTCGCCCGGATATTACAAGTACATGAACAACCCGGCCGATGTCACGCATCCGGAGGATGAACTAGCAGGCCACATCCTCCCGGGGACACGCCATGTGGTTCCCGGACGCGCGACCCAGAACTGGGACGGGGGCATGCTACCGGATGACTGGGACCGGGACGACCCCACCAAGCTGCAGCAGGACACGGAACAGGCCAACCGCGCGATCGCAGTTCTGGAAACGGCGCACGACCGGCCGTTCTTCATGGTGTGCGGATTCTACCGACCGCACGGGCCGAAGACGGTGGCTGAACGCTATTTCAAGGCGTTTCCGCTGGAGTCGATCCAGGTGCCCGCCGGTTACCGGGCGGATGATCTGGAGGACCTGCCCAAACCGGGACGTTGGATTGCGACAAACCGCGGCGAGCACGCCGCGGTCGTCGCGGCGGGCATGTGGAAAAAATCCATCCAAGGGATTGCGGCCTCGACGGCGTATATCGACGAGCAGATCGGCCGGGTGCTGGACGC
>JBKJTZ010000139.1:0-3250 GCA_046590295.1 Lacunisphaera sp.
ATATGCCCTCGGCTTTGAGCCGAAGCAGAATATCACCACCGGCCTGCCGTGGGTGGGCACGCTCGGCTCCGACTGGACCTACACCTACACGCGGCCCGACAGCATCACGGATGTGACCTATGCGGTGGAGGTCTCGACGAATCTCACGACTTGGACCACGGCCGGCGTGACGCACGAGTTGGTCTCGAACTCCGGCGGCATCGACACCTGGCGCGGGCGTTATCCGCTGGCCTCGGCGTCAAACTGTTATTTCCGCCTGAAGGTTTCACGGTAATATCGGCAGACAGGCACCTTCGCCGCAGGGCGGGATTGGCTGCGCGGGCATATTAACCGTGCGCCGAGGTGCGGGGTGTGGTATCCGGCTCATGGAGCAAGGTCATGTGGCACCCGCGTGATGAAAGTAATCCAAACTGTATTTCGATTCCGGGCCGCCGCCCTTTGCCTGCTAATGTGGAGCCCAATGGCTCTTGGTCAGGCGCCGAGCGTCACCTCCATCAGCCCGGCGCAAGGTCCGATCGCCGGCGGCACGCTGGTCACGGTCGCCGGCGCGAATTTCCAAGGCGCGTCGCTCAGCCTGGATAATGTGGCGGTGTCACCCCAGTCCGCCACCGCCACCGAGATAACCTTTGTGACGCCCGCGCGGAACAACGGCATCGCTGCCCTGCGGATCGCCACGGCGGGTGGCAATGCTTACGGGGAATTTCTTTTCCTTCCGCCGCGGTTGTCCGATCTGCCGCCGGGTTACATCACGACGGTGGCGGGCATCGGCGTGTTCAAGGGCTACCACCGGCCCGCCACGCAGGCGGCGGTCAGTGTCGCGGGCATCGGGTTCGACCAGCAGGGGAACATCTATCTGGCGGAACCGGCCTCGAATCGGATTTCTGTCGTGCGCCCGAATGGGATTCTCGAGCCCTTCGCCGGCTCGGGCCTCGACAGTAATTTTTCCGGGGGGAATGTGGGCGATGGCGGCCCCGCGGCGGAAGCGACCATGAATTTCCCCCGGGGCGTCACCACGGATTTGGACGGCACCGTCTACCTTGCGGACCAGGGCGGTCGCATCCGGCGGGTCGACGCGGGCACCGGGATCATCACAACGATCGCGGGCACGGGCAACCACAGCTATTCCGGGGACGGCGGACCCGCGGTGGCGGCCGGGGTGCTGAACGCCACGCACATTACCGGTGACGGCCACGGGACGGTTTTCTTCACCGACTTCGATGATGTCTCGGGCGGGGTCAGGATTCGAAAAATCACGCCGGCCGGAATTATCTCCACCGTCGCCGGCAACGGCACCCCGGGATTTTCCGGGGACGGCGGACCGGCGACCGCGGCGCAGTTCAATTTCGGTTTCGCCGACTATGGCGACATCGCCCTCGATTCGCAGGGCAACCTTTATGTCGCGGACACGGGCAACCGCCGCATCCGCCGGGTCGACGGGCAGACCGGCATCGTCACCACGTTTGTCGGGCCCGAAGCCCCGGTCAGCGACCTGTATAATCTTTTCTCGGTCGCCGTGGATGCCAGCGACAATGTTTATTACAGCTATAATCCCGGCGGGCACGGTTACATTGTGCGGGTCAGCCCGGCCGGACAAACCCTGGCGACTTATGGGACGGGCCTCGGTTACAGCCCGGCGGGCACCGCCCTGGGCAGCCTGCTGGTCGGCGGCATCCTCACCGGCCTCGCCATCGATCCCGCGGGGAACGTGGTCTATTCCGACGCCTATGCTTCACAGGTGCGGCGCCTCAACCTGACCACTGGCTTCGTCGAGACGGTGGCCGGCGTCGGTCTGCAACCGATCGGCGAGAATGGGCCGGCCCTGGCCAGCGTGCTGAGCGTCGGCAATGGCGCGCTCGCTTTTCTCCCCACCGGCGAGTTGTTGATCGGTGACTCCGGGAATTTTCAGATCCGGAAAATTGATCACGCGGGAAATATCGCCGCCATCGCCGGGGGCGGCCTGACCTCCAACCAACCGTATCCGATCCCCGCGCTGGGCGCCTTTGTCCTGCCCCTTGCGCTGCAGACCGATGCCACGGGCCGGATTTATCTGGCCGACGCGAACGGCATTCTCACCATCGACCCGTCCGGGATCCTGAGCCGCCTCGCCGGCCGGAAGGATGAATACGGTCTCTTCGGCGACAATGGGCCGGCCGTCGACGCGCTCCTGTGCCAGCCGTGGGATTTTTGCCGCGATGGGGCGGGGAATATTTTCATCGCGGATACCAACAACAACCGCGTCCGGCGCGTCGACGCGCAGACCGGCCTCATCACGACCGTCGCCGGGAGCGGCCCGGTCAACGGATTTGAGCACTACTCGGGGAATGGCCAGGGCAGTTTTTCGGGTGATGGCGGACCCGCGGTGCAGGCGACCCTGGATACTCCGCATGGCGTGGCCGTGGACACGTTGGGCAACCTCTTCATCGCCGATTCCCATAACAATCGCATTCGCCGGGTAAACGCGGCGGGGACGATCACCACCTTCGTCGACTACGCCTCGTTTCCGACCAAACTGGCTTTCGACGTGGCCGGGAATCTCTACGGCGTCCTGACCTCGCACCAGTTGATGCGCTACAACACGGCGGGGGTGGCCACCCGGATCGCCGGCAGCGGCGCGTTCGGGTTCGCGGGCGATGGCGGACCGGCGCCGCTGGCCGAGCTGTCGGCGGGCTACCAGGGCAACGGCCTGGCGATCGACGCGGAGGGCAACATCTTCTTACTCGATGCGCAAAATCTCCGTGTGCGGGCCATCCGCCAAGGGGCCTTGCTGGTGAGCCCGGGCATCACGACCCAGCCCTCGGCCGCCAGCGTGACCGCGGGGGTGCCGGCGACGTTCACGGTCGCCGCGAACGGATTCCCGGCGCCGGCATTGCAGTGGCAGGTGAGCACCGATGGCGGGAGCAACTGGGCGAATGTTTCGAACACGGGCCCTTATTCCGGTGCGACCACCTCGAGTCTGACCATCACCGGTGCGTCAGCCGCGCTGAATGGTTACCGCTATCGTGTCTCCGCCTCCAATGTGCTCGAGACCAATTCTTCCGATGCCGGCTTGTTGACCGTTACGGGATTTCCGGTCTGGCAGGCCGCTAAATTCACCACCGGCGAACTCGCCGACGCGAACCTCAGCGGACCGAACGCGCTCTTCGGCCAGGACGGCCTGCCGAACCTCGTAAAATATGCCCTCGGCTTTGAGCCGAAGCAGAATATCACCACCGGCCTGCCGTGGGTGGGCACGCTCGGCTCCGACTGGACC
>JBKJTZ010000150.1:0-25460 GCA_046590295.1 Lacunisphaera sp.
GGTCCAGTCGGAGCCGAGCGTGCCCACCCACGGCAGGCCGGTGGTGATATTCTGCTTCGGCTCAAAGCCGAGGGCATATTTTACGAGGTTCGGCAGGCCGTCCTGGCCGAAGAGCGCATTCGGGCCGCTGAGGTTGGCGTCCAACCATTCGTCCGTGGTGAACTTGCTGAGCGCCCACGAGGCGAAGTTGGCCGAGACCGTGAAAGATTGGTCGACATCGGGCGCGGCGTTGAAATTGGAGTTACCGGACTGTGACGCACGGACCGTGATAATGCCGGCACCGGTGAGCGTGAGCGAGGTGCCCGAGACCGTCGCGGGACCGGACTGCACCGCGAAGCCCACGGTGAGGCCGGAGCTGGAGGTGGCGCTGAGACTAAAAGGCAACGTAGTGTAGGCGCGATCCGCCAAGGCCGCGAAGGTGATCGTCTGCCCGAGCTTGTTCACCGTGAGGATCGCCGGATCGGAGGTCGCGGTGCCGGCCGAATTCGTCACCACCACGTCGTAGCTACCGGCGTCGGTGAGGGTGACCCCGGTGATGGAATAATCCGAGCCGGTCGCCCCGCCGATAGCCACCCCACCCTTTCGCCACAGGTAGGTGAACGGCGCGGTGCCACTGGCGGTGACGGAGAAGGTGACGTTGGCGCCGACGTTCACGGTCTGGCTCGCCGGCTGGACCATAATCACGTGCGGCGTGTTCACCGTCAATGTGGCCGCATTCGAGGTCATACTGCCCGCGGCGTTGCTGACTAGCACGTCGTAGCTGCCCGCGTCGCTGGGCAGCGCCGGGTTGAAGGTGAGTGTCGCGGTCGTCTCACCGCCAATCCGTGAAGTCGGAACCACGTCGGCTCCGCCCTTGCGCCAGCGATAATTGGGCGTCGTGCCAGTTGTCACCACCGTGAAGCTGGCTGCCTGCTCGGAGAGCACCGTCACATTTGCCGGCTGAACCCCAATTGCTGGTGCCGTATCGAGCGAAGCGTCGCGAAGGGTCAAAATGTTGGCGGTATGCCCAGCGGCCGAGAAAACACCGGACAATCCAGCCGGGGGTGAAAGAACGCCGTAATAGTCGTCACCGCCCCAAGTGACCACCAATCCGTCATTTTTGACCGCCATCGAATAACTAAACCCGGCCGCGACCATTCTCACATTAGCCAAGCCGGCCGGAACCGTGCTTTGACCGCTCACATTATAGCCCCAGGCAACGACCGTGCCATCACCCCGGATGGCGAAGGAGTGGAAATTCCCAGCCCCGACCGCGACCGCGCCGGTGGCTGCCGGGGGAACTGCTGCCAGGCCATAATCGGGCTGGCCCCAGCTGACCACTGTGCCGTCATTCTTGAGCGCCAGCGAATGTTCGTGGCCGGCCGCGATGCCCACGACATTGGATAAACCGGCCGGAACGCTTGTCTGGCCAACGCCATTGAAACCCCAGGCAACCACCGTTCCGTCATTTCTCAGCGCGAGTGAATGCGACCCCCCGGCGGCAACGGCTACCACATCACTCAAGCCACTTGGAACCAGTTGGGGACTGCCAAAGGCATTTCCCCACCCGATCACCGTGCCATCGCTCTTAAGCGCGAGTGAATGCTGATCGGCGGCGGCGATTGCCACCACCCCGGCCAAACCTGCCGGAACGATATTTGACCCGGCGAACCCGGTTCCCCACGCAACCACCGTGCCATCACGCTTCAGCGCAATCGAGTGTTGTGCCCCAGCGGCGACCGCTACCGCATCAATCAATCCAACCGGAATGCTGACAATGCCATAGCTGCTGTCCCCCCAGCCGTTCACGTGGGTCACTTCGGGCGCCACAGTAACAAAGATGGTCTTGCTGCGCGTGGTGCCGTTGGTGTCGGCGACCAGCACCACATAATAACCGTTGTCCTGATAAGTGGCGTTCGTCAGCGCCAACGCCGCCCCCGTGGCGCCGGCAATCGGCCGGCCGTTATGCGTCCACTGGTAGGTCAAGGTGCCCGCGCCGGTCGCCGTCACGCTGAGGTTCAAATTCTGACCCGGGGCCAGGACATTGCGGCCGGGGCTGAGGCCCGTGATGGCCGGCGGGACATTCACGGTGAGCGTCGCGGCGTTGGACGTCGTGGTGCCGGCCGAATTCGTCACCACCACGTCGTAGCTACCGGCGTCGGTGAGGGTGACCCCGGTGATGGAATAATCCGAGCCGGTCGCCCCGCCGATGTTCCCCCCACCCTTTCGCCACAGGTAGGTGAACGGCGCGGTGCCACTGGCGGTGACGGAGAAGGTGACGTTGGCGCCGACGTTCACCGTCTGGCTGGCCGGGTGCGCGCTGATGGACGGAGCGACGAGCGGCGTGAACGACGCGACAACCGGCGCGCTGAACAGGCTGGTGCCGGAGGCATTCACCGACTTGAGCCAGTAATAATACACCGTGCCGTTCACGGCGGTCAGGTCCTGATAGACCGACCAACGCACATCCGACGCGAGGCGCGTCGCCCCACTCGAATCATTGGCGGTGTGACGCCATACTTCATAGCGGGTGGCGTTGCGCGCCGGCGACCAGGTCAGGTGGAGGCGGTCCGCCGGCGTGCCAACAGATACGGCTAGACCAGTCGGGTTGAGCGGCGTCAGAACCGTGCCGGCCGTGATTTGCACCGGGATAGTGGTCGTGGTCGTCGTGCCGTTGCCAAACTGACCATAGGCATTGTAGCCCGTGCCCCACACGGTGCCGTCAATCTTGCTGAAGAGCGTGTAGGCCTCGCTCGCGCTCGCCAGCGCGACATTGGCGGCGAGTTGGAACGGCGTGGCCCGCGCGGTCGTGGTGCCGTCGCCGAGCTGCCCGCCACTGTTGTAACCCATCACCCAAAGCGAATTGTCCGTCTTGATAAACGCACTGTGGAAATACCCGGCGGCGACCGCCTTCACGCCGGTGGCGATCTGGGCCGGCGTGCTGGTGTCCATGGTGTTGCCGTTGCCGAGTTGGCCGTAAGGGTTGTAACCCATCGTCCACAGCGTGCCGTCCGTCTTGAGGATGAGGCTGTGATAGCCGCCGGCCGCCATGCCCCTGACCCCGGTGGCGATCTGCATGGGGGTGCTGACCGGGACACCGCTGCCGTTCATGTCGCCCATGCCCCAGAGCGTGCCGTCGGACTTCATGAACAGGGTCTGCCGGATGCCGGCGACCACATCCACGACATAGGTCGCGACCTGCTGCGGGGTGGACCGGTCGGTGGTCGTGCCATCGCCCAATTGGCCGGAGTCGTTGCCGCCGACCGTCCAGAGCGTACCGTCGGACTTGAGGAACGCGCTGTGGAAATTGCCAGCGGCGAGACCGGCGACGTTGGTCGCGATCTTGATCGGCGTGGATTTAGCCACGAGCGTGCTGTCGCCCAGCTGGCCGGTGGTGTTCTTGCCGGTCGCCCAAAGCTCCCGGTCCGCGGTCAGAAACAGGCTGTGCTCGGCTCCGGCCACCAGGTCCACGATCGTCTGGCCGGAGATCGCGACCACCTGCGGCGTCGTGGTGTTCGTGGTGTTGCCCGTGCCCAGCTGGCCGAAGGTGTTTGTGCCGGACACATTGAGCCGGGCTCCAGCGTCCAGCCGCAGGCTATGGTAACGGCCCGCCGAAAACTTGGGGAAGCCTCCCACCAACACCGAGAGGGTCGCCGCATTGGACGTGGCTGAGCCGTGGAGGTTGCTTGCCACGCAGCGATATTGATCGCCGTTATCCCCGACCGTGCCCGTGATCGTCAGGGTGTCAGTCTGCGAGCCGGTGTATCCGACGCCGCCGGAACCATCCCCGGTATTGATCCAAGGAGGGAAAACCGCCCGGGATATCTGCCACTGGTAGGAGGGTGCAGGCAGCCCCACGGCCTGGACCCCAAAGCTCACCATCCCTCCAGGGGCGGTGGTTTGATTCACCGGTTGCTGCGTAATCACCGGTGCCGCGAGATGGACGGTGAGCGTCGCCGCCGCGGAAGTGACCGGTCCGCCGGAATTGGAAACAACCACGGTGTAATCCCCGGCATCGGTCAGCTGCGTCGAGGCAATCGTGTAGCTCGCCTGGGTGGCATTGGCTATCGGGTTACCGCCCTTTCTCCATTGGTAGGAAAGCGCCGTGGTGCTGGACGCCACCACGGTAAAAGTCACCGGAGCGCCGGTGCCGATATCCTGCGAGACCGGCTGGGTGGTAATCGACGGCAACGGAGCCAGCAGGGTCAGGTTGGCGGCATTGGACGTGACCGACCCGAGTGCGCTGTAGACGTAGCAACGGTATTGATCGCCAGTCTGCGGAAGAATCGAGCCGCTGCGATTCGCCGAATCAATATTCAGCGTCGCACTGGTAACGCCGGAATAGGCGGCGCCATTGCTGAGATTTTGCCAGGGGCCTCCCGGATACTTCCATTGCCATAGATAGGCGGGCGCCGGCGCCCCGGTCGCGGTTACGCCAAAGGTGGCCACTTGGTTCTCTAAAATAGTCCGGTCCTGCGGGTGCGTCGTGATGACCGGAAGTGCGCCATTCACCGCCAGACTCGCCACATTCGAGGTGACGGAGCCCGCAACATTGAAAACGTCCACCATGTAGGCGCCGGCATCGGACAGCAGCGCGCTGGATTTTGAGTAGCTGGACTGCGTGGCACCGGCGACCGGCGTGCCGTCCCGCTTCCATTGGTAATGCAACAAGGCCTCGCTGGTCGCCGTGACCGAAAAGGCGAACGGATCCCCTCCGGTCACCGTCAAAGACACCGGCTGGGCCGTGATGACCGGCGGCGTAAACGAGGTGCCATTACACAAGGCGAAGGCCGCATCGGCGTAGGAATTCCCCGTCGCCAGGGCGAAAACACCCGTGGCTGTGGCCGGGATATTCCTTAACGGCGGAAAACTATCGGGACTCCCCCAGCCGGTCAGAGTTCCGTCGGCCCTGAGTCCGAACGAATATCTGTAGCCAGCCGCAACGGCGACAAGATTCCCCAACCCCGACGGCACGGTGGATTGGCCAACGGCATTCTCTCCCCACCCCACTACCGCTCCATCGGATTTCACCGCCATGGCGTAATCGTATCCCCCGTCCAATGCCACGACCCCACTGAGTCCTGCAGGGACAAAAGTGCTGCCACTAAAAGAGGCGCCCCACGCCTGCACTGTGCCGTCCATCTTCAGGGCCAGGGTCAGGCTGTTCCCCGCGGCAATCCCGCGAATTCCGCTGGGCGTCGTCGGCTTGCCGTTTTGCCAGCTCCCGAAAGTGGACCCCCAAGTCGCCACGGTTCCGTCCGACTTGAGCGCCACGGAAAAAATATCACCCGTGGCAATGGCCACCACCCCCGCCAGTCCCGCCGGGATCGGCGCAATAACGGGACCGTAGTTGCCCCATTGGACGACCGCGCCATCCGCTTTCAACGCCATGGCATGAGTATCACCCGCGGCAATGGCGACCACGTTGCTCAAGCCGGCGGGCGGGGTGGCCTGACCGGCATTGTTGCGCCCCCACCCCACCACCGTGCCATCACGCCGCAAGGCCAGGGCAAAGCTGTAACCGGCGGCCACTGCGATGGCATCATTGAGGTCGGCGGGCACATTGGTCTGCCCATAGCCGTTATCCCCCCACGCGATAATCTGCGTGGTGGCGGGCGCCACCGTGACAAAGATCGGTGCGCTGCGCCGCGAGCCATTGTCATCCGTGATCTGCAGCTCGTAATGCCCGGTCGCCTGATACGTGACATTCGACAGGAGCAGCGAATTTCCGGTGGCGCCGGGAACCGCGACAAAATCATGGAACCACTGGAAGGTCAGTGTGCCTGTCCCGGTCGCCGCGATGCTCAGGTTGAGACTCTCCCCCGGACTGATCACATTGCGGAGCCCCGACAGCGGAACCGGATTTATCGTCAGGATGGCGGCCGCGCTGGTCGCCGATCCTCCGGCATTCGAAATCACCACGTCGTAGGAACCGGCATCGGAATCCGCCAGGCTGTTCAAGGTCAAGGTGGCGGATGACGATGCTCCGCCGAAATTCGCCCCACCCTTGCGCCATTGGTAGGTGAGCGGGGCGGTGCCGGTGGCGCTGGCGGTGAAGGTGGCCGAAGCTCCGGCATTCGCTGCCTGGCTTTGTGGCTGGGTGACAATGGCGGGAGCGATTGTCGCGTTGGAGTTGGTCCACATCATCGCGATGACCACGCCGTTGACCGTGTCTTGGGTATAGCCGACGAGGTAGATGCTGCTTCCGTTTACGTAGGCTCCCGTAACCGCCGACTTGGTGTAATTTGAACCAAGCTGGGCCACGATAAGAGCGTGAAGGTTGACCCAGCTGCCCGCGCTCCCCTGCCACACGGCCGCCTGATCGTTCACCTGCCCGGCCTGATAGCTTCCGGCCATGGCCAGCACCCGGGAATTGGTTGCGCCGGACGGATGCAAGTCCACCCGGGAGTCGGCTGTTCCCGACCACATCGCCGCCCGTTCGCTTGATGTGCCGCCCGAGAGGTTGATCGTACCGCCCTGTTGGGTGGCCGTCATCGCATACACGGCCGAGGCGGTCAGGCTGGTCGGTCCCGAGGCGTGCAGGTAGACGAAACCGCCGGCCGAACCATTCCAGAGCAGGGCCCGCGAGCTTCCATCGCTCAACCGGCCGTAACCGGCCTGCTGCGATCCGGCCATGGCCATCACGTAGGAACCAATATAACCTGAGGGATTCAAATCCACAAAGCTCTCCGCCGTACCCGACCAGATCATGGCATGGCTGGTGCCCACCGTGACGTCGGCATAACCACCCTGCATGGTGTCGGTCATCGCGTTGACAAATGAGCGGGCGTAGCCGCTGGCCGGATGAAGATCCACCGCGCTGCCCGCCGTGCCCGACCACAAGGTCGCATGCTCGGCAAATGATGCCGCCGCCTTGTAGCCACCCTGCTGGGTGCCGTTCGTGGCCCTTGCGAGTGAAAATGCTGGGAAGGCGGCGGAGGAAGGATCCAAATCGACAAAGCTGCCCGCCGTGCCCGACCAATAGCCCGCGTGCGATGTGTTGGACGTCGAAACGTAACCAACCTGCTGGTTATTATATCCTCCGTAGAGAGTAGAGCCGGTCGCACCGGGCGGATTTAATGAGCTGAACGACCACTGCGCCCGTCCCGCCGACGCGAGCGCCAGAAAGCCGGCGATACTGAACAACAGCCCACGCCCTGCTCTCATTATTGGAACAAGGTGAGCGGGATAATCGGTTGCATGAATTTTAGACATAGACAATACACAGGCCCGACTCATCGGTTCGATGAGTCGGCCGGATAATTGGGTATTTGTCGCATCCAACCGCCTTGGCCCCGGCCGTCTGATGCGACTGAAAAGTGCCGTACGTCACCGCACGCGGCAAGCCAACTCTGGCCTTATTCTGACGCCATAACTTGAACTAAAGCCGCTGGTTAGCCCGGGGATAGCTTGAAACCTCCCCCAACCCCGGCATCGTGGCGCCATGGATTCCCCCGACCCGCCGCGCAAGGATTATGGCTTCAAGGACCGCGTGTTCCAACGGGACAATCCGCTCACCCCGGGACAGCCGGCGATGCCCACCGCCAAGGAGCTGGCGGTGATGGCGGGCCACCCGGCGCCGGCGCCGCGCCCCACCGCCGCGCCCCGGGCGGACGACCCCAATGACGTCATGTCCATCTTGCAGCAGAACCGCACCGTGGAAAGGAAGGCCGGCCGGGACGTGGTGGAGATCAAGGAAATCAAGTCCCGCCGGAAGCGCGAATTCTGGCTCCTCCTGGTCGGGGGCAACCTCGCGATTTTGGGCGCAGTCTGGCTCAGTGGCATCTCCGTGATAACGGTCGTCTTCGGCCTGGCGGGGCTCATCATCTTCAGCCTGGGCCTCAGTTGGGTCATGTGGCAGGTCATGGACCGGTATTGAACCGGGCCGGCGCCCTGCTGTCCTTCTTCCTACTGGAAACTTCGCATTGCCCCCGGCGTCACATGCCTCTCCATTGGAACCCAGCGAATTCACCCGGCGCCGAACCCGCCCGACCGTCCTGACCCCACCAATCTCCGCCATGTCCCCTTCCCGCCTGCGCCTTGGCGCCGCCCTTTCCCTCCTGTTGCTGGCCGTCACCGGTTATGCCCAGCAACCGCCCGCCGTCCCCGCCCCGGCCAGCCCCGCCCCCGCCCGCGCCGCCGAGGCCACCGTCGGGCCGATCAAGTTTGGCGACATCACCGTCGACGCCGCCCTGGAGATGCTCGAGCGCTGGTCGGGCCGCGCCGTGCTCCGCCCCGCCGGCCTGCCCGCCACCTCCCTCTCCTTCTCACTCAACCAGAAGGTCACGAGACAGGAGGCGATGCACGCCCTCGAGACCTTACTCTCCTTGAACGGCATCGGCGTCACCCCGCTTGGCGACAAATTCCTCAAGGTCACCCCGCTCAACACCGCGCGCACCGAGGCGCCCGACTTCATCGAGGGCTCCACCCTGGGCCTGCCCCCCAGCGGCCACCTCGCCCAAAAGGTCTTCACGTTGAAATTCCTCCGCGTCGGCGAGTTCATGCCCCAGATCGCCGGCCTGCTCAATCCCGCCGCCGCCAGCCCGCCGCTCCTCTTCGAGAAAGCCAACGCCGCGCTCCTCACCGACACCGTCAGCAACCTCCAGCGCATCGAGACGCTCCTCGCCCAGCTCGACCAGCCGGCGCTGTCCGGCCTGACCCCCAAGTTCTACAAGGTCGCGAACACCACGGCCAGCGAGCTCGTCACCAAGCTCCAGGGCATCCTCACCGGCGCCAGCGCAACGCAGCTCGGCACCGGCACGTCGTTCCAGGCCGACGACCGCACCAACCAGATCATTTTGCTCAGCGACCCGCGGCAGTTTCCCCTCTTTGACGACCTGATCGCCCGGCTCGACACCGTGGGCGAGTCGAGCACGCGGCAGGAGGTCATTGCGCTGAAGCACGCCACCGCCACCGATATCGCGACGGTGCTCAGCACGCTCGTCTCGGGCCAGAACACCGCCGCCCGCACCGCCAACCAAGCCACGCAGAACCAGGCCAACGCCCGCAATGCCGCCAACCGCAACAACCAGAATCAGGCCAACGCCAACCAGCCCGCCAACCCGAATACCGCTCAGGCCGCCGCCCTCGCCGCCGCCCAGGCCCGGCTCAGCCAACTGGCCGGCAGCGCCCCGGGCGCCGTGAGCGAATCCGCCCCGCAGCAGTTCAGCACCATCCTCACCATCGTCGCCGAGGACCGCAGCAACTCCCTGATCATCTCCGGCACCGTTGACGATCTCCGCCTCATCAAGGACATCATCGACCAGCTCGACGTCCTCCTCGCCCAGGTCCGCATCGAGGTCGTCATCGCCGAGATCTCGCTCACTGACGCCGCCACCACCGGCATCGAGGCCCTCGGCCTGACCGTGCAGGCCAACAAGCTCGTCGGCTTTTCCGGCAGTATGCCGGGCATCACGGTCAGCGATGGCACCCTGACCCGCAACGCCACCACCGGCACCCGCGACCTCGCCGCCACCCTCAACCTCAGCACCACGCCGCGCAAGTCCAACACCAACATCCTCTCCGTCCCCAACATCCTCACCACCCACAACAAGGAGGCCACTCTCTTCGTCGGCGAGTCGCGCCCCGTCATCACCAGCTACCAGAACACCGGCAATACCGGCAACACAGGTGGCAACTTTGGCACCGGCTACTCAAGCAACGTCACCTACAAGGACATCGGCATCAACCTCACCGTGAAGCCGCTCATCGGCAAGGACGGCTCCGTGCAGCTCGACATCAAGCAGGAGGTGAACGACATCCTCGGGGAGATCACCATCGACGGCAACGCCCAGCCCATCATCGGCAGCCGCACCACCAATTCCTTCGTCAGCGTCGCCAGTGGCGAGATTGTCGTCCTCGGCGGACTCCAGCGCAAGGCCCAGACCAAATCCACCAGCCGCCTCGCCGGCATCCCGATCATCGGCGATCTTTTCGGCAAGCGCAGCCGCGAGGACACGCGCACCGACCTCGTCTTTTTCCTCCGGCCCTATGTGCTGACCAACACCCCGACGGACAACAACGAGGCCATGGAGCGCCTGCAGAACAGCCCGCAGCGGGACGCGGTGCGCTCCGCCCTCCGGATCAAACTGCCCGCCGAAGCCCTGACCGCCCCCCCCAAGTGATGATGGACGACGCCCTGCCCGCCCCGCTGGCTGACCGTCTGCCGGAGCCGGCGCAAAAATCCCTGGTCGAGAGTGTGCGCGAAAAACGCCTCGCCCTCCTCGCCTCCGGCCTCGGTTTGTCCGAGGGCGGCGCCCTCGCCGCCCTCGCCGCGGTCACCGGCCTGCCCGTCCTCGAGGCCCCACAGATCGACCCCGAGGCCCTCGAAGCCTTCCCCGCCCGCCTCGCCCACGAGTTCCAGGTCGTGCCGGTGCTGCCCCCGGCTCCCGCCTCAGGCCTCGGCCCTCAGGCCTCAGGCCTAAACCTCGCCACTCCCTGGCCGCCCAACGCCACCATCGCCGACTGGATCGCCACCTTTACGCCGCGCCCGCTCACCTGGCATCTGGCCCCGGCCGACCGCGTGGCGCAGCTGATCAACGAGAACTACGGCGTCGGCTCCGGCAGCCTCGACGATGCCGACGACCTGGGCCTCGCTCCCACCACGACCGGACAGGAACTCGAGGCCGACGCGGATGCTGCCGTCGTCCGCTTCGTCACCGACGTCATCGCGCAGGCCGTCACGGAAAGCGCCACCGACATCCACTTCGAGCCGCAGGAGGGCCAGCTCACCATCCGCTACCGCGTCGACGGCCTGCTGGTCCCCGTGCCGCTGCCGGAAAACCTCCTGCGCTTCCAGGACGCCATCATCTCGCGCCTGAAGATCATGGCGCGCATGAACATTTCCGAAAAACGCCTGCCCCAGGACGGGCGCATCGACTTCCGTAGCAACGGCGCCGCGCTCGACATCCGCGTCTCCACCATCCCGACCATCTACGCTGAGAGCGTGAGCCTCCGCCTGCTCAACCAGCGCAAGATGGCCTACACGATGGACGGCATCGGCCTCACGCCCGAGGAGCAGGCCGTCATCGTCAAGGTCTTGGATTACCCGCACGGCCTCATTTTGGTCACCGGACCGACCGGCTCCGGCAAGTCCACCTCGCTCAACGCGTTTCTGCGGAAAATCAACTCCTCCGACCTGCGCATCGTCACCATCGAGGACCCGATCGAGTACGAGGTGCCCGGCGCCAACCAGATGCAGACCCACGCGGAAATCGGCCTGACCTTTGCCAGCGCCCTGCGCCACGTCCTGCGCCAGGACCCCGATGTCATCATGGTCGGCGAAATCCGCGACCTCGACACCGCCGAGATCGCCATCCGCGCTTCGCTCACCGGCCATCTGGTCTTCTCCACGCTCCACACCAACGACGCCCCCGGCGCCCTCACGCGCCTGACCGACATGGGCGTCGAGCCCTTCCTCGTCGCCTCCGCCGTCGAGCTCGTCATCGCCCAGCGCCTGGTGCGCCGGCTTTGCCCGGATTGCACGAAGCAGGTGCCCGTCGACCAGACCGCCCTGCGCACGACCCTCGACTCGCTGCAGCTCGATCCCGCCGAGGCCGACGGCATCACCGGACTCGGCGAACCCGTCGGCTGCCGCAGCTGCCGCCAGACCGGCTTCCGCGGCCGCATCGGTCTGTTCGAGATTTTGCAGCCCAAGCTGCTGCACGATCTGATTGTCCGCCGCGAGTCCAGCAAGGCGCTCGGTCATCTCGCCCGGCAGCACGGCATGCGGACACTGCAGCAGTCCGGCTGGGATCGCGTGAAATCCGGCCACACCTCGCTCCAGGAACTGCTGCGCACGATCAGCACGAGCGGGGAGTGATAGAGCAGCTGTAAGCTTGAAGGTTTAAGTTTTAATGAACCTTACAGCTTAAACCTTACCCCCTAAAACTGTCCGCCTCATGCCCCGCTACACTTACACCGCCCGCGCCGCCGGCTCGACCGCGCCGACCGAGGGCAAGCTCGACGCCTTTTCGCGGCGCGAAGCGTTGCACGTGCTGCAGGCGCGCGGGCTGCAGGTGGTGCGACTCGACGAGGAAGGCAGTGTGCGGCGACCCGCGGCCGGCTCCGCCGCCGCCATCACCGCGCGGCGCCTGAGCCCCAAGGAACGCCTGCCGTTCCTCGAGGCCCTCGTGGACCTCATCAACGCCGGGCTCTCCGCCGGCGAGGCGGTGCGGCTGCTCGCGGTGCGGCTGCAGGAGCCTAAATTGAAATCACTCTGCGCCGCGCTCTGGGCCCGGCTGGGCGAAGGCAGCACCCTGTCGCAGGCCATGGGCGGGCATCCGGCCGTGTTCGACCGGCAGACCGTCAACCTCATCGCCGCCGGCGAGGCCACCGGCAACTTGAAGGAGGTGCTCGCGCGCCTCATCCAGCATTTCACGGAGCAACGCGACCTGCGCCAGAAATTCCTCGCGACCCTCGCCTACCCGGCGTTCATCTGCTTCCTCGGCGGCGGCGTCGTGCTGTTTTTGCTGTTCTTCCTCGTGCCGCGCCTGCAGACGCTGCTCGGCTCGCTCGGCGGCCAGCTGCCCTTCGCCACGCGGCTGCTGGTCAACGGCTCACACTTTATCCTCTACGCCGGCCCGTTCATCGCCGTGGCGGCCTTCCTCGGCGTCGCATTCTTCCTCCGCTGGCGGCTGACCCCGGACGGACGCAAACAGTCCGACGCCTGGCTGCTGCGCCTGCCGGTGGTGCGGGATTTCGTGATCCAAGCCGCCATCCTCAATTTTGCCCACACGCTCGCCGTGCTGATCGAGAACGGGGTGACGACCGCCGAGGCGCTGCGCCTGACCGAGCGGGCGGTGGACAACACCAAGGTGCAGGAAATCCTCCACGAGGCCACCGACCGCGTGATCGAGGGCGCGGGCCTCTGCGCCTCGTTGCAACGCACGAACCTGATCCCGCCGCTCTTTCTCGACCGCCTCGCCGTCGGCGAGCAGACCGGTCACCTCGCCCCCAGCCTCCGCCAGATCGCGCAATCCTACCAGGTGGCTCTCACCCGCCGCCTGCAGAACGCCACCCGCCTGCTGTCCGGCACCGTGCTTTTCCTGACCTTTGGCTTCGTCGCGTTTCTGGCCTACGCAATCGTCACCGCGCTTTTCCAAGTCAGCGCGAGCTTCCGGCTGTAAGCGTTCCGTGTGGCCCTGGAGGGTCAGCTCCGGCTGAACCGCGGCCCAGCCGGAGTTGGGCCCGCCCATCAGTTGGCGCCCCTCAAGACTTCACAATCTGCGTGGCCGAGATCTGCAGGGTCACGTTGAGCGCGCCGGCGGCGGCGCGGTCGGTCTGCAGGGCCATGGACTCCAGATTCAAATAGGGCGCCTGCTTGGTGAGCTCGTCGTAGAAATTCAGGAGTGCCGGCAGGTTGGCACGACGGAAGGTCACCTTGATATTGTGGTAGGCGAACTGCGGCGTGCGCTGCGTCACCGGCGAGTCGATGGTGGGCGTCAGGCCGGCACCGCTGGCGAGCGAAGTGACCGTGGCGACGAGTTTCGTGGCGTCGAAGGTCCGCGCGGGGTCGAGGTTGCGGACGGCCGCGACGGACGAGGCCTCGATTTCCTGCTGGCGGTCGAGCCAGAGCTGCTGGGTGGCGAGTTCGGCGCGGGCCGAGCGCCAGGCATCCCAGTGGGTCCGCAGGCGGCCGGCCGCGCTGGACAGCCAGATCAGCGCGCCCAAGATCACAAAGGTCGTGACCAGGATCTGTTCGCGGCGGCGGCCGCGGTGGAACCAGTGTCTCACGGGACACCTCCGGGGGTGGCTTCGGGCTTGAAGGCGACCGAAAGGCCGAAGGTCGTCACGCCGTCACGGGCGCGGAGGTCACGCACCTCGACCTTTTCCAGGCCCGGCAGCGCGCGCAGGGACGTCTCGTAGCGGCCGACATCATCCGCACTGCCGGTCTGGGCCTCGATCTCCAGCGCGTTGCGCCCGCTGGTGCCGGTGCGGTTGAACTGGATGGAGCCCGGTCGCGACGCGTTGATGGCCGCGAGCATCTCAAAAAAGCGCAGGCGGCGGTGGGTCAGCTCGTCGATGCGGCTCGTGAGCCCGTGGGCGGTCTCCAATTTTTGCACCAGCGGCGCCTGCAGCTCGATCTGCCGGCGTTCCACGCGGTGGTACAGACCGACACTCAGGGCGCCGGCATCGGCGGCGGCGGCACCCGCCGCGACCGCCACTCCCCCGAGCAGCACGCGCCAGATGAGCTCGCCACGGTTCTGGTTGCGCCGGCGCTTGGCCAAAAAATCACGGTCGCGGACGTCGAGCGCGTTCTGGTCGGCACGCGCCAGCGAGAGGGCCGCCGGCATAGCGGCGTCGGCCCCGTCCAGTTCGAGCACCAGCCGGTCGCCCTCGCGCCGGGCGCGGGGTGCCTCGGTGAGATAGGTGACGGGCGCGTCCTTCAGCCGGGCCTTGGCGGCCAGCTCGGCGGCGAATTGCCGGCGGTTATCCTCGGACGGTGCCGCGCCAAAATCCCGGGCGTGCACGGCGACGGGCCAGGCGGCCTGGCCGTCCCAGGCGGCGCCGCCCAGGCTCCTCTCACCCGTCAAGACCAGGAGAGCGGGGCCGGCCGGGGCGGCACCCAAGAGGGCCAGCAGGTCCGGCACGACGAGCTCGGCTCGCTCCCACTTGGCGGTTTCCTCCGCCGTGAAACGGCGACGGTGCGCGGCGTAGACCAGCGCCGAGGCGTGATCCGGCGCGACGCAGCAGCCCCAGTAGAGCTGGGCCGGCGGAAACGGCGCGAGGCCTTCCAGTGCAAGCTCGGCCTGGGCGAGCGCGGGCAGATCGGGCGCCAGCGGCACGAAGCGCAGGAAGAACCGGTCGGACGGGACAAAGTGTGCCGCGACGGGGGATTTGAGCTTGAAATTAGGCAGCAGGCGCATCGGGCGGGGGATCGGGAAGACTGGTTTCGGTGAGGCTTAACAGGGTATAGGGATACCGCAATGTATTCGCGCTGGCGGCGGCATTCTGGGGCTGAGCCGGGGAAGTCGCCCGGACGGGCTGCTTGGTTGCAGGGGTCGTGCCGCCGGGGTTGGCGGCGACCGATGCCGGGAATGAGGCCTGCCCCGCCCAGGTGACGAGAGCGGACAGCTTCATCTGCGCGGCGCCCTGCCGGGCCGTCACAATGATGCGGAGCAGCTGGATCTGCGCACCGAGGTTGCGACCGGCGGCGTTGCCCACCTGCCGCTGCGCCTCCGTGAGCGAGCGGACATAGGGCCGCGACTTTGTCGCGCTCACCGGCGTGGTGAGATATTTCTGCAGGGCCTCCGCCTGCGTGGTGTCCCAACCGGTGGCGGCAAGCACCGGGGCCGGGGCGGAGTTGAGGTTGGTGGTGTTGAACTGGTAGAGCGACACGGCCGCCATGAAATCTGCCAGCAGCGGCCTCGGCCTGCCGTCGGGGTCATAGAAAAAATCCTTCGCGACCGCGATGCCCGCGAGTTCGTCAAACGAACGCAGGGAACGCAGCGGCGGCGCCGAGGGTGGGTCGCCGCGCTCATAGACGGTCGCGCTCGTCGCGGACTCGGCCGCGAGATGGCCGCTGTGCATCCAGACAAACATCGCATCGGCCACCCGCGCGGCATCGGGCACGGTGAGGCCAAGCTGGACGAGCAGCGTGTTCAACGTGTCGAAATTGATGCGCGGCAGCGCAAGCTTGGCGCTCTCGTCCTCGAAGGCCACCGCCATGGTCACCCCCTCCCGGGGCACATAGCCGGCATAGCCGAGCGGGTCCTCCCACCCCTGGGTGGGCGCATAGAGCCCGCCGTCCACCGTGCGGAAGTCCATCAGCGCCGCGAGCACCGTCTCCATCGCGCCATGGGCGTCCGCCCGCAGCCGGTCACGGTCCGCCACGCGCATGGCGATGAGCAGGTCGGTGCTGCTGGTCTCGATGAGGCGCGTCAGCAGCAGCGACGCGAACAACAGCGTGACGAGCACGACGATGATGACGGAGCCGCGGGACCGTTTTGCCCGAAGGGAGGCGGGACGATGAGTCCCGCCGGGTTCCGGCAGCGCAGCGCAGGCCTCGCGGGACTGATAGTCCCGCCGCCACGGAGAAAGATGCGGCGCTCGCTTCATGTCAGTAGGCCGGCAGCCCCTCCTGGGTCACGGGGATGATGATGGTTTCCTCCAGCTCCTGGTTCTTGCGCTTGAATTTTATCCGGATGCGCCGGGGCGCCTCGAAATTGCCGGAGGAATCCTTCTGCAAGGTCGCCTCGGTCGACCACGTGTCGGTCGTGGGGTCGAAGTAGTCGTAGGTCAGCGACGTCACGAAGGGTGACAGCACCGCCATGCGCGGGTTGACGTCGGCAAAATCGGTCTCGAGGCGGGACTTCCAGTAGAGGACCAACCCGTCCTGCTCGCGCCAGGCGAGCGCGCACTGCACCTCGGGCAAAGGCGTGGATGGCCAGACAAAGAGGCGGTCGCCGACCGGCAGGTCGAAACTGAGCAAGTCGGCGGTGCTGCCTTCCGGCGTCTTCATCTCCGCACCCGCGGGCGCTCCGGCGGCGGGCGAGCTGCCCCGGGCGCTGGCGACCGCCGTCTGCAGGAGCTCGTCGAGGTGCCGGGTGACGGCGCGGGTGTGCTGCACGAAGACGAACTGGTCCTGGTTCTTCGTCCAGACCTCCGTGATGTTGAACACGAACTGGCTGATGGCCATCAGCAGCGCCGCCAACAGCGCCAGCGCGAGCAAAACCTCGATAAGGGTGAAGGCCGCTGACTTTCTGGAGGGCCGGTCACCCGACCGGCCACGGCCCATCAGGAGATGGGCCCTCCACCATTCATTCACCCACGGCTTCATTGGTAGGTCCGCTTGGCAAGCTTGCTGCGGGCGGCGGCCCGCAGGGTCTCACGGTCGGCGGGTTGCGACCAGGTCGGGCGGAGCAGGCGCAAGGATTCGCTGATCGCCAACCGCTTGTTGCCGTCGGCCTCGGTCAGCTCGATCTCCAGCGTCACGTCGAAGAGGTCGGCGATCTCCGTGGCGGCGAGCGTCGCCTTCCAGCGCGCGGAGCGGTCGTCGGGCAGCGTAAGCTCGTTCCACGCGGCGAGCTTGTCGGCCGACGGCTCGGCGCCCAGCGCCTCGCGCACGAGCCGCAGATCGGTCGCATGGTCGTCGCGGTGCAGCGCGGCCTGGTGGGCGTTGAGGACGTTGACGTAGGAGGAGGCGAGCACGAGCCCCGAGAAGGCGAAGATGACCAGCGCCACCATGACCTCGAGGAAGGTGAAGGCGCATCGCGAGAAGGGAGGCGGGACCAGCCGTCCCGCGGGTGGCCGGCCGCGCAGTCCAGGCCTCGCGGGACTGCTGGTCCCGCCTTCAGCCCAGGAAGATTTTGCTCTCGTCCTCATCTCAACGGTGCCCCGGCGAGGCCTCGGGGGAAAGCACGGTGCAGGTCCACGGGTCCAGCGCCAAAATCCGGCTGGTCTGGTCGCGCACGAACTCGACCCGGAAGGGATCGCAGGTGCCGTCCGCATAAAAGCGCACCCGGGCCAGCGACGACTCGACGAGCTGGCCGCCGACCAGGATCGCGGAGGTGCGCACCGGTGGCAGCAGGCGCAGGATCTCCCCGCCGGCGAGCGCGGCGCGACCCTCGCCCCAGCTGAGCACGCGGGCCTTGTCGTCGTAGGTGAGCTCGAGCGTGCGGCCGGTCAGCACCGCGCCGTGGCGCGCGGCGGCGATGGCGTTGAGCGTGGTGTTCTGGGCATCGTCCGTCGTGACCGCCCGCAGCAGCGCGGAGCTGCCGCCGATGAGCAGCGCCGAGATGAGCCCGAAGAGGGCGAGCACCACCAGGATCTCCAGCAGTGAAAAGGCCTTCGTGCGTTGCAGGCCCCGGATGGCGCTGCGGCTAGCCATCACCAGTTGCCGATGTCGTCGGCGGTCTCGGCCACCTTGTCCGGGCCCTTGGAATAAAGGTCGTAGCCCCCCGGGTTCTTCACGCCGGGGTAGCGATATTCATAGGGCTGGCCCCAGGGATCGGCGGGCAGTTTGCCGCCGGTGACGTCGAGGTAGGGGCCGCGCCACTTGTCGGCGGTGCCGGGCGCGACGATGAGCGCGGCGAGGCCCTCGTTGGTGGCCGGGTAGTCGCCCAGGTCGATGCGATAGCGCACGAGCGGGGTCTTCAGTGAATCGCGGACAAAGATCTTGGCGATGGCCTCCTGACTCTGGCCGAAGATCTTGTCGGTGTTGCTCACGACCAGTCCGACCAGCAGGCCGATGATGGCCAGCACGACGAGGATCTCGAGGAGGGTGAACGCCCGGCGCCGGTGGCGGGGAAAGTGCAGGGAGGAACGCTTCATAATAAAATCAGTTCTGGGGACGCTCCCGGCGCTGCCGCTGGCCGGACCCCTGGTTTTGGCCGGACGTCTGGCCCTGGACCTGGGCGTCGGTCCCGCCGTTGCCCCCGCGGCCTTCCGCGCGGCGGCGGCGAAATTCCTCGATCATGGCCTGGGCCTCGGGCGGCAGGTTGCGCATGAGCGGCGAAGGCTCGCCGTTCGGGCTGTTCTCCAACCGGGCGCGGATCATGTCGCGGATCTGGGCCCGGCGGTCCTCGGGACTGACGCCGTTGCTGGTTTCATTCTCAGCATTCGCTGCCGTGCCGCCGGCCGGGACCGCGGCGGCGGCGACCAGGGCGACCAGGGCGACCCGGGCCTGCTTGAGGGGCAGCGTGAGCGGACGGCCGGCCTGCGTGATCTGCACCTTGTCGGAGCTGGCGTCGTAGGAATTCACTTCCAGGCCCGGGGCCTGGCCGTTGACGGCCACCCATTGCGAGGTCTTGGTCGCGGGATTATAGAGGTTGACCAGAAAAATGTCCTCTTCCTGGACCACGCCGCGAAACTCGAGATCACCCGCCGCCGTGCTCGCCGCGGCCGGGGCGGCGACGCCGAACGGGGAATTGCCCGTCAACGCCTGCCAGTCCGCCGCGCCGAGCAGCCCGGGCAGTCCGGCCAGCAGGAGCACAAGTCGGGGAAGGAAGAGGTGGTTCATGGGTTGGCGCCGGGACGGAAGAATGAGGTCCCCGGATAGTGTATGACGAGACCTTTTCCCCGGGGTTACGTTCCGGGCGGTCAAAGACGGGCGGAGCGGAGCCCGCGCCCTACCCCGGGGCCGGCCCTTCCGCCGCCTGGGCCTCGGCTTTCTGCCGGGCCATGCGTTTCTGGCGCAGGCGCGCCAGCGCCAAGGCGCCCAAGGCGCCCAGAAAAACGGTGCTCGGGGCCCCGCCACCCCCGCCGCCCGAAGAGGACCCGGTGCTCGTGCCGGTCGCGGGGGCCGGCGTGGCCGGCGCACTGGGCGCCGCCGGAGCACTGCTGGCGGCGGAAAATATCCCCAACTCGGGCCGGCCACCGAAGCGGCTGCTGAAGGCCGGGAGCACATAGTCCATGTTGCCACTGCTGATGCCGAACCAGCTGAGCAGGTCGCGGGCGTATTCATCCACCGCCACGCCGGGGATGAGCCGGCCCTGGCCGGTGTCGATCGCCGCCAGGTTTCGCAGGTCGGGGTAATAGCCGCCGGCAGCATCGCCGTAGACCTTGCCGCCGCCCACGGCGCCGCCCATGACCATGTGATTGCCACCCCAGGCGTGGTCCGAGCCGTTGCCGTTGGAGGTAAGCGTGCGGCCGAAGTCCGAGGCCGTGAACAGCGTGGCCTTGTCCGCCATGCCGATCTCGGTGAGCGCGCTGGAGAAAAACCCCACGGCCTGGCTGACGGTGCGCAGCATCGTGAGCTGGTTGTTGATGACCTCGTCGTGGTGGTCCCAGCCGCCGAGCTGCACGAAGAAGATCTGCCGGCGCGCGCCGAACTTCGCGTTGGCCGCGATGATCTTGGCGACCATCGAGAGGCTGGTGGCGAGGGAATTGCCCGTGGGGACCGCCGTGGCCAGCGTGATGCCACTGAGGGCGGTGGAGAACTCGTAGTAGGAGTCGATCGCGCCGCGCGTGCTGTCGGCGTAAGTTTCCTCGAACAGGTTGCGGTAGGTCTGGTCGACGACGTTGTCCACGCCCTTGGAGCGGATGGCCGTGAGGTTGTTGACCGCCGTGGGACTGTAGCCGGTGAGGGCCGTGGCCCCGGAGGAGCTGACCGCGTAGGTGAACGCCTGCTGGCCGGTGAGGAACACGCTCTGGCCCGACAGCGAGATGTTCATCGAGACGAGGCTCGGACCGTTGAGCGACTTGATGATGTCGGCGGCGCGGCCGCCCCAGCCGATGGCGGTGCGCTGGTCGGGAATGCAGGTCTGCCACTGCTTGATCTGGTCGGCGTGCGAGTAGAGCGAGACCGGCAGGTAACGGCTGGCCTTGTAGTCCGCCAGCGTCATCGGGCGGATGAGCGAGCCGACGTTGGACACAAAGCCGAGCTTGCCGGCGGTGAAGAGGTCGCGCACCTCGGTCATCGACGGGTGGATGCCGAGCGTGCGCCCGCCGAGGTTGCCGGGGGTGACCTGAAGCAGGGTGTCCTTCGCGAGCGCGAGGTTGCCCCGCACCTTGGCGTAGGCCTCGTATTCGCCGTTGCTCGTGGGCACGAGCATGTTGAAGGAATCATTGCCGCCCGAGAGGAAGAGGCACACGAGCGCGCGGTAGTCGCTGCCGGCGGGGGCGGTCTGGGCCGCGAGGGAGTTGGCCAGGCGCAGCGTGAGCAACGTCGAGAACAGCGCGGTCGAGCCGACCCCGGCGCAACTGGCCTGGCCGATGAACTCGCGGCGGCTGAGGGGGCGGGATCCGGGGGTGAAACTCATGGCGGGCTTATTTGAGCGCGGCGTAATCCGGCGAGATGGCGACGAGGTAGATGGCGACCCGGGCCTTGGTCAGGGCGAGCGTGCTGCCCGCGGGCACCATGGCGGTGGTCACGCCGTTGACCGCCGTGATGACCCTGGCGCGGGTGGCGCTGCTGAGCGTGCCGTGGGTGAGCAGGAGGTCGAGGTTGTCCACCAGCGCGGCGGGGTTGTCGGTCAGCGCCGCCTGCGGGCCGAGGTCGAGGCTGAAATTGCCGACGCTCGCATTGTGGATGAAATTGTAGAGATTGTTGGGCAGGGTGATGCCAAACACGGTGTTCAGGATCTGGAACTCGGGTGCCACGAGACCGGCTTTGCCGATGGCGCCGGACGGCTCGTAGTCGGGCGAGTAGAAGTTGAACACCGACGGGGAAGAGAGCGGATACTGGCCCAGCGTGGTCTCACTGACGGCGGCGCCAAAGTCATGGGTCAGGAAAGTGCCGCTGACCGTGTAGCGGAAGGCGCGGAGCAGGTGGGTGACGCGGAGAAAAGGCTCGCGGAGCTTGCCGTGCTGCGGATCCACGAGGAAGGCGGGGTTGCGCGCCTCCTGGTCAAGGAGGATGGCCTTGATGACCGCCACCATGTCCCCACGCTGGCCCCGGCCGTTGTTGGCGAAGGCGGCCGCGACGCGGCCGACATAGGCGTTGGACGGGTTGGAGGTCACGAGGCGCTGGATAAGCAACCGGCCGATGAACGGACCGGTGTTGGGGTGTTCGACGAGGTTGTCGACGGCGTCGCTCACATCCTGCAGGCCGGTCTGCCCGGCGGGGAGCACCTGCTTGCGCACGCCGGGATAACTGAGGAGGGTCTTGGCCCCGGTGTCGTGCTGGGGGTTCCACATCTTCATGGCGCCGGTGTAGGTCTGTGCGCTGACCCGCGGAAAATCCGTCTGGCCGGTGCCGGTACCGACCGCGTTCGGGTTGTTGTCCTCGTCGGTGAAGCCGGTGTAGACGCGGGCGAAATCGGTGATTTGGTCGTTGGTGTAGGATTCCGCGGCGCGACCGTTGACGACCGACTGGTAGGTGCCGTCCTGGTTGAGCCGGTAGAGGCCGACGGTGAAGAGCTGCATCGCCTCGCGGGCGTAGTTCTCGTCGGGCCGGGTGCCGGTGACGGGGTTGGCCTTGCGGTTGCGGTAATGGGTCAGGTAGCGCCCCATCATCGGGTGCCGCGTCACATCGAGCAGCAGCTGGCGGAAAGTGCCGAAGCTGCCCTGCGCGAGCATGTCGTAATAGCTGGAAGACCCCTCGTTGGCGTTGCTGATGGCGGCGATGTTGTCCGAGATGACAAAGATCTGGCTCAGCGCATAGGCGACGCGCTGCCGGAGCTGGTCGCCGGCGGAAAGCATCACCTGGTTCCGCGCGCGCCGGTTGTGGGCGTTGGTGATCGTGGTGATCTGGCCGGCCGCGAAGGCGCTCACCACGAGCGGCGCGGCGAGCGTGACCGGTTTCGCCACCTCGCGGTCGATCCAGGTGTTGTAATCATAGCCCAGGTTGCGCAGTTCGGTGATGGCCTCGGTCGTCGGCCCGAAGGTCGCCTGGGCGAGGAAACGCGAGGCGTGGTCGTCGGCGCTCAACGTGGTGTCGGGCGAGACGGGCTGCGCCGGCAGCCGGGCGGCCAGCAGCGTGACAAGGAAAACCAGGCGGGGGAGGCGGACCATGGAGTTGGGGTGACGGGCGGGAAGCTAGGCGGGGAAAATAACGCCGTCGAGCGACATATTGGTGAACGGAGCGTTAATCGGGTGCCAGGGGCGCAGGTCAGCGATTGGCGGGCGCCGCCGGCTCAGCCGGCGGGTCGGCCTCGGTCCCCGGAAAGGGCGGGCGGAGCGCCCGGCGCCGGTGGACCTCCTGCAGCATCTGGCGCGCCTCCGGCGGCAGGTTGCGCATGAACTCAGGCAGGTCGGCCGCCTCCGGGGCCGGTTGGTCCGTCAATTGCAGCGATGCCGTGTTGCTCACGAGCGCGACGCGGGCCTCCTTCAGGGACAGGGTCAGCACGCGGCCGTCCTGCGTGATCCGCAGCCGGCCGGTGGCGGCATCGTAGGCCTGCACTTCCAACCCCGGAGCCCGGCCGAGCAACGGCACCCACTGGGCGGTCTTGGTCGCGGGATTGTAAAGGTTGACGAGCAGCACGCTCTCTTCCTGGACCAAACCGCGAAACTCCAGGTCGCCCGGCACCCCCACGAGCGGGGCGGCGGTCTTCTGGCCGAAGGGCGAATTGCCCAGCAGACCTTGCCAGTCGCCTTCCCCGCCGCGCAAACTGCCCACGGTCCCGCCGATGAAAAAGAGTCCCGGCAGGAGCATGGCGACGGCACGTTTCATGGGGATATAGATAGGACGGGCCGCTGGGGTGACGGGTTACAACGAGGGCCTCACTCCGGCGCGCGGCCCGTGCGGCGCTCGATGGCCCAGGCGTAGGTCTGGACGTAGGCCGCCGCGCTCCGCCGCCACGAAAAATCCTGCGCCATGGCGCGCTGCTGCAAGCCCCTGAACTCCCCCGGCCGGTCGTAGTAGGTGGCGCAGGCCCAGCCAACCGTGTGCAAGATCGCGGGGGCGGTCGCATCGTGGAAAACAAAACCCGTGCCCCGCCCCTGCCCTTCCACGAAGTTTTCCACGGTGTCCACCAGCCCGCCGGTGGCGCGCACGACCGGCAGCGTCCCGTAGCGCATGGCATACATCTGCGTGAGCCCGCAGGGTTCGGCCCGGCTCGGCATCAGGAAGAAATCGCAGCCGGCCTGGATGCGCCGCGCGAGCTTGCCGTCGAAACCGAGATGCGCACCGAAGCGCCCCCGGTAGGCCTGCATCGCCCATTTGAAGGCCCCCTCGAGCGCGGCCTCGCCGCTGCCGAGCAGCACGACCTGCACCTTCATCCGGTCCAAAATGTGCGGCAGTGCGTCGGCCAGCAGGTCGAGGCCCTTCTGCGCCGCGAGCCGCGACACCACGCCGAAGAGCGGGATGCCGGGATCCACCTCGAGGCCGAAATGCGCCTGCAACGCCGCCTTGCACGCCGCCTTGCCCGTGAGGTCCGCCGCCGAGTAGTTCGCCGGGAGGGCCCGGTCCGTCGCGGGATCCCACGAGACATCGTCGATCCCGTTGACGATGCCGACGAGGTCGCCGGCGCGGAACCGCAGCACGGGATCGAGCCCGAAGCCGTTGGCCGGGGTCTTGATCTCCCCGGCATAAGTCGGGCTGACGGTGGTGAGCTTGGTCGAGTGAAAAAGCCCCGTCTTCATCAGGTTCACCCCGCCGCCGATGATGAGCTGGTCGCGGTGAAATTCGCCCCAGGGCAGGCGCGCAAAGTCGATCACGCGGGTCGGCACGTAGCCCTGGTGCTCGAGATTGTGGATCGTGAACACCGTCGCGGCCTGCCCGAGCGGCGTGTCGCGCAGCGTGGTGTTGAGCATCACCGGCAGCAGGCCGGTCGTCCAGTCGTGGCCATGCACCACGTCGGGGATCCAGCCCAGCTGCTGGCAAAGCGCCAGCGCACCGCGCGACAGGAACGCGAAGCGCAGGTCGTTGTCCTCGCGCGAGCCCCACGGGCTGTCATAAACCTCGGGCGCGCCAAAGAAATCATTGTTCTCCAGAAAATATACCGGCACCGCCGCGCCGGGCAGCGCGGCCTCCCATGTGCGGGCCCACAGCGCGGCGACCCCGACATCCACCCCGAGCGGCTCCGGCAGCGGCCGCCACTCGCCGACGCGTTTCACCGAGCCGTAGGCCGGGCAGACGATGCGCACATCGTGGCCGAGCGCCGCCAGTTCCTTGGGCAGGGCGCCCACCATGTCTGCCAGTCCGCCCACCTTGACGAACGGCTCGACCTCGGGACTGACGAAAAGGATTTTCAGGGCTCGCACCGGTCCATCAAACCGCAGGCCCGCGATGGTGCCGAGTCCAAATTGGCCCTCTGCCCCCGTTGGGCCGGCGCTCGCCGCCGGGCCGCGGCCGGCCGGCCGGCGGTCCCCCTACCGCTTCGCCACCGGGTAGCTCCCCAGCCACTTCACCAGCGGGCACTTCCGGCTCAGTTCCTTGAGCGCGGCCTGCATCGCCGGGTCGTCGTAGTGGCCCGTGACATCGAGAAAGAAGATGTAGTCCCACGGCCGCAGCCGGCTCGGGCGTGACTCGATGCGCGTGAGGTTGAGCTTGCGGCGGTTGAACGGCTGCAGGGCGTGGAGCAAGGCGCCGGGCTCGTGGTGCAGCGAGACGAGCAGGCTGGTCTTGTCGTGGCCGCTGCCGGCCGAGCCCGAGGCCTCGCGGCCGAGGAAGACGAAGCGCGAGGTGTTGTTCTTGAGGTCCTGGATGTGCGTCGCGGCCACCGGCACGCCGTAACGCTCGCCGGCGAGCCGCGGGGCGATGGCGGCGGCCCCCTTTTCCTTCGCGGCGATCTGCACGCCGAGCGCCGTGCTGTCGACGTCGACCAGCTGGGCGTGCGGCAAGTTGCGCTGCAGCCAGCGCCGGCACTGCGCGAGCGCCTGGTCCTTGGAGTAGATCTTCCTGATCTTCGCCAGCGGCTCGTGGGACAGCAGCGTGTGCTCGATCTCCTGGTGGATCTCCGCGACGATCTTGAGCGGCGTCTCGACGAACAGGTCGAGCGAGTCGCGCACGGAGCCCTCGGTGGAGTTCTCGACGGGCACGACGCCGAAGTCCGCCTCCCCCTTCTCGACGGCGGTGAAGATGTCGGCGATGGTCGCCATCGGCCGGTATTCCACGCTGGAGCCGAACTTGCGGATGGCGGCGGCGTGGGTGTTGGTGG
>JBKJTZ010000023.1:0-9406 GCA_046590295.1 Lacunisphaera sp.
ACCTGCTTCACATCTGTGGCGTCAAGCCGGCCGGTCAGTACCGCGCCGCGGGGATCAAGGGCGGTGTAGCTGAAGCGGGTCATCAGAAAAAAAACGCCAGGCTCCAAACGCCAAGCCCCGGAGAATGACGAAGCGCGACCAAACTTTCAAATCCGGTAAGATCCTTCTTTGAGTTGGTGGGTTGATGTTGCATTGGAACCTGGCTGTTGGAGCTTTCGCCGTCCCCGGCGCTACGTGAATTTGACCACTTCCTCGACCGTCGTCTCACCGGCGAGGACCGCCGCCAGCCCGGCCGCCCGCAGGGAGATCATCCCCTCACTCTGCGCCTGCTGCCGCAGCTCGACCAGGGAGGCGCCAGCCACCACCAACCGGCGGAGCGGATCCGTCAGGCGCAGAAATTCAAAGAGGCCCACCCTTCCCTTGTATCCCGTATGGAGGCAAGCGACGCACCCTGGCCCGGAGAAAAAGGTCCGGCCCCCCAGGACCACGGCATCGTCGCCGAGCTGCCGCAGCAATGCCGGGGACGGGGTGAAGGGCATCTTGCACGACGGACAGAGGCGGCGCACGAGCCGTTGCGCGAGGACCGCCTCCAGCGTCGAGGCCAGAAGGAAGGGCTCGATGCCGAGGTCGACGAGACGGGTGACGGCCCCGGCGGCATCGTTGGTGTGCAGGGTGCTGAGCACGAGGTGCCCGGTGAGCGAAGCCTGGATCGCGATCTGCGCCGTCTCCATATCCCGGATCTCGCCGACCATCACGATGTCGGGGTCCTGCCGGAGAAAGGTGCGGAGCGCGCGGGCAAAGGTCAGCCCCGCCCCGAGGTTCACGGGCACCTGCATCACCCCTTCGATCTCGTATTCGACGGGATCCTCGATCGTGAGCAGCTTGGCGTCGATCGCGTTGAGCGCCGTCAGGCAGCTGTAGAGCGTGGTGGTCTTCCCGGAGCCGGTCGGTCCGGTGACGAGAATGATGCCGTTGGGCCGGCGGATGATTTCCTGCAGTCCGGCCAAAATGCCGGACGGCAAGCCGAGTTCGGGGAGCTGCAGCCGGACGGACGACTGGTCCAGTACACGGAGCACGACGCTCTCCCCGAACTGCGTCGGCAGCGTGGAAACACGCAGGTCGACCGCGCGACCGCCGAGGTTGAGCCTGATCCGGCCGTCCTGCGGCAGCCGGCGTTCGGCAATGTTGAGGTTGGCCAGAACCTTGAGTCGCGAGACAATCGGCCGGGCGAGACCGGGGGGCGGCGGCGTCATCCCGTGCAGCACCCCGTCGATGCGGCACCGGATCGCAAAGCCGTGCTCGAAGGGCTCGAAGTGAATGTCGGAGGCCGAGCTGCGTATCGCCTCGGCCAGCACCAGGTTGACGAAGCGGATGATGGGCGTCTGCCCGGCCAGCTGCTCGATGTCCTCCTCCGTGAGCGCGGCTTCGTCGCCCGTCTCGCTCGCGGAGGCCTGGAGATCACTCAAGGCGTCGTCCAGCGACTCCCCCTCGGCGCCGTAATGCTGCCGGATGAGCCGCGCCACGCCCTCCGGATCCGCGACGGTCACCCGGATCTCCCGCGCCAAGGCAAAGTTCAGGTCGCAGACGACGTCGGGATTGAACGGATCCGCGGCGAGCAGCGACAGACTGGACCCGTCGACCGCGACCGGGGCGATGCCATAGGTCCTCGCCAGCCGGCCGTCCACGAACGCCACCGCGTCCGGTGGCAGCGTGGCGGGCAACGCGGCGGTCCAGGCGCAGCCCAGGTGTTCCGCCACGGCGCGGAACAACTCCGGCTTGTCCACCAGGCCGCGGTCGAGCACCGTCGCGGCGAACGGCTTCCCCGTGGCCTGGTGCTCCGCGAACGCGGCCTGCAGCGACGAAGCGTCCACCAGCCGGCGCTCGGCGAGGAGGTCGAAAACTAGGCGATCGTGCCCTGCGAACATGGGGATGTCCGGCCGGGCCCACGGCCTGAAGAGTGGAATCTAGGTCAGAGCTCGCGCAGCTTAAATCCCATCGAGGTGAGCTTTTCCTTCATGGCGACCGGTTCCTGGGATTTTTCCAGCGCCTCGTCGGGCTCGATGAGCTCGCGGTTCACCAGGCTCATGAGGTGGGTGTCGAGGGTGATCATGCCCAACGCGGCGCCCGTCTGGATGTCCGACGGGATGCGGAAGGTCTTGTTGTCGCGGATGAGCGAGGCGATGGACGAGGTGTTGACCATGATCTCGTAGGCCGCGATGCGGCCGCCGCTCTTCTTCTTGCAGAGCGACTGGGAGATGACGGCGATGATCGAGGTCGAGAGCTGCATGCGGATCATCTCCTTCATGTTCGCCGGGAAGGCGTCCACGATGCGGTCGACCGTCTTGGCCGCGCTGTTGGTGTGCAGCGTGCCGAACACCAGGTGGCCCGTCTCGGCGGCGCTGATGGCGGCCTCGATGGTCTCGAGGTCGCGCAATTCACCGACGAGGATGACGTCGGGATCCTGGCGGAGGGCGCGGCGGATGGCCTCGGCGAAGCTCGGCACGTCGGAGCCGACCTCGCGCTGGGTGACGACGCACTTCTTGTGCGCGTGGTAATACTCGATCGGGTCCTCGATGGTGATGATGTGGCCGTCGCGGTTCTCGTTGATGTAATTGACCATCGAGGCGAGCGTGGTCGACTTGCCCGAGCCGGTCGGGCCGGTGACCAAAAAGAGGCCGCGCGGGCGGTAGAGCAGTTCCTTGATCTTGTCCGGCATGCCGATGGTCCGGAGGTCGAACAGCTGGTTCGGGATCTGCCGGAGCACGAGCCCGAAGTTGCCCTTGGCCTTCATGACGGAGACGCGGAACCGGGCCTTCTCGCCGTAGGCGAAGCCGAAGTCGGTGCCGCCGTTGAGCTTCACGTTCTGGATGTGGTTGTCCGGCGTGATGGAAAGCATGAGCTTCTCGGTGTCCTCGGGCCGCAGCTCCGGACCGTCGATGGGGGTCATGCTGCCGCGCAGGCGCAGGCAGGGTGGGACGCCCACCTGCAGGTGGAGGTCGGAGCTCTTCTGGTCGACGACCAGCTCCAGGAGATCATTCATTTCGTAGCTCATGTGGTGGTTGGGTTGAGGGGTTCAGCGGGCGTCACCCACGGTCACGGCCACAATCTCCTCGATTGTGGTGAGGCCGGCGAGAACTTTGCGGATGCCGTCTTCTCTCATGGTGCGCATGCCATCGCGGCGGGCCTGCTCGCGCAAGCGCGCCGCGGTAACGTTGTCGTAAATCATGGCGCGAATCTCGTCATGGACGAGAAAGATCTCAAAGATTCCCATCCGGCCCTGGTAGCCGGTGCCGTGGCAGGCGGGGCAGCCTGCCCCGTGGGCGAAGGCCGCACCGTCCAGCCGGGCCGCCGTCAGCCCGAGCGCGTGCAGCTCCCGCGCCGCCGGCGTGTAGGCGCGGCGGCAGGAGGGGCAGATGCGCCGCACCAGACGCTGCGCCAGGACCGCGCGCAGTGCGGCGGCCACCAAGAAGGGCTTGACCCCGATGTCCCGGAGCCGCGTCACGGCGGTGGGGGCGTCGTTGGTATGCAGCGTGCTGAAGACCATGTGCCCGGTCAGCGCGGCGTTGATGGCGATCTCGGCCGTCTCGCGGTCCCGAATCTCGCCCACCATCACGATGTTCGGCGCCTGCCGGAGCATGGCGCGCAGGGCGGCGGCAAAGGTCATGCCGGTGCCGGCGTTGACCGGCACCTGGTTGATGCCGGCGACCTGGTACTCCACCGGTTCCTCCACCGTGATGATCTTACGGTCGGGCTGGTTGAGGTGATGGAGCGAGGCGTAGAGCGTGGTGGTCTTGCCCGAGCCGGTCGGACCGGTGACCAGCAGCATGCCGTCGGGTGAGGCAATCTGCCGCTCAAATTCCTCCTGGTGGTCCGGCCGGAATCCCAGTTCGGCCAGGCCAGGTTTCAGGCCCGCCGGGTCGAGGATGCGCATCACAATGCTTTCGCCGTGCGCCGTCGGCAGGGACGAGACCCGCAGGTCGAGCTTGCGACCGTCGACCTCGGCCTGGATCCGGCCGTCCTGCGGCAGGCGTTTTTCGGCGATGCTGATGTTCGCCATGATCTTCACGCGCGAGATGAGGGCGAGCTGCAGGCGCTGCGGTGGCGCGTCCACCTCGAGCAACCCGCCGTCAATGCGGTAGCGCACGCGGAAACGGCGCTCGAGCGGTTCGAGGTGGATGTCGGAAGCGCGTCGTCGGACGGCTTCGGCGATGATCGACTGCACGAGCCGGATGACCGGTGCGTCATGGTCTCCCGCCGGCCCGGCCTCGGTTTCGGCGGCCACGTCGGACTCCGCTGGTCCCGGGCCGGGCTCGAGCAGGGGCTCGAGCTCCGCCACCGCCCGGCCGTAATGGCGGGTGATGGCGCGGGCAATATCGTCGCCCGCGGCGAGCGCCGGCTGGACGGGACCTTCCGTCACATGATTCAGCGCATCGATGACATCGGCCGCGATGGGATCTGCGAGCGCCACCCGCAGCACGCCGTCGGCGCGGGCATAGGGCATGACGGTGTGCTCCAGGACAAAGGACCGGGGCAGCGCGGCCAGCACCTCGTCCGGGATCGCGACCGTGGCCAGCGCTACCCAGGGCATGCCGAATTCAGCGGCCACCGCCCGCCCCAGCGCCTCGGGATCCAGCGCGCCGGTGGCCTGCAGGAACCCGACCAGCCCGGGTGCCGCGGAGGTCGGGCCGGCGGGCGCCCCGGCCTGTCGCTTCGCCGCCTCCACCTGCGCGGACGAAAGCAGCCCCCGGTCGAGGGCGATCTGGAGCGCAAGGTCGTCGGCGGTGGTCACGGTTTGCAACTCGGATCCCGCCGCGGCGGGATCAGCGATTGAGGCTCAGGAGGAATTCCGTGTTGGTCTTGGTCTTCTTGAGCCGCTGGATGAGCATTTCCATCGAGTCGGCCGCGGGCACGCCCTGCATGGCGCGGCGCAGCGAGTAGATCTTGATGAGCTCGTCGGGATGGTAGATGAGCTCCTCCTTGCGGGTGCCGCTCTTGTCGATGTTGAGGGCGGGGAAGATGCGCTTGTTGACGAGATCGCGGTCTAGGTGGAGCTCCATGTTGCCGGTGCCCTTGAATTCCTCGAAGATGATCTCGTCCATGCGGCTGCCGGTGTCGACCAGCGCCGTGCCGATGATGGTGAGGCTGCCCCCGCCCTCGATGTTGCGGGCGGAACCGAAGAAGCGCTTGGGCTTCTGCAGGGCGTTGGCCTCGAGGCCGCCGGACATGATCTTGCCGCTGTTCGAGGCGAGGGCATTGTAGGCGCGGGCAAGGCGGGTGATCGAATCGAGCAAAATGATGACGTGCTCCCCGTGCTCGATGAGCCGGCGGGCCTTCTCAATGACCATCTCGGCGCAATGCACGTGGCTCTCCGGGGCCTCGTCGAAGGTCGAGCTGACGACCTCGCCCTTGCAGTGGCGCTTGAAGTCCGTGACCTCCTCGGGGCGCTCGTCCACCAGCAAAATGATGAGCTTGGCCTCGGGGGAGTTCTCCGCGATGGAGTTCGCCATGTTCTGCATCAGCACCGTCTTGCCGGTGCGCGGGGGGGCGACGATGAGGCCGCGCTGGCCGAAGCCGACCGGCGTGACGATGTCCACCATGCGCATGGAGACGTCCTTCTGGCCGGGCATTTCCAGCAAGATGCGCTTGAGCGGATAATAGGGGGTCAGCTCCTCAAAGGCCGGCACCTTGGAAATGTCGTCGGGCGGGCCGCCCATGACGGTGCGGATGCCCACCACGGCCGGGCAGCGGTCATTGCCCTGCGGGGCCTGCAGCTGCACCTCGACGGCGTGGCCGCGCTTCAGGCCGAAGTGCCGCACGAAGACCTCGGGCACGAAGGCGTCCTCGGGATAAAGGCGGTAGTTGACGTCGTCGTGCACCACGAACCAGAGGCCGCGGTCGGTCTGGTCCAGGTAGCCGCGGTCGCACAGCAGACGCTTCTGCTCGATGAGGGTGGCGAAGACCTGGGTGATGAGCTGCCGGCGGTTGGGGGCGCCCTCGAATTTCACCTCCATCTTCTTGGCGAAGGCCGTGAGCTGCGCGAGGTTCAGGGCGTAGAGCTCGTTGAGCCAGACAATCTCGTCCCGGTTGGTGGCGATCTCCCCGGCGAGACGGGCCAGCGCCTCAAGGCTCGTGAAGCGGGCCGGGTCGGGCAGGTCGCCGACATGGACGACTTCCTTCGGCGGCGCGGGCTGGGGCGGATGCTTGGGCGGCCCCTGGAAATTAGGATTGCCGCCCCCACCCCACTTGCCGCCGCCGCGAAACTTGTTGCCGCGATGGCGCCGGCCAAATTTGCCGCCGCCCTGAGGTTGGAAGTGACCGCCGCCACCACCATTACCACCACCATTGCCGCCGCCGCCCGGCTGGTCTCCGTCCTGGCTATTCCCCTGGTCCTGCTGGTGGGGGGGCTGCGCTGATTCCTGCCCCGGTCCATGGTCGCCGCCATGGCTGGCCGGCGCCTCTGCCGGC
This sequence comes from Lacunisphaera sp., assembly GCA_046590295.1. Classification (GTDB taxonomy): domain Bacteria; phylum Verrucomicrobiota; class Verrucomicrobiia; order Opitutales; family Opitutaceae; genus Lacunisphaera. The sequence goes on from JBKJTZ010000023.1 coordinate 6,466, forward strand.
GTCGGGGGCGGATCGGCCCTCACCGGCGCCGGGGCCGGGGCCTCCGGTTTTTCGCGGGCGGCAGGCTCCTTCGTGGAAACCTTGGCGGGCTTCTTGGCTCCGCGCGTGAGGCGCGAGCGCGCCGGGCGCTTGGTTTCGGCCGGCTCGCGCGAGGCGGGGCCGGAGGTGCTGGTTTCCTCGTCGGATTTAGGGGGGACTGACATGAAGGGGACCGGCAGGCCGGTCGGGTTTGGTGTTCAGAAGGCGGTCGGCCAAGACATTGACCTGTTCACGCAAAAAGTCGGGAGTGCCGTCGTTAAGGAGAACATGGTCTGCCAACTCGCATTTTCGGGCCAGTGGCAGTTGCTTGGCCAGACGCTGGTGGGCGAGTTCCGGGGGAATGCCGCGCTGCTCCAGCCGCCTCAATTGCAGCGCGGAGTTTGTGGTGACGCAGATGGTGAAATCAAACCAATTCTCCAATCCCTTCTCAAAGAGCAGCGGCACCTCGACGATGAACGCGGTGTCCCGGCTGCCGGCGAACACTTCCCGCCAGCGCGCCTGCAGAAGCGGATGGAGCAGCGCTTCCAGCCAGGCCAGGGCGGCCGCATCCTGGAAGACCACGGCCGCAACCTGGTCGCGGCGCACCGAGCCGTCGGCCGCCAGCATGGCCGGCCCCAGCCGGTCGCGGATGGCCCCGGCCACGGCGGGAGTGGGCAGGAGTTCATCCCGCACGGTCTGGTCGGCGTCGAGCCGGCGGAATCCGCGATCGGCGAACATGGCCGCCGCCGTCGATTTACCGCACCCCATGCCGCCCGTGAGGCCGACGATCAAATTGGTGCTGCCTTCCATTCTATGCCGGGCCAGACAATGGGCTTGCCGGATGGGGGGCAACCCCTATCTGCTCTGGGTAGATGGTTCTCCCTCACGCCATTAATACCAAGAATCCTGCCGAGGTGGTGAGGATGGTGCAGACGGCCTTTTCCGAGATTGGGTCGGAAGCCAGTTTTCCGTTGATCGCGCGGCTGATCGAGGATGTCACGGGCATGTTTGCCGGCACTTACCCGGGGTATCAGGCCATCGACATGAATTATCACAATTATGAGCACACGCTGCAGGCGACCGTGTGCCTCGTTCACCTGCTGGAGGGCCGGAATCGCAGTATCGACCGTCCGGTGCTCAAGCCCCGGGACTGGGAGCTGGCGGTCATGGCGGTGCTGCTCCACGACAGTGGCTACCTCAAGCTCACCGGCGACAACGAGGGCACCGGCGCCAAATACACCTTCGTGCACGAGCGCCGCAGCTGCGACTTCGCCCGGCAGTATCTGCCGCGGATGGGCGTGACCGCCTCGGAGATCGAGGACATCTGCGCCGCCATCATCTGCACCGGGCCCCAGAGCCGGATCAGCCAGATCTCCTTCCACCGGGACGAGGCGCGCATCTTCGCCTTCATCCTCGTGACGGCCGATTACCTCGCCCAGATGAGTGCCGAGGATTACGTGGCCAAGCTTGCCCCGCTCTTCAAGGAGTTCACCGAGGCCTACGACTACGAGCAGGTGCCGGCGGCCAAGCGCCCCTACAACTCCGTGCGCGAGATCATGGAGAAGACGCCCCGCTTCTGGGAGAATTATGTGCGGCCCATGCTCGACTTCGAGGCGGGAGGCGTGCATCGCTATTTGACGACAGCGGGCCAACCCAATCCTTATTTGCAGGCGGTCGAAGCCAACATGACCGAAGTGCGACGGCGCCTGCAGGCGGGGACGGGGTAACACCAACTCCACACCGCCCCAGTCCATGCTAGCGACCATCTGCTCGGCAGCCTTGCTGGGCATTGACGCCGTGCCCGTCCAGGTTGAAGTCAACACGGGCGAAACCGGCGTCCCCAACCTCATCCTCGTCGGCCTGCCCGACGCCGCTGTCAAGGAATCGGAGGACCGCGTCTTCTCCGCCCTCAGCAATTCCGGCCTGCGCATGCCCGGCACGCGCACGACCATCAACCTCGCTCCCGGCGACCTGCGCAAGGAAGGCGCCATCTACGACCTGCCCATCGCACTCGGCATTCTGGTCGCCACCGGCCAACTGGCCTGTGAGCGGCTGTCCGACTACCTGATCGCCGGCGAACTCAGCCTGTCCGGCGCCACCCGGCCCATCCGGGGCGGCCTTGCGATGGCCGTGCTCGCCCGCGATTGCGGCCGCAAGGCCATCCTCCTCCCCTCGCCCGCCGCCCAGGAAGCCGCCTTGGTCGAGGGGATCGCCGTCCACGAAATCAAGTCCCTCGACGAGGCCGCCCGCTTTCTCGGCGGTCGGCTGAAGCTGCCCCGGGTCGCGCCTCCGCGCCGGCCCGTCGACGGACCGTCCAGCAACGGTCACGCCCCCGACTTTGCCGACATCAAGGGCCAGCACTCGGTCCGGCGGGCCGTGGAGGTCGCGGTCGCCGGCGCGCACAATCTGCTCATGATCGGCCCGCCGGGTTCGGGCAAATCCATGATCGCCAAGCGCGTCCCCGGCATCATGCCCCAGCCGACCCTCGAGGAGTACCTCGACATCCTCCGCATCCACTCGGCGGCGGGGCAGACCATCCAGGGCGGGCTGGATTTTTTTCAGCGACCCGCCCGCGCGCCGCACCACACCATTTCCGACGTCGGCCTGCTCGGCGGCGGCACCATTCCCGGGCCGGGGGAAATTTCCCTCGCCCACCACGGCGTCCTCTTCCTCGACGAACTGCCTGAGTTCAAGCGCTCGGCCCTCGAGGTGCTGCGCCAGCCGCTGGAGGACGGCCACGTCACGATCTCCCGGAGCGCGGGGAAGATCACCCTGCCCTGTGTCTGCATGCTCGTCGCCGCGATGAACCCCTGTCCCTGCGGCTACCTCGGCCACCCCAAGCACGAGTGCCGCTGCTCGCCGTCGCAGATCCAGCGTTACCGCGCCCGCATCAGCGGACCGCTGCTCGACCGCATTGACCTGC
>JBKJTZ010000135.1:0-5693 GCA_046590295.1 Lacunisphaera sp.
GACCTGAAGGCCCGTTACCTGACGGCCTTCGACGTCGAGTTCAAGTGGGTGATCGACGCCGCCGCCCGCCGCCAGAAGTGGATCGACCAGTCGCAGTCGGTGAACCTGTGGCTGAAGAGCCCCGACCTGAAGGTCCTCAGCCACATGTATCGCCACGCCTGGCACGCCGGCCTGAAGACCACGTATTACCTCCGCTCCCTCGGTGCGTCCAACATCGAGAAGGCGACGGTCAACGTGAAGAAAGAAGTCCGCGGCGCCGCCGGCGAGACCAAGGCCGAAACCGCCACTAGGGACAACCTAGCCCTGAGCTCAGCCGAACGGGCCCGCGACGCCGGTGTCGCCGCCGCGACGCTTGCCGCTTCTGACTCGTCACAGGTCACTGGTCACTCGTCACAAGACGCGAAACGCGTCTTCACCGCCGAGGAAAAGACCGCCTGCTCCATCGAAGCGATGAAGAACGGAGAAGAATGTGAAGCCTGCCAGTAAACCAACCTTCCAGTCCTAAAACTTCCGGGCCGCTGGTGACGCAAGTCACCGCGGCCTTGTTGTAGATGAACCTCACCACACGATACTCAAACAGCCACGCCTTGGTGATCGGCGTCGACGAATATACGAAGTGCCCACCTCTGAACAATGCCTGCAACGATGCGCGTGCGGTAGCAAAGGCTATTGAGAAATATGCAGGGTTCGAAAATAGCTCGATCCAAATACTGCAAACAAGCAGGCTACGAAATCGAAAATTCTTTCTCAGTTTTTAGGACTAAGGAAGCTTTGTGCTTCTGACGACAGAGTCGTGGTCTTCTTCGCTGGACACGGCCACTCGGAGGCCGGGAACCGCAAGCAACAAGGTTTTCTCGTGCCGGTCGATGGACAAGTTGAGAACTTGGACACACTGATCCGTTGGCAAGAACTGGTTGAAGGTGCAGAAACCTCCCGCCGTCGGGGTGAGGTCTGCCCAGAAACGGCGGCGCCTGCGCGCCATTGTTATCGCGTTCCCCCCGGGCCCTGCGACACCTGACGGACCGCATGCCTGCCCGCACCTCCGTCGCCCAGCGCTTCCAGATCTTCGACCACACCGTGGCGGAGATGCAGTCGCGCCTGCTCACGGTGCGAGCGCCGGCCCAGATGATGACCGCCCTCGGCTGGGGCATGGCGGAACTGAACCGCGTCTACGTCGGGACCTCCGCCGCGGTGAGGGCCAAGGTCGCCTGCCGTGACGGCTGCGCCTCCTGCTGCCACCTCCCCGTGGACGTGCAGGCCCACGAGGTCTTCTTCGCGGCCGACCACATCCTGATCAACTTCCCGCCCGAGCAGCTCGACCAGGTCATCGCCCGCCTCGCCATTCATCGCAACCGCGTCGCCACCCTCGCGGCCGGTGAGCGAGACCGGAGCCGGGCGCCCTGCGCGTTGCTGGCCGGCGGCTCCTGCTCGATCTATGCGGGACGCCCCGAAGCGTGCCGGTCCCATCACACCAGCGATGCCGCCGTGTGCCAGGCCAACCTGAGCGATCCCACGGTCAATCTCCCCAAGGTCTACATCCCCGCCCTCCGCGCCCGGATGTTTGCGGTGACAATGGGTCTCGACGAGGCGATCGAAGCGGCCGGCTTTGACGAGCGCTGCTACGATTTCGGTTCCGCGCTGCACGAGGCCCTCACGAACAGCCTCTGCCTGACGCACTGGCTGCGCCGCCAATCCGCCTTCCCCGACTCCTGCCTCGCCATCGAATAGGCGCTGGACGCTGAAAAGGGGTCAGGGCGGACTCCTCGTTTGAATTTCCCGCGGGTTGGAGTCCACGATCAGTCAGCGCCGCCTATATAGATGGCTATTGCACATTCCCCACAGTATCGTTGGCCGATGTCCCTTTCCCAAAGCCAGCAGTTAGTCGCCCTTAGTAGTTACTTTGCCGCGCGCCGGGAAGCCATCCTGCTGACCTGGCGGAAGGAAGACCGGGCCGATCCTGAGCAAACCACCGGGCGTTCGCTCACCGTCAGCCAGTTCCTCGACCATATTCCCGAAATGCTCGACGCCTTCGAACACCGGCTACGCTCGTGCCCGGGCGGGTCGGAGGCCCAGGCGGCGGAGGCCGAGGAGAAGGAGGAAGGCGTGAAACACGGCCTGCACCGCTGGCAGCAGGGTTACCGCCTGCAGGAACTCATCAATGAATGCGGCCATCTGCAGATTTCCTTGTTCGAGGAACTGGTGCGCATCGCCGCCGCGCATCCCGAGCTGGAGCGCGAGACCCTGCTGGAGGCGAATCGCGAGATCATGGCGCTCGTCAACGACACGATCAGCGAAAGCGCCAGTCAATACGAGCGCATGCAGCAGGCGGAATCCGCCGGCCATGTGGCCGACCTGAAGGCCGCGCTCGCCAACGTGAACGAGATCGAGCGGCGCCGGTCCACCCTCATCCACCAGGCGGTCCACGACCTCGGCAATGACGTCACTGGCGTGGGTATTACGGCCTCCCTCCTGGGCCAGACCGAGGTGGGGGAAACCCAACGGGTGGAATTCGCCACGCTGCTGCAGCAGGGCGTGGGCGAACTCACTTCGATGCTAGGTGAACTGATGGAACTGGCGCGGCTCGAGGCCGGCCAGGAAGTGCGGAAAGTCGCCCCCTTCGACGCCGCCAATCTCCTGACCAGGCTCTGCAGCGCCAACCAGCCATTCGCCCAGACTCGCGGCCTGTTCCTGAAAATGAGCGGCGCCGCCCCGCTGGCGGTCGAGGGTGATGCCGACAAAGTACGGCGCCTGGTGAAGAACCTGCTGATCAACGCACTGAAATACACCGAGCACGGCGGCGTCACCGTGAGCTGGAGCAAGGAGAAGGAAAACTGGTGCGTGATGATCAAGGACACCGGCCCCGGGTTGCTCGCCGGGCCAGGTGCGCCGCTCCTCGTCAGCCTGCAGGATGCCACCGAAATCGCGAAGGAATCAGATGAAAAGTCCGCCGCCAGCACGGGCGAGATCTCGCATGTCCTCGCCCAACCCCAGGCCACCTCCACTGCGACTGCCCACCACCATCCCGGTGAAGGCGTGGGGATTTCCATCGTGAAGCGCCTGTGCGAATTGCTTTATGCGAGCCTGGAGGTCGCCAGCTCGGCGGAAACCGGCACGACTTTCCGCGTCGTGTTTCCCCTTCGCTATGGCCTGTCGCCGCCGCTGGCGAATGCGAGCAAAGACGCTGAAAAGGGGTCACGCTGAAAAGGCACGCTGAAAAGGGGTCAGGTTTAAATTCTTAATGTCAGACAGGCGGGCGAAGGGTGCTGACCGCTGCCTTCGCCGGGGCAAAGGTCCCGACTTGGAAATCACGTTCCCACGCGGGCCACGGAACTGACCACGCCATGGGCAAAGGTCACGCGGAGGGTGCCGCCCAGCTGCGCGCGATCGATATCCTTGACCACGGCCTGGTGCACCACCCGGCCGTGTTGATCGCGGGTCTCGGGCGAGAGAACCTGGGTCCAGCCGGTCGCCTGCGGCCCCGCCGACGTCGCAAAATAGTTCTGGTACGTCCAGACGGACGTGTAGCCCGTGGCATCCGGCCCGTCGGTCTGATGGTCGGGCCGGCCGATCACCCCGATCACCGTCTCCGGTGTGTCCCCCACCCTGACGGGTCCATGACCGAGCTCGCGCGAAGCTTCGCCGCCCGGCGTACCGCAGCCGGCCGCGAGCCAACCGAACACCAGCACGCCAATCAAAACCGGAAGAACTCGTTTCATGCGGTCAGACTACCCTGCGCAGACACCGGGCGATAGGGGGTCTTCTCCTACGGGGACCCGACCGGGTCAGGCTTTGTCGTTAAAGCTCCATCAAGTCCACCGCCCATCAACCCAGGGCAACCCCACGTTTATTTCCGTGACCCTTCCTCAGCTCACCAGCCGCAGAAACTTGCGGATATCGGGCGGGATGATCTTGGGCAGGTTCGAGGCCGCGACGGAGAATTCCCAGCGCGCCTCCACCTCCTCCGACTTGACCAGAGGTGCACTCGCAGGCCCACGCTCGGTTGGCGCCGCCTTGAAGCCCACCATTTCCTTGTTCCTGAACATGTCCGGTCCCGCCGCCGCCAGCGCGGCGCCGAAGCGTGCCATCGTGTAGTCAAATTCCACCACCGCCCTCTCCGGCTTGTTGTCGCGCCACACGACCAGCTTCGTGTAGCCCGGCCCGAGGTATTCCTCCCGATAACGTCCTGACTCCGCGGTCATCTCCCCCGCCTTCAGCGCCGAGCTCGCGACGATGGCCTTCAAGAAGGGCTCGGCCACCTGGTCCAAGGCATAATCGAAGCGCACACCACACACCGAGTAGCGGGCCGAGCAAATGTAGTGCATGAGCGTGCACCGCAGCTCCACCTTCATCGCGCCGTGCGCCAGCTTCAGTGTGCAACCGTCGCCCTGATAGGCCACCGCCGCCATGCTGATCTGGATGTGAGCCCCGGTCGCCGACATATCCACCAGCGTCCCCGGCCAGTCCTTGATCTCCATGCCCGGCTCGGAGCTTTGCACCCGGAGCGAGGCGCGCAGGCGGCAGTCCTCGCTCACGGCGTAGCGCACCTGCTTGCGCTGGGATTCCTTGGGTTGGGCGTCGTTCACATTCATGGCGAGGCACCCACCATGGGGCTTCGCCCGCAAAGCGCAACCGAACCGAACAAATCAGGCCGGGAGGCAGAAGGAGTCAGGTTTTCAAATATCTGGCATCTTCGGGGATGAATAGGATCCGCATGAAGCATTGCAGTCCAAAGCGTGACTTCTGCCGCGTGGACCCGCTGCCGCTGGGCAACCCCCGGACCCCGCGCCAGCGTGGGGTCGACATCGTTCCGGGTCCGGCTAGGATGAAATCATGAAATTACTCCGGCCGCCCATGCTTCTTTCCGTCTTCCTGCTGGTCGCCGGCTGCGCCACCGTCGAGTATGCCGTGAAGGAAAAATTCGGCATCCACAAGCGCGACATCCTCGTGGCCCGCGTGCAGGACGCCAAGGAGGCGCAGGATCAGGCCAAGGACCAGTTCAAGTCGGCCCTGGAGCAGTTCATCGCGCTCACGGGCGCCGAGGGCGGCCAGCTGAAGGAAAAATACGACCGGCTTTCGACCGCCTATGACCGCAGCGAGAGCCGGGCGGCCGACGTGCGCAAGCGCATCGCCGAGATCGAGTCCGTCGCCAGCGCGCTCTTCCGCGAGTGGGGGGTCGAGCTGGACCAATACAGCGACCAATCCCTCCGCCGCATCAGCGAGCAGCAGTTGCGGAGCACCCAAGGCCGCTACGCCACGCTGCTCGGGGTCATGCAACGCACGGCCGGGCGCATGGATCCCGTGCTGGTGCGATTCAACGACCAGGTGCTGTTTCTCAAGCACAACCTGAACGCCCAGGTCATCGCCCAGCTCGGCCACACCACCGACACCCTGCGGGTGGATGTTTCCCGCCTCATCGCGGAGATGGAAGCCTCGATCAAGGAAGCCGACGCGTTCATCAAGGCGATGCAGATCGAATAGCCGGCCGGCGCCGCCCGCTCAGCCATGGGCCGGACCCAACTGCCGCTTGGCCTGGATCGCCCGCAGTTCCTTGGCGGTGAGCAGATCCTTCTCCCGACCCATCGCCTCCTTGGCCTTGATGAGATCCTCCAGCGAGATCACCCGGCACTTCCGACCAAATAGCGGCACCTCGATCGCATGGCGCGACAGCGCCTGATAGTCGCCGATCCCGAGCA
>JBKJTZ010000148.1:0-5197 GCA_046590295.1 Lacunisphaera sp.
CCCTCACCCAGTTCCAGGCGGTCAACGAGACCCGCTGGGATTTCCACGCTGAAACCGGCTCGGTGCGGATCGAGATGAATGCCCAGCGCTGGGGCGTGCTCGCCCGCGGCGAGACCGAGTGGCGATGGCACGCCGCCCCCATTGCGGAACGGGATCAAATCTACGCGGCCCAAGCCGCGGCTTTCCTCGACGGCATGACGGGCAAACCCAACCTTCTCTGCACCCTCGAGGAGGGCATCCAGACCCTCCGCTTCAACCTCGCCGCGCTCCAGTCATGGAGCGAAAACCGTCCCATCAAGCCATGACCCAGCCACCCGCCTCCCCCGCCCCCACCTTTTCGCTCTCCGGAAAGATCATCCTGCTCACCGGCGGCGCCGGGCTGTACGGCCGCGGCCTCGCCGCCCAGCTCGCGGCCTCCGGCGCCACGCTCATCCTCGCCTCACGCAACATCGCGGCCTTGGAAACAGTCGCCGCTGAAGAACGTAACTTGGGCCACTCGGTGCATGCCCGCGCCCTCGATCAGGCCGAAGAGGCCTCGATCCTCCGGCTCCGCGACGGTGTGTTGGCCGAGTTCGGTCGGGTTGACGGCCTCGTCAACAACGCGGTCGCCCGCCCGATGAAGAGCGCCGACGCACCGCTGGCCGACTGGGAGGCCTCGATGAAGACCAACGCGACCGGCCTCTTCGCCATCACCCGCGCGTTCGGCGTCGCCATGGCGGCGCGCGGCAGCGGCAGCATCGTCAACATCGGCTCCATCCAGGGCATGGTGGGGCCGGACTTTTCGCTCTACGAGGGCCTCAATATGCATGCCATTCCGGACTACTTCTTCCACAAGGGCGGGATGGTGAACCTCACCCGCTACTTCGCGGCGCTCCATGGGCCGAGCGGCGTGCGGGTGAACTGCCTGTCGCCGGGCGGGTTCTTCAGCGGCCAGCACCCGACCTTCGTCGAACGCTACGCCAAAGCTACATACCTCCGGCGCATGGCCGACGAGCAGGATCTTGGCGGCCCGGTGATATTCCTGCTGAGCGACGCCGCCCGCTATGTCACCGCTGTCAATCTCCCCGTCGACGGCGGCTACACCGCCCACTAAATCTATGAAACCATTCAAACTACATCCCGCCACCCCGGCGTTGAGTCCCCTCTGCCTTGGCGGCTCCACCTTCGGTCGCGAAATCGACCAGGCGGCCGCCTTCGCGCTGATGGATCACGCCCTGGCCCGCGGCATCACGCTCTTCGACACCGCCGCGACCTACACCGCCGGCGCCTCCGAGAAAATCGTCGGCGCGTGGCTCGCCTCGCGCCGCCCCGACCCGGGACGGCTGACGATCGCCACGAAGATCTATCCTCCCTTCACTCCCGAATCGATCGACCTGGCGGTGGCCGCCAGTGCCGCCCGGCTGGGCGTGGAGACGATCGACCTGCTCTATCTGCACAAGTGGGACGCCGAGGCGGAAAGCCCCGCCACCCTGCGGGCGCTGGATCAGCTCGTCCGCACCGGCCGGGTTCGTGCCTTGGGCGTGAGCAACTTCACGGCGGCCCAACTAAAGACCGTGCTTTCTTTGCAAACCCGGCTGGGCCTGGCGGCATTCCGTGCGCTCCAGAACGTCAACAACCTCGCGGTGAGCGAAGTTGACCCGGTGCTGCAGCAGCTCTGCGCCGCCCACGAGGTGGCCATCATCACCTACAGCCCGCTCGGTGCCGGTTACCTGACGGGCAAGCACCGCGGTGGCGTGCAGCCGGGATCCCGCTTCGATGTCGCCCCGGGCCACCAAGCCATCTACTTCAAGCCCGGCCCCGCGAAGCGTCTCGACCGGCTCGCGGACGTGGCCGGGCGCACGGGCCACCCCATGGCCCACCTCGCCCTCGCCTGGGCGATGCACCACGCCGGTGTCACCTCCGTGCTGGTGGGCGGCCGGACGCCCGCCCACCTGGATCAGGCATTCGCCGCGCTTGCGCTCAACGAGCCGGCGATCTTCGCTGAACTGGAAGCCGATTGAACCCGCCATGAAAGCCGCCCTCCTTGGTCTCAGCCACCCGCATGCCGGCATCCTGCTGACCACGCTGGAAAACCTGCCGGAGATCACCAGCATATCACTCTGGGATGCGGACCCGGCGGTTGCCGCCAAACCGGTCCTGCCATCCAGCCCCAAGTCCGCTCCGGCCACGACCGATCTCGACGCCGTGCTGGCGCAGCCGGACCTCGACTTCGCCATTGTCTGCCTGCGCACCGACCAGTCCGCCGCGATCTGCCAGCGGGTCATTACCGCCGGCAAGCACCTGCTCTCGGAAAAGCCGGTCGGCCTTACTTCCCACGAGATCAACCGGCTGCAGGCGGCGGGTGACCGCGCGGGCCTCATCGCCAGCGTGCTCTACCCCCGCCGCGCCCATCCCTGTGCCGTGGCCGCCCGCCGGATCGCCCAAACCGGCGCCCTCGGCCCGTTGCTGACCCTGGAGTCCCGCTTCCTGACGACTCAGGTGAAGTTTCGCGACCCCGGCTCGTGGCTGTTCCGCCGCGAACAAGCAGGCGGTGGCATCCTGCTCTGGCTCGGCTGCCATTGCCTGGACCTGCTGCAGCATATTTCCGGTGATGAAATCACCGCGGTGGGCGCGCTGCTCGCCACGCGCTCGGGCGAGGCGATTGACGTCGAGGACGTCGCCGCCCTGGCCCTGCGGTTCCGCTCCGGCGCGGTGGGCACCTTTCACGCCGGCTATACGCTGGCTTACAGCGGCCAGGGCTACGTGAACCTGGCCGGCTACGATTCCTACCTCGGCTTCAACGGCCGCACGGGGCGCGTCGTCTGGCCCGATCTCAACCCGCGCCTCCAGATCGAAAGCCCGCCCGCCGCCGGCCAGTCCCCCGCCCGGGAGGAGACTTTCACCCTCCCCGCCTCCACGTCGTACGGCGGCAGCAGCGGCGAGGATTTTTTCCGGCAGTTTTTCTCGGCCCTGCAGGGCCGCGGCACGCCGCCGACGACCCTGGCCGATGCCGTGCGCACCGCGCGCATCATCGAGGCCGCCGAGGAATCGGCCCGCAGCGGCCGGTTCGTCGGCATAGAGTCCGTCCTGCCGGTCGCGGGCTCCGCTCATTTTCATCTGCCGCCATTCGATCTGCCCGAGGCGGATCAGGCCGCCTGCCGCCAAGCCCTGGCCAACAACCGGCCCGGAAGCTCTCCCGCTCGCAACCCGACGTAATAATTCCCCATGCCTGCCGCCCAACGCCTGATGTTCACTTCCGCCCCGCCGGGCGTTGAACTCGAATCCTTCACCATCCCCGCCCCCCAGGCCCGGCAGGTCCTGGTGCGAAACACGCACACGCAGGTGAGTGCGGGCAGCGAATCCAATTTCCTCCGGTTTGGTCCGAAATCCTACGGCCTACCAGACGGCGAACTGCGCGCCAATATCGGCTACATGACGGTCGGGCGCATCGTCGCCGTCGGCGAGGGCGTCACCGGCTTCGCCGTCGGCGACCGCGTGACGACCGGCGCCGGCCACGCCAATTACTCCCTGATCGATGTTACGTCGACCGCCGCAATCGATTCCGTGCCGGAGGGCGCACCCGACGAGGCCGCGGGATTTGCGGCGCTGGGCGACGTGGCTCTGCACGGGGTGCGCCGCGCCCAGCTCCAGATCGACCAATCCGTCGCGATTTTTGGTCTGGGTATCGTCGGACAGCTGGTGCTGCAACTGGCGCGCTGCTCCGGTGCGCATCCGCTGATCGCCATCGACCTGGTGGACGCGCGCCTGGAGCTGGCGAAAAAAAGCGGCGCCACGCACGTGATCAATCCCTCCCGGGAAAATGTCGTGCAGCGCGTGCAGGAAATCACCCTTGGCGCCGGCGCCGAGGTGGTCTTCCATTGCGCCCAGGCGGCCAGCATCCTGCAGTCCGTGATGGAGTGCGCCGCCGACCGCGGCACCGTCGTGCTGACGGGCAGCCCTCCGGGCACGGCCACCATTCGCCTCAAGGAGGAGTTGCTGCGCAAGGAACTCAAGTTGACCGGCACCTACGAGAGCGGCATGAACGACCCCCACGTCTACTGGCGCTGGACCCGGCGGCGCAACCGGCGCGCCTTTCTGCGGCTGCTCGCTTCCGGCCAGTTGCAGCTGGGGCATTTGCTGACCCATGTGGTCTCCGCCGCGGAGGCGCCGGCCATCTACCAGATGGTGCTGCGCGGCAGCGAGGGCTGGCTGGGGGTGGTGTTCAAGTGGGACTGAAGGGCCCTGGCGGACCTAGAGCATTTTCTATTTAGATAGAAGTATTGAGCTCGATTCTGAGAGATTTGGCGACACGCTGGGGCCATGAGACCAATGAGCGAAGACTTGCGCCAGCGGATCATCGCGGCGCGCGCAGACGGCGCTGGCACGGGAGAGGTTTGCCAGCGCTTCGGGGTGTGTCGCAGCAGCGTGGAGCGGTTCTGGAATCAGCACCAACGCGCCGGCCATACCCGGCCCAAGCAGATCGGCGGCTACCGACGCTCGCGGCTGCGACCGCATGAACGGACCTTGCGCCGCTGGATCGCCCAGCAAGCGGATCTGACGCTGGTTGAACTCCAGCAGCGCTGCGGGGCGAAGCTGGGCGTCAAGATCGGGATCACCGCCCTCTGGCATCGGCTCAATCGGTTGGGTTTAACTTATAAAAAAAACGACGCACGCCGCCGAGCAAGAGCGGCCTGATGTCAAGGCCGCGCGGGTCATTTGGCGCCGGGCCCAGCCGCGCTGGGACAGCCAACGTTTGGTCTTCATCGACGAAACAGGTTTGAACACCAAGATGGCCCGATTGTACGGGCGCAGCCTGAAAAGCCAGCGTTGCGTCGCGCACGTGCCGCACGGGCACTGGCAGACTTCCACCTTCATTGCGGCCCTGCGGGCCGAGAGTATCACGGCCCCTTTTCTGATTGAAGGCGCGGTCAACGCCGAGGTCTTTACCGCTTATCTTCAGGAGGTGCTCTGTCCGGAACTACGCGCAGGTGACGTCGTCATTCTCGACAATCTCTCCACGCATAAGATCCCCAGTGTCGCGGAACTGATCACCGCCTGCGGAGCCAGCGTGCGCTACCTGCCGCCCTACAGCCCCGATCTTAATCCCATCGAAATGGCCTTTGCCAAACTCAAAGCGAATCTACGCCAGGCGGCCGCCCGCTCCTTGGATGAACTGCAGGGCGCCGTCGCGCAAAGCCTCCTCACCTTCAGCCCAACG
>JBKJTZ010000114.1:0-18871 GCA_046590295.1 Lacunisphaera sp.
TCGTTGCACTCGGAGCTTCGCCCCAAACCGGCGCCGCGCCGGTTTGCCCCTATCCCTCCTCACGTTGCTACGCACCTTCTCCGGCTTCGCCAGAGTCCGCCATTTGGCGGTGCCAAATGGCGGAGAGGGGGGGATTCGAACCCCCGATAGCCTTGCGGCTATACGTGCTTTCCAAGCACGCGCATTCGACCACTCTGCCACCTCTCCGTGACCGGGCAAGGGGTTGAGTTAAGGTAAACCTCGCGTCGCCGGTCAACGGAAATTAGCTTCGCACCCAGAACGGCGTATTGCCTCCGGCCCACCGCCCCGCAAGAATGCGCCGATCCCGCACCCCATGCCCACGAAACGCATCGTCATCATCGGCGGAGGCTTCGGCGGCGTAAAGTGTGCCCAGACCCTGTCCGCCCGCCTGCGCCGCGACGAGGCCGAGCTCATTCTCTTCAACAAGGAGAACCACCTCGTCTTCAGCCCGTTGCTGGCCGACGCGGTCGGCTCCTCGCTCAGCCTGGACGACGTGATCGTGCCCCTCCGCCAGCTCCTCCCGGGCGTCCAATGCCGCACCGAGGAGGTCAAGGGCATCGATCTGGCCGGCTCGCGCCTGGAGTTCGAGGGGCATGACGGCAAGCCCCGCTCCCTCGACTACGACCACGTCGTCATCGCCTGCGGCAACATTTCCAACCTGAACGTCGTGCCCGGCATGGCCGACCACGCGTTCCCCCTGAAGACCGTGGGTGACGCCGCCGTCCTCCGCACCCACATCCTCCAGCAGATGGAGAAGGCCGAGGTGTGCGACGATACCGAAAAACGCCGCTGGTATCTGTCCTTCGTCGTGGTGGGCGGCGGCTACAGCGGCGTCGAGACCGCCGGCGAAATCAACGATCTCGTCCGCTCCAGCCTGCGCTTCTACGCCAACATCCACGACGACGACGTCAGCGTGACGCTCATCCACTCGCGCGACCAGCTGCTGCCCGAGATCAGCGCGTCGCTCCGGGAATTTGCCCGGGCAAAGATGGAGAAGGCCGGCGTCACCATGCGGCTCAACGCCCGGGTGCAGCTCGCCACCGGCGAGGGGGTGGGCCTGAAGGACGGCTTTGTGCATGGCGGCACCATCGTCTGCACCATCGGCAGCACCATCGCGCCCGTCGTGGCCCGGCTCGACACCCCCAAGGAAAAAGGCCGGCTGCTCACCGGGCCCGACATGCGGCTGCGCGGCAGTGCCAACGCCTGGGCCATCGGCGACTGTGCGTGCATCATGAACGCCCACGACGGCCAGCCCTCCCCGCCCACCGGCCAGTTCGCCGAGCGCCAGGGCCGGCAGTGTGCGTCGAACATCGTCCGCGTGCTCGGCGGCGAGGCCACCCGCCCGTTCTCGTTCAAGGTCCTCGGCCAGCTCTGCTCCATCGGCGGGCACAGCGCGGTCGCCGAGATGGTCGGCTTCAAGCTCTCCGGCTTCGTCGCGTGGTTCGTCTGGCGCGGCGTCTACCTCTTCAAGCTGCCGTCGTGGTCGCGCCGCATCCAGGTCGGCTTCGACTGGGCCTGGCTGCTCGTCTTCCCCCGCGACCTCAGCTGCATCAAGACCGATGTCACCGACCGCGTCACCCACGCCCATTACGAGCCCGGGGACCTCATCATCAAGCAGGGCGAACCGCCGTCCAACTTCTATGTGATCGAGCAGGGCGAGGTGGATATCCTGCGCGCCACGCCGGACAAACCCGGGGGCGAGGTCGTCGCCACGATCGGCACCGGCAATTTCTTCGGCGAGGCCGCCCTGCTCAACAACCAGCCGCGCGCCGCGTCCGTGCGCGCCCGCACGCCGGTCGAAGTCGTGGTGATGGGCCGGCATGTGTTCACGACCATCTCGAAGACGCTCGCGCCGCTGCGCCAGGCGCTCATGGCCGCCATTGCCCGCCGCACCCCCGACACCTGGCAGGACCGCCCGCGCGTCCAGGCCGCGCTGCGCGAGCTGCGGCTGGCCGAATTCATCGAGCCCGCCCCCGCCCCCCTGCTGCGCCCCACCGAGACCCTGCTCGAGGTCACGCGTCGCTTTGCCGACCAGGAGGTCGATTTGTTCTTTGTCGCGAGCGACGGGGGGAAGCTCGAGGGCCTCGTCACGCTCACCGACCTGCTCCGCGCCCAGGCCACCGGCCTGATGCCCGAGACGCCGGTGGAGAAGTTCATGGTCCGCAACCCCAAGGTCATCGCCGTCACCGATTCGTGCCTCGTGGCCGCCGGGGCGTTCCGGGAATACGGTCACAAATGGTTGCCCGTCGTGCAGGACGTGGACAGCCGCCGCATCGCCGGCCTGGTCCGCGCCCGCCGGCTCGTCACCCGCATCATGCAGGTCGTCGGCCCGCCCTCCGCCGTCACCCAGGCCCCGATGCCACGGAGTGAAACGAATGAGCCGACGTCCCGGTAGGGCGGTGAGTCCCTTCACCGCCGCGCCGGCCGCAGGAGTCCGCGCCCTACTCTCCCGAAACTCTGTTTGCCAAACGGGGCCGCCGGCGTAGCCTCTGCCGTTCACTCTCCGGCCGATGCAAGACCTCACCGACCTCTACCAGTCCGTCATCCTCGACCACAACCGCCGCCCGCGGAACTACTCGGTTTTGCCCAAGGCCAACCGCGTCGGCTCCGGCAACAACCCGATGTGCGGCGATCAGATGACCGTCTACGTGCAGCTGGAGGGCGACCGCATCGCCGACCTCAGCTTCCAGGGCAGCGGCTGCGCCATCTCCAAGGCCAGCACCTCCCTCATGACCCTTCACCTCAAGGGCAAGACCATCGCCGAGGCCGAGGAGATCTATGCCGGTGTGCACAAGGTCGTCACCACCGGCCAGGTGGCCGACGACGACATGTCCGACCTCGCCGCGCTCGCCGGTGTCCACCAGTTCCCCGCCCGCATCAAGTGTGCGACCCTCGGCTGGCACGCCGCCCTCAATGCCGCCAAGGGCGACGCCACGCCCGTCACCACCGAAAAGCCCTCCGACTGACCTATCATCCCCGTTCACCGTTTCCTTCCCCTGCCCCAGCCGCGGAGAGAACGAAGAACGGGCAGGAGCATGAGAACAAATCCAATGAACGCCGCCTGGAAAAACATCCGCGCCGATTTCCCCATCCTGGACCAGCAGGTCAACGGCCACCCGCTCCTCTACCTCGACAACGCCGCGACCTCGCAGAAGCCGTCGTGCGTCATCGACGCGCTGTCGCACTACTACCGCCAGGACAACGCCAACGTCCACCGCGGCATCCACGCGCTCTCGATGCGCGCCACCTTCGCCTATGAGGCCGCCCGCGAGCGCAGCGCGAGGTTTCTCAACGCCGCCGAGCCGGGCGAAATCGTCTTCACCGCCGGCACCACCGACAGCATCAACCTCGTCGCCAGCGCGTGGGGCGACGCGAACCTGAAGCCGGGCGACGTCATCCTCCTCACCGAGATGGAGCACCATTCCAACCTGGTGCCGTGGCAGCTGCTCGCGCGCCGCACCGGGGCCAAGCTGCGCTACCTGCCCATCGTCGCCGGCGACACCGGCCTGCTCGACCTGGCGCAACTGCCCACGGTGCTCACGCCGGAGGTGAAGCTCTTCGCCTTCACCCACGTCTCCAACACCCTCGGCGTCATCAACCCCGCCGCCGAGTTCTGCGCGGCCGCCCGGAAGGTCGGCGCGGTCTCGGTCGTCGATGCCGCCCAGAGCGCCGGCCACATGCCGGTCGATGTGCGCGCGATGGGCTGCGATTTTCTCGCCGTCTCCGGCCACAAGATGTGCGGCCCGACCGGCGTCGGCCTGCTCTACGGCCGTCAGGCGCTCCTGGAGGCCATGCCGCCCTACCGCGGCGGCGGCAGCATGATCTCCAGCGTCGAGTATTTTGAGAGCAAGTGGGCCCCCGCCCCCGCCAAGTTCGAGGCTGGCACGCCCAACATCGCCGACGTCATCGCGCTCGCCCGCGCCATGGACTACCTCGACGACCTCGGCCGCGAGGCCATCGCACAGCACGACGAAAAACTCGCCGCCCTCGCCTACGCCCGGCTGGTCGCCGAGGTGCCCGGCATCCGCGTGCTCGGCCCGGCGCACCATCGCAGCGGCGTCGTCAGCTTCGACCTGCCGGGCGTGCACGCCCACGACGTCGTGACGATGGCCGACCAGGAAGGCGTCGCCCTCCGCGGGGGCCATCACTGCAACCAGCCGCTGATGAAGAAGCTCGGCCTCAGCTCGACCTCCCGCGCCAGCTTCTACCTTTACAACACCGAGGCCGAGATCGACCGGCTCGTGACGGTCCTGCAGAAAATCTCGAGGTTCTTCGCCGGCTGAGGATTGGCGCACGCAGAGTCAGGCGGGCATGCTCCGGGACAAACGGCGCGGGGTCGGGGCGTTCCCGCGGGCGGTTTTACCTCAACGCCTGCCCCTGATTGCGCAATATCTGCGCAGCCGGCCGGGGCGCGTTCGGTTATCCTGTCGGCCTTATGGTGTCCCCACGCTACACCGTCGCTCCGACCATCGAACCCGCCCTCGAGCTGGTTCGCAAATACAACGTACCCGGGCCGCGCTATACGTCCTACCCGACGGCGCCGCAGTTCTCGACCGAGGTCGACCGGGCCGCGCTGCGGGCCGAGATCGCCGCGGACAACCGGGAGGAGAGCCGCCCGCTCTCGCTTTATTTTCACCTGCCGTTCTGTGAGTCGCTCTGCTGGTATTGCGGTTGCAACACCGTGATCACGCGGCGCCGCTCCTCGGCCGGTGAGTATGTCGACCTCCTCTGCCGGGAGCTTGCGCTCACGGCGCCGCTGCTCAACACCGCGCGGCCCGTCACGCAAATGCACTTCGGTGGAGGCACGCCGACCTTTTTACCCCCCGAGGAGATCGACCGCCTCGGCCGGGCCATCCATGAGATGTTCACCTTCGCGCCCGACGCCGAGATCTCCGTCGAGATCGACCCGCGCCGGCTGACGAAGGAGCATGTCGAGGCCTACCGCCGCCTCGGCTGCAACCGCGCCTCCCTCGGCGTGCAGGACACCAACCCCGAGGTCCAGATCGCCATCCACCGCTGGCAGCCGCTCGCAACGACCGCCCGGGCGGTCGGCTGGCTGCGCGCGGCCGGCTACGAGTCCATCAGCTTTGACCTGATCTACGGCCTCCCGCTGCAGACGCCCGAGAGCTTCGCCCGCTCGCTCGACAATGTGCTCGTCCTCGAGCCGGACCGGCTGTCGGTCTTCAGCTATGCGCACGTGCCGTGGCTCAAGCCCGCGCAGAAGATCTTCGACGACCGCCAGCAACTGCCCAGCACAGAGGCCAAGCTTGCCATGATGACGGAGGCGACCCGGGCCCTCACCGCGGCCGGTTACGTGCACGTCGGCATGGATCATTTCGCCCGCCCCGGCGACGAGCTCGCCGTCGCCCACGCCGAGGGCACGCTCTACCGCAACTTCCAGGGCTACACCACCCGCGCCGGCGCCTCGCTCTACGGGTTCGGCATGTCCTCCATCTCCCAGACCGACGGGTCCTTCCGGCAGAACCACAAGGAGCTGGAAGGCTACCAGCAGGCGCTGGCCGCCAACGAGCTGCCGCTGGAGCGCGGCTTTTTGCTCAGTGCCGAGGACCGGAACCGCCGCGCCCTCGTCATGGAGATCATGTGCCGCAGCCGCGTGGATTTCACCGCGCTGTCGCGCCGGCTCGGTTTCGACACCAGCGAAGCCTACGCGGCCGAGATCGCCTCCCTGTCCGACCTCGCGGCTGACGGCCTGATGAAAATCGACGCCGAAGGCTTCGAAATCACCCCGCTCGGCGAGCTCTTCCGCCGCATCATCGCGATGCGCTTCGACGCCTACCTCGACCGCGGCCCGCGCAAGTTCTCCAAGACCGTCTGATTTTTTCGCGGGTTAGTGAATGAGGTGGAGCGAGCTGACCCAGCACGCTGGTCTTATCCGGTCAACGCGCTGGGGTCAGCGCGTTCCACCTTGCTGCACCCAAGCCATCGCCTTCGTCGCGAGCCGGTCGAACGCCGCGACGCTCTGCTTGATGTGCTCTTCCTTCGTATCCTCGATCTTGTTGTGGCTGATGCCGTGCAGGCTTTGCACGAACATCATCACCGTCGGGATGCCCACGCCGCAAGGCTCGGCCGCGTCGTGCAGCGGACCGGAGGGCAGGCGGTGTGATTTTCCGCAGGTTTCCTTGATCGCCGCGTCACACAGCTCGATCAACTCGGGATGAAACGGCCGCGGCTCGATCTGCCAGAGCCGCTCCCAGCCGACGCGCACGTTGCCCTCTTTCGCGAACCGTTCGCTGGCGGCCTTCGCCTCGGCGAACATCTGCGCCAGCGCCTTCGCGTCGAGATGGCGCTGGTCGAGCGTGATGCGACATTCCTCGACGACACTGGTGACGATGCCGGGCTTGGTGGTGCACGAGCCGAGCGTGCACACGCCGTTCCCGCTGCGCCGGGCGATCTCGTAGATTTCCGGGCTCATCCGCGCCGCGGCGAGGAAGGCGTCCTTGCGCCGGTTCATCGCCGTGCTGCCGGAATGCGCCGCCTGGCCGTGAAAGGTGATCGCGTGGCGCTCCACCCCAAAGGTCCCGAGCACGGCGCCGAGCGGCAGGTCGAGGTCCAGCAGCACCGGGCCCTGCTCGATGTGCAACTCGAGGTAGGCGGCGGTGTGCTTCAACTCCGCGCGGCTGTCCTTCACCTTTTCAAAATCAATGCCGACCGCCTGGAGCGCATCCGGCAGCGTGACGCCCTGCTGGTCCCGCAGTCCCCGGGCCTCGTCCATGTTCAGCGAGCCCGCGCAAGCCGAGGAACCGAACAGGCTTTTCCCGAACCGCGCTCCCTCCTCGTCCGCCCAGTCCACGACCCGCAAGGTGACCGGCGGCTTGCCCTGGTATTGTTCGTTGATGCGCCGCAGGGATTCGACGCCGGCGAGCACGTTGAGACAGCCGTCCAGCCAGCCGCCGTTGGGCACCGAATCCAGGTGTCCGCCCAGCAGCACCGCCCGCTCGGACTGGCCGCGCAGCGTGATCCAGGTGTTGCCCGCCGCGTCGTCGTGCACCTCGACCGGCAGACCGGCCAGTTTCTCCCGCAGCCAGGCACGGGCCTTGGTCCACCCCGGCGTGAAGGCCACGCGCTGCGCGCCGTCGGCGTCGCCGGTGAGGGCGCGGAGTTCCTTGAGTTCGGCGACGGTGCGTTGCGGGTTCAGTGGCATGGGATACGAGGTGGAGCGCGTTGACCCCAACGCGCTTCGGGCGCCAGCGTCTTGAGATCAAGCCGCTCCACCCAACGCCTGTGGTCTGAATTCTGCTTGGAAACTAGCGTGTTCTTCTCTGTATTCAAACCACCAAATACCCCAAACCCCTCGTTCCTGCAGGCACCCGCGTCGCGGCCCTGGGAATAGCCGGCCAAGTTGACTGACTTCCCTCGAGCTGAGCCCGGCGTTGTCCTGTGGCCCCGCCTTCCGTCATGCCGCTAACCCCGCTGCTCCCCGCCGATGCGCTCGCCGTCAACTTCGCCGAGCTCAAGCCCCCGCTCCGTCCGCAGGAGGCGTTCGTCGAGGCCAGCCGCTGCCTCTACTGTTTTGATGCCCCGTGCATCACGGCCTGCCCCACCGGCATCGACATCCCGGCCTTCATCAAGAAAATCGCCTTTGGCAACCCGGCCGGCGCGGCGAAGACCATTTTGACCGCCAACATCCTCGGCGCCTCCTGCGCCCGCGTCTGCCCGACGTCGGTGCTCTGCGAGGGCGCCTGCGTGCTCGAGGACCGCGACGAGCAGCCGATCATGATCGGCCGGCTGCAACGCTACGCCACCGACTACGTTGAGGCCCGGGGCCTCCGGGTCCTGCCGCCACCCCCGGCTATAAAGTCGGGTCACAAGATCGCCATCATCGGAGCGGGGCCCGCCGGGCTCGGCTGCGCCGCGGAACTTGCCCGGCTCGGCCACCAGGTCACCCTTTTGGAAAAGCAGGCACTGCCGGGCGGCCTCAACACCTACGGCATCGCCTACTACAAGATGAAACCTCAGGTCAGCCTCGCGGAGGTCGAGCTGGTCCGGTCGCTCGGGGTCGAGCTGCGCACCGGCGTTGCCGTGGGCCAGGATGTGACCGTCGCCCAGCTGGAACAGGACTTCGACGCGCTTTTCATCGGCGTCGGCCTCGGCGCCGCCACCAAGCTCCGCATCCCCGGGGAGGACTTGCCCGAGGTGATCGACGCGCTTGATTTCATCTCCCGCATCCACACCGATGCGCTGGAAAAGATTCCCGCCGGCCGCCGTGTGGCCGTGATCGGCTGCGGCAACACCGCGATCGACGCGGTCACCCAGGCCAAGCGGCTCGGGGCCGAGCGCGCCTTCATCGTCTACCGCCGCGCCGAGGGCGACATGTCCGCCTACGACTTCGAGTACGACCACGCCAAGCACGACGGCGCGTCGTTCCTGTTCAACACCGCGCCCGTGGAAATCATCAGCGACCGCCACGGCCATGTCGCCGGCCTCCGCCTGGTGCAGACCCGCGTCGTGGCCGGCCGCGCCGAGCCCATTCCCGGTTCCGAATACAACGTGGCGTGCGACCTGGTGCTCAAGGCCGTCGGCCAGGAAAAGCAGGTCCGGCTGCTCCGCACCCTCTTCCCCGAGCTGGTCATCGACGACCGTGGCGTCATCGCGCACGACCCGCTTAACGGCCAGACCAACCTCCCGCACGTGTTCGTCGGCGGCGACTGCGCCAACGGCGGCCGCGAGGTCGTCAACGCCGTCGGCGAGGGCAAGAAGGCCGCGCACGGCATCCATGAATTCCTCACCAAGGAAAAGGTCGTGCTCCCGGTCCAGCCGTCCCGCCTCGGGGCCAAGCAGGGCGTCAGCGGCTCCGGCCTCCTCCACCCCATCCGCGCCCACGAGCTCGAGGCCGCGCTGAAATCAAAATGATCATGGCCGCAAAAAAGCGCAAAAGGGTTCAGCCTGCCCTCGCTGATCTTCCGCGCGCCTATAGGCGCCTTGCGAGTCACATTCGTTCCCGTGTCTTTGCGCTTTTTTGCGGCAACTAAATGCCTTTGCCTGCAGCTTATCGCTTAAACTTACCGCTCTTCGCCCATGGCCGATCTCTCCTGCAACCTCGCCGGCATCAAGTCCCCCAATCCGTTCTGGGTCGCCTCCGGCCCGCCGGCCAACACCGGCTACCAGGCCCACCGCGCCTTCGAGGCCGGCTGGGGCGGTGTCGTCTGGAAGACGATCGGCACGCCCATCATCAACGTCGCCTCACGCTACTCCGCCCTCAACTCCGGCCCGCAGCGCATGATCGGGCTCAACAACATCGAGCTCATCTCCGACCGCTCGCCCGAGGTTAATTTCAGGGAGATCGCCGAGGTCAAGCGGCGCTGGCCGCACCACGCCGTCATCGCCTCGCTCATGGTCGAGACGCGCGAGCAATGGCACGAGTTCGTCCAGCGCGCGGCCGACGCCGGCGCCGACGGCATCGAGCTCAACTACGGCTGCCCGCACGGCATGTGCGAGCGCGGCATGGGCTCCGCCGTCGGCCAGCAGCCCGCCGTCGCGGAAAAAATCACCAGCTGGGTCATGGAGAAGGCCACCATCCCGGTCATCGTCAAACTCACGCCCAACATCACCGACGTGACCATGGCCGCCCGCGCCGCGAAGCGCGCCGGCGCCAACGCCATCTCGCTGATCAACACCATCAACTCGATCACCAACGTGAACCTCGACACGTTCGTGCCCGAGCCCACCGTGCGCGGCTTCAGCTCGCACGGCGGCTATTGCGGTCCGGCGGTGAAGCCCATCGCCCTGAACATGGTGCAGGCCTGCGCCGCCGACCCCGACGTCGGCCTCCCGATCTCCGGCATCGGCGGCATCTCCACCTGGCGCGACGCCGCCGAGTTCATCGCCCTGGGCTCGACCTCCCTGCAGGTCTGCACCGCGATCATGCACTATGGCTTCCGCATCGTGGAGGACATGAACGAGGGCCTGAGCGCCTATCTCGATGCCAAGGGCATGAAATCGCTGGACGACTTGCGCGGCAAATCCGTCCCGACCCTGCAGAAATGGGAAAATCTCGACCTCCACTGGCAGCGCGTCGCCCGCATCGACTACGACAAGTGCATCGGCTGCAACCTCTGCTACATCGCCTGTGAGGACGGCGCCCACCAGTGCATCGACCTCAAGAGCCCCGACGATCTCAAGGTCGGCCTCGGCCCCGGTCGTGTCCCGCACAAACCCGTCCCCAAAGTCCGGGAGGAAGACTGCGTCGGCTGCAACCTCTGCAGCCTCGTCTGCCCCGTCGACGATTGCATCACGATGGTCGAGATTCCCAACGACCGGGCCCCGATGACCTGGTCCAACTACCAGGACAAACTCGCCAAGGGCGAGATGCAGCCCATCCCGCCGCATCCGTGATTCTCAATCCCCAAACCATTAACCACGGATCACTCGGATGGACACGGATGGATTCATGACATCCCAGAAGGAATAATTGATCCCGTCCGAGAGTGATCCGTGACCATCCGTGTCATCCGTGGTTAAAAACAATCTTTCATGACTCCTTCCCTTTCTCCCTGCCCTCTTTTCATCAACGGCGAATGGCTCCAGCCGAAAATCGCCAGCACGCCCGTCTTCCATCCGTCCACCGGTGATGTCATCGCCGAGTGCCCGGCCGCCTAGGAACGACTGGACGTCCCACCCTTTCCTCATAACCTTTCCCTATGAAAATAGCCGACATTCCTCAACTGCGCGACGCGCCCCTGGCCTCGAAACTGGAACTGGTTGAGGAGCTCTGGGCCGAGATCACCGCCAAGTCCGACTCGCTACCGCTGCCCGAGTGGCACGTCCGGGAGCTCGACCGGAGTCTGGCCGAATATCAGGCCAACCCGCGCGAGGGTTCGCTCTGGCCCGAAGTAAAAACCCGGATACTAATCCGCAAGTAAGCGGCCTCGTCCCTGATGCGCCATGAGTTGCATATTTCATCGCAGGCAGAGGCAGATCTTGCCGCCGCCTACGACTGGTATCAACAGCGCAACCTTGGCCTCGGAACTGACTTTGTCCGCTGCGTGGACGCCACCATCGTTCTTGTCAGGCGCTCACCCCAGCTCTTCCGCCAGCGCCATGGACCGCACCGCCTCGCGATGACACCGCGATTCCCATACGCCGTCTATTTCATCTGGGACGAAACCGCACATTTCATCTCCATTCGCCGGATTCTTCATTTCTCCCAAAACACCCCGGCACCGTTGGCTTGATCGTCTCCAACTCATCACTCGTCACATGTCACACATCACATCCCTCACCCCCTGCCCTCTTTTCATCAACGGCGAATGGCTCCAGCCGAAAATCGCCAGCACGCCCGTCTTCAATCCGTCCACCGGTGATGTCATCGCCGAGTGCCCGGCCGGCGGCGCCGCCGAGGTCAACGCCGCCGTCGCGGCCGCGTCGGCCGCCTTCCCCGGGTGGCGCGACACCCCGCCCGTCGAACGGGCCCGCGTCTTTTTCAAATATCGCCAGCTCGTCGAAGCCAACTTCGACGAACTCTGCCGGACCGTCTCGCGCGAGCACGGCAAGACCAACGCCGAGGCGCGCGGCTCCATCTTCCGCGGCCTGGAAAACATCGAATACGCCTGCGGCATCCCCACCCTCCTCTTCGGCGATTCGCTGCGTAACATCGCCCGCGGGGTGGACTGCGACACCATCAACCTGCCGCTGGGCGTCTGCGTCGGCATCACGCCGTTCAATTTTCCGGCGATGGTCCCGCTCTGGATGTTTCCCACGGCCATCGCCTGCGGCAACACCTTCATCCTGAAGCCGAGCGAGAAGGTCCCGCTCTGCGCCGTGCTGCTCGGCCAGCTGCTCGAGCAAGCCGGCTGCCCCAAGGGTGTGTTCAACATCGTCCACGGCGGACGCGAGGCGGTCGACGCGCTGCTCACGCATCCGAAGGTGCGCGCGATCTCGTTCGTCGGCTCCACCCCGATCGCCAAGTACATCTACGAGACCGGCATCAAGCACGGCAAACGCGTCCAGGCCAACGGCGGCGCCAAGAACTACATCGTCGTCATGCCTGACGCCGATGTCGCCAAGACCGTCGAGAATCTCGCCACCGCCGCCTTCGGCTGCGCGGGCGAACGCTGCATGGCCGGCTCGACGGCCCTCGCGGTCGGCGCCGCCGCCGAGCGCGTGCTGCCCGAGCTGGTGAAGGCCGCCAACGCCATCAGGGTCGGCCCCACCGACCGCCCCGCCCAGCCCGACATGGGCCCCGTCATCACCGCCGCCCACCGCGACCGCGTGCTGAGCCTTGTCGCCACCGGGGAGAAGGAGGGCGCCAAGGTCATCGCCGACGGCCGCGGCGTGAAAGTGCCGGACGCGCCCAAGGGTTTCTACCTCGGCGCCACGGTCGTCGATCATGTGCAGCACGACACGACGCTTGCCAAAGAGGAGGTCTTCGGCCCGGTGCTGAACGTCATGCGCATGGACGACCTCGACGCCGCGATCGAGCAGGCCAACAAGTCCGCCTTCGGCAACGGCGCCTCGATCTTCACCAACAACGGCCGCGCCGCCCGCGAGTTCACGATGCGCGTCAAGGCCGGCATGGTCGGCGTCAACGTCGGCGTCCCCGCCACGATGGCGATGTTCCCCTTCACCGGCTGGGACGATTCCTTCTACGGCGACCTGCACATCCAGGGGAAGGAAAGCATCCAGTTCTACACCCAGCAGAAGGTCGTCAGTTCCCGCTGGTTCGGCGGCGACGTCGGCGATGTATGGAAGAAGTAGTACGAAGCCACTGTGACCAGTGACGTGTGATAGGTGACGAGATGAAGACCCTGAAATTCGAGAACCCAAAAGCCGAAGGATACCGCGATCTCGTGGTGTGGCAGAAGGGTATCGCTGTCACGAAGCTCATCTACATGCTTACGAAGACATTCCCGAGCGACGGGAAGTTCGGCCTGATATCGCAGATGCGTCGCGCTTCGGTCTCCCTTTCTTCAAACATCGCGGAAGGTCAGGCGCGGCACACCACCGGCGAATTCATCCAGTTCATCTCACATGCCGAGGGCTCTGTCGCAGAGCTGGACACCCAGCTCCACCTGGCCGTCGAGCTTGGCTTTGCGACAGACCAACAGGCAGCCGCTTGCGTCACACTTCTTGGTGATCTGCGCCGTATGCTCAACGGTCTGCGTCGCAAACTGGAAGCCTCGCGCTAGTATTTAACTCGTCACAATCCACACGTCACATGTCACTTCTCATCAAAAACGGCGAAATCGTCACCGCCGACTCCCGCTACTTTGCCGACATCTGGTGCGAGGGCGAGACGATCACCCGGATCGACCGCCACCTCACCGCCCCGGCCGGCGCCGAGGTGATCGACGCCAAGGGCAAGTTTGTCTTCCCGGGCTTCATCGACCCGCACGTGCACATCTACCTGCCCTTCATGGGCACGTTCTCCAAGGACACCTATGTGACCGGCTCGAAGGCCGCGCTGGTCGGCGGCACGACCACCCTGATCGAGATGTGCTGCCCGGCCCGCGCCGACGACGCGCTCAAGAGCTTCGAGCTGTGGATGAGCCAGGCCGTCGGCAAGTCGGCCTGCGATTTCACGTTCCACATGGGCGTGACCAAGTTCACCGACGGCACCGAGGCCCAGCTGCGCGAGATCGTGAAACGCGGCATCAGTTCCTTTAAAATCTTCCTCGCCTACAAGGGCGCCTTCGGCGTCGACGACACGGAGCTCTACCGGACGCTCAAGCTCGCCAAGGAGCTCGGGGTCATCGTCACGGCCCACTGCGAAAACGAGACCCTGGTGGCCGAGCGCTGCAAGGAGCTGCTCGCCGCCGGCAAGACCGACCCCGGCCAGCACCACGAAAGCCGACCGCCCGCGGTCGAGGCCGAGGGCGTGCACCACCTGATGACCTTCGCCGAGCTCACCGGCGCGGCGACCTACATCGTCCACCTCAGCTGCAAGGAGGCGCTCGACCAGGCCATCGCCGCCCGCCAGCGCGGTGTGCGCGTCGGCGTCGAGACGCTCATCCAATACCTCACCCTCGACAAGACCTACGCCGAGCGGCCGGACTTCGAGGGCGCGAAGTACGTGATGTCGCCCCCGCTGCGCGACGCCCGCAACCAGGACGTGCTCTGGCACGGCCTGCGCGACGGCCTCATCCAGACGGTCGCCACCGACCACGCCCCGTTCGACTTCCAGAAGCAAAAGCCGATGGGCAAGGATGACTTCACCAAGATCCCCAACGGCATCCCTTCCCTCGAGGAGCGCATCAACCTCCTCTACACCCACGGCGTGAAGACCGGCCGGATCGACCTGCATACGTTCGTCAACGTCGCCAGCACCCAGGTTGCCAAGCTGTTCGACCTGTTCCCCCGGAAAGGCGCCATCCAGCCCGGCGCCGACGCGGACCTGGTGGTCTTTGATCCCGACTACAGCGGCACCATCTCGGTGAAGACCCAATCGATGAACGTGGACTACAGCGCCTTCGAGGGCTGGCCCTTGGAAGGCCGCACGCGGGATGTCACCGTGCGCGGCAAGGTGGCGGTGCGCGACGGCAAGTTCGTCGGCGAGCCCGCGCGCGGGCAGTTCCTGAAGAGAAGCCCAAGTCATTTTTAACCACGGAATGCCCCGAACAAACGAAATGAATCCACTCCGGCTCCGGACCCTTTCGTGTAGTTCGTTTGTTTCGTGGTGACCCACTTCTAATCCATGTCGATCATCGATCCCGGCCTGCGCCAGAACGCCCCCGACGTCGAGGCCGACCTCGCGGCCAGCCAGCTCTACAACAAGGACCTCGCGCCGGTCACCCAGGCGCAGCGCAAGTGGGGCATGCTCAGCTTCGCGGCGTTGTGGATATCCATGTCCGCCTGCATCCCGACCTACATGCTCGCGTCGTCGCTGATCGGCGGCGGCATGAACTGGTGGCAGGCGGTGCTGACGATCTTCCTCGGCAACCTGATCGTGCTCGTGCCGATGGTGCTCAACGCCCACGCGGGCACCAAATACGGCATTCCCTTCCCCGTGCTTTGCCGCGCTTCCTTCGGGACCCGCGGCGCGAACATTCCGGCCCTGCTCCGCGCCTTCGTGGCCTGCGGCTGGTTCGGCATCCAGACGTGGATCGGCGGCGAGGCCATCCACAAGATCCTCGCCATCTTCATCCCCTCGCTGGCCGGCGGCACCCCCCTCCCCCTGCTCGGCATCACCGGCATCCAGCTGGCCAGCTTCCTGTTTTTCTGGGTGATCAACATGGTCGTGGTCTACCGGGGCATCGACTCGATCCGGCTGCTGCTCAACATCAAGGCCCCGCTCCTGGTCGCCCTCGGCCTGCTCCTCCTCTGGTGGGCGTGGGACGCCGCCGGGGGCTTCGGCCCCATCCTCTCGCAACCGTCCGCCTTCGACGCGGGCCAGCCCAAGGCCGGGCAGTTCTGGGGTTTCTTCTTCCCGGCGCTCACGGGCATGATCGGCTTCTGGGCCACCCTCTCCCTCAACATCCCCGACTTCTCCCGCTACGCGCACACGCAGCGCGACCAGATTGTCGGGCAGGCGCTCGGCCTGCCGCTCACGATGGCGCTCTACTCCTTCATCGGCGTGGCCGTGACCTCGGCCACAACCATCATCTACGGGCAGACCATCTGGGATCCGGTTGACGTGCTCACGCGGTTCAAGAATCCCGCGGTGCTCCTGCTGGCGATGGCCGCCCTGGTCATCGCGACCCTGGCCACCAACATTGCGGCCAACGTCGTGTCTCCCGCCAACGACTTTGCCCACCTCGCGCCGAGGCGGATCTCGTTCCGCACCGGCGGCTTCATCACCGGGCTCGTCGGCATCTTGATGATGCCCTGGAAGCTCGTCGCCGACCCCTCCGGCTACATCTTCACCTGGCTCATCGGCTACAGCGCGCTGCTCGGTCCCATCGGGGGCATCATGATCGCCGACTACTTCCTCATCCGCCGCCGCTCGCTCGACCTGCCGGCCCTCTATGATGCGCACGGCGCACACCGGTTCACCAACGGCTTCAGCGTCGTCGCCCTCATCGCGCTCATCGTCGCCGTGGTGCCGTCGCTCCCGGGTTTCCTGGTGCAGGTTCACGCCATCGACGGCACGGGCCTGCCGCCCTTTTTGCTCGGCCTCTACAACTACGCCTGGTTCGTCGGCTTCGGCCTGGCCTTTGTGGTCTACCTGTCGCTGCGCAAGCTGGCCCCCAATTCGTGATCAATCCGGCCCGCCGGGACCCGGGCCCTCCAAAATCATCCGTGACCATCCGTGTATTCCATGGTTAAAAAGCATTTCCCCTTATGAAGACCATCCCCCTCCCGCCCACTGCCCACACCCCCGCGACCTACACCGGTCCCTCGCTCGACCAGGTCCTGGCCCAGCGCAGGCAGTTCCTCAATCCCGGCCTCTTCCTCTACTACAAGCAGCCGATCATGATCGTCGAGGGCAAGATGCAGTATGTCTGGGACTCCACCGGCAAGCGCTACCTCGACGGCCTCGGCGGCATCGTGACAGTCAGCGTCGGTCATTGCCATCCGCACGTGCTGAAGGCGATGAACGCGCAAAACCAGGTGCTGCAGCACTCGACCACGATCTACCTCAACCCCAATATCGGCGCGTTCGCGGAGAAACTGGCCTCGAAGATGCCGGGCGACCTCAAGGTCTGCTACTTCGTCAACTCCGGCTCCGAGGCCAATGACCTTGCGCTGCTCATGGCGCGGCTCACCACCGGCAACTACGACATCATCGCCCTGCGCAACGCTTATCACGGCGGCAACGCCGCCGGCATGGGCGTCACCGCGCACAGCAGCTGGAAATTCAACACGCCGCACTCCTTCGGGGTCCACCACGCCGTCGCCCCCTACCCGTACCGCGGCCACCATGGCTACGATGACCCCGACGCCGGCCGGAAATACGCCGACGATGTCAAGCAGGTCATCGACTACACCACCCCCGGCAAGGTGGCGGCCTTCATCGCCGAGTCCATCCAGGGCGTCGGCGGCTTCGTCGTGTTTCCCGACAACTACCTCAGGCACGCCTACGAGCATGTGCGCGCCGCCGGCGGCGTGTGCATCGCCGACGAGGTGCAGACCGGCTTCGGCCGCACCGGGACGCACTATTGGGGCTTCGAGACCCAGGGCGTCACCCCCGACATCGTCACCCTGGCCAAGGGCATCGGCAACGGCGCGCCGCTGGCCGCCGTCGTCACCACGCCGAAGATCGCCGCGGTCATGGCGCAAAAGGTCCATTTCAACACCTTCGGCGGCAACCCGGTGGTCTCCGCCATCGGCCAGGCCGTCCTCGAGGTCATAGACAACGAGCAGACGCAGGCCAACTGCCTGGAACTCGGGAACTACATCCTCACCGGCCTGAACAGGCTGAAGGCCAAATACCCGATCATCGGCGACGTCCGCGGCAAGGGCCTGATGCTCGGCATCGAGTTCGTGAAGGACCGCGCCACGAAGGAGCCGGCCAAGGAAGCCTGCGCCCAGGCGGTCGAGCATGCCCGCGAACTCGGCCTGCTGCTGGGCAAGGGCGGCCTCTGGGGCCAGACGATCCGCTTCGCCCCGCCGATGAACATCACCAAGGCCGACGCCGACTTCCTGCTCGCGGTCCTCGACGAGTCGATCGGCGCGCTGTAAGGCGACGCATTCCCGTGGATCCCGCGTCGCACCAACCCGCCAGCGCGGCCGCCCAGGCCTTGGGCTGGGTGGACCCCAAGACCCGCGCCATCTCGCCGCCGCTCCACACTGCGACCACTTTCCTCCGCGACGACGACAACCAATACCGCTCAGGCCGCGTCTATGCCCGCGCCGACAACCCGGCCTTTGACCAGGCCGAGGCTTTGCTCACCCACCTGGAGCGCGGGGCCCAGGCGGCGCTCTTCAGCTCCGGCATGGCCGCCGCCACCGCCGTGTTCCAGTCCCTCGCTCCCGGCGACCATGTGGTCGCACCCAAGGTGATGTACTGGGCCCTGCGGAACTGGCTGCTCGGCTTTGCCACCCAGTGGGGCTTGAAGGTCGAGCTGGTGGATATGGACGACCCCGGCGCCCTGGCCCGGGCCGTGCAGCCGGGCCGGACCAAGCTCGTTTGGATCGAGACGCCGGCCAACCCGACGTGGGTCATCACCGATATCGCCGCTGCGGCCGAAGTCGCGCATCGGGCCGGGGCGCGCCTCGCCGTTGATTCCACGACTGCCTCGCCCGTCCTGACGCAGCCCATCACGCTGGGCGCGGACCTCGTGATGCATTCCGCCACCAAGTATCTCAACGGCCACTCCGACGTCGTCGCGGGTGCGCTCATCACGGCGCAGGACGATGCAGGTTGGCAGCGCGTGAAAAAAATCAGGTCCCAGCTCGGCGGCGTGCCCGGCTCGCTGGATGCCTGGCTGCTGCTGCGCGGCCTGCGCACGCTCTTCTTGCGCGTGCCCGCGGCCTGCCGCGGCGCCCAGCGGATTGCAGAACATTTCACCGGCCATCCCTGCATCGGGGCGGTGCTCTACCCCGGACTCCGCACCGCCGCGGGTCATGCGGTCGCCGCGCGGCAGATGCACGGCGGTTTCGGCGGCATGCTGTCGCTCCGCGTCAAGGGCGGTGCCGCCGCGGCCATCGCGACCGCGGCCCGCGTGCAGTTGTGGAAGCGCGCCACGTCGCTCGGCAGTGTCGAAAGCCTCATCGAGCATCGCGCCAGCATCGAGGGGGCCGGCAGTCCCGCGCCTGACGACATGCTGCGGCTTTCGACCGGGATCGAGGATGCGGGCGACCTGATCGCCGACTTGGAGCAGGCGCTGGGGTAATAATACCAACGTCCCTTGAAGAATAGACGCTTTAGGTAGGGGCCGTTGCCCTCAACGGCCCTGGTCTCACCGAGGGCGGTTGAGGGCACCCGCCCCTACCGGCTCAGGTACCGCAAAGT
>JBKJTZ010000020.1:0-15425 GCA_046590295.1 Lacunisphaera sp.
CTGGGTCTTCTGCATTTTCTGCAGGTCGACCACGACAACGTTCATGCGTTTTTCCCACGGCTGCAGCGCCGCCAGGTAGCGGCCGTCGGGCGAGAACTGCATCTGGCTGATGGCCGGTAGGCCGAAGAAATCAGCGACAGGGATCTCGGGAGCCGGTGCGGCCGATCCGGACAAGGCCAGTCCGGTGAACAGAAGAATCTTGAGGGTTTTCATGGAGTAAAAAAACGGGCCGGCTGGATAATCCAGCCGGCCCGGGAGAGTTGAATCCTAGCAATTCAAGTTTCGGAGAAACCTGCGGTATGGCTTAGAACGACTGACGCAGCTGCACGTAGAAGAAGCGGCCGCGCGGATCGGAGATCTGGCCGTCGAAGCCGGAATTACCCGACCCAGTGACGTTCTCGGTGACGTAAGGATTGTCCTCGTCCAACGCGTTGATCAGGCCGGCTGTCAGCGTGGTTTTGCCCCCCAACATCGGCGTGCGGAAGGTGTAGGACATCTGCAGATCCGCGGTGATATACGCTTCGACCTCACGGGCAACACTGCGCCGAGTGGAGAATTCTTCGTAATGACCGCTGTAGTTCACGAAGGTGCTGGCGCTGAAATCGCGCCACTTCCAGGTGTTCTGCAGCACCATCTTCACGCGCGGCACCGTACCCGAGGCGGTAAAGGCGCTGCCGACCGCGTTCACCAAGGCCGAGGTGGGCGTGGATTGACCGATGAACTCCTCCATGTAGGCGCCAGACAACGAGTGCTTGAACTGGCCAAAGCTCGCGCTCTTCCACTGGTAATCAACCTCGAAATCATAACCCGTGACATCATTGAGCGCGCGGTTCACATACTGGAGGAAAATCGCCACGCCATTTTGGAGAAGGCGTCCGGGGACGCCGTTGGCAATGTCCGACGGGGTCTGGGCTTCGCGACGCACGAGGAACTGCAGGGTGGGATCATTCAGCACGCCGGTGTTTAGCGCGGTGACGCTGGGCAGGCGGATGATGTTCGTGTGCTCGATATTGAACCGGCCGATCGAAAGCGTCAGGCCCTTGACTCCGGGCACGCTGTAGACGGCGCCAAAGTAGGTGGAGGTTGACTCCTCCGGCAGAAGCGCGGTGTTGCCCTGCTGGGCCTGCTGGAACTGGGCAGCGTTATCCGCCACAATGCCTGTGCCCCCCTGGGTAAAGGTCGTGGCACCGGCCGGAACGGGCACACCCCAGTAACGCAGTGACTCGAGATTCGCCGCATTTGTGATCGTCACAGGGACGCTGTTACGCAGCGGATCGTTGTAGGTCGGAAAGCTGCCGTTGGCACCCGAGAACAGCTCGAACAGCGAAGGCGCCCGGAAACCCTTGGAGTAGGAGGCCCGCAGCAGCAAATCCTTGATCGGTCTGGCGCTGATGGCGACCTTGGGTTTGGTGGAGTCGAACTTCGCCTTGGTCTTGCCCCGGATATCGTAGGTCTCGTAGCGGGCGGCAACCTGGAGTTCGGCGCTCCTCAGGAACTTGAGGTTCTGCTTGGGCGAGACCAAGGGCACATTGATTTCAGAGTATGCACTGCCGACAATGCGCCGGCCCTTGGTGTTTTCCCGCGTGCCGGAACCGGCAAAGGCACCCTGCTGGGTGAGCGGATCCAGGAAGACCTCCAGTTTTTCGAAGCGCTGTTCGCCACCGATGGCGATGCCCATGGCGCCGGCGGGAAGTTCAAACAGCTCACCGGTCACCTTTCCGTCCAGCGAGCGCTGGGTCAGCTCACCGTTGGTGGTGATGGTGTTGTTCAGCGCGGCGAGAAGGCGGGGATCATTACCCTGCTTGTCGCCGAAGACGTTGAGGAACAGGCCCGGGGCGCGGGCAAAGGTGCCGCCGGCCGCAGCGACCACGTCGGTCGTGACGATATAATTTTCCCCGAGGTCCGCCACGGTGTCGGAGTTAAGCATCAAGGCGACCTCCCAGTTCCAGGTGTCGAACACCTCACCCTTCACGCCCATGAGCATACGGCTGCTGTTGGTCGTGATATAATCAGTGCGGGGTCCCACGTCGAGGGGACGGAAGCGGAAATTAACCGGTTCGCCAAAGGGGTTGTAGGGGTTATTGGCCGGGATCACGGTGGCCGCGCCGAAGCCTGCCACCGGGGTGGCGGCCAGATAAACGTCGGACTTGGTGCGACTGTAGGACAGCTCGGTGAAGAGCTCGATCTTGTCGGTCAGGAAATAATTGCCGATCGCGGTGATGCTCACGCGCTGCACTTCGGGAATGATCTGGTTGGGCCCGGCAAAGTCAAAAGTGCGTTCCTGACCGGGGAGCAAGGTCGCTGCAAAGGTCGCCGCGTTGGTCCAGATACCGGTGGAACCATTGGGAATGCCGAAGATGCCGGAGGGATTGGCCGGGAGACCAAGCGGGTTGGTCGAAGTGAAATAAGCACTGCCCGGACGAAGATAGACCGTGCCAGGGTTGCCGGTCGGGCTGCGGAAATCCGTGCCATCGGGATGGAGGGCGCGGTGATCGGCCGTGCCCAAGGGCGTGCCGGCGCGCTCATTGCGGAGGAGGCTATTGCGCGTGAAGTAGTCGAAGACAATCAACGCGCTGGCCTTGCCGGTGGATGCACCGGTGACCAGACTGGCGCGGAATTCACTCACGTCCGACTTCTCGAGAGAGTTGCCGTAACGCATCGTGCCTTCGGCACCGGTATAATCCTTGCGGAGAATCACGTTGACCACACCGCCGATGGCATCGGAGCCATAGAGAGCGGAAGCGCCGTCCTGCAGTACTTCGATACGATCAATCGCCGCCAACGGCAGCGAGTTGATGTTGACGAAGCCGCTTGCCCCGGCAGCCGCAGAAGGTGCAACCCGCCGGCCATTGATCAGCACAAGGGTGGTCTCGGCGCCGAGGCCGCGGAGCGAGATATTGCCCGCACCACCGGTGGCACCCTGGTTGTTGAAGTTCTCATTCACACCCGCGAAATTCGACGGGATGCGCTTGAGAATGTCCTGCACGGTGTTGGCACCGGACAGATCGATGGTCTCACGAGTGATGATCTGCACGGGGGCGGGCCCCTCGGTGTCAATACGCTTGATGTAAGAACCGGTAACCACGAATTTCTCGAGCTTGACGGTGGTATCCTTCTGTTCTTCGGACGTATTCGAAACTTGGGCAAAAGCGGCCTGGGCCGCGAACAGTGAAAGCCCGACGCCAAGCAGCGCCAAAGGCTTCCGTAGACTTACGGAGCGATCGTTCATAGTTCTAGGTGTGTTGTGTGTAAGAAACCACCAAACAGGCTAATTTCTTGGGCGCCATACGGGCATTGTTATTGACCAAATTCAACTCCTTTTACTCGGTCAGGCGTGCTATTTTTCGCTTTCACCCAACCCGGCCGAACGGCCTCCCTGCCACCTATTTGATGCGTTTGACCCGGATCCAGAGCCCTTCCTTGAGCAAAGTCATTTTCCACCCACCTAAGCGCGACGGTCTGATTTCCACCTCGGGGTCGGTCATCAGAGGGAAAAACCGCTTCTCGGACTGGTCCTGCTGCCAGACCTGGTCGTTGGCCAACGGGAAGTTCGTCCGGCCCGTCCAGCCGCGAAAATCTCCCCGGATACGGGTGCGGATGACCTCGGTTTCGTCGTCTTCCCGCGGGGCAAGGCCTAGGCTGGCCTTTTTCCTCATCTGTTCCGCCACCCTCGCCTCGGCCCGGCCTTCCTCCCGGGCCTTTTCGGCCACCAAGGGGATCGACCGGGTATCGGCAAAGCGATGGGCGAGCCGGTCAATCATGGCCCGCTGTTCGGCACTCAGCTGGTCGAAACCGGCCGCCGCCCGCTCTTCGAGGGTGAGGTGCTGCCAAAAATCTTCCGTCGCCAGGCCCGGAAGGATTAGCACCGCCAACAAGGTCACCATGGGAATTAATCTCATGACCGGAGGATGAAGCAGACTTCACCCGGATTCCATTTTTTTATAGCCGGGCAAGAAAAAGGCGGCCCGTTGTCGGGCCGCCTTTGAAATAGACCGGTTGATCCGGCTTAGAAGCTATACTTGCCCTCGATGAAGATCAGGCGGCCGACGGCACTGTAGGTGGCGATGTCGCCGTTGCTGCTGGTGTCGGTGCCCTTGTTCATCGGGAGGCCTTCGTTCAGCACGTTCTGCGCGCCGACGCGAAGGGTCAGGCCCTTCAGCCAGCGGTAGTCTGAACCGAAGGTGTAGCTGCCCGAAACGTCGAAGGAATGATAAGCTTCGACATGGTCGTCGGACGCGAGGTCGACGCCCGGGCCAGCCGGGATGCCGCTCTCGTCCTGGGTGGACGGGATGTAGGTCCAGCCCAATGTGCCACGCCACTTGCCGCGGCTCCAGGCCACGCTCGTGTAGGTCTGCCATTCCGGGGTCGTGCCGTTGGACGAAGAGGTCAGGCCGACCGTCTCATACGGGTCCACATCGGGCAGGCTCTGGATGGTATAGGAATTATACCAGGCACCCGCGAGGGAGAAGTCGAACCTGCCCAAAGCGTCCGAATTGTAGGTGTATTTCGCCATCAGATCAACGCCGGAGAGGTTCACTCCTGCAATGTTCGTCAGCGTGTCCGTCACGTAGATGTTGTCGATCGCGATGTTACCGACTTGTCCGGGGGCCGTGATAGCCGTGCCCGTGGTAAAGAACGCGTTGTTGCCGGAGGTGGTGCCACGGCGAACATAGCTGGCATAGGGCGATGCGGCGCCGAGAAGCTCGACACTCCCCAGGATCGTGGTCGTTCCGATCGAGGAGATCAGGTCGGTCTGCTTGATGTCGAAGTAGTCCATCGTGACCGAGAAGCCCTTGACGGCCTTGGGCGAGTAGACAAAGCCGAAGGTGTAGCTCTTCGAGCGCGCCGCCAGCAGGTTCGGATTGGAGCCGGACTTGGCATTGGCTTGGCCGGTAATATTCGGGCCGCCGCCGAAGCGGGGCAAGTTGAGTGAGCCGGTGAAGCCGACGCCACCGGGGCCGAACAGATTGAACAGGGTGGGAGCAGCAAACGACTTCGAATAGGTGCCGCGGATGGCCAGCTGGTCGTCCACTGGGAGCCAGCGGAAGGAGACCTTCGGGACGAGCGGATCGTCGGTGTCGCTATAGATTTCCTTGCGGCCGGCGGCAGTGATCTCGAGGAGGTGAGCGCCGCCCATCTTCTGGTCGCCCCCGAAAATCGGGATGCGGACCTCGGCGAAATACGCCTTCACATTGCGACCGGAGTTGAAGGGATCGAGCGTCGTCGCCGAGTCCCAGCCGAAGGTGTTGGCCTGGCTGTTCCGATCGGCCGTTTGGTTGAGCGTCTCGGTGCGGTATTCGGCACCGGCGGCAAAGCCGAGTTCGCCGCCGGGGAGATCGGCGAGCTTGCCGAAGACGCGGGCGTCGTAGGTGGTGAGGGTGGAGGTCGCCGTGCCCAGCGCGGTGCCGAACATGCCGGAAGTCGCCACGGCCCCAGGGGCCTGGATGCGGCGGAAGTAGTTGATCGACCCGTTGGCCGTCACGATCCGGCGCGTCGCCGTGTCGATCACGCCTTCGTTACGATACTGCTGGTTGATGATGTTCTTGTTGGCTGCCGCTTCCCACTCGAAGCTCTCGCCGAAGGAACCCTTCAAGCCGAGGACACCGCGGATGCTGGTGGTGTCGTAATAATATTGGCGGGGGTTGCTCAGGAAGCGGTTGCGGGCGGTCACGGTGACATCGAACGGGTTATTGAAATCGGTGGCCGGTGAACTGAAGTTCGTGGGCTGCGCGTTCAACTGCGAGAACGTGTTGGTCATGGTATAAAGCATATCGCCAAACACCGTGATGTTGTCCGTCAGCTTGTGATCAAAGTTGATCGTCGCACTCTTGCGCTCAACGCCGAGAACCAGCGTAGGATACTGGGAGAGGTCAAAGGAATATTGAGCCTCCGCACCAAGACCGCTGATCAGGTTGCTGCTGCTGGCCAAGGGGATGTAGGTGCCATTGGCCACCAACTGCGCGGCGGGAAGGTGGGTGCCGGGGTTGGGCGGGGCGTTCAGCGAAGGATTAAGCACATAGAACTGGCCGCCAATGTTGACAATACCGGCAAAGGTGGCCGTGCCATAGATGGGCGAGCTGAAGCTGCGCTCATACTGCTTCATCGGGTCCTGCAGATACCACTCGGCTGAGATGGTGATGCCGGTCTTGTCGGTGCCCGTGCCGCCGACGATGGAGAATTTGCGCTCGGCCCACTTGCCCTTGTTGTCCGAGAAGCCGTAGTGGCCGGACATCTCAAAGCCCTTGTAGTCAGACTTCAGGATGATGTTCACCACACCGGCGACGGCATCGGTGCCGTAAATGGCGGAGGCGCCATCCTGCAGGATCTCAATGCGATCGATGGCCCCGACCGGAAACAGGTTGACGTCCACAAACTGGAAGCCACCCGAGGCCAGAACCGGAGCATACGACACCCGGCGGCCGTTAAGGAGCACCAGCGTCTGGGTGTTGCGGAAGGCCACTTGGGAACCGCCGCCCGTCGCACCACTGCTGATGTTGGCGTTCGTGTTGCCCAAGTTGCCGTTACCCGTGAATTGAGGAGAGGCTTTCCGCAGGATTTCCATCACGTTCGACGTAACACCTGTGTTCTCAATGGCTTTGGAATCGAGGACCGTTACCGGGATGGCCGTGGCCGTGCCGGCGATTGGAATGTAAGAGCCGGTGACGACATACTTTTCGAGTTTAACCGTTTCGTCGGTGGCGGTCTGGGCAAAAGCGGCCTGAGCCGCGATCAGTGAAAGCCCGGCGCCAAGCAGCGCCAAAGGCTTCCGTAGGTTACTTACGGAGCTATTGTTCATAGTTCTCTAGTGTGTTGGGTTGGTAGGAAACTACCCGTGACCGGCTAATTTCTTGCGGCGAAGGGAACTAATATAGCGACGAACCGCAATCTTATTTCTGAAATTTTAAAAAGCCGGATTACACTAACCTGACCTCTATTTCACACTTAGTTAAAGCAGCCTACGAGATTTATCATTTGCCTTTGAGATATTGCCCGCGACGCAGACGAATCCTTCAAGTTAAGTGATGGGCGAAAAAATCACCGCAACTGCAGCCCGTTTATGACAACTCGCTAAGAACTCAGCCGCTTCCCGCCAAGCGCCGCTTGTCCTACGAATTTTCCTTCGATCCAAAACGCGCTGGTTAAATTGCGCTATCACTGTTGTTGCTACCTTAAAGCCCCCCCGTTGGCCGGCATTGACCCGGCGCCGACCGGTTGACTCGAATTCCATCCTTTTACACCTTTACCTCATGCCAACACAGCATAACTACACATCCGCCCGGTTCTGGCGGATTTTAAACCTAGCCGTCGGCCTCATTATTCCGGCCATCCTGTTTGCTCAGACCCCCGCCCGTCTGCCGGTCGAGACATTCTTTGCCGAGCCCGACATCAGTTCGGTGCAGGTCTCGCCCGACGGCAAGTCACTGGCCTTCCTGGCCACGTTGGGGACCGGCAAGGTGGGCATCGCCCTGATGCACCTCGACACCGGCAAGGTCGAGCCACTGGTCGGGGCCAAGGACGAAAATATCGAGTTCTACTTCTGGAAGAACAGCGACTGGGTCGTCTACGGTGGAGATCTGGGCGGCAACGAATCCGCCGCCCTGCGCTCCATCAGCCTGAGCAAGCGCAAGGTCGTGGCCCTGGCAGAATCCTATCGCGAACGCTATTCGGACATGGCCAATCAGGCCGGTATCGTCGACCGGTTGCGCTTCGATCCCAACCGCATCCTTATCCAAGGCAACAAGGGTATCGGCAGCTCCAGCTTCGGGTTCTGGCTGCTCGACGTCCGCAACGGCGAGCGGCGCGCCCTGGCCAGCTCCGACCCCAAGCCGGACACCCAGGACCTGGTCGTGGACAATAACGGGGTCATCCGCGGCCGCAGCTACCTGCTCGGCGACAAGGTCATTTTCGAGGTCCGCCCCGAGGCCGAGGCTGGCTTTGTCAAGGTCGCCGAGTTCCCGGCCAACCACCCGCAATGGACCTTTCTCGGTTTTGCCGCGGACAACGAGACCCTTTACCTCACCACCACCGACCAAACCGACACCGGCGCGCTTCACAGCTTCAATGTCCGCACCCGCACCCTCGGCCCGGTCATCTTTCACAACCCCGATGGTGAAATCGAAAACCTCCTGCGTTCCTGGGATCAAAGCAAACTTTACGGGGTGCGCTACCAGACGGACAAGAGCCGCTATCATTTCATCGATACCGCCCGGGCCACCCTCCATCAAAATATCGACACCTCCCTCCCTGGGACCGACAACCGGATCGTCAGCACCTCGCAGGATGAAAAGATCCTCGTGGTCGTCGCCTCGAGTGACCGTGACCCGGGCACTTATTATCTCCTGAACCTGCGCCAACCCGCCCTCATGATGATCGGCAAGGTCAACCGCCGCATCAATCACGCCGAGATGCGGCCCATGGAATCCGTCTCGTTCGCGGCCCGGGACGGGCTCAAGATCCACGGATATCTCACCCGGCCCGCCGGCGCCGAGAACAAGCCGGCCCCCCTCATCATCAATCCGCACGGCGGTCCCTTCGGGGTCCGCGATGAGTGGGGCTTCAACCCCGAGGTGCAACTCCTCGCCAACCGCGGCTATGCCGTCCTCCAGATCAACTACCGCGGGTCCGGCGGCTACGGCTACTCTTTCATGAAGGCCGGCCAGCGCGAGTGGGGCGGCAAGATGCAGGACGACCTGACCGACGGGGTGAAATGGGCCATCGCGCAAGGTATCGCCGATCCCGGCCGGGTGGCGATCTATGGCGCCAGCTACGGCGGCTATGCGGCGCTCGCCGGCGTGACCTTCACCCCCGAACTCTATCGCTGCGCCGTCAATTACGTCGGCGTCTCCGACCTCAACCTCATCACCAGCTGGGCGGGCGGACGTGCCGGCAGGGGCACTGACATGTTTTACCGTGAGTGGGTGGGCGACGACAAAGACTACAAGTTCAGCCGCTCGCCGCTGAACTTCGTCGAGAACATCCGCGTGCCCACCCTCCATGCCTATGGCGTCAACGACCCGCGCGTCGACATCAAGCACTGGACCCGGCTCGAGCCCAAGCTCAAGCAACTCAACAAGCCCTACGAAATCATCATCCAGGGCGACGAGGGTCACGGTTTCCGCAATGAAGGCGGCCGCATCGGCTTCTACAACAAACTCGTGGATTTCCTCGACCGCAACCTGGCCAACGCCGGCACCTCCAGCCGGCTCGGACCGTTGAAAGTTCTGGAGCTGCCGGCCAAGGTGAAAGCCAACTGAGCCTTGGTCGAGACCGCCTCGTATTCTGCCCCGGGCGGAGTCAATTGACTCCGCCTGTTTCGTCTCCGAAACTCCGCGTGTCGCTTCCCCACCCCGGTCCTGATGCTCAATTCCACCCACGATCCCGCGCGCGTCAGCTGGATTGAGTCCGCCAACCAAACCACGGCGGACTTCCCCCTGCAGAACCTGCCCTACGGCGTCTTCCGCCGTCCCGAAAATCCCCCCCCTCGCATCGGGGTGGCCATCGGCGACCAGATCCTGGACCTGGCCGCCGCCGCCGGGACGGATCTTCTTCCCTCCGCAGCCCGCTCCGCCTGCCAACAGGCCACGCTCAACGCCCTGATGGCGGCGGGTCCCGCAATCTGGACCGCCCTCCGCGCCCGGCTGAGCGAACTGCTGGGCGCCGATTCCTGCCCG
Organism: Lacunisphaera sp.; assembly: GCA_046590295.1. Lineage (GTDB taxonomy): Bacteria > Verrucomicrobiota > Verrucomicrobiia > Opitutales > Opitutaceae > Lacunisphaera. The sequence goes on from JBKJTZ010000020.1 coordinate 9,672, forward strand.
GCCCCGCTGCGCGCCCAAGTCCAAGGCTGCCTTGTCCCGCAAAGTGCAGCCACGATGCTATTGCCGGCCGCCATCGGCGATTACACGGACTTCTACGCCTCGAGTTTCCACGCGACCAACGTCGGCTCCATGTTCCGGCCCGACCAACCACTCCTGCCCAACTACAAGTGGGTGCCCATCGGCTATCACGGTCGGAGTTCGTCCATCGTAATCAGTGGCACGCCCGTCCGCCGTCCGCACGGCCAATCCAAGCCGAACGACGTCGTTGCCCCCGCCTATTCTCCCTGCCGCCAGCTCGACTACGAAGTTGAACTCGGCGCCCTGGTCGGTCCGGGCAACCCGCTGGGCGAGGCCGTTCCCTTCGCGCAGGCCGCCAACCACCTTTTTGGCGTCGTGCTGCTGAATGACTGGTCCGCCCGCGACATCCAATCGTGGGAATACCAGCCGCTCGGCCCCTTCCTCGCCAAAAATTTCACTACGACCCTCTCGCCGTGGGTGGTGACGATGGAGGCGCTCGCACCGTTCTGCGTCCCGGCCTTTGCCCGGCCGGCCGGAGACCCGGCGCCCCTGCCCTACCTCGATGATCCAGCCAACGCCGCCCTCGGAGGACTCGATCTCACCCTGGAGGCCTGGCTGCTCACCGCGCAGATGCGCGCGGCCGGGTTGCCGCCCCACCGACTCTCGTCCGGCAGTTTCCGGAACATGTATTGGACGCTCGCGCAGCTGCTCACTCACCACGCCAGCAACGGCTGCAACCTGCGGCCCGGCGATCTGCTCGGCAGCGGCACCGTCTCGGGCGACACGCCCGACTCGCTCGGTTGCCTGCTCGAACTCACCAAGCGCGGCACCGTGCCGCTCCGGCTGCCCGGCGGCGAAGAGCGCCGCTTTCTGCAGGACGGCGACGAGGTTATTTTGCGCGGCTACGCAGAACGCCCCGGCGCCCGGCGCATCGGGCTCGGCGAGTGTCGCGGCCTGGTGCGGCCTGCAGCCTGACCTCCAGCGGCTGGTCGCATCGACCTCGTTCGCCGCCTCGTTAAACCTTCATGCTGCTACCATGAAAACTCCCCTCATCCTTCTTGCGCTGCTCTGCGGGGTCGTTCCGGGCCTCGCCGCCCCCGGCCAGGAAAAGCTCAAGGCGGAGGTCGCCGCCCTGGAGGACGCCTTCTGCGCCATGGCCCAGGCCAAGGGGCTCAACGCCGCCTTTGCTCATTTCGCCGCGCCCGACGTCGCGTTCATCGACACCGACCCGCGGAAGTTCCGCGGCCCGGCCGCCGTGCAGGAACGCATGGGCCCCGACCAGCCGGGCGTGTCGCTCTCCTGGTCCGCCCATTTTACCGACGTCTCCGACGACGGCACGCTGGGCTACAACTACGGCCGCTACGAATCGCGACGGTCCGGCAAGGACGGGACGGAAATCATCCGCGGCGGCTGGTTCCTCAGCATCTGGAAGCGCCAGCCCGACGGTGCCTGGAAATACGTCATGGATACCGGTGTGCCCGATCGGCCGCCCGTGCCACCTGCGCCGCCGGCCGGCCCTGGAGCGCCCAAGACGCCTTAACCGCCCAACCGGGCCTGATATTTCCGGGCGAACTCCAACGCCATGTCGGCGTCGCGCGCCGTCACGGTGAAGTGCCCCATCTTCCGCCCCGGCCGCGCCTCGGCCTTGCCATAGAGGTGCAACCGCACGTTCGGCTGGGCGAGCAGGACGTCCCAGTGCGGCTCGCCGTTTGCCCACGCGTCGCCGAGGATATTCACCATCACGACCGGCGACAGCAGCGTCACGGCCCCGAGTGGCAGCCCGCAGATGGCGCGCACCTGCTGCTCGAACTGCGAAGTCATACAGGCGTCGAGCGTCCAGTGTCCGCTGTTGTGGGTGCGCGGCGCGAGTTCGTTGACCAGCACCTCGTCCGTCTTCGTGACGAAAAACTCCACGCCCATCACGCCGACGAGATCGATCTTCTCCGCGATGAGGCGCGCCAGCTTCTCGGCCGCCGCCGCCACTTCCGGGGCCACGCGGGCGGGTACGATCGAGAAATCAAGGATGTGGTTCTTGTGGATGTTCTCCGCGAGCGGGAACACCCGCACCGCCGCGCTGGGCGACCGCGCAACAACCGCCGACACCTCGCACGCGAAATCCACAAACTGCTCGATCACCACCGGCTGGCCGGCAAACCTCTGCAGCGCCGCCGGAATCTCAGCGTCGCCCATCACCTTGAGCTGGCCCTTGCCGTCATAGCCGAAGTCCGCGGTCTTCACCACGCACGGCACGCCGACCGCGCGGAGGCCGGCCGCCAGGTCGCCGTCCGCCCCCACCTCGGCGAACTTTGCGTGCGGAAACCCGTGGTCGCGCAGCCAGCGTTTCTCCCGCGCGCGGTTCTGCGCCGTCGCCAGCACGCTGCCGGGCGGGCGCAACAGCGTGAGCGCCGCGATGGCCTCCAGCGGCGCGGACGGCACGTTTTCAAATTCATAGGTGATGACGTCGCAGTCGCGCGCAAAGGCCGTCAGCGCCGCGAGGTCCTCGTAGGGCGCATTGACCTCCTGGTGGGCCACGGCACCGGCCGGGCAGTGGGCCGCCGGCTCGTAGATGTGGACCCGGTAACCCAGGCGCGTCGCGGCCTGCGCGAGCATCCGGCCCAGCTGCCCGCCGCCGAGCACGCCGATCGTCTTCCCCGGGAGAATCGCCATGCCCGCGCTCACGGCAGCCTGGCTTTCAGGATTTTCTTCGTCTGCTTCGTGCGGAACTTGTGCCACGCGCGCCGGGTCTTGGCGTCGCCCTGGGCCAGCAGCGAGGCGGCGAAGAGCGCGGCGTTGATGGCGCCGGGCTTGCCGATGGCAAAGGTCGCCACCGGCACGCCGCCGGGCATCTGCGCGATGGACAGGAGCGAATCAAGGCCGTGCAGCGACTTGGACTCCACCGGCACGCCCAGCACCGGCAAAGACGTGAGCGAGGCGGTCATGCCCGGCAGGTGCGCCGCGCCGCCGGCGCCGGCGATGATGAGCTTCAAGCCGCGTTGCTCGGCCGATTCAGCGTAGCTGATCATCAGCTTCGGGGTGCGGTGGGCGCTGACCACTTTTTTCTCGAACGGCACCCCGAGGGCGGCGAGCGTGGACGCGGCGTGCTGCATCGTTTCCCAGTCCGACGTGCTGCCCATGATGATTCCGACGAGTGGCTTCATTGGTGAGCAGTAAGCAGTGAGCGGTGAGCGGTTCAACCTCAACTTCCGATGCAAAAAAGGCCGGCATTCGCCGGCCTCTGCTCCCTGCTTACCGCCTCCCGCTCACTTACAGCAGCGGCGTGCCCTTCGGCACGCGAACGATGGTCGTGCCGGCGATCTTGTCGTGCCAGGATTGCTTCTCGTCGTCAAAGGCCACCCAGATGAACCCGAGACCGGCCACGGCGAGCGACAGGAACGCGCTCAGGGCCCGCACGATGGCGACACCCCAGTCGAGGGGCCGGTCATCCAGCCGTACCACCTTCAGGCCGCAGATGATGCCGCCGATGGTCGTGGCCTTGGTCGCCCACATGATGACACAATAGACGGCGAACCAAAACGGGAAGATGCCTCCGACTCCGTGCCACATGCTGCGGAGCAGGCCAAACGCCATGCCGACGATGATCGCATCAAGCAGGGAGGCGAGGAACCGGTGCCAGAATCCTGCGCGCGGCAGGGTCGCGGCGGAAATGACCGGAGGAAGCTGGACCAAGGCGGTCGCCCCGGCGGTCACGTCCTCCACGCCCACCCCCGGCGGCACCGGGGCCGCCGGAACCGGACGCGGCACCGGCGCCGGGCGGCTGGCCTTGAACATCAAAATCATGGTGTAAAGCACGACCCCGAGACCGAGGAAGCCCAGCAGCTTGTAGACGATGAACCCCAGGACCGGCACGGTGTAGAGCCCGAGCACGATCGAGCCGCCGATGAGCACGGCAAAGACCGGGTGCGCCAGCGGGCCGTCACCAAAGAGTTTGGTGAGCCGGCGTCCGAGCCAGGCAAGCATGACCACCTTGCCGAAGATGGCCGCGAAAAACAGCCCGAGGGTGAACAACGGAATCAGGACAAATCCGATGCCGATGAAGAGTGTCAGGGCGAGCAGCAGGTAGGCCACCGGGGTCAGGAGCAAAGACAGCACGCAGGTAAGGACCGAGTAGCCGGGCCGCTCCTCCAGGGTCGCCACACATTTCGTCACGCCGGCCGGGGCCACCAAGGCCAGCAGCGCATAGAAACCGAGCGCCGCCAGGGCGATCCACCAGGCCCACATCAGGTTTGAATTAAATGCCAGCGGCCGGGCGTAGAGCAGGCACTCCTGAAACCAGGTATGCAGCCCCGCGAAATCGAAATGCCGTCCCGCCAGCGCGATGTTTTGGATGGTGCCGCGGTGGACCGACCGGGGATCGCGCTTTATCTCGCCGCCGATGCAGACAATTTCACCTCCGACGATGGCGTCAGGCCCGAGTTCGACATTGCCGAGCACCGCCACGATCTCGCCCTTGACCTCGCCGTTGACGTAGACGTTGCCCAACACGGCCACGACGGAGTCGCCCACGGTTCCACCCGTCACCCGGGAGTTGCCGATGATGGATACCACGGCATCGCCCACCGTGCCCGCCGAGGTCGACGAGCCCATGATCGACACCACCGCATCCGCGCTTTCGCCGGCCGCCAGCGTGCTGTCGTGGCCGAAACTGACGCGCTCGTTGCCCGATTTGTGCCCGGGGTTACGGACCCGCTTCGCCGACTTCTTCTCCGGCGCGGGTTGGGCCGCTTCGGTGGTCGTGCCCACCTCTTTCTCCTCAACCTTTTTGTCATCGGCTGCAGGTGCATCGGTCGACGGGGCGGGTTGGTCCGCATCCACCGAACGCAGGACCGGGGCCGCCTGCTCCGTCGTTGCCGGGACGACCGGCGGCGTCTTCTCCTGGGCATGGAGCGTCGGCAAAGTGGCCAGGGCCAAGGCCAGTGCGGGCCAGAGGAGGGATAGGAACGGGGTGGGCTTCGACTTCATGGGCGAAAAGTAAGATCAGTTGTGACGGTAAAGAGTGCGGTAGGCGGCGGCGCCCAGACCGAAGAAAGTGGCATAGAGCGCCCCGACCAGCGCCACGCCGCCATAGAGCCAGAGGGTCGGGATGCTGCTGAAGAGGTTGGCGCCGAATTCGACCACCCAGGCGGCCACATGGTACATCCGGGTCAGGAGGCTGAGCCTGGCGCCGGCCTGAGCAATTAGGGAGTCAATTGCGACCCCGTTGAACACCAGATAGAATGCCGTGAGCACACCACCCGTGACACCGGTTGCGAGGGCCAGAAACCCCGCGCGGATCGCCGCCGGCCAGTGGCTCCATGACTTGTGGTACCAGGCGATGGCCGCCTGGTGCTCGAGCGCGGCCAGGACGCGCGCCTCGAGTGTGCGCGGGGCGCGGCGCACGGGCAGCGAGCGGAGTTCGCGGTGGACCAGCTGCTCGAGTTGTTCCCCGGTCAGGGCGTTCACGCCCGTGCGAGCCTGAAGCGCCGCCTCGAAGCGCGCCGCGAAGCCCGGCGGGGCCGGGCGGGCGGGCAACGCCCGCAGCTCGCGGTGGATGAATTGCTCGAGTTCGTCAGGAGTCATTTTTTTCATGGCGGCCCCTCAGTTTTGAAATTGTTCGTCGGCCCCGCCGCTGCGGACAAGGACCTTGGCCAGGGCCTCGCGGCCACGGAGGATGTCGGTCTTCACCTTGCTGAGCGAAACCCGCAGGCGTTTCGCGATCTCATCGTAGGGCATGTCCTC
>JBKJTZ010000052.1:0-13434 GCA_046590295.1 Lacunisphaera sp.
TCCCCGCGGCCCCCGCGGGCTTCCGCATCAACCCGCTCAGCGGCGCCGCCACCCGGCCGGCGCGCGGCCTCGCCGGTCCGCTCTCGGCCGAGATCACGGCCGCCCTGGCCGCCAGCCCCGGCGGCGAGGTCTCCGTGCGCGCCGACCTCAACCTGCCGCTCCTGGAAAAAAATGACATCCTTGCCGAGCGCAACCGCGGCTACTTTCTCGGCCGGGGTCTCGCCGCCCTCAACCTCGTTTCCTCGCCGGGCGCGGGCAAGACCACGCTGCTCGAGCGCACGCTCGACGAGTTCGGCCTCCAGACCCGGTGCGCCGTGCTGGTCGGCGACCTGGAGACGGACAACGACGGCCGGCGACTCCACCGGCCGCACGCCCCGGTCGCCCAGATCACGACCGGCACGGTCTGCCACCTCGACGCCGGCATGGTTTCCCGCGCGGCTGAGTCGCTCGACCTCGACGGGGTGAAGGTGCTCTTCATCGAGAACGTGGGCAACCTCGTCTGCCCCGCTTCGTTCGACCTCGGCGAGCAGGTGCGGGTCGTGCTGCTCTCCACCACGGAGGGCGAGGACAAGCCCTTGAAATATCCGCCCATCTTCAAGTCCGCCCATGTCGTCCTCCTGACCAAGATCGACGTGGCCGGCGCGCTCGGCTTCGACCGCGCGCTGGCGGTGGAGAACATCCGCCGCATCGCCCCGCAGGCCCGTTTGATCCAGCTCTCGGCCCGCACGGGCGAGGGCCTGCCGGAATGGTATGACTATCTGCGCGAACTCGCGCCGGATGCCTGAACCGCCCCGGGGCGCCGACCACCATGCTGCCTCCCGTCCAGCCCACCGACATTTTGCTTCGCGTGCGCGGCACCGTGCAGGGCGTGGGTTTCCGGCCCTTCGTGCACCGCACGGCCCGCCGGCTCGGCGTGCACGGCTGGGTGCGCAACGACGCGCAGGGTGTGCTCATCCGCGCCGGCGGGGAACCGGCCCGCATCGACGCGCTGGTCGCCGCCCTCGCGCACGAGGCGCCCCCGGCCGCCCGCGTGACTGAGATCCGGCGCCTGCCGCCCGCGGCGACCGACCAGCCCGTGGGCCCGGACTTCCGGATTGCGGCAAGCGAGCGACCCGGCCCGTTGGTCACCGCGGCCACTCCCGCCGACCTGGCGCTCTGCACGCACTGCCACCGCGAACTGCTCGATCCCGCCAACCGGCGCCACCGCTATCCCTTCCTCAACTGCACGCAGTGCGGCCCGCGCTACTCGCTGATCGATCGCCTGCCCTATGACCGGCGGCACACGACCATGCGCACGTTCCGGCAGTGCCCCGCGTGCCGCCGCGAATACGAAGACCCGCTCGACCGCCGCTTCCACGCCGAGCCCAACGCGTGCCCCGATTGCGGTCCGCAGCTGGCGCTCACGCTGGCCACCGGCGAGGTGCTGGGCCGCCGCGAGGACGCGCTGGAAATCGCCCTCTCCGCCCTGCGCGATGGCCGCATCGTTGCGGTCAAGGGTCTCGGCGGCTACCATCTGATGTGCGACGCCGCCAACGAGTGCACCGTCGCCGAGCTCCGGCTCCGCAAGCAGCGCGCCGAGAAGCCGCTGGCCGTGATGTTCCGCGACGTGCGCATGCTGCGCAAATTCGCCCAGGTCACCGCGGCCGCCGCCCGGCTGCTCCTCTCGCCCGCGGCCCCCATCGTGCTCGTGCCCGAACGCCCCGAACCTCCCACGGCCCCAGGCCGGTTCGGGCGGCTCGCCCCGTCCGTCGCACCGGGCAACCCGTGGATCGGCGCCCTCCTTCCCTCCACCCCGCTGCACGTGCTGCTGCTCGCGGGCTTCGCCGGTCCGCTGGTGGCCACCAGCGCCAACCTCGCCGAGGAACCCCTCTGCACCGACAACGACGACGCCCGCGCGCGGCTCGGCCTCATCGCCGACCTTTTCCTCGAGCACGACCGGGTCATCGCCCGGCCGGTGGACGATTCTGTCGTGCGGCTGGCCGACGGGAAGCAGCCCATTCTGCTCCGCCGCGCCCGCGGGTATGCCCCGGCCCCGCTGGCCCTGCCCGGCCCGCTGACCGGGCCCTTGCTTTGCGTGGGCGGCCAGATGAAGTCCACCATCGCCGTCGGCGCCGGCGCGCAGGTGGTGCTCAGCCCGCATATCGGCGACCTCGAAAATCTCGCCACGCATCAGGTGTTTGAGCAGACAATCGCGACGCTCGGCGGACTCTACCGGTCGCGCTTCACCCGGGTGGCCCATGACAAGCATCCGGGCTATGCCTCCACGCAATATGCCCTTCGCTCCGGCCTGTCTTGTGTGGCGGTGCAGCATCACCTGGCCCACGTCCTCGCCTGCCTGCTGGACAACCACCACCCCGCCGAGGGCGTGCTGGGCGTCGCGTGGGACGGGACCGGCTGGGGCGAGGACAACACGGTCTGGGGCGGTGAGTTCATCTTGCTCGGACGCGACGGCGCCGAACGGTTCGCCCGCCTGCGTCCCTTCCGCCTGCCCGGGGGCGAGGCCGCCGTAAAAGACGCCCGGCGCGTGGCGCTGGCGCTGGCGCACGAGTTCGGCCAGTTCCCGGCCACCGCCAACCGCCTCCACGTTGGGCCGGCGGACGCCCACAATCTGCAGACCATGCTCGCGCAGGGACTCAACGCACCCGTCTGCACCAGTGCCGGCCGGCTGTTTGACGCGGTGGGCGCGCTGCTTGGGCTGGGCGGGCGCAATTCCTTCGAGGGCCAGATCGCGATCGCCGTCGAGGCCGCGGCGGCGCGGACCACCCGGCAAGTGACGGCCCTCTCCTGCCCCGTGCGATCCGCGACGACCGCCGGCGCCCGGTTTGAAATCGACTGGCAGCCCGCCGTCGAGCGGCTGCTCTGGCCCGACGACGAAACCGACGTGCTCGCCGCTGCGTTTCATGCGGGTCTCGCCGCGGCCATCGTCGAGGTCGCGAAGGCGGCGGGCGTCGGGACCGTCGCCCTCACCGGCGGCTGCTTCCAAAACGCGCTCCTCCATTCCCTCACCCAGGCCGCCCTCAAGACCGCCGGCTTCAAGGTGCTGGTCCATCACCAGCTTTCCCCGAACGACAACTCCATTGCCGCCGGCCAGGCCCTGGCGGCCCTCCTCAACCTCACCACTGTAACCTTGCCCAGCTAAATATCCTCACAGGAGAAAACGGAGGCAACCGAGCTGAACCAATCCGACCTCTGTTCTCTCCGTTCCCTCCTGTGAATTCTCAATTCGGTTCCACCTCAACCCACCCCCGCCATGTGTCTCGCTGTTCCCGGCAAAGTCCTCGAAATCATCGGTGATGATCCCCTTCTCCGCTCGGCCAAGGTCAGCTTCGCCGGCGTCATCAAGCTCGTCAGCCTCACCTGCACCCCCGAGGCCCGGCCCGGCGATTTCGTGCTCGTCCATGTCGGGGTCGCCATCAGCACCATCGACCCGCAGGAGGCCGAGGAAACCTTTCGCTACCTCCAGCAGATGGGCGAACTGGACGGGTTGGATGGCAGCCCCGAGGCCGCCGCCCTCCTCAACGCCAAATCCTCGACGCCATGAGCAAGCCAGGCCCGCAACTTCTCGAACGCCGACATTTTCTGGTAGAGGCCGTTGCCCTCAACGGCCCAGGGCGCTTGAGGGCAAGCGCCCCTACCTCCCTGTCCTCCTTCCCAAAATGAAATACGTCGACGAATACCGCGACGCCGCGCTGGTCCGCCGGCTGGCCGATGCCATTGCCCGCGTGGTCACGCGGCCCTGGACCATCATGGAGATCTGCGGGGGACAGACCCATGCCATCGTCAAGTTCGGCCTGGATGAACTGCTGCCCAGGCAGATCACCCTCGTGCACGGGCCGGGCTGCCCGGTCTGCGTCACCAGCGCGGACTTCATCGACCAGGCCATCCAGCTCGTGCTCGACCGGAACGTCATCCTTTGCTCGTTCGGCGACATGCTGCGGGTGCCAGGCAACGGCATCGACCTCCTCACCGCCAAGGCCCGCGGGGGCGACGTCCGCATTGTGTACTCCCCGCTCGATGCCGTGAAGATCGCGCGGGAGAATCCCGGCCGCCAGGTCGTGTTCTTTGCCGTCGGCTTCGAGACCACCGCACCGGCCAACGCCTTGTCGGTCCTCACCGCTTCCGCCCAGGCGGTCCCGAACTACTCCATTTTGACCTCGCACGTCCTCGTGCCGCCAGCGATGCGGGCGATCCTCGGCTCGCCGGACAACCTCGTGCAGGGCTTCCTCGCCGCCGGCCACGTCTGCACCATCATGGGCACGGGCGAATACGGCCCGATCGCCGCCGATTACCGGGCGCCGATCATCATCACCGGGTTTGAGCCGGTCGACATCCTCGAGGGGATCCTGCTGTGCGTGAAGCAGCTCGAGTCGGGCCGCCACAAGGTCGAGAACGCCTACGCCCGCGCCGTGCGCCCCGAGGGCAACATCCATGCCCGCCGGATCGTCGAGCAGGTGTTCGAGGTGGCCGACCGCGACTGGCGCGGCATCGGCGTCATCCCGCAAAGCGGCCTGGCAGTGCGTGCCGCCTACGGTGCCTTCGACGCCGGCAAGCATTTCAAGCTCACCGCCTCGGGCCGCGACTGCGCCACGGAATGCATCAGCGGCCAGATCATGCGCGGCGTGAAGAAGCCGCACGACTGCCCCGCCTTCGGCACCCGCTGCACCCCCGAGCGTCCGCTCGGCGCCCCGATGGTCTCGAGCGAAGGCGCCTGCGCCGCCTACTACCGCTACCGCAGTCGGGCGGTGGAGCCGGCCTCGAAGTAGTGCGCGGACTACGTTCCGCGTCTGCTACAGCGCAAAGGCTTCTTCGGCTAACGCATCCAAGGCCGCCTGATCATCTCGGCCCGAAATGCTCTCCAATCGAACAACCAACTCTTTATTAAGAAGGCTGAATTGCGGCACACGGACCTTTCGAAGCACTTGCGCTTGGTAACGTAATGCCCCACCCCGCATCTGCACGGAATGAGCCCTAATCTGCTCAAGAATCAGATCGCTGCGCAGCAACGCCTGCAAAGCTCGCAGACTCCAATCGCCTGACGTAATCCAATAGACGTTATGATGGGGATAGTATTGCCCCTGATCGTAACCGACCACTCCCCCAGACTGGATGTCCGGGATGACCAACTTCGGTTTCTTCGTCAGTGTGGCGTTCACCCGATCAATAGTCCGATACCAAGACTCGCTTCGTTTTTGCGCCACATGCCGCCCCATCAATGCGGCCCTGTGCTTTGTAAAGTATGCCCCCAGACCGGGATATTCCTCAAATTCTCTCAAGCTGCCATCGTCGGCATCGGCAAAAGGATTGATCAAGTAATGGCCAGACCACGTCAAGGCCGATGGACTAATGTCTGCCGCCATTACCAATGGAAGCAGGCAGGACTTCTCGATCAAATCGTCAAATCCTTTTCGAACATAAATATCATCAGCCCCAGTCGCGACGCCGATTCCAACCCGGGTCTCGGCAGCTGATTCCTCAAGAAGCGGGTGGCGTTCAGCCAACAACGTCAACCGATCAAAGCTTTTTCGTTCTGTCGCGATCCACGGTGTCCCGTCTGCATACCAAGAGCGAAAACTGGATAATAGCCTTGATCGGCTGGCTTTGGTGCACGGATTGACCCGGTCCAGGGTTGCGGGCTCAACATCGTCAAGAGTTGCTACCTTGGTCGGTCTGCCGCGCTCCCGATCGATCACGGCAATACACGGGTAAGCCGAAACATCTGACGCGAATGGCTGAGTATGTTCGAGATTCAGATAATAGCGCACATGGAATTCACGTGCGATAAGTTGCCTCAGTTCGCGTCCATAGAGATTTTTGGCAAACCTGTTTGCACAAATGTAAGCGAGACAACCTTTACGATTCAACAACCGCAACCCCTTCTCGAAAAAGGCCACATAGAGATCCGCCCGATCCGTGCAGGTTTGATACAGCTCCCGATATCGACGCAAGACGGCGCCGGGCAGATCTTCGATGCGGACATAAGGCGGATTCCCGACAACAAAATCGAAGCGTTCCGTCCAAGCCGTGAGAAGAAAGTCGGAATGGCGTATCCAGATAATCGACAATTCCTCAGCACGAACAGGCGGACATCCTTCACGGATCAGAAACTGGGTTGCCGAAATGCGTGCCAAGGCAACAAAGCCACTGTTCAAATCACATGCCGTGATCGCCCGCTCTATTGCCACATCATCCCAATCTATCTGCTTCGTATGCTCCCGTTCTGAAACCAGCAATCGGCGTATGGCCTCTGAAATAAATGCGCCATCCCCACAGCTAGGCTCAAGCAATCGGTAATCCGCGAGCCGGTTTTTCCCCGACGAATAACCCGCCAAATCGAGAATCAGCCCAATAATCGGTGGTTTGGTGAAAACCGCTCCGACTGGTTCATGCGGCTCGCGTCCCTCCCAGACGTCCAGCCAACTTTTCTCGAATAGCTGCAGTTCCATCGATAATCCTCTTATCTGCACCCAAGGAGATGTGCGTATAACGATTTCGTAAAGCTGTAGAACCCAAGTGCCGGGTTTGGCTCAACATACTTTCCCGATCGCCCTCGCGGTGCCATGAGCAGTGCCGTCTTCGTATATTTTCGCTCCAGCACCAATCGCTCACACAATATCTCATAGCGCCTTGCATACGAAGTGCCTTCAAAGACAGGGAAAGGAGGAAAGAACCCATTCTTGAGTTTGACCGGATGCGTGGATTTCTCGGCGAACTCCAACATAAAGAAATACCCAAGCCATGGTGTTTCTTTACCCATGCCACCTTCGCGAAAAGCCGTCCAAAAATCCGTTGAGGTTCCGATGGCTTCTTCGCTGCGGTTGTTGAAATTGTTCCCAAAACTCCCGACCTGCGATTTCAACTCAACCGCAGCACACAAGCGAGTGCCACGAACTACGATCATATCCCATTTCTTTTGCGGTCGATAATAACCAGGCAGCTCGATCCCCAAGTTCAGCTTTATTTCATCCGACCTGAATCCAGCAGAACGCGCCGTATCAATCAGTAGAGCCAATACGCCGTTTAAGTGCTGTCCCCCAGTAACTTCTCCGCGCGTTCCGGCATCAGTCACACCGCGCTTATTCTGGCTCTTGGACTGTCCACCACGCCCTTTCCAATAGCGCTTAACCGCAGCGCCTACACGCTCCGCTAGTTCAGCTTCAGTCCAAGGAAGGTTGGCGGTGGGTGGCATGAGTCGTAGCAGAAACTAGTCAAACCGATCCTGCAAGAACGGAGCTTAAAACTAAACAAAGGCAAGCGCCTCTACCCTCGCTCAGCAGATCCGCGGGAGCTGCTCGCCACTGAGGCGGTCCACGATCCTTTCGGAACCGATCACGCTGCGTTGCGTCACCTGCCCGGCAGGGCCGGCTTTCACATGGCCGATGATGACCGCGGGACCGCCCGGCGCGGAGGCCGTGATGATCTCCGCCGCCCGGGGTGCCTGCTCCGCCGGTAGCACGCACACAAACCGGCCCTCGTTGGCCACATAGAAGGGATCCAGCCCGAGGATCTCGCACGCTCCGCCCACCAGTTCCGACACCGGCACCTTCGCCGCATCGATCGCGATGGCCAGCTGCGACGACTCCGCCAGCTCAACCAACGAGGTGGCCAGACCGCCGCGGGTCAAGTCGCGCAAACAATGAATCTCCAGGCCGGCGGCCAGCAGGGCCTGCACCGGCGCCACCAGGGGGGCGCAATCGCTCTCGATGGCGCTCTCAAATTCCAGCCCGGCCCGCGTCGCCATGATGGCCATGCCGTGCCGGCCCACATCACCGCTGAGCACGATCGCATCGCCCGCCCGGATGCTCCCGGGAACAATGGAGAGCGGGGTCTCGATCACCCCGACGCCGGCGGTCGTCACATACAGGCCGTCACCTTTGCCGCGCTCCACGACCTTGGTGTCGCCGGTGACGATGGTCACGCCCGCGGCGGCGGCGGCCGCCTGCATCGACCGGACAACCCGCTCCAGCGTCGCCACGGGAAACCCCTCCTCCAGAATGAACCCCGCACTGAGCCACAACGGCCGGGCACCGCACATGACGAGGTCATTGACCGTGCCGTTCACCGCCAGGTGGCCGATGTCGCCGCCGGGAAAGAAAAGCGGGCTGACCACGTGCGAGTCGGTGGTGAACGCCAGCCGCCCCCCTTCCGGGGTCTTGAGCAGCGCCCCGTCGTGCTGTTGGTCGGGTCCGGTGCCATAAAACGCCGGCCGGAAAACGCGGTCGATGAGGTCCTGCGTCAGCCGGCCGCCCCCGCCATGGCCAACGGTGATTTCCGTCCGGTGCGACAGCGGGACGGGACAGGTGGTGAAACCGGAGAGCGTGGGGCCGGTATCGGACATGAGGGAAGTCTGCCTCCGGCCGGGGCGTTTCCCTAGTCTAATTGATGCGCAGCCGCTGGCGGAGACTGCGCATTTTTTGGCCGGCGGCATCTCTGCCAGTGGGGGCGCCCCTCGACTGGCTCGGCGCCTTGAGCGCCCTGGGCCGTTGGGGGCAACGGGCCTACCCGCCCTGCTCTTGGTGGTAGGGCGAGGACTCCGTCCGCGCCGCGGCGGTCAGCGGAATGACCGCCCTACCCTTTGGGCTCAGAGCGACCGGCAGAGCCCGGCGAGGCGGCGGACACCCTCGCGGATCCGGTCCGGCGTGGCGTTGGAGAAGTTCAAACGGAAATGATTGCGCCCTCCCTCGGCCGGGAAAAAATCACGGCCGGGCACGAAGGCAACCTTTTGCGCAATGGCGCGTTCCAGGAGTTGGAGCGAATCCAGCGTCGCCGGGCCCGTGACCCAAAGGAACATGCCGCCTTCCGGCTTCGTCCAGTGGTAGCCCGACGGCATGGCGGCGCGCAGAGCCTCGTCGAGGATGCCGAAGCGCTCGCCGTAGGCGGTGCGGATCCGCTCCAGGTGCGCGGCCTGGTCGTTGGCCGTCAGGTAGGCATGGGCGACGCGCTGGTCGAAGCTGGAGGTGTGCAGGTCAGACGCCTGCTTGAAGATCAACAGCCGCGAGAAGACCTCCGGCGGGGCGACCACCCAGCCCAGCCGCAAACCCGGAGCGATGGTCTTGGAAAAGGTGCTGAGATAGCACACGCAACCCGCCTCGTCCCAATGCTTGACCGGCGGGATCTCAACGCCGCGATAGCGCAGCTTGCCGTAGGGATCGTCCTCGACGACGGTGAGACGGTGCTCGGCGGCAATGCGGGCGAGGGCCGCGCGCCGGGGGGCGCTGAGCGTGATGCCGGTGGGATTCTGGAAATTAGGAATCGTGTAGAGAAACTTCGGCCGGTGCTGCCGGATGAGTTCGGGCAGCGCCTCGGGGATCAGCCCGTCGGCATCGGTCGGCACGGGCACGAACTTCGCTTCCAAGGTCTGGAACGACTGGATCGCTGCGAGGTAGGTCGGGTTCTCCGTGAGCACCACGTCGCCCGGGTCGAGAAAAACCTTCCCGACGAGGTCGAGCACCTGCTGCGAGCCGTTCGTCACCAGCACATCGTCGACCCCGGCACGGATGCCGCGTGCGCGCATCTCCATGGCGATCCATTCGCGCAAACCAGGGAAACCTTCGCTTGCTCCGTATTGGAGGGCGGCGGCGCCGTGCTGGCTGAGCACCGCATCGGCGGCGGCCTGCACCTGCGCGACCGGGAACAGCTCCGGCGCTGGCAGGCCGCCGGCAAAGGAGATGATGTCGGGTTGGGCGGTGACCTTGAGGATCTCGCGGATGCTCGAGGGCCGCATCTGGGCGAGGCGGCGGGCAAAAGGCTGGGAGGCGGCAGACATGCCGCCAGCCAAACCGATACGACCGCGCGGGGCCAGCAATTCGTGCGTCCGACCCTACCCTTTGAGCAGCTCCTCGGCGTGGGCCAGGGCGCTCTTGGCATTGCGGTCGCCGAGCATGCGGGCGAGTTCGCCGACGCGCTGCTTGTGGTCGCCGTGGATCGGTTCGATCTCGACGGTCGCCCGCGCGCCGCTCTGGTCCTTGCTGACCACGAGGTGGCTGCGGGCCTGCGCCGCGACCTGCGGCAGATGCGTGACGCAGAGCACCTGGTGGCGCTCCGCGATGTCGGCCATCTTCTCCCCAACGATGCGGCCGATCTCGCCGCCCACGTTGGCGTCTACCTCGTCGAACACCAGCAGCGGCACGTCGTCGATCTCGGCCAGCACGGCCTTCAGCGCCAGCATCACGCGCGCCAGCTCGCCACTCGAGGCGATGCGGTGCAGCGGCAGCGGCGGCTCGCCGACATTCGGGGAAAAAAGAAACTCCACGCCGCCGTCACCCTGCGGGCCCAGCTCGGGCAGGGAGATCAGTGACACGCGGAAATCGGCCTGCTTGAAGCCCAGCTGCACGATGACCTTGCCGGCGGTCTTCTCCAGGCTGGCACCGGCCTTCTCGCGCGTCGCCCGCAGGTCAACGGCAGCCTTGCGCACCGTCTTGAGAGCGTCGGCGATCTGCTGCTCCAGCTTCACCAGCGAGCCCTCGACGTCGCCCTGTAGCTCGAGCTTCCGCCGCATGTCGTCGCGCGCCGCGAGCACGACCCCGACCTTGGCGCCATGCTTGCGCCTCAGCTCCAGCCACGCGTTCATCTTCACCTGCAGCAGCTCGGCCTGTTCGGAATCAAAGTTGAGCGACGAGGCCAGCGAGGTGAACTCGGCGTCGAGGTCCCCGAGTTCCAGGGAGGCGGACTGCAGCCGGTCGGCCAGCGGCTTGCTCGTGGCGTCGAAGGCCTCCAGCTGGCGCGCCGTGCGCAACAGCCCGGCCAGCCGGCCGAGCAGGCCATCCTCGCCGCTGAGCCCATTGCTCAGACTGGAGGCGAGCGCGATGATCTCCTGCGCGCCCTGCTGGCGCGCGAAGTCACGCTCGAGCGCCGCGATGGCCTCGTCGGTCAGTTCGAGCTGGTCGATTTTCGAGAGCTGCAGCTGGAGAAACTCGATCTGGTCGGCCGACAGCTTGTCGGCCCCAAGCAACTGCTCGCGCTCGGCGCAGAGTGCCCGCCATGCGTTGTACTGCGCCTGGTATTTCTCCAGCACGCCGCCGTTCTTCGCAAAGAGGTCCAGCAGCTCGCGCTGGCACTCGGGCTTGAGCAGCCGGCGCGGTTCGCCGGGCCCATGGAAGTCGATCCACTGGCCGCCGAGTTCCTGGAGCGCGGTGAGCGTGGCCATGCTGCCGTTGACGGAGATCTTGGGGGCCTTGTCGCGCGGCAGGCTGCGCTTGAGGATGAGCACGCCGTCGTCGCAGGCCGGCAGCGCAAGGTTGGCCAGCACCATGTCGAGCCGGCGGGTGTCGGCAAAGAACAGCGCGGCCTCGACCTCGGTGGCGTCGGTCCCCTGGCGGATGACGGTCTTGTCGGCCCGCGCGCCGGCCAGCAGGGCGAGGGCGCCGAGCAAAATGCTCTTCCCCGCCCCGGTCTCGCCGGTCACCGCCGTGAAACCGCTCTCAAAGTCCAGTTCCACCTCGTCCAGGAGGGCCAGATTGCGGATGCGGAGCGACTGCAGCATTGAGTAACCACGAATGGACACGAATTAACACAAATTCAAGCACGGCGGCACGATGGGACGGGAGTTCGTGTTCATGGGTGATAATTCGTAATTTATCCTTCCGAATTATCCTTGCACGAGGCACGCCCCGCCGTTCATACATGCTCCCCTTCCGGACCTTTAGCTCAGTTGGTTAGAGCGTTTCCTTGACATGGAAAAGGTCACTGGTTCGAGTCCAGTAAGGTCCACCATTTAGCCCCCGCCTGCCGGGGGCTTTTTGTTTTTACACCGGAGAGCGGTCGGCGGGCAGGATGCGGGGATCAGGACGACACACCGCTTTCGGGCGTGGGGGACTTGGTCTTGAACTCGAGCTTGTCCCCGTTGCGGATGACCAAGATCGGCTCGTGTTCCTTCACCTCGCCGCGGAGCAGGGCCTCGGCGAGCGGGTCCTCAAGGTAGTGTTCGACGGCGCGGCGCAGCGGCCGGGCGCCGTATTTCTCGTCGTAACCCTTCTCGATGAGCAGGGTCTTGGACTCGGGCGAAAACTCGAGGAAGATGTTCCGCGCGGCGAGCCGCTTGATGACCTTGCCGGCCTCGATCTCCACGATCTTGAGGAGGTCCTCCTTGTCGAGCGGACGGAAGACCACGAGGTCGTTGATGCGGTTGAGGAACTCGGGCTTGAAGACGCGCTTGGCCTCCTCGAGCACCTTCTCCTTCAGCTTGTCCATGTCGTGGAAGTCCGACGCCCCGGCGGCGGCGAAGCCCATCGTCGTCTGCCGCTGGATGAGTTGCGCGCCGACGTTGGTCGTCATCAAAATGATCGTGTTGCGGAAATCCACCGTGCGGCCGAGCGAGTCGGTCAGGCGGCCGTCCTCGAGGATCTGCAGCAGGAGCTGCACGACGTCGGGGTGGGCCTTCTCGATCTCGTCAAACAGGATGACGGAATACGGGCGGCGGCGGACCGCCTCGGTGAGCTGGCCGCCCTCCTCGTAGCCCACGTAGCCCGGGGGCGAGCCGATGAGCCGGGACATGGCGAACTTCTCCATGTATTCGGACATGTCGATCTGGATGATCGCGTCCTGCGAGCCGAAGATCTGCGCGGCGAGCTGCTTGGCGAGCTCGGTCTTGCCGACGCCGGTCGGGCCCATGAACATGAACGAGCCGATCGGGCGGCGCGGATCCTTGAGGTCGGCCCGCGAGCGGCGGAGGGCGCGGGAAATGGCGATGGTGGCCGGGTTCTGGCCGACGATGAACTTCTGCAGCTCGAGCTCGAGGGTGAGCAGGCGCTCGTTCTCCTTCTTTTCCAGCCGGGCGAGCGGGATGCCGGTCCACTCGGCGACGACGTAGGTCATCTGCTCCTCGTCGACGACGATGCGGTGTTCGTCGCGGGTCTTCTTCCAGAGCTCGATCTGCTGCTCCCACTTGAGCCGGAGCTGTTTTTCCTGGTCGCGGAACTTGGCGGCCTCCTCGAAATGCTGGGCGGCGATGGCCTGCTCCTTCTGGGTGCAGACGGCCTCGATCTCCTTGCCCAGGGCCTCGATCTCGGGCGGGCGGTTGAGCTTCGAGATGCGGGCGCGCGAGCCGGCCTCGTCCATGACGTCGATGGCCTTGTCCGGCAAAAAGCGGCCCGTGATGTAGCGGTCGGAGAGCTTGGCGGCGGTCTCAAGCGCCTTGTCGGTGAAGGTGGCCTTGTGGTGCTCCTCGTATTTGCCGCGGATGCCCTTGAGGATGAGGATGGTGTCCTCGACGGACGGGGCCTCGACCTTCACGGACTGGAAGCGGCGGTCAAGCGCGCTGTCCTTCTCGATGTACTTGCGGTACTCGTTGAGCGTGGTCGCGCCGATGCACTGTAGCTCGCCGCGGCTGAGGGCGGGCTTGAAGATGTTGGAGGCGTCCATGGCCCCCTCGGCGGCGCCGGCGCCCACGATGGTGTGCAACTCGTCGACGAACGTGATGACCTCGCCGGCAGCGTCGGT
>JBKJTZ010000010.1:0-23044 GCA_046590295.1 Lacunisphaera sp.
CAAGATCGACCGCACGCGCGTGCGCGGCATCGGCGTCTCGGGCCAGCAGCACGGTTTCGTGCCGCTCGACGCGCAGGGGCGGGTCATCCGCCCGGCCAAGCTGTGGTGCGACACCAGCACGGTGGCGGAGTGTGCGCGGCTCACCCGGAAGCTCGGCGGACCCTCGGCCGTCATCCGGCAGACCGGCCTGCCCTTTTTGCCCGGCTACACCGCCCCGAAGATCCTTTGGTTGAAACAGCACGAGCCGGCGAATTTCAAGAAGTTGCGCCACGTCCTGCTCCCGCACGACTACCTGAATTTCCACCTCACCGGGAATTATTTCATGGAGCCCGGCGACGCCTCCGGCACCGCGCTGCTCGATGTGCGCCAGCGCACCTGGTCGCCGGCCGTGCTCAAGGCCATCGACCGAAACCTCGCGGACTGGCTGCCGCCGCTCTCCGGCTCGCACCAGGCCGCCGGCACTCTTCGCCCCGAGTTGGCTCGGCAATACCGTTTCCCCGGCGACGTCGTGGTCAGTGCGGGCGGCGGCGACAACATGATGGGCGCCATCGGCACGGGCAACGTCACCCCGGGCGTGGTCACGGCGAGCCTCGGCACGAGCGGGACCATCTACGCCTTCAGCAAGCAGCCCGTCGTCGACCCGTTGGGTGAGATCGCGGCGTTCTGTTCGTCCACCGGCGGGTGGCTGCCGTTGCTCTGCACCATGAACCTCACGCTCGTCACCGAGCAGTTCCGCGCGCTCTTTGGCTGGGACCATGCCGCCCTGGATCAGGCCGTGGCCGCCGCCCCGGCGGGCGCCGGCGGGCTCACCCTGGTCCCCTATCTCGATGGCGAACGCACGCCCAACGTGCCCAAGGGCACCGGCGTGCTCTACGGCCTCAACCGCCACAACCTCACCCCCGGCCACCTCGTGCGCGCCAGCATGGAGGGCGTGACGCTGGGGTTGAACTACGGCCTGCGCCGGCTGGAAAAACTCGGCGTCAAGGCGAAGGAAATCCGGCTGACCGGCGGCGGCGCCAAATCCGCCGCGTGGCGGCAGATGATGGCGGACATTTTCCAGGTGCCGGTCGTCGCCATGGTGGAGGACGAAGGCGCGGCGCTCGGTGGCGCGCTGCAGGCCGCCTGGTGTGAGGGTCGGCAGCGCGGCGGGAATACCACGCTGGCCGCGCTCACCACCCGCGCCGTGGCGCTCAACGAGGCGACGCGCTGCGTGCCCAACAAGCGGCACCGGTCCGTCTATGCGGAAATGCAGGCGCGCCAGGACAAACTCAGCCTGACCCTGCGCGAGACTTTCGAACGGCTGGGGTAAGACCGGGCGGTCGTCGATTTCACGCTGGGCAATCGGTAGGGGCCGTTGCCCCCAACGGCCCTCGGCTCGCAGCGGGCGGTTGAGGGCAACCGCCCCTACCGGTTCAATCTTTCCTGACCGACCGCGCCGCTCGCGCCGCATTCATCTGCGCCTCCTGAAACGAGGGATCAAGCCGCACGGCCTCGTTGAATGACGCCAGCGCCTCGGCCGGGCGTCCGGCCTGCGCGAAGGCGACGCCGAGATTGTTGTGCAGCCGGGCGTTGCCGGGCTGCAGGCTCACCGCCGTCTCATGCTGTGCGATGGCCTCGGATCCGCGTCCGAGGCTTTGCAGCACCTGGCCGTAATTGGAGCGTGCCTCAGCGTCGTCGGGACGGATTTCCAGCAACGCCGCGTAGTGGGTCGCGGCTTCTGGCAGGCGGCCGGCCTGCGCCAGCGTATTGGCCAGATTGTAACGAGGCTCGGCGAAATCGGGCTTGGCGTGCAAGGCGGCCTCGAACTGTGCGATGGCGTCGCGTCCGCGGCCCAGCTGGAGAAAGGCGTTACCAAGGTTGTTCAGCGCGAACGGATCGTCCGGCTTGAGGGCGAGGGCCCGTTGGAAGCCGGCGGCGGCCTCGCTCCATTGCCCGAGTTTCATCCAGACATTGCCCAGGTTGTTCTGCGCCTCGGCAGAGCGCGGGGCGATGCGCGCGGCCTCCTGCAGGACCGCCCGCGCCTGATCCAACCGCCCCTCGCTCTGATGGACGGCCCCCAGCGAGCCGAGGGCACGGGCATTGCCGGGGCGCTTGAGGACCGTGTCCTCCCAGAGCGCCAGCTCCGTGCGGTAGTCTTGGTTGCGGCGGATGGTGACGACCGTGAGCGCGACGGCCACGACGGCAAATACCACAAAGCTCCGCCGGCCCCACAACGAATAGAGTCCGGTCACGGCCAGGGTCACGACCGCGGCCAGCGCGAGATAGACCCGGTGCTCGTTCATGGTCTGGGTGACGACTGGCATGAAGCTTGAGCTCGGGGCCAGCACGGCAAAGAAAAACACCCCGCACCAGCCCGCCGCCTTGCCGCGCCATGCCGCCCACAGGCTGGCGGCCGCGAGCGGAAGCAGCACGAACGCCTGCCACCAGACCTCGCCCCACCCGCCCGCGAGCGCCGTGCCGTAATCAAAGACCAGCGGCTGTGGCCAGGCCGCCAGCCGGAGGTAATGCACCACGGCGCCGATCTGCGTGAGCGCATAGGCCCAGGGCGAAACCTCGCCGCCGAGACCCGCCGTGCCCCCGCGATTGCCCGTGGAGAATACGAGCCACGCCAGGAGCAGCCAGGTTGCGACGAGCGCGAGATGAAGCCGACCGCGTTTTTGCCAGACCTCGCGCCACGCGTCGGAGAGGAAAATCCGGTCGTAGAGCGCGATCATGACCGGTGCGGTGACCATGACCTCCTTGGCCGCCATCCCGAGCAGGCAGGCAAAAAAGGCCAGCGGCGCCCAGATTTTCGCCGCCCCGGGTTCGGCTGAGCGGATGAAGCACCAAAGCGTGAGCAGATACATCAGCCCGACGAGCGACTCCGCGCGCTGGACAATGTAGGTCACCGACTCGGTCTGCAGCGGATGCAAGGTCCAGAGCAGGGCGACGGCGAGGGCGAGCCAAGTGGCATCTTGCTTGTAGGGCGGGGTCTCCGAACCCCGCCACGCAGGAGTCATCGGCGGGATTTGGAAATCCCGCCCTACAGTCAGGAGCGTCCGACGCACGACCCCGAACAACGTGCAACCCGCCGCCGCATGGATGAGCAGGTTAAGCAGATGATAGCTCCAGACGGCCGTCCCGCTCAGGGCGTAATTGAGCGCGAGCGAGAAGTTGAGGAGCGGCCGGCCGCTGACCGTCAGGCCTCCGGTCGCGGGTGGAGACCAGGCGGTGGCGAGGCTGCGGATGGTCGGATTGTCCCGGATCGAGGAATTGTCATCGAACAGGAAGGGGACGGAAAAGGTGTTGTGATAGGCCAGCGCGACACCGCCAGCGATGATCAACCCTGCCAGGAGGGTGTCGCGAAATCGGGCGGATGCTGGAGCGGGCGGGGGCGTCACGGGGTGTGGAAAAGTAAAAGTCCGCCGGCGGGGAAGCCAGCGGACTTTTCAAATGGTGCCCGAGGCGAGACTCGAACTCGCATGCGGTTAGGCACAGGCTTCTGAGACCTGCGTGTCTACCAATTCCACCACCCGGGCAAAAAACAGAAGGGTCATGGATACGTCTAGCCCCGGGTGGCGCAAGAGTTTTGTTGCGAAGGTGGAACGCGTTGGCCCCAACGCGTTTTGGACAGCGCGCCGGGGTCAGCGCTCCCCATCCGCGGCGTGTCTGCGCTCGTGCTCGAGCAGCCGCTGCTTCCGCCAGATGCCCCCGGCGTAGCCGCAGAGCGAGCCGTCGGCGTTGATGACGCGGTGGCAGGGAATCACGAGCGCCAGCATGTTCGAACCGTTGGCCCGGCCGACGGCGCGGGGGCCCTTGGGGATGCCGAGCTTTTGGGCCATCTCCGCATAGCTGCGGGTGCGGCCGGGCGGGATGCGCCGGAGTTCCCGCCAGACTCTCAATTGGAACGTCGAACCGACCGGCGCCAGCGGCAGGTCGAAAGCCAGGGACTCGCCGGAAAAATAGCGGGCGAGCTGGGCGCGGGTTTTCTCGAGCACCGCGTTGCCGCCGGGTACGACGGCGCACTTGAGGCGGCGGCGCAGGCCCGCGAGTTCGCGCTCCAAACCACGCCGATCGGCGAACTCCAGCAGGCGCAGGCCCTGCTCGTCGGCCAGGGCGAGCATGGTGCCGAGCGGAGTCTCGATGCGCTGGGCGAGCAGGCAGTGGCCGGACTTCGCCCCGCGCGGCGTGGCGCCGAAAATGCGGGTGAAGGCGTCGCGGAAGCCGCTGGTCGACTCGTAGCCCCGCGCCAGCTGGACATCGATGACGGGCTTGCCGGCTTTGACGTCGCGCAAGGCCAGGCCCATGCGCCGGGCCCGTTGGTAGGCGTGGAAGGTCATGCCGTGGTAGGCCTGGAAACGCCGCCGGGCGGTCGAGGGCTCGACGCCCATCGCGGCGAGGTCTTTGTCGGTCACGCGGCCGTCGGCGGACTCCTCCACCGCACGGCGCAGGCGCTCGACCAAAGCGGGCACGGGCTTGGGACCGTCCATCGGCCGGCACAGACGGCAGGGACGATAACCGCCGTGGAGCGCCTCGTTGATCGTGGGGAAAAACTCCACGTTCTCGGGCTTCGGTTTCTTGGCCCGGCAAGTCGGGCGGCAGAAGATGCCGGTCGTCTTCACGCCGGTGACAAAGACCCCCTCGTAGGCGGCATCACGGCGGGCCAGCGCGCGATACATGGTGCGCGGGGTTGGCAGGGACGGAATCGGGGCGGCCATTAAAATTTCTGGTTGGATCATAACCCGACTATACCCGGTTTCGGCCGGAGGCCGCGACCGATATTCGGGCAGGTTATTTCCCGGGCAGGTAGTCGCGGACGTCGGGGACTTCCCGCACGCGGCGGCCGCTGCTGAGCTTCACGAAATACGGCTCGGGGGCGATGAGGCCATCCGCCTCACCGGGTTCTACTGCCTCGCCTTCCTCGGCCTCGTCATCACCGGTTTCGATCACGATGTCCGACAAGTCGACGTAATCCTCTTCAAAATACTGGGAGACCCGGCGCGGCGAGGGATCCAGCCAGACCAGCGGGGTGGCGAGCTCGCCTTTGGTCTTCACCTGCACGAAGTGACAGGGAAAGCGCTCGTCCTTGAAATGACTGATGAAGTCGCTGAGCCACTTGTTGGCCAGCCCTTCGCGGCGGGTAAGGAAGACGACGTCTGAAAAATGGATGCAGGCATCAAACCACTGGCGCAGCACCGGGTGTTTTTCCGCCAGCTGGCAATCCACGACGCAGAAGACCCGCGCGAGTTCCGCCCCGCGCTGCGTGAGCCAGGGTTTGAGCGCCTCCAGCTGGTCCACCGGGCTGACCTGCGCATCGGCCAAAAAGAAGACGGTCGCGTCGGCGGGAAGATCGACCGGCGGCAAGGCCGAATCCGTCCACCCCCAGCGACGGATCTCGACCTGCGGAAGGGCGGCCAGCCGGGCGTCTGCCGGATCGGCGGCCTCGCCTTCGGCCAACAGCACCAGCGTCTTCCCCTCGACGCCGTTCTCGATCAGGTCGCGCAGGAGAGCCCGCCGGCCGGAGCCGGGGGTGCCGAGGATGAAATAGACAGAGGAGGACATTTCCACACGAAGATCGCCAAGAGCGCAAAGAATGCAACCAAACCACAAGCGCCGAACTTTTTAGCCACAAAAAAACTCAAAAACATCTGTTCTGTTGGCGGACAACTTCCGCGCGCCTATAGGCGCCTCGCAAGTCACATTCGCCTTCGGGTTATTGTGCTTTTTGTGGCCAAACCCTCCTGCCTTGAACTTGGTAGCGATGCTTCATCTCGGGGGCATAGAGCCTCTCCTGCTGTCTAAAACTTGAAGGTCTGGTTCTGCGCCGCGTGGCGCATCCAGTGGTCGACCAGCACGAGGGCGGTCATCGCCTCGACAATGACCACGGCGCGGGGCACCACGCACGGATCGTGCCGGCCCCGCGCCAGCAGCTCGGTCTCGGCGCCGTGCACGTCCACGGTCTTTTGCGGCCGGAGGATGGTCGCGGTCGGCTTGAAGGCGACGCGGAAGACGAGTTCCTCGCCGTTGCTGATGCCGCCCTGCACGCCGCCGGAATTGTTCGTCGCCGTGCCGACCTTGCCCCCCGGGGCGACAAAGGCGTCGTTGTGCTGCGAGCCCTTGAGCAGCGTGCCGGCAAAACCGCTGCCGATCTCGAAACCCTTGGTCGCCGGCAGCGAGAGCATCGCCTTGGCGAGATCGGCCTCCAGCCGGTCGAACACCGGCGCGCCGAGCCCGACAGGGAGGTGGCGCACCCGACACTCGATGACCCCGCCGACGGAGTCACCCTCGCTGCGCGCCTGCTTGATGCGCTCGACCATCTTCAAGGCGGTGGCGGGGTCGGGACAGCGCACCGGCGAGGCCTCGACCTCGGCGAGCGTGGGGAAATTGATGGGAGAAGGAGCCGAAAGATCGTGGATGCGGGTGACGTAGGCACGGATCTCCACCTGATTGGCGAGCTGGAGGATTTTCCGGGCGATGGCACCCGCCGCGACCCGGCCGATGGTCTCGCGGGCGGAGGAACGGCCGCCCCCCCGATGGTCGCGATGGCCGTATTTGGCCTGGTAGGTGTAGTCGGCGTGCGACGGACGGTATTTCTCCTTCATCTCGTCGTAGGCGCCCGGCCGCTGGTCCTCGCTGCGCACCGCCAGGGAAATGGGCACGCCGGTGGTGAGGCCCTCGAAGACCCCGGCAAGAATCTCGACCTGGTCGGCCTCCTTGCGCGGCGTGGTGATGTCGCTTTGTCCCGGACGCCGGCGATCGAGCTCGGCCTGGATATCGGCCACGGTCAGGGGCAGTCGCGCCGGGCAGCCGTCAATGACCACCCCCACGGCCGGTCCGTGGCTTTCGCCCCAAGTGGTGATGCGGAAAAGTTGGCCGAAGGAATTGGACACAGCGCCGGAGGGTTAAGCCAAGGCTGCTTGCAGGCAAGCCCTAGGTGGGGCATAGGTTGCGCATGAAGTTCTTCATCCTCAGCGGCAGTCACCGGCGGGAAGCGCAAACCCTCAAGGTGGCGAAGTATGTGCAATCCGTGCTGACGCGCGAGCACCCCGGTGCCGAAACCCATCTCTATCGCCTCAGCGGGAATCCCCTGCCCCTCTGGGATGAAACGAATGGCGGTGCGCCCGATGTGCTGTGGGAGCCGATCTCGGCCGAGTTGAAGGCGGCCGATGCGCTCGTGGTCCTGACGCCCGAGTGGAGCGGCATGGCGACGCCGGGCGTGAAGAATTTCCTGCTCAACTGCACCGCGGACGAAGTCGGCCACAAACCCGGCCTGATCGTGACGGTGTCGGCCAGCCGGGGCGGGAGCTATCCGGTGGCCGAGCTGCGCATGAGCGGCACCAAGAACAACCGCCTGTGCTGGATCCCCGAGCATGTGATCATCCACCACGCCGAGCAGAACCTGAACACACCCGACGGCACGGCCGACATCGGCAAGGAGGACGCGATGCAGCGTAAACGCCTGCGTTATGCCCTGAGTGTGCTGGCGGAATACGGCCAGGCCCTGAAACAGGTCCGCGCCAGCGGCGTGGTGGACCACAAGACCTTCCGCAGCGGGATGTGAGCGGGGAAAAATCCGCGCCGACCGATAGCTGGCCTGCCAGCCGTAGCCCTGCCCGCCGGCGGAAATGAAATGCCGTCCGTCGCCAAGCCTATGGACGGCAGGCTTCACCTCCGCTCCGCTTCGGCGAAGGCTGGTGCCCCCGCCCGGAATTGAACCGGGATCACACGTTTAGGAAACGCGTGCTCTATCCATTTGAGCTACGGGGACTAAGCACTTTCCCAAACAGTCCCGCGCCTCTGCTTTGGCAATCCCAAAATGCCCGTTGACAGGGGCGGACCTAATCCCAACCTTCCGGCTCCCTTTAAATTATGAGCACGACCGAAACCAAGACCCAGACCCTCAAGCCGGAGGAAATTCCCTACACCAGCCCGCAGCTGATGAGCCGTTTCATCACGGACACCGGCAAGATCCTGCCGCGCAAATACACCGGCTTCAGCGCCAAGCAGCAGCGCAAGGTCACGTCCAACATCAAGAGCGCGCGCAACCTGCTGACGATGCTGTAATCCGTTGCCAACGGATCCCTTCGGCCGGAGCATCCCGCTCCGGCTTTTTTGTCGCCCGATTTTTCATGGCCGCCCGAATTTACTCCCCCACTCCCACCAACCTCCGCCGACTGGCTGCCGCGTTGCGACGCGGGGAACTGGTGGCGATGCCGACGGAGACCGTCTACGGGCTGGCGGCGGACGCGCTCAACGCCAAGGCCTGCCGCGCGATCTTCCAGGCCAAGGGCCGGCCCGCCAATGACCCCCTGATCGTGCATGTGCTCGGTCTGGCGCAGGCGGAGTGGCTGGCGGAGTTCAATCCAACGGCGCGCCGCCTGGTCCGGCGCTTCTGGCCCGGTCCG
The DNA here is from genome assembly GCA_046590295.1 of Lacunisphaera sp. Lineage (GTDB taxonomy): Bacteria > Verrucomicrobiota > Verrucomicrobiia > Opitutales > Opitutaceae > Lacunisphaera. The sequence goes on from JBKJTZ010000010.1 coordinate 8,385, forward strand.
CTCACGCTGGTGCTGCCGAAGAAGGCCTGCGTGCCGGGCATTGTCACCTCGGGCGGCGAGACCGTGGCCCTGCGCGCGCCCGCGCATCCGCTGGCGCGACGCCTGTTGCGGCTGGCCAAACTCCCCCTCGCGGCGCCGAGCGCCAACCTCTTCGGCTACATCAGCCCGACCGAGGCAGCTCATGTCAGCGACGGCCTGGGATCCCGGATCAAGCATGTGCTCGATGGCGGCGCGTGTCCGGTGGGAGTTGAATCAACCGTGCTCGACCTGACCAATCCTTCCCGGCCGCGGATTTTGCGACCCGGGGCGGTGACAGCGGCGGCGCTGGCCAAGTTTCTCGGCCGACCGGTTGGCCCAGCCCCCGCCCGGGCCGCGACCGGGCGCCAGCTCGCGCCCGGCATGCTCGCCCGCCACTACAGTCCGCGCACCAAGCTCGTTCTGCGCAGTCCGCACGGTCTGCGGCCGGCCGGCGTGGCCGGGATATTCCTGCGCAAACCCGCCTCGCCAGCCGGATCCGGCACCTACTGGCTGAGCCAACGCGGAGCCATGGCTGAGGTGGCGCGGAATCTTTACCGGGTGCTGCGGTCGGCCGATCAGGGGGGATACAAGCAGATTTGGATCGAGCCGCTGCCCGCCGCCGCCGGCGGGCTGGCGGTCGCCCTGCAGGACCGTCTGAAACGCGCGGCGGCCCGGGGCTGAGCCCTCACAACCTGGGCCCGCGCGGGCCAATCAGCGCTGTTCCGCGTCACCCTCGCGCTTTGCCATCGTCACGTAGTAGTCCTTGTAGGACCTGTCGTAATACTGTGCGTAATAGTAGCCGGAGACAGCCAGGTTGAGGCCGTTGAGCACGGCGCCAAAGCAGGGCACATTGACCTCAATCAGCTTGCGGGCGCTGAACTGCGCGGCCTTGCGGCGGACGCGGTTGAAGAAGATGGTGAACAGCGAGCCATCCACCAGCGGGAGGATGATCAGGGCGTCGCTCACGGCGGCGAGCGGCGGGGTATCGATGAAGATGCGGTCGTAGCGCTTGCGCAGGTCGGAGAGCATCAGCTCGAAATTCTTGCTGTTGAGGATCTGCGTCGGGTTCTTCGCGCGGCCGCCGGCGGGAATGATGTCGAGGTTGGGGTGCACGCCCTTGACCACCACCTGGTCGATGGTGTGGGTGCCGGCGCAGATATCGATCACGCCCTTGAGATTCTCGATGCGAAACGACTTGTGGATATTCGGCTTGCGGAGATCGCAGTCGACCACCGCCACTTTCTCGCCATGGGCGGCAAAGGTGAGCGCGAGGTTTGTGGTGGTGAAGGACTTGCCCTCGCCCGGGATGGTGCTCGTGACCAAAATGGCCTGGGCCCGCTTGCTCTCGTCCTTGAGCCGGAGGCTGGAATGCAAGGTGAGGAAGGACTCCACCACCTGCTTGTCCTGGTTGTTGATGACGATCTGGGCCTTCTCCGGCTGTTCCATCCGCTTGATCTCGGGAATGATGCCGAGCAGGGGCAGCCCGACCACCGACTCGATGTCGAAGGAGCTCTTCACCCGGTCGTCGATGTAGGCGACAAAGAAGGCAAAAGCCGTGCCGAGGGCCAGACCGCCGAGGAAGCCCAGCGCGAGATTGAGCGGTTTGTTGGGGGAGACCGGCCGGAGGGCCGGGGCCGCGCGGTCCATGACGCGGGCGCTCTGGGTCTCGATGGTGCTGCTCATCGAGGTCTCGCGCATGCGGGAGAGAATGTTGTTCAGCAGGTGCTCGTTGATCCCAAGGTCGCGTTCGAGATTGGAATACTCGACGGCGAAGCGGTCGAGCTCAAGGGACTCGGTTTCCTGCTTCCGGAGATTGGAGCGCGCCTCGTCGTCATTGCGCTTGGACGTCTGAAAATCGGCCTCGACCATCGCGGCGGTGGAAGCGATCGCACGACTCAACTCCTTCTCCGTTTGGTTGATGGAGTTCATCGCCTCCATCATCTTCGGGTGCTTCCCGCGATATTGGTCCGACAGCTGGGCGATGACAATCTTCTGGGCGGCAACCTGCTGCACGAGCTGGGTGATCAGCTGCGAGCTGGAAACAAAGGGCAGATCCAGCAGCTGGGCCGGGGTCGCCTGGCGCTCCTGCACCTGCCGCCAGCGGATTTCCGCCTCGTTGAGCCGGGAGGTCGTCTGGGTGACATAGGCGTTCAGCGCCTTGAGCTTCTCTGTGACGATGTCCTTGCGCTGGTCGAGGGACACCAGCTTGTTCTTCTCGCGATAAGTCTGCAGGTTGATGGCCAGTTCCTCGACTTTCTTCTTCTGCTGCTCGGCGCGCTCCTTCAGGTCGTCGACCGCCTTCATTGAGTCCTCGATCTTCAGGCGCGAGTTGTAGGCGATGTATTCGTCGATGAAGAGATTGGCGACCTTGGCCGCGACGAACTTGTCCGGATGGGTGTATTGCACCTGCAGGACCAGGCTCAGGCGCACGGGCACGATCTTGCGGTTACCGAAGATAATTCCCGCCGGGCTGACCGGTTCGGCCCCGCTCTCCTTCTGGTACGGCGCGAGGAACTGCTTCAGCTCCTCGCCGTTCAGGCGCTCGGACACGCGCTGGATGATGGCGAAGCTCTCGAGCACCTTGACCTGGGTGTTCAGATCCTCGGCCGAGCGGATGTCATTGTTCACCACCGCCTGCACCTGCATGACCACCGGGTCCCCACGCAGCACCTGCACGCTGGCCACGGACTGAAAGAGCGGGACGCGGGTGAAGGTGAAAATGGTGGCGGCCGAGAAAACCAGGGCAAAGACGAGGACGATGTACCAGATCCGCTCGCGCAGGATCAGCACATAGTCCTGCATGCTGCGCTGCATCTGCGTGTCACCACCATGGCCCGGAGAACCGTAGCCGCTGTAGCTGGTGCCGTAATAGGTGTAGGGATAGGATTCGGCCGAGCCGGATGCTTTTTCTCCCTTGGGAGCGGTGTCCATGTTGATCAAATTTAGAAGATTCTTTCCGGCACAAAGATGACGTCACCCTTGGTCAGCAGCCATTGCTTGGCCGTGTTGCCCTCGATCATCTCGTCCGTGTTGATGATATAATTTTCCGTCTTACCCTCCTCCAGCGTGCGGGTCAGGCGCACCTTGCGGCGCTCGGCGATGCGCGAGAATCCCCCGGCCCGGGCAATGGCCTCCAGCAGGCCCATTTTCTGTTCCGGCGGAAACACGATGGCCCCCGGCTGGTTCACGGCGCCGATCACCTTGACCGTGCGCTGGGTGTACTCGAGCACCGTCAGATTGATCTGCGGATTAACCAGGTAGTCCTTGTCATACAGGCTGCGGATGACCTCCTCCGCCTGCCGGACGGTCTTGCCCCGGAGGTCGATGGTGCCGATCAGCGGCAGGGTGATCGTATATTCCTGGGTGATGCGCACCTCCCGCATCAAATCCGGCTCCTGAAACACCATCACGCGGATCAGGTCGGACGGTTGCATCACATAATCCGTCGACTCCGTCACCGGCTGCTCCTGGGCACGGAGAGCACCCCAGGACAGGGCAAGGACGAGCAAGCCAATCAGGCGGTGGAGGCGAAGGTGCATGAGCCGGAGGGAATAAAAAACGGAAGAAGATCCATGACCTTCTTCCGTCGGAAACTGCTAAGTGTGCTTAGTAGCGGACGTTGGCACCTAAGCTGAAGACGTTTTGGCTGAATTCGGCGGAGGCCAGGCCGGAGCTGTTGTTGCGGTGGGTCAGCGAGGCGCCGAAATTGACGAGATTGCTGTAGACGTAGGTCAGGGCAACCTGGCCCTCAACAAAGTCGTCGGTGCGGGTGGGATATTCGCTCTTTCGGAAATTCAGGCCGGCACTCATGGACCACTGCTCGGTGAATTTGCTGCTCGCGTTGATTCCCATGGAGAAATCCTTGGTCGTGTCGCCCGTGCCGGAGCTGCCAAAGTCATTGCCGAAGGTGAAGCTGTAGTTGGTCTTGTCCGAATAGGCATAGGTCAGGCTGCCATCCATACCAAAGAGGGACTCATCCTTGCCCACATCGAAGGTGCGCTTGGTGTAGCCGCCCCGCACCTGGCCGGTCAGCTTGGGCGTGAATTCACCACGGGCGCCGAGGCTGAGGAAGTGATCCTTGCTGTCCCGGGCCGCGCCGCTGAGGTCGGAGCTGCGATAACGGTAGCCCAGGCTCCAATCGAGCTTGGGGCTGGCCTCGTAGTAGATGTCCACCGGCAGGGACCAGATATCGCTGTCAACATAGCTGGCGGGACCGTAATTGGTCTTGTTGAAGGAAGCGCCGACTCCGAGGACCGTCTTTTCCGAAACCCCGAACTCCAGCTTTCCGCCCATTTTGGTGAGGACGCGACGCACGATGAAACCCGTCGGACGGATGTCATTGTCGTTTTGGGCGACCTGGGCGTAGGAGGCGTTGAAATCAGCCTTGGTCACGCCGTTGGTGTATATGGAATTGAAGCCGAGATTGCTCAGGTTTGTGTTCTGAATGTCGTTATCACTGTAGCGGCGGATTTCCTCGCGGTAGTAGATATTGCCGGTTGTGACCGATCCCTTGCCGAAAACCAGATCCACCCCGGGGGTGAAACTGAAGATGGTGTCGTTCTTCTCGTTGTTGGTATCCAGATAGATGTTATCATCAAACTGGAGTTGGGCGGAAGCGGTTACGAAAAGCTCCGCATTATCACCCACTGCCATGAAAGGGGCAGCGTGGGCGGAAGCCGTCAGGACGGCAGCAATTGTGGCTAGGCGAGTTAGGTGTTTCATAGTAGAATAGCGGTCGCTTACTCAGGTTTTAAGGTAAGCGAGATAAAAAAGATGCAAATCACTTTCCTGTTCAAGTCTATACTTAATTCATTTCCAGCAACATGAGGCACTGAAATTTCATTCCAATTCAATCGTATACACTCGTTAAATGGTTCAAGTTCCCAATAATTTGTCCTGTGCACTGGCGTCCGTTCAGCTTCGAGCCGAGGGGCAAGGGTCGGGCCGTTCGCATCCATTGGCTGCCTTTGGGTATAATCGGGTTGATTTTGACCCTCGGCTTGTGGTTCGCGGCCACCTGTGGGGTCTGGATTTACGTTAAATACCACCGGGAATTTCCCGGGGTGCGGTATGTGGATTTGCTCCTGCCCAGCCACTGGCCGGCCTATAGGATAAGCGAGGGGAATTTCTACATCACCCGGGCCGAACACCTCCTGCAAAAAGGCGAGCCGGACGCCGCCCTTTTCCAGTTGCGGACAGGCCTAGCCAAAGCCCCCGCCAATGCGCGTGGACGAACCACCTTGGCGTCCTTGTACCTGGCCGGCCGAAGACCGGATCTGGCGCGGGAATTACTGCTGGATGGACTCCGTTATTTGCGGGGTGATCCGGCCTACTTGCAATCCACCCTGTCCTTCCTGCTCGAGCTTCAGGAAGATGCCCAGGTCATGACGGTGGCCGAAGGCCTGTTGGCCACCCCGGGCCGTTTCACCAACCCGTCCCTGGTCGCCACTTTTGCCGCCACGGCCGCCTACCATCTCGGCAACTATGATCGCGCCGAGGATCTCATTGCCCAACACCACCTGCACGACACCCCCGAGGGTGCCACCCTGCTGGCCCGGATCGAATGGGATCGCGGCTACCCCGAACTGGCCCTCCTGCGACTGCATGAACTGCTCGGGCGGCAGCCCGGCCTCGACGGCGCGCGGACCCAACTCGCCTCCTATTATCGCGACCTGGGTCGGACCGAGGAAATGGCGGCGGCGATCGTGGCCCGCCTCGTCAGCGACCCGCTTGCCCCCGCCCCGCGCATCGCTCATCTTTATCTCCACCACCAGCGGGACGACCAGCCCAGGCTGGCCCGCGACACCGAGGTCTTTTTAGACCAGTTTCAACACGACACCACCGCCCTACTGCTGCTGGGTGACTTCGCCGCCAGCACCGGTCAACCCGCCCTCGCCCGCCGCGTGCAGCAGGTCTTCGTCGCCCGTCGCGAAGAGAACGGCGCCGCCGCCCTGATGGTCGCGGAGTCGCACCTGGTGGCCGGCGAATACTCGGCGGCCCTCACACTGATCGACGATTACGCCCGGGATTACCCCGGATGGACCCGGCAGTTCGCCGCCGTTTTCAACGGCCTCCAGGCCGTCGCGCTCTGCGGCCTCGGCAAAAAAGACGAGGCCCGCCTCCAGCTCGATCATCTGCTCGCCCAGAAAAATCTCCGCGCCGACAACCTGGTCGCCATCGCGCACCGGCTCTCCGCCCGCGGGGCCCGGGAGCTGGCCCGGGCCGCGCTCGGCCGCGCCGTTGAGAACGACCCGCACAACCAGGCCGCACTCACCCATCTGCTCCGCCTCGAGCTCGACACGGGCAACGTGGCCGACCTGCCGGCTCACCTCGAACGCTACCTGGGCACCCGCCAGCCCTCGCGCGAAATCCTGGCCCGGGCCTACGCCACCCTCGGCAGTGACCGGCATATTTTCCTGCCCGCGCAGCCCGCCTTGCTGGGCGCGCTGCGCCAGCGCCTCGCCGCCGCGCGACCCTAGGCCTGCAGCACTTCCGCCAGGCTGGCCAGCAGGCGCTCGTTCTGGGCCGTGGTCCCCACCGTGATGCGGACCCACTCCGGCAGGCCGTAGGAATTCACCGGCCGCACGATCAGGCCGCGCTGCTGCAGCGCGCCGAAAACCCGCGCGCCATCCCCCACCTTGACGAGCAGGAAATTTCCCCGCCCCGGCACAAACTCCAGCCCGAGCCGCGCGAACCCGGCGCCGAGCTGCGCGAGGCCGGCCTCGTTTTCCCGCCGGCAGCGGGCGACAAATTCCCCGTCGTCCAGCGCCGCGATCGCCGCCGCCGCCGCCACGCCGTTCACGTTGAACGGCTGCCGGGCCCGCTGCAGGATCGCGATCAGCTCCGCCGCCGCATAGCCGTAGCCGATGCGCAGCGCCGCCAGCCCGTAGATTTTCGAGAAGGTCCGCAGGCCGATCACCTTCCGCCCTTCCGCGATCAGCGGGCGCAGGTCGGGCGGTTGGTCGAGGAAGTCCACATAGGCCTCGTCCAGCACGAGGATGACGTGCGGCGGCAGGCTGCGCACGAGCTCCGTGATTTCCTCCGCCGTGTTTGTTGCGCCGACGGGATTGGCCGGGGTCGCAAGGAAGACCAGCCGGGTGCGTGGCGTCACGGCGGCCGCCAGCGCGCGCAGGTCCTGCCGCATGTTGACCAGCGGCACCTCCACCGGCTTGGCGCCGAACATCACCGTCACCAGCTTGTAGACCACGAACGCCGCCTGGTGCATCACGCATTCGACGCCGGGGGCGAGAAACGCATGGCCGAGCAGCTCGATGAGCTCGTTCGACCCATCGCCGATGATGAACTGGTCCATGCCCAGCCCCGTCTTCTGCGCCAGCTTCTGCCGCAGGGCGTAGTAACCGCCGTCGGGATAAAGATGCGCCTCGCGCAACGCCCGCTCCGCCGCCGCCACCGCCTTGGGCGACGGGCCGTGGGGGTTCTCGTTCGACGCCAGCTTCACGATGCCGGCCGGATCCAGGCCGAGTTCGCGCGCCACCTGGTCGATGGGCTTGCCCGGTTCGTAAACGGGCTGTGTGAGGATGCCCGGGTTGGCCAGCTGAGCGAAAGTCATGCTTCCACCCCACCGCCTTGCCCCAGCCGGTTCAAACCAAAACCCGTCCCGCGCGCCGTGATTACGCCGTTCGCGCTAGTTCAGCGGCGCGGCCCGCGGCTCTCGACGTGGACCCACTTCATCCCTGCCGCCTCCGCCGCCTGGATGCCCGGTTCCGCGTCCTCGAACACGAGGCAACGCGCCGGCACCACGCCCATTTTCTGCGCCGCGAGCAAAAACATGTCCGGCGCCGGCTTGCCGTGCACCACGTCCTCGGGGGTCACGACCACCGGAAACAAGTCCTGCAGGTGCATCAGTTCCAGTGTGTGCCGCACAATGTCGCGCGGGCCGCCCGAGGCCACGCTGACCGGGATCCGCTCGGCCACCGCGCGGCGGGCGAACGCCACCACCGCCTCGATCAGCTTCATCTCGGACCGCAGCTCGATGAACAGCGCCTCCTTCTGGTGAAACACCTTCTCCACCTCGATCAACAGCCCGTAGTGCTCCGCGAAGACCTTGGCCACCCGGCGCGTCGGCACGCCCCCGAGCGAATAAAACAGGTCCTCGCTCAACTCCTCCTTCAACCCGGCGTGCTGCATCGCGCGGTTCCAGGCCCGGTAGTGGAGCGGCATCGTGTCCACCAGCGTACCGTCGAGATCGAAGATGTAGCCGGCGAAATCACCGGCGGGAATGTTGAGCTTCATGCGTGTGGCCAGCGAAGGGCCCGCTTCGCCCCGCGCAACGCCAATCGTTGACGCCCGCGGCTCTATTGCGTCAAAATCCGCCATCATGTCGAAACTCCAAGGCAAACGCGCCCTCGTCACCGCCGGCGCCCAGGGCATCGGCCTGGCCATCACCCGCCATCTGCTCGCCGCCGGCTGCGATGTCTTCGTGCACTACCGCAGCAGCGCCGACGCCGCGCGCGCGGTCGAGCCCGAGGCCCGCCAGCTCGGCCGGCGCTACGCGCACGCCAGCGCCGATCTCACGGAAACGGCGGAATGTGATAAACTCGTCGCCGCCGCCGTGCAGTTCCTCGGCGGCCTCGATGTCCTCATCAACAACGCCGGCTCACTCATTGGTCGCCGGTCCCTGGCCGAGGCCGATGATGATTTCTGGGCCGAGACCATGTCCCTCAACGTCGGCAGCGTCCGCCGCGTCACGCGCGCGGCCGCGCCGCATCTCATCACCGCCGCTGCGGCCGGTGGCGGCGCCAGCATCGTCAACCTCTCCTCCCTCGCCGGTCGCAAGGGGGGTCATGCCGGCTCGCTGGCCTACTCAACCGCGAAGGGGGCCATCCTCACCTTCACCCGCTCCTTGGCCGGCGAACTCGGGCCACAGGGGGTGCGCGTCAACGCCCTCGCCCCCGGCCTGATTCTCGGCACGAGCTTCCATAACACGCACACTTCGGCCGAATCGGCGAAGGCCACCGTCGCCGGCATCCCGCTCGGCCGCGGCGGCAGCGCCGATGACATCGCGCGGGCGGTGGTGTTCTTCGCCGGCGAATACGACGGCTTCATCACCGGCGCCACGCTCGATATCAACGGCGGCGTCTACGGCTGCTGAGCTTCAGCCGCAGGACTGGCCGCCGGACCCGGTGGCACAGCAAGCCCCGGCCTCGGCCGGGGTCTCGGCGCCGCTCCCGCCGTCGATCCCGCAATTTTCCTTCGCGAGGCAATCCGTGTGCTTGTGCCCGAGCTGCAGCGTCAGCGCGGCCCCTTCCCGCCCGGCCCCGGTCACGGGAAACTGGGAGATCACGCCCTCCTCGTATTCCACCTCCACCGGCAGACCGTCCGACGGCAGAATGGGATCCGCGAGCGCGAGAATCTTGGCGAGTTTTCCGGCGGTCAGCCGGTGGCCGTCGTCCACCGGCGAGCCCAAATGGGTCTGCAGCACGATGGCTTCGCTGGCCCGGAATTTGCCGCCGCAATCGACGAACTTCTTGGCGACGTGGCCGACCTCGGTCACGTGATAATGCGCCGGCACGCGCCGGCCATCAGGCAGGACGAGCGCCAGGTTGAGATCGGGACGGACCAGCAGGTGGGTTTTGAGTTCTTGCAGGTTCATGGTGATTTCATTCGGGTTGGATTTTCTTCAGGGCATCCCGCCGGCCCGCCACGTAGGCCTCGAGCGTGCGGCGGATCTCGTTGCGGACACGCCGGAACACGGCCAGGCGCTCCTCCTCGGTGCCGGTCGCATGGGCGGGGTCATCGAACGGCCAGTGGTGCCGGTTCACCTGGCCCGGAAAGACCGGGCAGGCCTGGTCCGCGACGCCGCAGACCGTGATCACGGTCTCGATCGGGGTGTGCATGAACTCCGTCATCGACTTCGAGCGATGGCCGGAGATGTCAATGTCCACCTCCTGCATCGCGCGGATCGCCAGGGGATGGACATAGCCCGCCGGTTTCGAGCCGGCGCTGTGCACCGCGAAAAGATCGCCGGCGGCGGCGCGCAGCAGGCCCTCGGCCAGGTGGCTGCGACAGGAATTGCCCGTGCAAAGGATGAGGACGGATGGCTTGGTGGTCATGGGAGTCAGCCGGTGGAGCAAGCGCAGCCCGCCGGGCCGGCCGCCGCCAGTTGTGGCGCCAGTTTCATCAACCGGGCCAGGTCGCGCCGGAACACCGGGTCGTCCTGGGCACAGTCCTGCAGGCAGGCGAGATTGGCCTGCAGTTCCCGCGCCGGCCGGGCTGGCAGCGCATACACCATCCAGTTGCCCGCGCGCTTGACCTCGACGAGGCCGCGGGTGCGGAGGTAGGCCAGGTGCTTTGAGATCTTCACCTGCGGCTCACCGAGGATCTCCTGGAAGTGGCAGACGCACAGCGGACCCTGCGCCAGCATGTTCAGCAGGCGCAACCGGGTGGGATCGCAGAGGCACTCGTAGATTGAAACCAGCTTCACGCCATTCTATATACCTATTACGGAATATAGTTCAAGCGCGATTTTCAGTCCCGCAATTTTCCTCCGCGCACCGGCCGGACCAGGCAAACCGCGCTGGCGGGACAGAGGCTGCGAAATTCTGGCGTCGCCGCAATGGCGGCCGGCACCTGCGCCCGGGCCACGAGGCTGAACCCGCGGGTCTGGAAGAATGTCTCCGCGGTCGTCGTCAGCAGATAAAAATCATCAACGCCGGACCGGCCCGCAGCCGCGGCCAAATGCCGGACCAGCCGGTCGCCCAACCCGCCCCCGCGCCAGTCGGGCGACACCACCAGCGAGCGCAGCAGGGCGGCGCGCCCGTGCGGCTCAAAGCCAACCGCACCCACCACGCTTCCACCGTGTCGGGCGACCAGAAAATGGGCGAGGTGACGGGTAAAATCCTCACGGGGCAGACCCGCCGCCTGCAGCAGCGCCCCGATGGCGGATACGTCAGCCGGTTGCGCCGGTTCAATGACTGCGTCACTGGCCTGCCTTTTCATTGCCGGCAAACTGCCCGATGGTTCCCCGGCCGGAAATGAAAAAACCGGCCGGAGGGCCGGTTTTTGCCGCCACTGTTCCCGTCAGCGCCGGCCGCCGCGCGTGAGTCGGCTTTTCGGCTTTTCGGGCGCCACCTGCGGCATGCCGCCGCCGTCGAAGATCCCCGAGTAGGTGTAGTTGAAGCCCTCGATCTTCTTCCACTCGATGCTCATGCCGATGAACCGCTCGATGCTGCGGGCGTCGCGCCAGGTCTCCTCCGTCACGAGCGTGAAGGCGTCGCCGCTCTTCTTGGCCCGCCCGGTGCGGCCGATGCGGTGGACATAGTCCTCGGGATTCTCCGGGACGTCGAAGTTGATGACGTGCGACACATCGGCGATGTCGAGCCCGCGGGCGGCGATGTCGGTGGCCACCAGCACCTCGTGCTGGCCGGACTTGAAGCCCTTCAGCGCATCCACGCGCTCCTGCTGGCTGCGGTCGGAGTGCATCACCGCGCAGGTGTGGCCGGCGCGCTGGAGACGGTTGGCGACATAGTCGGCGCCGCTCTTGGTGCGCGAGAAGATGATGACGCTGTGGTACTGTGTCTGTTCCAGCAGGTGGGCGAGCAGCTCGAACTTCTGTGCCTGCACCACGGGATAGAACGCGTGGGTGATGGTCTCCGCGGTCGAGCGCTCGCGGCTCACGGAAATCTTGAACGGATCCCGCAACGCCCACGCGGCGAGCTGCTCGATCTCCGGCGGCAGCGTGGCGGTGAAGAAGAGCGTCTGCCGCGACTTCGGCACCTTGGAGACGATGCGCTTCACGTCGGGCAGGAAGCCCATGTCGAGCATGCGGTCCACCTCGTCGAGCACCAGCGTCTCGATGTGGTCGAGCTTGATCTCGCCCTGCTCCATGAAGTCGAGCAGGCGGCCCGGCGTGGCGACGAGGATGTCCATGCCGCGGGCGAGGTCGTCCCGCTGCTTGCCGTAGCCGACCCCGCCGTAGATGACGGTCGTGCGCAGGTCGGTGAACTTGGAATATTCCTTGAACGATTCCTCGACCTGCAGCGCCAGCTCGCGGGTGGGTTCGAGCACCAGGCAGCGGATGGGGCCGTGGGTCCCGAGCCGCTGGAGGATGGGCAGCGAGAAGGCCGCCGTCTTGCCCGTGCCGGTCTGGGCCGAGCCGATGACATCCTTGCCGGCCAGCACGATGGGGATGGCCTGGGTCTGGATCGGCGTCGGGATTTCGTAACCTTTCTGCTGGACCGCATAGGCGATGCGGTCACCGAGACCGAGCGCGCTGAACGGTGTATCCAGCTTGGGCACCTCGGGCAAGGGCTTGGCCGGGTGCTCGGTGCGCGGGACGTGGGCCGCCGGGCGGGCGGGTTGGGCATGGGCAGACTTGGGATGCGAATGCGCGGGCGCCGGATGCCGGCCGGAAGCTGCGGCACGGGGCGCTTGACCAACGGTGCGACGGTTGCGGTGGTCGGACCGATCGGGTCGGTCGGGGCGGACGTGGGGTTGCTCGCCAGTCTTGGCTGCGGGACGACCGGGTTTGTGGGCCGGCTTGGCTTCGGGACGTTTCGTGTCCTTCGTGAAGGATTGGCGGATTTTTGAGATTAGCTTACGCAGCATGGATGAAGGGTCTTGGTATCACGCCCCCCTGCCCGCTTTGCAATCCCGCATCATAAAAACCGGTCCCCACCCGGTTACGGCGGTCAAAGTCCGGCCTTGATCCGGTCCAAAACGGCCATGGAGAGGGCCTCGTCGCCAAAGATCCCCACGCGAATCTTGATGTTGGTCAATTTCTTGCCGGGGTTGGCGATGGTGATCTCGATCTTCTTGTCCTGGGCGGTGCGGGCCACGAAGACAGCCTTGAGCGCGTCCTTGTTTTCGCTGACCGGGGCAAACTCCAGCCGTCTGATCGCGCTCCGGGTCGCCTCGACCACCTCCGAGTAGTCGGTGTCCAGGTTCGCCTCCAGATCCCCGCGGATAAAGGCCACGGCACCCGCCCCGGCGCCGGCGGCCACCACGATGCACCCCGTAAGGCAGGCCAGCGATGCGCCAAGCAGGGTGAGGGCCAGCAGCCGGCGCAAGGAATGGAGGAAGGCGGGATGATAAGTTTTCATGGAATACATGGGTTGGCAGTTCCGACAGCTACCAGAGCATATTGCTCCCAAAAAGCCCTATGCGCCACCCTGGAATAATGCGGGATGTTGCCGCCCGCCGGAGCAACGCAGCTCTCGCCTCCCGTCCGCCCCGCCCTCAGCATCCAGTCATGTCCTGCACCATCCGTCCTGCCACCGCCGCCGATGTGCCGCTCATCCTCGCCTTCATCCGCGATCTCGCGATTTACGAGAAACTGCTGCACGAGGTCGTCGCCACCGAGGAATCGCTGTGTCGCACCCTGTTTGGTGACTCGCCTGCCGCCCACGTCGTCATCGCCGAGGCCAGCCCACCGGGGCGGGCAATCCGCCAGCCGGCGGGCTTTGCGCTCTATTTCTTCAACTTCTCCACCTTTTTGGCCCAGCCCGGCCTCTATCTGGAGGACCTCTTCGTAAAGCCGGAATTTCGCGGCACCGGCACGGGCAAGGCCCTGTTGTTGCATCTCGCCGGTGTCGCCAACGCCCGCGGTTGCGGCCGCATGGAGTGGTCCGTCCTCGACTGGAACGAGCCCGCCAAGGGTTTCTACCGCAAGCTCGGCGCCGTGGCACTCGACGACTGGCGTGTCATGCGCCTGACCGGAACCGCGCTGACCCAATACGCCTGACCATGTGGGCTGGACCCGGCCCGGGAAATTTTTGTCGCATCCCCGTGCTGGGCCGACGCGTAATAGGTGAAATGAAATATCTGTTTCCCCTGTCGGCCTTGCTTGCCGCCACCGCCCTTGGCCAGCCCTCCGCGACGATGCGCCCGGCACTGCTCAGCTCGGTTGACGTCGAGGTCTCCTCCTCGTCCAAGGAAAACCTCGGTCGCGGCGGCACCGACTTTGGCCCGGTTGGGGTCTTTAGCACCTCAGTGAGCCTTTCGGGCCGGCACCAGGTCAATCCATCCACTGTCTTGCTGTACGGCTTGGCCTACCAGCAACACCGCCTCGACGCCACGACGTCCCTGCTACCCGACCAACTGGCAGAATTATCGCTCAATCTTGGCCTACAGCGCCGCTTTTCCTCCACGTGGAGCGCGGCCCTGTTCGCCCGCCCCGGATTCTACGGTGATTTTGAGGATTTCTCCGGCCGCAGCCTGAACCTGCCCGTGCTGGCGCTGGTAAACTACACGCACAGTCCCACCCTCACTTGGAACTTCGGGCTCAATCTCAATGCCTTTTCCGACAACCCGGTTCTGCCCATCGCCGGTGTGCGCTGGCAGTTCGCCCAAGATTGGACCTTCAGTGTCGGGTTTCCCCAAAGCGGTTTCAGCTGGCGCAGGGACCGTCAGCTCACGCTGCGCGCCGGCGTCGGCTTCAACGGCGGCAGCTACCGGATCGTCGAAAGCCGCGGGGTGCCCGCCCCCAGTATCGCCCGACTCGCCAACACCTACCTCGATTTCCGCGAGATCCGGGCGGGGCTTGGGGCCGACTACCGCCTGCTGCCCCGCCTGGTCCTGTCCCTGGACCTGGGCGCGGTCACCGACCGGAAATTCGACTATTTTGACCGCGGATTCCGTCTCGATGGCGATGCCGGGTTTTACGCCTCGCTCGCCCTCAAGGC
>JBKJTZ010000105.1:0-2530 GCA_046590295.1 Lacunisphaera sp.
GGATTGATGCCGACCCAGCGCTCGTCGATCGGCTCGCTGGCCCGCTGGTAGCGGGCGTCGCTCGAGATGCGCAGCCGGTTCTCGGTGCGGTTGTCGAGGGAGGCGTGGACGAGGAACATGCCGAAGGTGATGAAGTCGCCCGCCTTGAACTCCGCGGTGAGCCAGCGGCCGCCGAACTTGTTGCGGATCATCGGCGGGTTGTGCGACAGCGTGCCGCTGAAGGTCCACTTGCCGGCCTTGGCGGCCTCGGCGTCCTTGGGCTTGTTCTCGCAGAAGGCGTCGACGTCCCGGTAGACGTAGCTCTCGAGCAGGTCCATGCGTTTGTGCGACCCCTCGAGGACCATGAGGCCGCCGAGGGTGAAGGAGATGTCGCCGTAGGGCACCCAGCACGTCATGTGGGTGTGGGTGCCGCGGCCCATGTAGGGCAGGTCGCAGTGGGGGTTGGTACCCTTGCCGGGACCGATCGCGCGCAGCCAGGTGAAATCGTAGTGCCGGACGGGCTCGTGGAAGAACTTGGCGTAGAACTCCGGCAGGCGGCCGGAGTAGAGCAGCTTTTGGATCGCAGGGTTGTTGTTCGTCAGCTCGGGCTTGAACACGTAGCCGGCGTCGGGCTTGGCCACGCCCTCGATGGCCGGGTGGGCCGGATCGAGCACCCCGGCGGCGGCGAGACCGTCGGTCAGGCTGGCGCGGGCGGCCAGCACCTCATCGCGGTCGAGGTAGCCGGGCATGTAGACATATCCATCCTCGGCGAAGCGGCGCTGGAGTTCCTCAAAGTCGGTGGCGGCGTCGCTGGAGTCGCGCAGCAGGCCGACCTTGTCGTCGGCCATGTCGAGTTCGTGGCCGTAGGAATACAGCTGGGGCAGCGTCGTGGTCGTGCTCATGTCATCACCATACCCGCGAATTGATCCGGATTAAATGGTTGAAGTGGGAGAAGTCATGTAAATTTTGGGTTGATGCCTGCCGCCCCCAAATATCGCGCCGAACCCTGGCTGCAGAGCCCGTTGCGCACTCCGGTGGGAGAAATCGAGCTGGCCGGCCTGTTGCGCAACGTGCCGGGCATCGATCCGACGGGCATGCGGATTTTGAGACGGTTTACCCTGATGCTGATGGTCGAGGGCCGCGGCTACTACCGTGACGCCCGGGGCACGAAGCTCGAGCTCGGGCCCGGTGACGTCGTGCTGGTCTTCCCCGAGATCGCCCACGCCTACGGACCGCTGCCGGGCACCGAGTGGACGCAGATCTACTTCGTGTTCGACGGGCCGCAGTTCCAGCTGTGGCGCGCGCAGGGCCTGCTGGCGCCGGAACACCCGGTGCTGCGGCTCGGGGCCATGGACTACTGGCGGCGGCGCCTGCACGAGGTCGTGAAGTCCGAGCCGCTGCACAGTGCCGGGGCGCCGCTGCGCGCGCTGGGCCGGCTGCTGCATGTAATCACCGACATGGTCGCGGCCGACGCCGAGAGCACGCGGCAGGCGGGGCGCGACGCGTGGCTGGAGAAGAGCCTGCGCCTGCTCGGCGACCGCGGTGCGGCCGGCTGGCTGGCCCCGCAGGAAGTGGCGCCGCTGGTCGGGCTGAACTACGAGAATTTCCGCAAGCGCTTCGTCCAGCTCACCCGGGAATCACCCGGACGCTACCAGAAGCGCCGCCGGCTCGAGTGGGCCTGCGCGGCGATCTACCACGGCGACTATTCCCTCAAGCAGATCGCCGACACGCTCGGCTTTTGCGATGTGTTCCATTTCTCGAAGGCTTTCAAGCAGGAGATCGGCTTCACTCCGTCGGACTACCGCCGGCGGGTCCGCGGGCATTGAGGGGAAAGAGGAGGTTGGTCCCTTCCCCGGCGCGGTAGCCGCGGGTCGGGCTCGGCCGGGGCGAGCAGAAAGGTCCATGCAAAGACCAGCCCCACCTGGAACGAATCGGCCACGGGCCGCTGCATGCGGTCGACTGCTGCCGGGCCGGGATCGCGGCTTGATGAAGAAAAGCAGCATCGCGCAAACCAGAATACTGAGCGCGGCAAACTGGAACACGTGGCTGACATCGATTTTAGCGTGCCGCCGCATCCCGCCGGCATAGATGGTCAGGCCGCCGACGATGCCGGAGAAAAGGTTGAGCACGCCGTAGCCGGTGGCGCGGTTGCGCGGGTCGGTGACGGTGCTGAGGATCGGCATCATGTTCGAGATGGCGAAGGCGCGGGCGAAGCCGAAAAAACCAGGCCGGCGATGGCGGGCGGCGGAGGGAAGATTTCTCACGTCGCGGTATTTCTCGTTCTGTGTTCGGAAATGACGAATATATACAAATAGCAACAAATAATAACATTTACAGCGCGAGCCTGATCGGCTCAGTTTTATTGCCGTCGCATGCAGCCACCCACCCACTCCACGGCTTCCGCCCCGTTTGCGGGCGCGGCCACGGCTGATCTGACCCCGCAGGACCAGGGTTCCCTTTTTTGTTTTCCCCAGGTCGAGCGCCTGAGCGACCGGGTCGTCGCACCGCAGGCTCCGGCGGCCGCATCCTGACCGATTCTCGCCATGAAACC
>JBKJTZ010000104.1:0-13254 GCA_046590295.1 Lacunisphaera sp.
TTTGGCACCGCCAAATGGCGGACTCTGGCGAAGCCGGAGAAGGTGCGTAGCAACGTGAGGAGGGATAGGGGCAAACCGGCGCGGCGCCGGTTTGGGGCGAAGCTCCGAGTGCAACGAGTCAATCCCCCCCTCTCCGCCATGCTCGGCCCGGTGGGCCTGGGCTGGTCCGGTTTTCGGCCAGGAAGTTTTCAAGCTGGGGCCGGCATTTATGTCGTCCGCGTTATGACAGCAGGTGCGGCCGCTCATAATGCGCGCAGCGTAATCAAAAGCTCCTTGCGTGGGGTGGGTGGGGTGGTAGCTTGCCTTGATTTTTTTACGAAATGGTCACCGCCAACACCGAACTCGTCTACAACAGTAAAATCGAGGGCGACGTCATCGTCACCCGGGCTGATGCTGCCATCAATTGGATCCGCACGAACTCGATGTGGCCCATGCCCATGGGGCTGGCCTGTTGCGCCATCGAACTGATGGCGAGCGCCGCGAGCCGGTTCGACATTTCGCGCTTCGGCGCCGAGGTGATGCGCTTTTCGCCCCGCCAGTCCGACTGCATGATCGTGGCCGGCACCGTCACCTACAAGATGGCCCCGGTGGTGCGCCGGATTTACGACCAGATGGCCGCGCCCAAGTGGGTCATCGCCATGGGCGCCTGTGCCAGCTCCGGCGGCATGTATCGCAGCTACGCGACCCTGCAGGGCGTGGACCGCATCATTCCCGTCGACGTCTATGTCAGCGGCTGTCCGCCGCGCCCGGAAGCCCTGCTCGACGCCCTGATGAAGCTCCAGGCCAAGGTCAAACGCGAGCGCTCGGCCTCCCACCTGCTCAGCGCTTGACGCCCCGCCGCCGCGCATGACCACCGACGTCGACCTTCCGACCGCCGTTTCCCGGCAATTTCCCTCGGCCACGCCCCGGGAAAGCCTCGATTGCCCCGCCTTCAATGTGCCGGCCGCCGAGATCCTCGCCGTCTTGCAGTACCTGCGCGATGCCGAGGGCTATGATTTCCTGATGGACCTGACCGCGATCGACTGGACCGCGGAAAAATCCCCGCGCTTCACCGTCGTCTGGCACCTCTACTCGAGCACGCGGCACGATTACTTCCGCCTCGCATCCGCCTGCACCGACCCCGCCGCGCCCGTGATGCCCAGCGCCACCGGCCTCTGGCCCGGGGCTGACTGGCACGAACGCGAGGCCTACGACATGTTCGGCATCAAGTTCGAGGGCCACCCCGACCTGCGCCGCATTCTGATGTGGGACGGCTACCCGTATTTCCCTCTGCGCAAGGAGTTTCCACTCGCCGGCTTGCCGGCCGACCTGCCCGACGCCGAGGTCGCGGCCGAGACCAAGGCCGGCCTGATCGCCGCGCCGATGGCCGGCGGCCCGTTCGTCGCCACGTCGGGCCGGTCGATGGGCGAAGCCGAACCCCGGGCCAAGGACGAGGCGTGGAGCGAAAAGAAGGAGAAGCCTGAATAACATGGCCACCGACTTTTCCTTTCCTGACACCGGGGCGAAAACGGCCGCCGCGAACCTCCCGAAGGAGTTCGATCCCGAGAAGATGTCGCTCTCGATGGGCCCGTCGCACCCGTCCACCCACGGCGTGCTGCGCATCCAGTTCGAGCTCGACGGCGAGATCGTGCGCAAGGCCGACCCGGTCATCGGATACCTGCACCGAGGCGACGAGAAGATCGCCGAGAACATGACCTACAACCAGTTCGTGCCCTACACGGACCGGCTGGATTACATCGCGCCGCTCGCCAACAACATGGCCTACGCCATCGCGGTCGAGCGGCTCGCCCGGCTCGAGGTCCCGGCGCGCTGCCAGGCCATCCGCGTCCTCACGGCGGAGATGGCCCGCGTGTCGTCGCATCTGATGGGCCTCGGCGCCTACGGGATCGATGTCGGCGCGTGGACGGTGTTCATGTATTGCTTCGAGGAGCGCGAGAAACTCTACAAGCTCTTCGAGGAGCTGACGGGCGCGCGTTTCACCACCAGCTACACCCGCATCGGCGGCCTGCAGCGCGACGTGCCCGAGGGCTGGACGCCAAAGGTCGACGCGTTCTGCGACCAGTTCCTGCCCATCCTCGACGAGATCCTCTCGTTGCTCTCGCGCAACAAGATCTTCCTCGACCGCACGGTGGACATCGGCGTGATCTCAAAGGCCGACGCCATCGCCTACGGCCTGACCGGTCCGAACCTCCGCGGCTCCGGCGTGGCGACCGACCTCCGCAAGGACCGGCCCTATTCCGGCTACGAGCAATACGAGTTCGACGTGCCCGTCGGCTCGAAGGGCGACTGCTACGACCGCTACCTCTGCCGCGGCGAGGAGATGAAGCAGTCCATCCGCATCATCAAGCAGGTGGTGAAAAATTTCCCCGGCGGCGACTGGTATGCGCCGGACGCGCGCAAGATCTTCGCGCCGCCGAAAGACAAGATACTCACCTCGATGGAGGAGCTCATCAACAACTTCATGATCGTGACCGAGGGTCCGCAGATGCCGGCGGGCGAGGTCTACTTCGAGGCCGAGAACCCGAAGGGCGTGCTCGGCTTCTACATCGTCAGCCTCGGCGGCGGCGTGCCCTACCGCCTGAAGATCCGCAGCCCCTCGTTCTGCAACCTTTCCATCCTCCCGAAACTCTGCGTCGGCAACCTCGTGTCCGACGTCGTCTCCATCCTCGGCTCGCTCGACTTCGTCATGGGCGAGTGTGACCGCTGATCTGCAAAATGAATTCAGAAGCCATGAAGCCAAGACAAGGCCGGTTTGGGGGCAATCTGTTCCTGGTTTTCTGGATTCTGAATAAAATTCTTTTCCGTTCGTGAACCTGAAACCCGCCACACTCACGCAGATCGACGAGGTCATCACCCATTACCCGGTGAAGCGCAGCGCCACGCTGCCGTTGCTGCACCTCATCCAGGAGGATGTCGGCTGGATCTCGACCGAGGCCATCGAGTGGGTCGCGCACAAGCTCGGGCTGCAGCCGATCAACGTCTACGAGGTGGTCACGTTCTACCCGATGTTCCGGCAGCAGCCGATCGGCCGGCGCCACATCAAGGTCTGCCGCACCCTCTCGTGCGCGCTGACCGGCGGTTACAAGACCTGCGCGGCCTTCCAGCAGGAATTCGGCTGCGCCCCCGGGGAAATCTCCGCCGACGGCGAGGTGACGATAGATTTTGTCGAGTGCCTGGCCAGCTGCGGCACCGGCCCGGTCGTCATGATCGACGACGACCTCCACGAAAAAGTCGACGTCGCCAAGGTGAAGGCCTTGAGCGACCAGATCAAAACCGCGGCCCAGCGCCGCCCGGCCCAATGAAAAAATACCGCCTGCTCCAGATCCCGCCCATCCGTTTTGGGGTGGTGCTCGGCCTCATCAACGGGGTCGCCGGCATGATCGTCGCGCCGCTGTTCCTCCTCACGCTCGGCATCGCCTTCACCGCCGAGCAGTCGGGGGTCACGCCCGCCATGTTCCCGGCCGTGCCCTGGTTCCTGGCCGGCGGCCTGGCCGTCTTCACGCCGGTGATCAACGCCCTGGGTGGCTTCGTCGCCGGCATCCTCCTCGCCATGGTCTACAATTTCGCCGCCCGCTGGACCGGCGGCATCGAGATCGTCCTCGATGACAAGCCCTGAGCCCGCGCCCCGCTCAAATCTCAATTCTGCCCTCGCTCCTCTCCTGATGCCCGCCCCCGCCCAACGCCGCCTGATCTTCGCTCATATCGACGAGCCCGGCTACACCAATGACCTCCCGTGCTACCTGAAGCACGGCGGCTATGCGGTCATGCGGAAGGCCTTCACCCGGCCGCCGGCGGAGCTGATGGACGAGGTCAAGAAGTCCGGCCTGCGCGGCCGCGGCGGCGCCGGTTTCCCCTGCGGCGTCAAGTGGACCCTGGTCGACCGGAAGAGCGGCAAGCCCATCTACCTCATCGTCAACGCCGACGAGTCCGAGCCCGGCACCTTCAAGGACCGCTACATCATCCACCAGGACCCGCACCAGCTCATCGAGGGCACGATGATCTCCTGCTTCGCGAACAACGTGCAGCAGGCCTACATCTACATCCGCGGCGAGATGCCGCACGGGGCCCGGATTTTGGAGAAGGCCATCCAGGAGGCGCGCGACGCCAACCTCGTCGGGAAAAACATCCTCGGCACGGACTACTCCTGCGACATCTTCGTGCACCGCGGCGCCGGCGCCTACATCTGCGGCGAGGAGACCGGCCTGATCGAGTCGCTCGAGGGCAAGCGCGCCAACCCGCGCATCAAGCCGCCGTATTTCCCCGCCGTCCTCGGTCTCTACCAGTGCCCGACGATCGTCAACAACGTGGAGACCCTCTGCCACGTGAAGCACATCGTCGACATGGGCGGCGAGACCTACACCAAGATCGGCACGCCCAACAACACCGGCACGCGCATCTTCTGCGTCTCGGGCCACGTGCAGCGGCCCGGCTATTACGAGTTTGAGGCCGGCAAGATCACGTTGGGCGAGCTGCTCAACGACGTCTGCGGCGGCCCGCTGCCGGGGCGCACCTTCAAGGCCGTCATCCCCGGCGGCTCGTCGGCCAAGGTCATGCGCTTCGGCGAGCGCTACAAGGGCAAGCGCAAGGTCGGCCTGGAAACGGTCGATTACGACTGGGGCGTCGAGGATGTCCCGATGGATTTTGATTCGCTCGCGGCGATCGGCACGATGGGCGGCTCCGGCGGCGTCATCGTGATGGACGACTCCGTCAACATGGTCGAGGCGCTGGCCAACATCAACGCGTTCTACTCGCACGAGAGTTGCGGCCAGTGCACGCCCTGCCGCGAGGGCTCGCTGTGGATGAAGAAGATCACCAGCCGCATGGTGCACGGCGAGGCGCGGGCCCAGGACGCCGAGCTGCTCAGGAACGTGGCCGACCAGATCCCGGGCCGCACCATCTGCGCCTTCGGCGAGGCCTGCTCGTGGCCGACCCAGAGCTTCCTCGCGAAATTCGGCGACGAGTTCAAGGGCTACGCCGAGGCCAAGAAGACCGCCCTGCCGGCCGCGATGCCGCTGATCTGATTTGGCCACCACGAAATACACCAAATACACGAAATGAAGGGAAACTTTCCAACTGATCAGCGGCCGGGACCTTTTCGTGTCTTTCGTGTGTTTCGTGGTTAATAAATGTCTTTGTCCATGATCGCTCCACCCAAACCCGACCTCGTGACCGTCAACATTGACGGCCGGGACATCGCCGTGCCCAAGGGCACGAACGTGATCGAGGCGGCCAAGCTGCTGGGGATCGAGATTCCGCATTACTGCTACCACCCGAAGCTCACCATTTCGGGCAACTGCCGGATGTGTCTCATCGAGATGGGCCTGCCGGCGATGGATCCCGCGACCAGGACCCCGATCACCGATCCGGCCACGGGCAAGATCAAGGTCAACTGGATGCCGCGTCCGCAGATCGGCTGCGGCACCAACGCCAGCCCCGGCCTGCACGTCCGCACCAACTCGCCGCTGGTCAAGGAGTGCCGCGAAGGCGTCACGGAGATGCTGCTCATCAACCACCCGCTCGACTGCCCGATCTGCGACCAGGCCGGTGAGTGCATGCTGCAGGAGCATTCCACCGCCTACGGCCGCGGCTACTCGCGCTTCGTCGAGCAGAAGAACGTCAAGCCGAAGAAGACCGAGCTCGGCCCGCGCGTCACGCTCGACGACGAGCGCTGCATCCTCTGCTCGCGCTGCATCCGTTTCTCCAAGGAGGTCGCGCAGGATGACGTCCTCGGCTTCATCGACCGCGGCAGCTACAGCACGCTGGCGTGCTATCCGGGGAAGAAGCTGGAGAACAACTACTCGCTCAACACCGTCGACATCTGCCCGGTTGGTGCGCTGACCTCGACCGATTTCCGCTTCAAGATGCGGGTCTGGTTCCTCAAGGAGACGCCGGGTATCGATCCCGAGTCCTCCGTCGGCGCGAACACCACCGTGTCGAGCCGCGAGGGCGTCATCTACCGCATCACCCCGCGCCAGAACGACGAGGTCAACGACACCTGGATGACCGACTCCGGTCGCGCGCTTTACCGGCAGGTGAAGGCGGATGACCGCCTCTTCGCTCCCGCCATCGGCGGTACCGCGACCGCGCCGGCGATGGCGCTCAAGGCGGCGGGCGACCTGCTCGGCGCCGGTTCCGTCGCCCTCGTCGGCTCCGGCCGCAGTTCGGTCGAAGAACAGTTCCTCACGCGGAAGCTCGCCGAGGTGCTCAAGGTTTCCGCCGTTCTGGTCAGCCGGGTGGGGGAGGGAGACCAGCTGCTCCTCTCCGCCGACCGCAACCCGAACGTCCGCGGCGCGCTGGTGGTCGGGCTGATCGCCGCCCTGCCGGCGCAGCAGCTGGCCGCGCTCGCCGCCGCCATCGATGCCGGCACGGTGAAGAGCATTCTTTCCGTCGGCGAGGATCTCACCGCGGCCGGACTCACGGCCGCGCAGCTGGCCAAGGTTTCGCTCGTCTATCTCGGCACGCATCGGAATGCGACGAGCGACGCGGCCAAGGTCGTCATCCCGACGCTCACCGTTTTTGAGAAGTCCGGTACGTTCGTGAACCAGCAGTTCCGCATCCAGAAGTTTGCCCAGGCCGTCCCCGGTCCCGCCGGGGTCGCCGACGACCTCGTCACGCTCGCCGGGCTCATCGCCGCCGTTGGCGCCGGGGCGATTGCCTCCGACCTCGGTTCGCTTTGGAGCATCATTTCCACCGAGGTGAAACCGCTGGCGACGGTCTCCCATGCCAACCTCCCCGCCACCGGCCTGCTGCTCGATGCGACACCGTGGGCCGCGCTGCCCTTCGTCGAGGGCGCGACGCTGCACTACAAGCCCGCCGCCACCGCGGCCGCCACCGCCTGAGATGATGACCGATCTGTCCTATCTGCAGGGAGGGGCCGTTGCCCCCAACGGCCCAAAGACGCTTGAGGGCAAGCGCCCCTACCGGATCGCAGCGCTCACGCGCGAAACCATCTGCCGGGCCGCCGCTCGCCGGCGGGCCGCGCCCACGGCATGGCGGCCAGCGCCAGCCCTCCAAGGATTGCCCGCATGAACGCCGTCATCGAACTCTGGTCCGGCCTCCATCCGCTCGTGCAGATGGTCATCAAGGGCCTGTGCGTGATCGGCGTGCTGTTCCCCATCGGCGGCGCGTGCTCGCTGGTCGAGCGCAAGGTCTCCGCGTGGATCCAGGGCCGGCCGGGTCCGAACCGCGCCATCCCGGTCTGGTTCGCCTGGGTGCCCGTGCTCGGCCCGTTCCTCCAAAGAATCGGGGTCTTTCACCTGATGGCCGACGGCCTCAAGATGTTCCTCAAGGAGGACCCGCTGCCGGGCCACGTGAACAAGGTCTACTTCATGCTCGCGCCGCTGCTGGGCATGATCCCCGCGCTGACCACCGTCGTGGTCGTGCCGTTCGGCGCCTACCTCGACGCCGCCGGGCACCTCGTGCCGCTCGGCCTGGCCAATCTCGACGTCGGCATCCTCGCGGTGTTCGCCGTGTCGTCGCTCAGCGTCTACTCGCTCATCATCGCCGGCTGGTCGTCGAACTCCAAGTATCCCTTCCTTGGCGGCGTGCGCGCGTCGGCCCAGCTCATCTCCTACGAGATCTCGATGACGCTCTCCGTGCTGCCGGTCTTCCTCTGGATCAACGCCCCGGGCGGCGAGGGCACGCTCAGTCTCTTCCAGGTCGTCCAGGCCCAGTCGGGCTCGTGGCACTCGTGGGACGGCGCGTGGTTCATCTTCTACATGCCGGTCTCGGCGCTGGTCTTTTTGGTCGCGCTGTTTGCCGAGACCAACCGCCTGCCTTTCGACATGGCCGAGGGCGAGGCCGACCTCGTGGGCGGCTTCCACACCGAGTACGGCTCGATGAAGTGGGGTTTGTTCTTCGTGGCCGAGTATGCCAACATGATGATCGGCTCCGGCGTGTTCATCTTGCTCTTCCTCGGCGGCTGGAACCCGCTGCCGTGGGTGCCGCTGGCCGATTTCGTCGGCTGGCTGGCGCACCTGTCGCCGTTCTTTGCGCACCCGATCGTGGTCGGCGCCCTCTCCATCGCCATTTTCCTGACCAAGGTGCTGGCCTTCATCTTCCTCTTCATGCTGGTGCGCTGGACCGTCCCGCGTTTCCGTTACGATCAGGTGATGAAGCTCGGCTGGCAGAAGCTCCTGCCCCTCGCCATCGGCAACCTGATCGTCTACGCGGCGGCCATCGCCATCATCCAGCTCGGGATGGGTCTGGTCGCCTGGGTCGTCCTCGCTGTCGCCACCGTGGCCGCCGCCGGGATTGCCTTCGCGCTGCCCGCAAAGAAGATGTTTTCCTGACCGCCATGCCCTACGTCGTCGAACGCAAACCCCTGACGCTCTCCGAGCGCTTCTACCTCCCGCAGATCCTGGCGGGCATGCGGGTGACGTTGAAGCACATGTTCGCACCGAACGTGACGATGGAGTATCCGGAGCAGCGCCCGGCCATTCCGCCCGGCTACCGCGGCGTGCCCACGCTCGTCATGGATCCCAACGGCCGTGAGAAGTGCGTGTCGTGCCAGCTCTGCGAGTTCGTCTGCCCGCCCAAAGCCATCCGCATCACGCCGGGCGAGATCCCGGCCGGCGCGAGCAACGAGCATGTCGAGAAGGCGCCCCTGACCTTCGACATCGACATGCTCCGCTGCATCTACTGCGGCCTGTGCCAGGAGGTCTGCCCCGAGGAGGCGATTTTCCTGCAGAACCAATATTCGATGACCGGCTACACCCGTGCCGAGATGGTCAACGACAAGGCGAAGCTTTACGAACTCGGCGGCACGCTGCCCGACCAGCATTACAAGTGGGACAAGAAAAAGGCCGCCGCCGAGCACGGCAACGCGGGGCACTAAGGGCTGAAAGTCTGAAAAACTGAATGACTGAAGTATGAACAGCCTGCCCACCGATTCCCATTTTGCCAACCTGTCGCCTTGCGCGAAGGGTTCAGCCTTTCAGTCTTTCGGTCCTTCAGTCCTTCGATGAGCGACCTCCTCTTCTACACCTTCGCCTTCCTCACGCTCGCGTGCGCTGCGCTGGTCGTGGTGAACAAGAACGCGGTCAACGCCGCGATGTTCCTCATCGTCTCGCTGGTCGGCGTGGCCGGCCTGTTCGTTTTGCTCGACGCCGGTCTGCTGGCCTTCGTCCTCCTGCTGGTCTACGCGGGCGCGGTCGTCGCGCTGTTCCTTTTCATCATCATGCTGCTCGATACGACCCCGGGCGCGCTCAAGCCCTTCAAGACCGCGACCCTTGCCGCCGCGACCCTCGGCGGCGCGCTGCTGGCCGTCGGCGTGGCCAGCCTCTGGCAGCGCGCGGTGCTGCCGGCGCCGGCCCCCGCCGCGGCCGCCCCGGCGTTGAAGGCCTACGCGGAGCAGCTCTTCACCACCTACCTCCTGCCGGTGCAGGTGGTGGGCTTCCTTCTCCTTATCGCCATGCTCGGCGTCATCGTGCTCAGCAAGAAATTCGAGGTGCCGGAGGACGCGGCATGACCATCCCATTTCTCGCTGTCATCGGGCTCAACGCCTACCTCGCCGTCAGCGCCGTGCTGTTCGCGCTCGGGTTCTTCGGCGTACTGCTGCGCAAGAACACTCTCGTCGTTTACATGTGCCTGGAGCTTATGCTCATCGCCTCGACGGTCGCGCTGGTGGCGTTCTCGAAGTTCAACGGCACGTTCGACGGCAACGTGTTTGTCTTCTTCATTCTCACGATCGCCGCGGCCGAGGTCGCCGTCGGCCTCGCCATCATCGTGGCCCTCTTCCGCCAGCGCCACACGGTGCAGCTCGAGGAGCTCAACCAGCTGAAGCACTGACGCGAGGCGTTTTTTTCACCACGGATTTCACTGATGTTCACGGATACCAAACCAACCCACGAAACCTGTCATCCTGAGCGCCGCGAAGGATCCAGCCGGGTTTTCGCCGGCGTGAATCATTCTGGATTCTTCGCTGCGCTCAGAATGACAAGGGTAGGGGCCGTTGCCCCCAACGGCCCAAGGACGGTTGAGGGCAACCGCCCCTACCATCTGTTCAGCCCATGAGCATGCTGAATCACGCCCTCCTCGTCCTGCTCCTGCCGCTGATCACGGCGGCGGTCATCGCGTTTTTCCTGCGCAAACGCGGCGCGCTGGCGTCGTGGCTTTCGGTGGCCGCCGCCGGTGCGATCGCGGGCCTCTCGGTCATCCTCCTGCTGCACGGCGAGCGCTTCAGTGCTTCCTGGGAATGGCTGCGCTTCGGCGACTTCGCCGTCTCGCTCGGCATCAAATACGACGACCTCGCGGCCTTGATGCTCTTCATCGTCGGGGTGGTCGGGTTTTTGATCCACCTTTTCTCGCTCGGCTACATGCACGACGACAAGGCCCGGGCGCGCTTCTTCGGCGGCCTGTCCATCTTCATGTTCTCGATGATCGGCATCGTCCTGGCCGGGAATCTTTTCATGATGTTCATCTTCTGGGAGCTGGTCGGTTTCAGCTCCTGGCTGCTGATCAACCACTACCACGAGAAGCAGTCCGCGGCCGACGCCTCGAAGAAGGCCTTCATCGTCAACCGCGTCGGCGACTTCGGCTTCCTGCTTGGCATCATCATGTGTTACTGGCTCAACGGCACGGTCGACCTCGACGAGCTGGCCAAGCTCGGTGAGACGCACTCCCTCGTCTTCAGCACCGCCATCCCGCTGCTGTTGTTCTGCGGTGCGATGGGCAAGTCGGCCCAGATGCCCCTGCAGGTGTGGTTGCCCGACGCCATGGAGGGCCCGACGCCCGTCTCCGCGCTCATCCACGCCGCCACCATGGTCGCGGCGGGCATCTACATGCTTTGCCGGATCAATGTCCTGATGGTCGCCGATGCGCTCACCGTCATCATGTGGATCGGCACGGTCACCGCGGTCTACGCGGCGTTGTGCGCCATCGTCCAGCGCGACATCAAGAAGGTGCTGGCCTACTCGACGCTCTCGCAGCTCGGTTACATGGTCGCGGCGTTCGGTCTGGGCTCTCTGGCCACGGGGCAGGGCGGGCCTACGCTGGTGGTCGCCGCCGGCGTCGGCACCGCGATGTTCCACCTGACGACCCACGCCTTCTTCAAGGCGCTCCTTTTCCTCGGCTCGGGCTCGGTCATCATGGGCTGCCACCACGAGCAGGACATCTTCAAGATGGGCGGGTTGAGGAAGAAGATGCCCGTGACCTTTGTCACTTTCACGATCGGCGTCCTCGCCATCATCGGCCTGCCCGGGCTCGCCGGCTTCTTCTCCAAGGACGCCATCCTCTACCTCGCGATGGAGAAGAACACCGCCGTCTTCGTCGTCCTCGCCTTCACCGCCATCCTGACGGCGTTTTACATGGTGCGCCTGTGGAAGATCACCTTCCTCGGCGAGGCTCGTTCGGATGACGCCAAGCACGCCCATGAGACTGGCCTCACCATGACGCTGCCGCTGGTCCTGCTCGCGGGCCTCTCGGTCGTGGGCGGCTACACCGGGGTGATCGGCCGGCTGGCCGGTTCGGTGGCGGACTTGATTCCCGCGGCCCACGCTGCGGCCCACACCACCATTCTGCTCGTCTCGCTCACGGTCATGACCCTCGGCGCGGGCTCGGCGCTGTTCTTCTACAAGTCTGCCCCGACCGACACCCTTGAGGAGAAATTTCGCTTCGGCTTCAGCGCGCTCACCTGGCTCAAAGAGTCCTTTGACCGCGCCTACGACTACTACGTGGGCAAAGTCCAGCAGCGCTTCGCCATGCTGCTGAACTTCCTTGAGCAGATCTTCCTCGCCGGGATCATCATCCGCGGGATGGCGGGCTTCGTCGGCCTGGTCGGCTACGGCGCCCGGGCGTTCTACACCGGCAGCCTGCACGCCTACGTCTACTGGTTCCTCCTCGGCGCCGCGCTCCTCTGGGCCTTCGCCGCGGGGGTTTTCTGACCCGATTTTAAACCACAGATTAACACGGATCCACACAGATGAAAAACAAGAAACTGAAGCAGGGCGGATTTCCGGGCAGATGTTCCGGGAATTCCCATCCGTGTCCATCTGTGTCCATCTGTGGTTGTTTCTCCTCTTTCCGCTGATTCATGCCTGACAACGCCCAACTCCTGCAGCTCGCCATCGCCACCCCGCTCGGGGCGGCGCTCGTCATCGCGCTCGGGCTGCCCAAGCGGTTCGCCACCAAGCTGGCGGCCGTGGCCTTCACCCTGCCGGCGCTCATCGCCCTGTGGCTGTGGTCGCAGTTCCCGGCCGAGGGCGCGCAGCACTACCAGTTCCTCAGCTCCCACGACACCGGCCTCGCCGCCTTCGGCATCACCCTCAAGCTCGGCCTCAACGGTATCGCCCTGCCGATGTTCCTGCTCGCCGCCATCGTCGGGCTCGCGGCCGGGCTCTACGCCCTGCGCTCGGGCGCCGAGCGGTTGAAGCTCTATCTGCTGCTCCTGCTCGTCATGCACGGCGGCCTCCTTGGGGTGTTCGCCTCGGTGGACATCTTCTTCTTCTACTTCTTCCACGAGCTGGCGCTGATCCCGACGTTTATCATGATCGGCATTTGGGGCGGACGCGACCGCGGCTACGCGGCGATGAAGGTGACGATCTACCTCACGGCCGGTGCGATGATTTCGCTCGTCGGCCTGATCGCGCTCTACGTGAAGGGCGGGGCAAACAGCTTCGACCTCATCGCGATCAAGGCGCAGCTCGCGACCCAGCCGCTCGCGGAATCGTTGCAGAAAACGATTTTCGGCCTGCTCGTGCTCGGCCTCGGCATTCTGGTTTCGCTCTGGCCGCTGCACACGTGGGCACCGCTCGGCTACGGGGCCGCGCCGAGCTCCAACGCCATGCTGCACGCCGGCGTGCTGAAGAAATTCGGCCTCTACGGCCTCATCCAGATTGCCGTGCCGCTCTTGCCCGCGGGCTTCGCGCATTGGTCACATCCGCTCGCGTGGCTCGCGGTCGTCGGCAACATCCTCGTCGTCGGCTTCATCACCATCGCGCAGCGCGATCTCAGGCAGATGATCGGTTACAGCTCGGTCATGCACATGGGCTACGCGTTCCTCGGCATCGCGGCGGGCTCGGCGCTCGGCGTCGGCGGCGTGGTGCTGATGATGGTGGCGCACGGGCTCTCCGTGGCGCTGCTCTTCCTCCTCGCCACGAGCATCCATCGCCGCACGCACACGTTTGCGATGGATGAGATGGGCGGCCTCGCGCAGAAGACGCCCGTGCTCGCCGCGTTTTTTGTTGCCGCGACCTTCGCCAGCATCGGCCTCCCCGGCTTCGCGAACTTCTGGGGCGAGCTCACGATCTTCGTGGC
>JBKJTZ010000038.1:0-4266 GCA_046590295.1 Lacunisphaera sp.
CGGAGGTATTCACCGAGGGCTTTGCTGAAGACCTTGCAGGTGCGGATGGTCAGCATCCGCCACCTCCAATCATCAACCACAACAAACCAAGATCCAATCTACCAATGAAACCACTGACCCAACTGACACCTAAGCCAAAAAAATAGTATCCAACCAAAGAACCAAAACCAAGAAACCATGAATCAACCAACCCAATGAACCAATCACTCCAAGAATCAAAAAATGAACCCAACCCAATGACAAAAACCAAAATAAAAGAATAAGTAAGGACACCAACGTCTAAGCGCTTTCGCTTAGAGGTCGCCCGGGGTGCGCCCGTTGCGTCGCAGGCCGACGCCGGATAGGTTGACCGCATGCAACAAGGTAATCCCACACCACTTCCCACGCCCCAAACTAGCCAGCCTGCGGTCGCACCCACGCCGCGCCCGGGCCATAACTCGGCCACGACCGCGCGACAACCGGTCCATCCGGCAGGGCCGACCGTGCGGCCACCAGTATTCACCCCGAATGAGCAGTTGAACATACCGACCCGTGCCCGAGATTTAGCCGGTGCCCCGCCACCCGGCGGCAAGGAGGCGCCCAATGTGGGGACCAACAAGGCTGAGGTGCTCGCCCGCTTGATCGCAGAGGGACGACGACCCCGTTCCCGGCGATTCGCCGAACTGGAACCATACCGTAACGTGCTGTTGGCCGAGCGCGGCGCGGGGGCATCGATCCGGCTGATGGCGGAATCGCTCGCCAAATTGGGCGTGGACGTATCCGAGGAAACACTGAGGGTGTGGCTGCTCAGGCAGAAAATGCCGAAACGGCGGAAGCCGCGGACGAAACCCGTCGCACGATCCGAATCCCCCGCCCCGCCGTCATCTGCTCCGACCAGCGCGCCAATCGGGCCGGTGCCCGTAGCTTCAGGGGCAAGCCCGAGCCCGTCAGTCGTTCCGGCGGTCACAGCGCCGGTGCCTCCACCGATCATTCCGTATTGGCAAAAAAGGGGTCCGCGCATTGCCCGCAATGATTTTTGACCGTCGGGTCAGTTGAGGCCGTGCATCTCGCCGGACGTTACTAACCGGCGGATTTGCTGGCACGGGATCCTCTTGTGTCGGATTCCGGGCACGGGTCGGAGAATCCGGCGGGCCACGAGGCGGTAGATCGTGGGCCGGCTGACGCCAAGCGCCGTGGCGGATTCCTCGACGGAATAGGTCAGGCGTTCGATGGGCGGAGAATCGGGGACAGGAGAAATGGTTTGCGATGTCATGGGGTCATTATCGCAAACGGGGCTACGATTACGAAGCGTGCCCGCTGAACAGAAGGACCGCTGTTTACTCGCCGTCGGCCTGAAACTTGCGGGAGATCAAGCCGGTATCAGTTGAGCGCGTAGCCTGCCGGAGGGACAGGCAATCCAGCAGTATGCTCGATCAGATGGCTGCGGGAAGTGTCAGCGACGGTGAAATCTGAAGTGTAGCCGGGAGCGCGGGTATTGAACCAGCCGGCGGTTGCGCGGGCGCGAATCTGCCCGCGACGGGCGAGGACATGGTAATGGAGTTGGGCCGGTAGGCCAAGTTCGTCGGCGTGACTCTGGCGCCATTCCTCGACCAAGGCCGCAAGCACCTTCTTGGGCCGGGTCTGCCGGCGGAGTTGCGGCAGGACGTCGAGCAGGTGAAATTGGGCAAGATCGCGCCGGGCTAATTCGGAATGGAGGCAGCGGAGGAACAATGCCCACCAGACGGGCGTGAAGGTAGCAATCCGCTGAATCGGGTGTTCGTGGCGGAGGTGAGCGAAGGGATTGGACCGGAGCCAGTGCTGGCGCTGCTCTGCCCAGTAGTCGCGGACAAACCGGCGTTGGGCCGAACTGATCTCGGCTTGGAATTGCTGGCGCTTGGTGGCCACAGCGGTCGAACATAGCTCGTGCCGGGCATATCGCTGGGGGCAATGGCCGGTGCGGGTGATTGATTGATGGTATTCGTGCTCGGCATTTTTAGCGGTGTCACGGACCGCCCGGTAAGCGTCACCGCCCGCCAGTTCGCAGGCTGACTCGGCCGCAGCTTCCAGGAGAACCGGGAGTTCAGCACCGCGGATGCTGACGGTGCGAAAACGGACGGCTTTGCTTACTTCTGCAACGAAAGCGGCGGCCAGAGTCGGGGGCTTGCGCAGGCAACCGGGACACCCCGCCCGCTCAAAGGCGCGAATCACACACCAATCGGTGAGTATATGGGGCCAAGAGTGAACGGGGCGGCGGGGCATGAATTGAGTGAACCATAGCCACACTGATGCCGCAGGCAAATTCGGGCCGGTTTTCATGAGCGCCATGCCACGACCGGTTTTCCCCGAGGTCTGTTGAGGGGGCCGGGTTGGGGTCGGCACGTGCATTGCAGGGAGTCGGCGGACCTCCGCGCGCCGGCTCCCGGCGCGCTGCCACGGCCCGCGTCGGGCGCGGGCGGGCCTAGCCGGGGCTTACCCACCCCGGACCCGGCGCGTTGTTACGTGCCCAAAGGCTGAATCGAGAAACGGTGCGGCTGGCCACGGCAAATCGGAATCACGCGATTACGCTCGATAACGCAACGCGACAGCCAATCGCTTATACGCCATGAAGCTTCATGGGCGCGGCGATCAAATTGGTCAGGCCGAAAATTCCTTTCGCCCCAGCAGGCCGCCTGGACCCACCAACGGGACCGCGTCCACCCTGGCTTCCGCCAAAGGATAGGCCCGGTCGGTGCGACATACCACCAGCGCCTGCGCCACGGAATCCGGACCGTATTCCTCTTTGAGGACCCGGTTTGCCTTCACCGCAGACATATCCACTTGCGCGGCGGTCTTGCACTCGACGGTGATGAACCGCTCAGGTGCAACCTCCACGAGGAGGTCGATTTCGTCGCCGGCAGACGTGCGCCAAAACCAGAGCGGCGGGCGCTGCCCGCGCACGAGGAAACTTTTCCGGATTTCCGCAACCACGAGGTTTTCCCAGACGGCACCCCATAGCGCGTGGCGGGGCAACTCGGAGGGATTGGCGAATCCCATCAGGTAGGTCAGGAGGCCGGTGTCGGTGAAGTAGAGCTTCGGCGACTTGACCAGCCGTTTGGTGCGCTGCCGGTGGTAGGGCTCCAGCAGAAAAATCTGCTGGCTCGCTTCCAGCACGGAGAGCCAGCTCTTGGCCGTGTGCGGCGAAATCCCGACGTCCCGAGCAAGATCGGCGTAGGAGAGAATCTGGCCCGCGCGCAGCGCGGCGACCCGCAGGAATCGGTCGAAGTCCCGCAGACTGCCGACGCTGAGCAGATTCCTCACATCGCGTTCGAGATAGGTGGTGAGGTAGGAACCGAGCCACAGACTGCGGTCGAGATCCGGTTTCTGCCAGAGTTCGGGATAGCCGCCGCGCCACAAAAAGGAGTCGATGGATGCGAGGTTCATGGCGTCCGGCAACTCCGGCAAACTCAACGCCGGCATCGTGAGGATAGCGCAACGGCCGGCGAGCGATTCGGTGACGCCGGCCATCAGGCTGAAGCTCTGCGAACCGGTGACGAGGTATTGGCCGGGGCGCCGGTCCTGATCAACCATCAGCTTGAGCTGCCGGAACAGCGACGGGGCATACTGCACTTCATCCAAAATCAGGGGCCGTGGATGCGGCTGAAAAAATTCGGCCGGACTCAGGCGAGCACGCTCCGCTTCCGCCGGCACATCCAAGGTGATATAACCCGCCTCGGGGAGGAATTTCCTGGCCAAGGTGGTCTTGCCCACCTGCCGCGCACCGGTCATCACGACGACCGGGAATTGCTTCCAAGCCTGAGCAAGATGAGAGTTGAGAATCCGGGGAAACATCAGTTCAGCAAAAATGCATCGTCAGTGCATTTTTGCAAGATATGTCATAAATAGCTGTTATAAATGTATTTGCCGCCATGCAAAATTTAGGCCGCACCCTCTAATTGCTTGGGTGGTGGAGTGAAACTGACCCTCTTGGCAGCCTCGACACTGTGCTCTGGACGGATGTGACCGTAGGTCCGCATGGCCAGTGCACCGCCATCGGCGTGACCGAGCCAGAGGGCGACGGTAGGGACATCGACGCCAGACTCGATGCAAGTGGTGGCAAACAGATGCCGGAGGTCGTGGTGGTTGAGCTTCGGCACGCCGACCTCCTTGCAAGCCGAGGCCAGTGAACCCCGACATTCCTTGGCGCGAAACACTCGCGCGTTGGGGTCGGGGGTCGTGTCACCTTTGATCTGCTCCACCAACCGCCGGAAATCCGCGGTCATCGGCACGATGCGCGGCGCATTCTCCGTC
>JBKJTZ010000046.1:0-5915 GCA_046590295.1 Lacunisphaera sp.
CGCCCTCGTCGCCGGGGGCAAGACCAACAAGGAAATAGGTGAACAAATGGAATTGAGCGCCCAGACCGTGAAAAATTACCTGAGCAACGTGTTTGAAAAACTGCAGATCAACCGGCGTGCCCAGGCCGCCGTGCTCTACACCGAGAGCCGCACCCAGGAGTAAGTACCTTTGGCCCTGATCAGCTAGGGCCTAAATCCCAGACCTTCGCCTGTTACATTTTCCGCCGGCCTCGGGTAGAGTGTCGGCGTGGAAACACTCCCTTGCCCCTCAGTCCGGCGCCCGGACGGCCCGCTCCAGCCCGCCACCCAGGCTGGTTCCTCCGCCTGGCGTCGTCGCAAAAACGCCGGCTTCACCATCATCGAGGTCGCCATGGCTTCCTTCGTGATGGCCTTCGGCATCGCGACCTCAATCATCGCCATGCAGTCCGGTTTCAAGCAGGTTGACCTCGGCCGGGGCACCACCATTTCCGCCCAGATCATCCAAAGCGAAATGGAGCGCCTGCGGATGATGAATTGGACCCAGATTTTCGCTCTCTCCGGCACCAGTTCCACCTTTGACGGCTCTACCTTCTTCAGCGGAAGCTCGGACATCGTGGGCAAATACACCGTCACCCGCGCGGTGACCCCCGATGGCAGCCGGCCGACCGAGGTCATGAATATCGGCGTCTCGGTCCGCTGGCAGACCTATGACGGCCGCTGGCACCGGCGCACCTTCACCGCCATTTATGCAAAAAACGGACTTTATGATTACTTCTACACCATCGCCCACCCCTGACGCTGCAAAGGATCTCCCCGCAACGCACACCGTCGGTCACAAGCGCCGGGCCGGTGGCTTCACGCTGGTGGAGCTGATGATTGGTGCGTCGCTGGGCGCCGTCATCATGGCGGGGGTTTTGTCCACGTTCCTGTTTCTCGGCCGCAGCGGCGTGAACATCCAAAATTATAGCGACATGGAGGCGCAGGCGCGCAAGGCGCTCGAGCTGTTCGCCGAGGACGTCCGCCAGGCCAGCGCGATCACCTGGGGCAGTGCCACGACGATCACCTTGGTGGTGAATTCAGCCAACATCGACTACGCCTACGACAGCGCCACCGCGACATTCAACCGGCGCGCCGGCGGCGTCACGCGCCGGCTCATCTCGGGCATCACCACCGGCTCCTTTGAGTTCAAGGCCTTTAATGTCGCGGGCGCCGAGATGCCCCTGGCCACGGCCGCCAATCTCACGGCCGCCGGCTCCAGCACCAAGCAGCTCCAGATTTCCCTGAAGTGCCGACGCACCAACACCACCGTGGTCGCCGTGACCAACACCGTGCTTTCCGCCCGCTTCATCCTCCGCAACAAGATCGTCACCGCTTGAACCGGCCCCGCCGCCCTTTCCCATGAAAACCAATTTTCCCTCCCGCGATCGCAGCCAGCGTGGTTCCTTGCTGATTGTCGCCATGATCATGTGCGCAGTGATCGGCATCTCGCTGGTCAGCTACCTGAACCTCGGCCGGAACACCATGGTGACGTCCAACCGCGCGCTTTATTCCTACGCCTCCATGAACCTGGCCGAGAACGGTCTGGAGGAGGCGGTTTATTCCCTCAACAAGGCCGTGGCGGACCCGGCCTATGTCTGGACCGCCAATAACTGGACCACGACCGGCCCCAGCAACGTGAATGCCCGGCGCCGCCTGCCGGCGAACAACACCACCACTTATGCCTTCGACCAGGGCGCGACCGGTTTTGTGCGGGTTTACGTCTACAACTACCAGGGCCTGGCCGCGCCCAAGGCCGTTGTCCGCTCCACCATCACGCTCGGTGGCGGCGACACCCGGACCATCGAGAAATGGGTGTATGTGCAGCTGCGCAAGACCTCCAAGTTCTCCAACGGTCTCGTGGCCAAGAACAGCCTTCGTTTCAACGGCACCAACGCTTCTGTCGACAGCTGGAATTCCCATTCGGACACCCCCACCACGGCGGATGACATCAGGTACAGTGCCGGCGTGCGGCTTGACAACGGGTCCATCGGCAGCATCTCCGTGGCCGTCGGGGCCGTCGGCGTGAACAACGCCGACATCTGGGGTTATGCCGCCACCGGGGCCGGCCTGCCCAGCGTCGGCTCCCAAGGCCGGATCGGCCCGTTTGGGACCGGCCTCGGCACGATGGACATGACCCGTGTCTCCAGCGATTTCACCGCCAGTTTCGACCCTGTCACCGCCCCCACCAGCGGCTCGGCGATATCCGCCATCAGTGCCTCCGATCTGCCCCTGACTCTCGGCACTGTCGGCGCGACCACCACCCTGAGTCTGCCCAGCATAACCGGTAACGGATCCAGCACCAATGTCCTCACCATCGTGGGCGACACCACCCTGGTCCTGACCAATACGTCCGGCTCTTCGGCCCTATCCTTGACCGGCAATGCCAGCATCGTTATCGCGCCTGGGGCCAAGCTCACCATTTATACCGCAGGAGACATTGCCCTCGGTGGTAACGGCATTGCCAACGGCGGAACCACCGCCGCGGCTTCCAACAATCCGATTGATTTTAAGATCTGGGGTACCAGCACCACGTCCCAGTCCATTCACGTCGCAGGTAACGGTGCCCTGTCAGGCATAATCTATGCGCCGAACGGTGACGTCACGATCAACGGCAACGGCGACGTGATGGGCTCGGTTGTGGCGAACAACATCACCCTCACTGGCAACGCGGCCTTTCACTACGATGAATCCCTGGCCAATTTCGGCGGCAACAATCCCTATCGGGTCTCCAAATGGAAGGAACTGACCGACGCGACGGGTGCAGACAGCCGTGAGACCTATATCGCCGACCTGAACTGGTGATCCGGCCAATTTCCGGCGGCCGGTCGGAGGTCCGTCCATGACTTTCTGCGGCGACCGGCCGCCAAAATGGAGCGGGGCGCGCCGTGGTTAACAGCGCGCCCCGCGTGGTGCTAGTTCCGAAGCCGGTAAGCCGGATTCTGTCGGCCGCCCGATAAAGGGCGGCGTGATCTTCATTTCTCTAGGTGCACCCGAAGGTGCGGCCTTTCCGGGCTGCGGGCTTGCGCCTGCGCCGCGGAATGCGACTAACCCGGGACTATCCGACGGGCCGCCGAGTCCCCTATTTAGTCTTGCACCGGATTGGGTTTTTCGTGCCGCCGTCGTTGCCTCCGGCGCGGTGGGCTCTTACCCCACCTTTTCACCCTTACCCGGCGGTTGCCCGCCGGGCGGTTTGTTCTCTGTGACACTGTCCGTCGCGTCGCCTTGAAGCGCCGCGCCCCCTCTTTCGCGGGGAATCCTGCCCTGTGGTGTCCGGACTTTCCTCTCCTGGTTCAAAGAACGCGGAGCGAAGATCTGGCTCCGAAACTAGGATTCCCAATAAAGGATGCGCCCGCACTGGTCGCAAGTGGCAATTTCCGACCCGTTCCGCGCCAAAACCTCGATGTGGGTCGGCACCTTCAGGTGGCAGCCGCCACAACGGCCGCCGTTGACCGTGACGCACACCGGGTGCCCGGGCTTGACCGCCACGCGGTCGTAAATCTTCAAATAGGCCGGCGGCACCTCGGGTCGCGCCGTCTCGGTGGCGGCCACGGCGGCAGCCAGGTCCGTCTGCAACTGTTTCTCGTGCTCGCGCAGCGTGCGGATGCGAGCCTCATGGCCGGTGATGTTCTGCTTCAGCTCCTTCTCGGCGGCGGCAAAGCGCGCCTTGGCCTCGTCGATCGTGAGCATCACGGCGATTTCCTGCTCCTCCAGGCCATCGATGGCCGTCTTGGTGGTCTCAATCTCGTGCGTGAGCGCCTGATATTCGTCATTTTTCCGCACCTGGCTTTGCTGGGTGAGGTATTTGCCGACCTTGTCCTCGGCCGCATGGATTTCGAGCTCGAGCTGCTTCTTTTTGGACTCCAGGCCGTGCCATTCAGCCTTGGCGGTTTCGATCGCCGCCTTCTCGGTGGCGATGCGGGACTCCACGGCGCCCACCTCGCGGGGCACGCTGGCCAGCTGCGCCTCCAACCCCAACCGCTGGCTGTCGCATTCCTGAAAATTGAGCAGTTTGTCCAGACTGGGGGCGGGCATATTGCTTTCACTGTGCAACCCGGTTGGGGGTGCGGTCAAACAGAACCCTCTCCGTTGGTTCATCTGGTCAAAAAATCACCGAAATCGACCTGCCTGGACCCCGTGCTGCCTCCCTCTCGTGCGCCCGCCGGTATAGCCGGAAATCCACAGGTGTAAGTCACTGGCATACAATAAATATCAATTCATGATCCGCGGCTGAAAATACCTCCGGATTACCCCAGAAAAACGTTGTCCATTCCCCCACTTTTCGCGACGTTTTCACTTACTATTTCCCTATAAATGTCCGCCCACGACGACGCCACTTCACTCGCCAAATCCAACGCTGCCGCCGACGCCTACGACGCCAATAAACTGGGCCAGCTGAAGGGGCTTGAGGCCGTCCGGAAGAAACCGGGCATGTATATCGGCGGCACCGATGAACGGGCGCTGCACCATTGTGTTTCCGAGGTGCTGGACAACTCCGTCGACGAGCATCTCGCCGGCCACTGCAGCAAGATTGACGTCATCATCCATGTCGACGGCTCGATCAGCATCCGCGACAACGGCCGCGGCATCCCGGTCGATCTCAACAAGGACAGCGGCCTGCCGGGCGTCGAGCTCGTGCTCACCACGCTGCACTCCGGCGGCAAATACGGACAGGGTGGCTACAAGTTCTCCGGCGGCACGCACGGGGTCGGCGCCAAGTGCGTCAACGCCGTCTCCGAGTGGTTCGAGGTCGAGGTGTCGCGCGGCGGGCAGGTCCACCACATGAAGTTCGAGCGCGGCAAGACCGTGAAAAAGCTCGAGGTCATCGGCAAGGCCAAGGGCACCGGCACGCTCGTCACGTTCAAGCCGGACGCCGAGATCTTCAAGGACACCACCGTCTACCAGGCGGACCGCATCGGCCAGCGCCTGCGCGAGCTGGCCTTCCTCAACTCGGGCCTCGAGATCTCCTTCACCGACGAGCGCCCGTCCACACCCAAGACGGAGAATTATTACTACAAGAACGGCGTCGTCGAGTTCGTGAAGCAGATCAACACGGGCAAGACCGCCCTGCACCCGATCCCCATCCGGATCACCAAGGAGACCACCACGACCATCGACGAGAAACCCGCCGAGGTCCACGCCGAGATCGTCCTCCAGTACAACGACACCTACAACGATCTCGTCCTCTGCTACACCAATACCATCCACAACCCGGATGGCGGCACGCACCTCTCGGGCTTCCGCAGCGCCCTCACCCGCGCCATCAACCAGTTCTCCAAGGCCAACAATCTCCTCAAGGACAAGGATCCCCAGATCACCGGTGACGACGTCCGCGAGGGCCTCGCCGCCGTCATCTCCGTCAAGCACAGCGACCCGAAGTTCGAGTCGCAGACCAAGGTCAAGCTGCTCTCCCCCGAGGTCGAGAGCATCGTCGGCTCCATCGCCTACGAGGGCCTGATGTTCTTCTTCGAGGCCAACACCGGCATCGCCAAGCGCATCGTGGAAAAATCCCTCACCGCCGCCCGCGCCCGCGAGGCCGCGCGCAAGGCCCGCGAGACCATCCGCAAGGGCGCCCTCTCCGGCGGCGGCCTCGCGGGCAAGCTCGCCGACTGCTCCGAGAAGGACCCGGCCGTGTGCGAGCTCTACATCGTCGAGGGCGACTCGGCCGGCGGCTCCGCCAAGCAGGGCCGCGACCGGCGCTACCAGGCCATCCTCCCCCTCCGCGGCAAGCTCATCAACTCCGAGAAGGCCCAGCTCGACAAGGTCCTCAACAACGAGGAAATCCGCACCCTCATCACCGCCATCGGCACCGGCATCGGCACCGGCGAGGACGACTCCTCCTTCCGCATCGAGAAGACCCGCTACCACAAGATCATCATCATGACCGACGCCGACGTGGA
>JBKJTZ010000120.1:0-40822 GCA_046590295.1 Lacunisphaera sp.
CGAAAGGCGGAATCCTATTCTGATTGGCCCGGGCCCGGTCCGCGCCATGCTCCGCCGGCATGACCGCCGCGCCTGCGCCCGCCGCCCCCCGCCTCGACGCGCTCGATGCGATGCGCGGCTACGCCATCCTCGGCGTCGTGCTGACCCATGCCGGGCAATGGACGCCGCCCGCCGCGGCGTGGGCGGTGCAGCTCTGCCGCAACGGCGCGCTCGGGGTGCAGCTGTTCTTTGTCGCGAGTGCGTTCGCCCTGTTTCTCTCCAACGAGCGGCGGCGCCCGCTGGAGCGCCGGCCGCTCGTGAATTTCTTCATCCGCCGCTTCTGCCGCATCGCGCCGATGTTTTACGTGGGCCTCGTCTTCTTCGTGCTGCTGGCCGGCTTCGGGCCGCGCCTCTGGGCCCCGCGCGGGCTCGGCGCGGAGCACATCATCCTGACCGCCCTCTTCCTCCACGGCTGGCTGCCCGAGACCATCAACGCCGTCGTGCCGGGCGGCTGGTCGATCGCGGCCGAGACCTCCTTCTACCTGCTGCTCCCGCTGCTGTTCAAGGTCGCGACCACCCGCACGCGGGCGCTGGCCCTGCTGGCCTTCACCCTCGTGCTCGGCCCGCTGATGAACACCTGGCTCGCCCCGCGGCTCACGCCGGACTACCCCCCCGGCTTCGCCTACCTGACGGAGAACTTCAAGTTCTTCTGGATCTTCGGCGCGCTGCCCGTGTTCGCCTGCGGCATTTTGCTCTATCACCTGCAGCGCGCAACCCGCACGCAACCCGACCGGCGCGCGGGCTGGGTCTGCCTGGGCGGGGCCGCCGCACTCGGTGTCATATTGTTCCGGCAGATGCCGCCGCTGCTGCCGCCGCCGTTTCTCGCCGTGGCCGGGTATGGCCTCGCGTTCATGCTCTTCGGCCTCGGCCTGCACCACCTGCAACCGCGGCTCCTGCTCAACCCGGTCGCCGTGTTTTTCGGGAAAATCAGCTACAGCCTCTACTTCGTGCACTTCGCGGTGCTGCAATATTTCTACCAGTGGTGGCGGCCCGGCCTCCCGGTGCCCGGCCCGCTGGCCACGCCGCTCGCCTTCGCGCTGGTGCTGGTGACCGCCGGGGCCCTCGCGTGGGTGACGTGGCGCTGCATCGAGCTGCCGGGCATCGCGCTGGGCCGGCGGCTGATCGCGCGGCTGGAAAAACCGTAGCGACCGCGTTCACGCATCCGCCAGGCTCTTGAACCCGGCCACCACGCCCTGCAGCGAACCCTTGGCGTCGCCATAAAGCATGCGCGTGTTGGGCAGCAAAAAGAGCTGGTTCTCCAACCCCGAAAACCCGGCGCCCTTGCCGCGCTTGAGGCAGATGACCGTGCGGGCCTCGTGCGCGTTGATGATGGGCATGCCGAAGATCGGCGACGCCCGGTCGTTCACGGCGGCGGGGTTCACCACGTCGTTCGCGCCGATGACGATGGCGACGTCCATCGAGGCCATGAGCGGGTTGATGGCGTCCATCTCCACCAGCTGCTCGTAGGGCACGTTGGCCTCGGCCAGCAGCACGTTCATGTGGCCGGGCATGCGACCGGCCACCGGATGGATGGCAAAACGCACCTCGGCGCCGTTCCGCTCCAGCACCCCGGCCAGCTCATGCACGGCGTGCTGGGCCTGCGACACCGCCATGCCGTAGCCGGGGATGATCACCACCTGCCGCGCCGCCTCGAGCACGGCGAAGGTGTCCTCGGCCGAAATGGGTTTCAGCTCGCCGGTGAGGCTGTCGCCGGGCGCGGCGGCGCCCGCGGTCGCCGCCGGCGCCGCGCCGAAGCCGGAAAAAAGCACATTGGCCAGCGAGCGGTTCATCGCCTTGCACATGATGACCGTGAGGATGATGCCGCTCGTGCCGACCAGGCAGCCGGCGACAACCAGCACGTTGTTGCGGATGACGAAGCCCGCCGCACAGGCCGCGACGCCGGACAGGCTGTTGAGCATCGAGATCACCACCGGCATGTCGCCGCCGCCAATCGGCATGACCAGGGTCCAGCCGAGGACGAGCGCCAGCGCCGTGTAGGCGCCGAAGGAAACCAACGCGAGCTGCGGGTCGCCCGTCAGCACGAAGAGCCCGCCGGCCGCAAGGGTCGCGGTGAGGAGCAGTCCGTTCATGATGTGCTGGCCCCGGAACAGGAAGGGCCGGCCGCCGAGCCACTCGGCGAGCTTGCAGAAGGCATAGACCGACCCGGTGAAGGTGATGCCGCCGATCAAAATCGTGAGATAGATGCCCACCGCGGTGAACCCCGGCGCCTCCGGCGTGATCGTGCCCCCGCGGATGCGGAAGAACTCCGCCGCGCCCACGATGAGCGAGGCGAGCCCGCCGAAACCGTTGAGCAGCGCCACCATCTCGGGCATCGCCGTCATCTTCACCAGCCGGGCGCAGGCCAGCCCGATGACCGTGCCGGCCACCAGCCCGACCGTGATCCAGGTGAAGTCGATGACATGGCGGTCCAACAGGGTCACCACGATGGCGATGAGCATGCCCACCCCCGAAAGGAGGTTGCCCCGCCGCGCGGTCGGCTGCCGGCCCAGCATCTTCAGCCCGAGGATGAAGAGGATGGACGCCAGAATGTAGGCCGAGTTGATGAGGATCTCGC
Organism: Lacunisphaera sp.; assembly: GCA_046590295.1. Classification (GTDB taxonomy): domain Bacteria; phylum Verrucomicrobiota; class Verrucomicrobiia; order Opitutales; family Opitutaceae; genus Lacunisphaera. The sequence continues at coordinate 2,615 of JBKJTZ010000120.1, forward strand.
GGTTCATGGCGCGGCGTCCTCCTTCTTCGCCGGGGCGGGGTCCTTCTTGCGGAACATGCCCAGCATGCGGTCCGTCACGAAGTAGCCGCCGATGACGTTGATCATCGCCAGCGTGACCGCGGCGGTGCCGAGGACGGTGGTGACCCACGAGCCGTCATCCGCGCCGGCCGCGATGAGGGCGCCGACGATGGTGATGCCGGAGATGGCGTTGGACCCCGACATCAGCGGCGTGTGCAGCTGCGAGGGCACCTTGGCGATGAGCTCAAAGCCGAGGAAGCCCGCGAGCGTGAAGATGAAGAAGAGCAGAATGAGTTCCATGGCGGCGGATGGGTCAGGCCTTGGGGGCGAATTGCGGCTGCACGATCGCGCCGCCGTGCGTGATGAGCGAGCCGCGCATGATCTCGTCCGACATGTCGTGCCGGATCTGGCGCGCGGCGGGATCCCAGAAATGCGTCACCCAGGCCGCGAAGTTGGCCGCCAGCACCTGGGACGCATGGTGCGCCACCGTGCCCTCCAGGCAGGTGCGGCCGATGATCGTGACCCCGCCCGGCGTGACAAAATCCTCCTCCGGCACCACGCCCTCGACGTTGCCGCCAAAATCCACCGCGAGGTCCACCACGACGCTGCCCGGCTTCATGCCCTCCAGCATGGCGCGGGTGACGAGGACCGGGGCGCGCCGGCCGAAGACCCGCGCCGTGGTGATGACGATGTCCGCCTGCGCGCAGAGCTTGACCATCGCGGCCTGCTGCCGGGCGATCTGCTCGGGCGTGAGTGACGTGGCATAGCCGCCGGCCGTCTGCCCGGTCTGGCCGAGGTCGATCTTGATGAACTTGGCCCCGAGCGAACGGACCTGCTCCTCGGCGGCCGGCCGGGTGTCAAACGCCTCGACGCGGGCGCCGAGGCGCTTCGCGGTCGCGATGGCCTGCAGGCCGGCCACGCCCGCCCCGATCACAAAGACCCGCGCCGGCAATATCGTCCCCGCCGGGGTCATCATCATCGGCAGGGCCATCTGCAGGCAGGAGGCCGCCTCGATGACCGCCGCGTAACCCGCCAGGCTGGTCTGAGAGCTGAGCGCGTCCATCTTCTGCGCCAAGGTCGTGCGCGGGATCATCTCCAGGCTGACGGCTGCGACCCCGGCGGTCGCCAGCGCGGCGACCAGGGGTTGGTCATTAAAAGGGTCCAGAAAGCTGACATGCCAGGCGCCGCGCTTCAGCCGGGGGATCTCGTCGAGCGGCGGTTTGCGCACGCGGAGCACAAGGTCGGCCGACCCCAGCATCCCAAGGTGGTCGGTGACGAGGGTGACGCCGGCCTTGGCGTAGTCCGCATCGGGATAATTGCTCGCCCGGCCGAGGCCGGCCGCGGCATGGAGAGCCAGGCCGAGCTTTCCCAACTCGGCGGCACTGGCCGGAGTCAGCGCCACCCGCGTCTCGCCGGGTGCAGATTCCGCAATCACATAGCAGTTCATTCGGGCAAAGGCCCGGGGATCGGACCAGCCAGCAGGTTGCGGGTGGTCCTGCCCGGCGCAATGGGAATTCTCCTCATCCCGTCTGATCGGGCCGGGGTCGCGTTTCCTGATTTGCCTCCGCCGCGCCGGCCCGCTTGGCTGCACGCTCCTCCCATGACCCGCACCCTCGTCAAAGACGCCCTCAACGCCACCGCCCCGGCCGACGCCATTTTGCTCCAAGGCTGGGTCCGCACCCGCCGCGACGCCAAGGCCTTTTCCTTCATCGAGCTCAACGACGGCTCCTGCCTCAAGGGCCTGCAGATCATCGTCGACGCCGCGCTGCCCGACTACGCCCAGGTCGCGCGGGCCAGCACCGGCGCCTCAGTCGAGGTGAGCGGCAAGCTCGTCGAGTCCAGGGGCGGCGGCCAGAAATGGGAGGTCGTCGCGGAAAAATTCACCGTGCTCGGCGAGGCTGACGCCACCTACCCGCTCCAGAAAAAGGGCCACACGATGGAATTCCTGCGCGAGATCGCGCACCTGCGCCCGCGTTCCAACCTCTTCGGCGCCGTCTTTCGCGTCCGCAGCCGTCTGGCCTACGCCATCCACCAGTTTTTTCAGGACAAGGGATTTTATTACGTCCATACGCCGATCGTCACCGCCAGCGACGCCGAGGGCGCGGGTGACATGTTCCGCGTGACGACGCTCGACCTGGAGAACCCGCCGAAGACCGAGGACGGCAAGGGCATCGACCACACCAAGGACTTTTTCGGCAAGAAGACCTTTCTCACCGTCTCCGGCCAGCTTGAGGCCGAGATTTTCGCGTGCGCGCTGAGCAACGTCTATACCTTCGGCCCGACCTTCCGCGCCGAGAACTCCCACACCTCGCGCCACGCCTCGGAGTTCTGGATGATCGAGCCCGAGGTGGCGTTCTGCGACCTGCACGGCGACATGGACCTCGCGGAGGAGTTTGTGAAATACCTCATCCGCGACATCCGCGCGCACTGTCCCGGCGACCTCGAGTTCTTCTCCAAGTTCGTCGACAAGGAACTGCTCGCCCGCCTCGACTTCGTGTTGGACAAGCCGTTCGTCCGCTGCAGCTACACCGAGGCGGTTGAAATCCTGGAAAAAAGCGGCCGGACCTGGGAGCATCCGGTCGCGTGGGGCGCCAACCTGCAGGCCGAGCACGAGCGCTACCTCACCGAGGAACATTTCAAGTGCCCCGTCACGCTCCACACCTATCCGCGTGCGATCAAGGCGTTCTACATGCGCCAGACCGACGGCTGCGCCGAGGGTCGCGAGACGGTGGCCGCGATGGACCTGCTCGTGCCCGGCATCGGGGAGATCATCGGCGGCAGCCAGCGCGAGGAGCGGCTGGACAAGCTCCGTGCCGGCATGGCGCTGCACCAACTCGACGAGAAGAACTACTGGTGGTATCTCGACCTGCGCCGCTACGGCACGGTGCCGCACGCCGGCTTCGGCCTCGGCTTCGAGCGGATGCTCATGTTCGTGACCGGCGTCGCCAACATCCGCGACGTCATCCCCTTCGCCCGCACCCCGGGCAGCGCGGAATTTTAGCTGGATACTCTCCGGTCCAAGGATTGCGGCGGTGGCGCCAGCGTCTCCGCCAGCACGGGGAGGTTGCTTTTGGTTTGGCCCGGAAGGTTCCTCGAAAAGCCCTTGGAAGCCCCACCGTGCTCTGGGGCTGGCCGTCTGGCGCCGCCGTCGGGTCGCCGCCTGAACCATCCCCCTCCCTTCCGCTCCCGAAGTCCGCACGGCCGGTGCGGGCTTTCTTATTTCCCGCCCCAGCCGGCCGGCCGAAGGAAGTCTTTTGGTCAGAACTGTTGCCACGGGCCCAACATCCCTCAAGCGTGCTCCCGCATGCCTGATACCCCTCCCAGCCCGGCGCCCGGCGCCGGCCTCAAGACTGTCCTGGTCATCGATGACGACCAACGCCTCCGGCCCGTCTTGGTCGAGGGCCTGGAGGCCTACGGCTACCGGACCCTGCAGGCGCCCGATACCAAACTGGGCGCCGAGCTCGCCCGCACCCATCTGCCCGATGTCATCGTCTGCGACATCGACATGCCCGGGCAGGACGGCAAGGGCTTCCTCAAGCAGCTGCGCCTCGACCCCGAGCTGGCCGACCGGCAGTTCGTCCTCATGACCGGCGACCCCTCCTACGCCAATCCCCGCGCCGGCATGGAGCTCGGCGCCGATGATTTTCTATTAAAACCCTTCTCGCTCGGCGACCTTACCCGCGCCGTCGCCGCCCGTCTCAAGCGCGCCGAGATCAGCCGCCACCTCGAGAGCCGCGTCATCGACCAGCTCCGCAGCAGCCTGCACGCGACCCTGCCGCATGAATTCTTCACGCCGCTGGCCGGCGTCTTCGGCCTGACCGAGATGCTGGAGGAGGAGCTGGACGACCTGCCCAAGGAGGAAATCCGGCCGATCCTGCACGACATCCTCACTTCGGCCAAACGCCTGCACCGCACGCTCCGGAATTATCTCCACATCATCGATCTCGACACGCCCAACCGTCAGGCGCCGGCGCTCCTCGAGGCCCAGCAGGTCACCGACGCCTTCCACGCCGGCCTGACCAACGCGATCAGCCGCCACCAGCGCGCCGCCGATGTCACCATCGAGGTCACGGGCGCGCCCCTGCGCTGCGGCCCGGCCGAATGCTCCGCGCTCGCCGAGGAGATCGTGGACAACGCCCTGAATTTTTCCCGCAAGGACTCGCCCGTCCGCGTCTCCTTCCAGCCCGAGGGCAAGCTGCTCAAGCTCACGGTGACCGACGTGGGCCGGGGCATGACGCCCAAGCAGCTCCAGCAGCTCGGCCTGTTCCAGCAGCACGACCGCAAGAAATTCGAGCAGCAGGGCCTCGGGCTCGGGCTGGCGCTCACCCGCCGCATCATTTTCCGCCTCGGCGGCGACCTGCGCATCGACAGCGAGCCCGGCCAGGGCACGACGGTCCACGCGAGCATCCCGATCGCAGTGGTGTAGGGCGGGGTCTCCGAACCCCGCCGTGAATAGATAAAGGCGGGATTTGGAAATCCCGCCCTACAACTCACTTCTTCTCCGCCAGCCCGTATTTCTCCTCGGCCGCGCGCAGCAGCGCGCGGCTGATGATGAGGCGCTGGATCTCGCTCGAGCCCTCGCCGATCTCGCACAGGCGGGCGTCGCGCCACATGCGCTCGACGGAGGTGTCGCGCGTGTAGCCCCAGCCGCCGCAGATCTGCAGCGCGCTGTTGGCCGCGCGCGAGGCGGCCTCCGACGCGTAGAGCTTGGCGAACGAGGCCTCGAGGCTGAACTTCTGCCCGCGGGCGTGCATGACGCACGGCTGCAGCAGCAGCGCCTCGGCCGCGCGCAGCTCGACCTCGCAGTCCGCGAGCTTGAACTGCAGCGCCTGGAACTCCGCGAGGCGCTTGCCGAACTGCCGGCGCGTGAGCATGCGCTCCTTGGCGATCTCGACCGCGCCGCGGCCGAGCCCGATCGCCATGGCCGCGATGCCGAGCCGCCCGCCGTCGAGGCAGGCGAGCGCCGCGTGCTGGCCCTTGCCGCGCAAGCCGATCAGCTCGGCCGGCACGTTCTTCAGGTAAAACTCGCTCGTGTTGCTCGCGCGCACGCCGGCGGTCTTCACCTTTCGCACCGGCTCGATGTCCTTCGTGTCGATCCAGAAGGCGGTGAACTCCTTCTTGCCCCGCTCGTCGCAGCCGGTGACGGCCATCACGACCATGCGGTCGGAGTGCAGGGCCATCGTGATGTAGGTCTTGTGGCCGTTGAGCACCCACGCGCCGGCGGATGACTGCGTGCCGGTGGTCTCGACCCCGCCGGTGTCGGAGCCCGCCCCCGGCTCGGTCAGCGCCCAGGCGACCATCCAGTCGCCGTTGAGCACGCTCGGGAAGATCTTTTTCTTCAACGCGTCGCTCGCATGGTCGAGCGGGTGGCCGACGCACAATGCATTGTGCGCCGCCATGTTCATGGCGAACGCGCCGCAGTGCCGGGCGATCTCCTCGATCGCGAGGCAGAAGCACAGCATCGACAGCTCCTGGCCGCCGACGCTTTTCGGGGCGAGCATGCCCATGAGGCCGGCGCGGCCGGCCTGGGTGAACAGGTCGCGCGGCAGCTCCTCCTTCTCCTCCCACGCCGCCGCGTTCGGCGCGATCTCGCGCGCCACGAAGTCGGCGGTCTGCCTGAGGAACTCCAGTTCCTGCGGCTTCAGGTGGTCGTGATAAAGTGAATTAGGGTGAAGCATGGAGGGGTGACTCCACCCTAGCCCGCGCCCCGGGCCGCGCAAGGGCCGTCCGCTACGCCAAAGGGTTGAAATCGTCCCCGCGCCCGACGACTCCACCGCTCGAACATTGCACCCGGGGCATTCTTTCGTTGAGCTAGTCCGACATGGCCGCCGCTTCCATCCCACGCCCTGCCGCGCCGCTCCGCATCCTCACCGCCGTGCCGGTGTGTGACGGGCACGACAGCGCGGTCACGACCATCAACATCGAGCTGGCCCGCCATGGGATCGAGGTCATCTACCTCGGCTACCACCAGTCCGCCGCGGCCATCGTGCGCGCCGCGATCCAGGAGGACGTCAACGTCGTCGGCCTGAGCTCCTACAACGGCGGACACATCGTCTTTTTCAAGGAAGTGGCCGACCAGCTCAGGAAATCCGGCAACGGCGACATCCCGGTCTTCGGCGGGGGCGGCGGCACCATCACCAAGGCCGACGAACGCGTGATGCAGCGCCAGGGCACCGACCGCATCTATTTCGCCGGGACCCCGCTCGCCCGGATGATGGCCGAGATCAAGCGCGACTACGCCCGCGCCGCGAAACCCAACAAGAAGTTCCAGGGCGACCGGACCCTCGCCCGCGCCATCAGCATCGCGGAATGTAGGGCGGGGTCACCGAACCCCGCCACGAACCTGCTGCCGCGACCGAAGAAGGCGGGGTTCGGGGACCCCGCCCTACAAAAAAACAAGGCCAGGCCCTTCATCGTCGGCGTGGCCGGGCCCGGCGGCGCGGGCAAGTCCACGCTCATCGACGAACTGACCTCACGCTTCCTGCGCAGCAACCCGACCGGCCGCATCGCGCTGCTCGCCAACGACCCGTCACACCCTGACTCCGGCGGCGCCATCTTGGGCGACCGCGTCTCCGCCATCTACGCCCAGGATGACCGCGTATTCTTCCGCTCGCTCGCGACGCGCGGCAGCCTGACCGGGCTTTCCGCCGCCGCGCCCGCCGCCATCGACATCCTCAAGGATTCCGGCGAGTTCGACCTCATCTTCGTCGAGTCGGTCGGCGTCGGCCAGGAGAGCGATCCATTCCGGATCTTTGGACAGGGCCCGAAGCTCGTCGATGCCACCCTCTTCGTCCTCGCCCCCTACTACGGCGGGCTCATCCAGCTGCAGAAGATCGCCCTGCTCAACGGCGCCGATTTGGTCGCCGTCAACAAGTGCGACCACCCCATGGCCCACACCGCCAAGGCCGAGATCCAGGCGCGGCTCGATCAGAACGGGCGCGAACAGAAACTCCACGCCACCACCGCCGCCAAGCACTTCGATCCCGGCGTGGATGCACTCTACGCCGCCATCGCCCGCCTCGGCGGGCTGGCCGAGGCCCCCGGCGGCGAGAAACCCTGCCAGATGGAGGTTTCCTCATGAGCGCAGACTGGCAAAGGGGTAGGGGCGGTTGCCCTCAACCGCCCGGGCCGTTGGGGGCAACGGCCCCTACCCCTTTTTTCGTGTCTTTCGTGGTGCCCCAATTCCCTCTTGCATGAGTGCCCTCGGAAAAATCGCCGACTCAGTCGAGGCCTACAACCGGTTCGTCGCCGCCGAGGTCGTGCGCGCGCGGACCGATCCTAAATTCGCCGACGAACTCCGCGCCAAGTGGGCGAAGCTCCATGCGTCGATCGAGATGACGTCGTCGCCGACCGGCACGCCGCTCCCGCGCCTCGCCCTGCCCTCGACCGACGAGCCCGGCGCCATCGCCGAATTTTTGCTGGGCCAGGGCTTCCCCGGCCAGTTCCCCTACGCCACCGCGGCCTACCGCGAGATGTACCTGGATCGCGGGGTGGAGCGCGTTGACCCCAACGCGCCGTCAGGATCTGAACCAACCGGCAAAGCAAAGCACGCCAAGGATAACCCGGCCAAGGTTAACGAGGAGCCGATGCGCCTCTTCGCCGGCCTCGGGCTCGCCGAGGACACCAACGCGCGCTTCAAGTATCTCAATCGCCACCAGAAGAGCCTGCGTCTCTCGACCGCGTTCGACGGCCCGACGCTCTACGGGCTCGACTCCGACCACGAGGGCGTGCTCGGCAAGGTCGGCGAAGGCGGCGTCGCGATCGACACGGTCGAGGACATGACGCGCCTCTTCGCCGGCTTTGACCTCACCCGCACCGACGCCTCCGTCTCGATGACGATGAACGCCCCGGCGCCGGTCATATTGGCGATGTTCATCGCCGCCGCGAAGCGCCGCTTCGGCCCCGGTTGCGTGGCCAATCTCCGCGGCACCATCCAGGCTGACATGCTCAAGGAGGTGCAGGCGCAGAACGAGGTCATCTTCCCCGTCGACGCCTCGCTGCGCTTCCTCTGTGACATGATCGAGTGGTGCGTGCCCAACATGCCCAAGTGGTATCCCGTCTCCATCTCCGGTTACCACATCGCCGAGGCCGGGGCCACGCCGGTGCAGCAGGCCGCGTTCACGCTCTCCAACGGCTTCACCTATGCCGGTCTGCTCAAGGACCGCGGCTGCGACGTCAACGAGTTCGGCCCGCGCCTGTCCTTCTTCTTGGACTGCGGCCTCGACATCGAATACCTCGTGCTCGGCCGCGTCTGCCGCCGCCTCTGGGCCATCGGCATGCGCGACGTCTTCGGCGCCAACGCCAAGGCCCAGATCCTCAAGCTGCACACCCAGACCTCCGGCCGCTCGCTCATCGCCGCGGAGTTCCAGAACAACCTCACGCGCACCGCGCTCGAGCTGATGCTGGCCTACATGAATTACACCAATTCATGCCACTCCAACTCCGCCGACGAGCCGTTCACCACGCCCACCGAGAAATACGCGCTCCTCGCCTCGCACGGCCAGTCGATCATTTTGGAGGAATCCGGCGTGTTTAAGCACACCATGAACCTCTTCGGCGGCGCCCCCGGTCTGCTCGCGCTCGAGCGTCAGGTCGAGCAGGGCATCCTGGAGGTGTTCCGCGAGATGGACACCCTCGGCGGCGTCATCACCGCGATGGAGCAGCGCTACCAGCGCAGCAAGATCCAGGAAGCCGGCCATGCCTACGAGAAGCAGGTCTATGCCAACCAGCGCCCGATCATCGGCCTCAACAAATACGTCTCCCACGAGCCGCTCCCGAGCGTCCCCCTCGCGCGCACCTCGCCAACCAAGCAGCGCCTGCAGGTCTCGCGGCTCAAGGCCTTCAAGCAGAAGCACGCCAAAAAATCACCGGAGGCCCTGCAGCGCCTGGAGAACGTCGCCCGCTCCGGCGGCAATGTGTTCGGCGAGCTCGTAAACACCGTCGAGGTCTGCTCGCTCGGCCAGATCACCGCGTGCCTGACCAACGTGGTCGGAAAATTCCGGCCGATGGTATAACCTTGCCGAGCCATGACCTCCACTCCTTCCCCCACCCCCGCCCTCCTCGACCGCTGCAATGAAATCGCGCAGGAGGAAGCCATCTTGCGTGAAGGCGGCGGCGCGGCGGGACAGGAGCGCCAGCATAAGAACGGCCGGCTGTTCGTCCGCGAGCGCATTGCGGCGCTGATCGACGACCCGAAGGCTTTCCTCGAGTGCGGACTGTGGGCGGCGCACGGGATGTATCAGGAATGGGGCGTGTTCCCCGGCGCGGGCGTCGTCACCGGGATCGCCGATATTTCCGGCCACCCGTGCATGATCGTCGCCAACGACGCCACCGTGAAGGCCGGGGCGTTCGTCCCGATGACCTGCAAGAAGGTCCTCCGCGCCCAGCGCATCGCCTTCGAGTGCAACCTGCCGCTCGTCTACCTCGTCGACTCCGCCGGTGTGTTTTTGCCGATGCAGGACGAGATTTTCCCCGACGAGGACGACTTTGGGCGCATTTTTCGCAACAACGCCGTCATCTCCGCCGCCGGCATCCCGCAATATGCCGCCATCATGGGCAACTGCGTCGCGGGCGGCGCCTACCTGCCCGTGCTCTGCGACAAGATCCTCATGACGGAAGGCAGCGGCCTCTACCTCGCCGGCCCGCAGCTCGTGAAGGCCGCCATCGGCCAGGAGACCGACACCGAGACCCTCGGCGGTGCCGCGATGCATGCGGAAATCTCGGGCACGGTGGATTTCAAGGAGAAGGATGATCCCTCCTGCCTGAAGCGGTTGCGCAGTCTGCTGGCGTTGTTACCGGAGGAAAGCTCCAAGCTCCAACCTCCAAGCTCCAGTGAAACTTCCACCACGGAAAAGCCGGCATCGGAAATCTACAATTTGGTAAGCGTCGATGGGCGGAAGGAGTATGATGTCCGCGACCTGATCAAGTGTCTCGTGGATGCAGGCACGATCGACGAATACAAGGCGGACTACGGGCAAAGCATCGTCTGCGCGTTTGCCCGGCTGGGCGGACGGCCCGTCGGGATCGTCGCCAATCAGCGCCAGCGGGTGCAGTCGAAGACCACGGGCCTGCAGATGCAGGGGGTCATCTACGCCGACAGCGCGGACAAGGGCGCGCGGTTCATCATGGACTGCAACCAGACGCGCGTGCCGCTGCTGTTCTTGCAGGACGTGTCGGGCTTCATGGTCGGCAAGGACGCCGAGTGGTCGGGCATCATCCGCTCCGGCGCCAAGATGGTGAACGCCCTCAGCAACTCCACCGTGCCGAAGATCACCGTCATCACCGGCGGCTCCCACGGCGCCGGCAACTACGCGATGTGCGGCAAGGCCTTTGACCCGCGCTTTATCTTCGCCTGGCCACACGCCAAATACGCCGTCATGGGCGCCGCGCAGGCTTCCGACGTGGTCTTCAACATCCTTTCCCGGTCCGCCAAGGACAAGACCCCGAAGGAACTCGACGCGCTCCGCGAGCAGGTCAAATCAGACTATACCGAGCAGGCCGACATCCGCTACGGTGCCGCGCGCGGCTGGGTGGACGCCATCATCCAGCCCCATGAAACCCGCGCGACGTTGCGGCGGGCCTTCGCCCTGGCGTCCCGTCCGACTCCCAAGGCCGGATTCCACACGGGCGTACTGCAGGTTTGAGCCCCTCTTTCTCGTTCTCGTTCTCTCTTTTCCGAGCCGGAGAACGAGAACGAGCATGAGTAAGAGAACGAGAACGATAGGATCCCTCACTCCGCCAGCGGAAGCTCGAGGATGGCGCGCAGGCCCTTGCCGGCCGGGCCGGGTTCGAGGCTGAGCGAGCCGCCGTGCAGGGCGGCGATGTTCTTCACGATGGCGAGGCCCAGGCCAAGCCCCTGTTGTTCCTGCCGGGCACGGCTGAACTGCCGGAAGGCGGCAACCTTTCCGCATTCCTGGGCCGTCAGACCCCCGCCATGATCGGTGACCTCGAGCCGAAACAGCCCCTCCTCGAGGCGGCCGGTGAGGCTGACCGGCGTGCCCCGGGGGGAAAACTTGAAGGCATTCTCGACCAGCTCCGCCACGGCGGATTGCAGCCAGGTGGCGCTGATGCGGACGGCGACCGAAGCGATGGCGACGTGCAGGTCGGCGACACGGCCTACGGCCACGGCGACGAGCTCCGCCTGGTCCCCGAGCCCCAGGCCGGAATCCACGGCGGCGGCGGGGTCGCTCCAGCCGGTCTCGCGGAATGATTCGAGCTGGAAGTGCTGCATCAGCTTCCGGGCCAGGGCGAGCTGCCGCACGGCGCTCACGCGGATGGAGGCGGCCAGCTCGCGGAGTTCCCCGCGGCTGATGCTGCCGAATTCCGACTCCAGCACCGAGGCCGCGCCGAGGATGCCGTTGAGCGGGGTCAGCAACTCGTGCGCCCAGGGGGCGGACAACTCGCGCCGGTGCTCGTCGCTGTGGTGCTTCAACTCCGCCATGAGCGCCGCGCGCTTGGCCAGCACGGCGGCGATGGCCTCGACGAGTTCCTCGTATTGGAACGGCTTGGTGATGTAATCATCGGCGCCGTGGACCATGCCCTTGCGCTGGTCGGCCCGGTTGGTCTTGCCGGTGAGGAAGATGAACGGGATATCGCGCAGCGCCGGCTGCTGGCGCAGGGCCTCCAGCACGCCGAAGCCGTTGAGGCGGGGCATGTCGATGTCGCAGAGAATGACGTCGGGCTCCTCGGCGGCGAGCGCCAGCCCTGCGATGCCGTCGGCCGCGACCAGCACCGTGTGGCCGTCCTCCTCCAGGTGCAGCTCGATCAGCGAGCGCCAGCGGGGATCATCCTCGATCACGAGGACTTTCCAGTGGCGCGGCAGGGCGGGAGGGGAGGAGGAATGGAATTGGGACGTGGTCATGGCAACATCGTTGCGGGGCCGGCCCAAGCCTCACGGACGGGAACATTACCCGGCCTATCCCGGCAGTCCAGCACTTCCTCAGGTCCGTGCCACCAGCCGGACCTTGCCCTTGGCCACGAGGCGTTTCTCGGTGTCGGTGCGGAAGGCCGTGTCAGCGGACGCGTAAGCCTGGACAATGACCCCGATGAGATTCTCGGGCGTGATGAGCTCGGCGTCCTCCTCATCGTTGTTGACGCCCTGGACGAGGTAACCGCCGGTGGTCTCACCGACGACGCTGTGGGCGACGCGGCGGCCGTTGTTCTTCATGTAGACGACGGTCATGCCCTTCTTGATCTGCTCATAATCGATCGCGGTCACCACGACCGCGGTGTTGGTCGCATAAAGCGGCTCCATCGAGCGGCCGATGCCCCACAGTGCAAAGGCGCCCGGGAGGGCGGCGGCGGCGGCCTCGGCGGTCTGAAGCTGGCTGCCCTCGGCGACCAACCGGGGGGACGGGGTGTGCGTGATGATCGCTGCGAGCGTCCGCTCGGACTTGATGCCAGCCTGCGCGACCAGCGAAACTCCCACGACCAACAGCGTGGTCAGGAGGAGGCGGGCGGTGCGGGTGGGGTCTTGCATGGGCCCAGTGTGCCCAAAACCGCCCTCTCCTCCCATCGGGCCGCGCCCGTAACCGGGACTGCGGAATTCCCCTAGGTAATTCCCCAGGGGCGGACCAAGGTTTTCTCTCGGCGGTTCTCGGGAGTGGTGCCAAGGATGGCCTCCCGGTCGGAATTTTACCCCCCGCACTTCCCTGCCCATGACCCGATTGCTGCACGCCGATGATGACCCCAACATCTCCGCCATCGTGCGGAGCTATTTCGGGCATTATGCGCCGGATTGGACGGTCGAAAGCGTGAGCAACGGGCATGCCTGCCTCGACCGTTTGGCGCAGGGCGGGATCGACATTCTGCTCCTCGACCTCGTGATGCCGGACATCAACGGACTGCAGGTTCTGGGCGAGCTGGCGAAACGGGGCGACAGCACCCCGGTGGTGATGGCCAGCGGCCTCGGCCAGACCGACCTGGCGGTCCGGGCGCTGCGCGCCGGCGCCGCCGATTGCGTGGACAAGACCACCCCGCAGTTCCGGCAGATCGTGGACATCGTGAAGCGCGTGCTCGCCCGGCATCGGGAGAAATCCCGGCCCGCCGGCCCGCCGGTCGCACGCGAGCAGCATGAGGTGCTGCTGGTCGAGGTCTCCGCCGTCACCCGCCGCATGGTGGAGGAGTTTTTCCGGAGCCACGCCCCGCAGTTTGTCCTGACCTGTGCCGTGGACCAGGTGCAGTTCGAGGGATTTCTCGGCGAAGGCGGCCGCGCCGACGCCGTGCTCATCGGGCCGAACCCCGGCAGCCTGAGCTCCCTGGACACGCTCCGCCAGCTCCGCTCCCGCCACGCCACCCTGCCGGCGGTGCTGCTGACCACCCGCAACGACGGCGAGTCCGCCGTGGCCGCCTTCAAGCTCGGCGCGCAGGACTTCATCACCCTGTCGCCGGGCAACCTGCCCGAAGTCGTCTTCTCCCTCGGCCACATCCTCCGCCGCGCCGACACCGAGCGCAACAATGCCCGCCTGACGCAGGAATTGGAGTCACTCAACCGCTCCCTCGAGGCCCAGGTACAGGCCCGCACCGGCGAACTCCAGGCCCTCTCGATGAAACTCCTCCGCGTCCAGGAGGAGGAGCGCCGCGCCATCGCCCGCGACCTGCACGACCACCTCGGCCAGCTGCTCACCGGGATGCGCTTCCAGCTCGAGGCCGCCCATCAGGCCGCCCCGACCGCGCTCCAACCCGTCCTCGCGGAAACCCTGGCGGCCAGCGACGAGATCATCCGCCACCTCCGCGACATGACCCAGCAGCTGCGGCCGCGCGTGCTTGACGACCTCGGGCTCGCCCCGGCGCTCGAATGGCATGCCAGCCAGTTCATGCGGCAGACCGGCATCGCGGTCAGCCTCGACATTTCGCTGCCCCCGGCGCGCCTGCCCGGCGAGCTCGAGACCGCCATTTTCCGCCTCGTGCAGGAGGCCCTGACCAACGTGGCCCGCCACTCCGGCGCCCAGGCGGCCACCGTCACGCTCACCAGCGCCGCCGGCCGCCTCATCGCCGAAATCACCGACCGCGGCCGGGGCTTTGACACCGCGGCGCGGCTCGCCACGCGGGATTCGCTCGGCCTGACCGGCCTGCGCGAGCGGGTGACCCTGGCCGGCGGCACTTTTGAAATTTTCTCGCGCCTCGGCCAAGGCACGCGCCTGCAGGCGGAATTCCCCCTGTCCGCCCCGGAGGCGGAAAAAGGTCCGGCCGCATGAACACCGTCATTTTGGCCGACGATCACGAGGTGGTGCGCCGCGGCGTGCGAAGCATTTTGGAGGCCGCCGGCAGCTTCAAGGTGCTGACCGAGGTGGCCGACGGCCTCAGTGCCGTGCAGGCGGCCGAGAAGCTCAAGCCCACCCTGCTCTTCCTCGACCTGTCCATGCCGCGCCTGCACGGGCTCGAGGCGCTGCGGCAGATCCGCACCGCCAGCCCGCACACCAAGGTGCTCGTGCTCTCGATGCACAACGACGAGCCCTACGTCGTCGAGGCGCTGCGCGCCGGGGCGATGGCCTACATCCTGAAGGGTTCCGAATCCACCGAGATCCTCCGCGCCGCGCAGGAGGTGCTGGCCGGCCGGCGCTATCTCAGCGGCCCGCTCTCGGAACGCGCCATCACCGCGCTGACCAGCCGCCCGGCTGACAAGTCGGATCCCCTCGCCGCGCTGACCCCGCGCGAGCGTGAGGTACTGGCCCTCGCCGCCGAGGGCCTGAGCATGGCCGCGATGGCCGAGCAGCTCTTCATCAGCCCCCGCACCGCCGAGACACACCGCACCAACCTGATGCAGAAGCTCGGCCTCCAGTCGCAGACCGACCTCGTCCGTTTCGCCATCCGCAAGGGGCTGATCCAGGCGTAGGCCTTATTCTCGTTCTTATTCTCGTTCTCGTTCTCTCAGTTCGGGAAAGAGAACGAGGAACGAGCAAGAGAACGGGAACGCTGGGGAGCGCCCTACTCCGGCAGCTTGAACCCTTCCATCCGGCTCTTCACCTCCTGCAGGAAGGCGGCCGCGCCGGCACCATTCACGACCTTGTGGTCGAAGGTGAGCGAGAGCGTGACGACCTCGGCGGGATGGATGACACCTCCGTCGTTGATCATGCGCTCGTGCGCCGAGCCGATGAAGATCGTGGCCATGGCGGGCGGCACCACGATCGGCGTGGCGCTCTCCACCCCGAACGCACCGAGGCTGGTGATGTTCATCGGGGCCTGCACCTCGATCAGCTTGCCGGCGCGCGTCTCCTCGAGCGCCCGGGCGTAGGCGGCGACGAAATCGCCCCACGCCAGCTGGTTCGCGGCCACGATCGTCGCCGTGGCGAGCCGGTCGCCCTCGAGGGCGACGGCCACGCCGCATTCAAAATCGGCCTGCTCGAGGATGGCGCCGTCCTTGTTCACGATGCAGCGGAAGGCCGCGTGCTTTTCCTGGGCCCGGACGAGACACCACGCGATCATCGCGGAGGGCGACGCGGCGGCCTGGCCGTGTTTTTTCTTCGCCTCCTCCCGGGCGCGGCGCAGCCCGTCCCAGCGGACGTCCATGAGCATGCTGGCGGGAACGACGGCATCGAGGCGCTTGGTGATGGCCGGGTGCAAAGCGGGCGGGCGGGCGTTGCCTTTCATGGGACCGGAGGGGGTTGGGACTGGGGTTGTAGCCGGCCTCGCTGAGGCCGGACCGGGGACAACGACCCCGGCTACCGAGGATGGCGCCGAAACAGATTTCGCGGCCGGCGGGGTCGCGCTTCCTTGGCCTGAGCCGGTCGATGGCTCGACGGGCAGCCCGGCGACACTCGCCGCGTCGCCGGTGACGAGCGCGATGTCCTGGCCGATGAGCACGGTGTCATCGAGCTTGGTCCGCCACGCCTTGAACGTGCCGGCGAAGGACGCCTCGATCGGGTAGACGGCCTTGTCGGTCTCGACCTCGCAGAGCACGTCGTCGTGTTGCACGGCGTCGCCCGGCTTTTTGCCGAGGCGGACCACGCGCGCCGAGCGGAGGCCCTCGCCCATGATCGGCACGCGCACGATGATGTCGCTGGTGCCGGCCATGACGGTGTTCTGCGGGGTGTGGGATTGTCCGGACACCGCCGGGGTTGCTGCCGCCGGCCGCGGTGAGGCCGGACCGGGGTCCGCGACCCCGGCTACACTTTCGCCCCGGGCAATGTTGACCGACACCGTGCTCCAGATGGCCTCGGTGATGCGCGGCACATCGGGCAGCGCGGCGTATTCGTAGATGGGGTTGTAGCCGGTCACCACCGCGCCTTTCGCCACGAGCAGCGGCGGGGCCTTCATCGCCGCCCAGAGGTCGGGCTGGCCCAGGATATGCGTGATGATCATCTGGCCGACGGAGCAAGCCTCCGTGTCCTCCTGCACGACAACGAGCCGGCCGGTCTTGCGCACCGAGGCCTCGATGGTCGCCTTGTCCCACGGCGCGATGGAGCGCAGGTCGATCAGGTCCACGGCAACCTCGCCCTGCAACCCGGCGATGGCTTCCGTGGCCTGCTCCATGGTGTTGCCCCAGGCGACGAGCGTGAGGTCGTCGCCCTCCGTGCAGACGCGGGCGGAGCCGAACGGGATGGAGACCACGGGGGTCCCGACCTCGCGCTCGGCCCACAACAGGTGCTTGGGCAGGAGCACGAGGGTGATGTCCTCCGCGTGCATCGCGGTCCAGAGCAGACCGGCGGCGTCCTCGGGCGTGCTGGGAATGACCACGTTGATGCCCGGGAAATGCGCGAAGACCGCCTCGTTGGCCTGGGAATGCCAGATGCCGCCGCCGGGCAGGTAGGCGCCGTAGGGCGCGTAGAAGACCGCGGGCACCTTCCACTCGCCGTTGGAGCGCCAGCGGAGGTTGGCCAGGTTGGAGACCAGCTGGTTGAAGCCGGGGTAGATGAAGTCGATGAACTGGATCTCGAAGACCGGGCGGCGGCCGTAGAGGGCGAGGCCGCCGGCGAGGCCGATGATGGTGGACTCGGCCAGCGGCGAATTGAAGACCTGCCCGGGAAAATCCGTGGTGAGCTTCTGCGTGAGCCGGAAAACCCCGCCCTTCGGGTCCTCCACGTCCTCGCCGAAGATGATGCGGCCCGGGTCGGCATCGAGCCCGGCGCGCAGCGTGCGGTTGATGAGGTCACCCATGCGGTAGGTGCCGGGCTGGAACAGTTCCTCGTTGAGCTCCGGCGACGGGCCGCTGGTCTCGAGGAACAGCTCGTCGGCGCGCGGATTCTCGGCCGCCTCGGCGGCGGCGTAGTCGCGGCGCACCTTCGCCTTCATCTCGGCCTCCAGCGAGGAATATTCCTTCTCCGTCAGCTCGCCCTCCCGGATCATCCGGTCCTTGAGGTGCCGGAGCGGGTCGGACTTCTCCAGGCCCGCCAGGTCCGCCTTCGAGCGGTAAAGCGTATGGTCGTCGGAGCTGGTGTGGCTGGCCAGCCGCTCGGTCTTGACCCAGAGAAACACCGGCCCTTCCCCCGCCCGCAACGCCGCGATGGCCGTCTGCGCCGCCGCATGCACCGCCGCGGGGTCAGAACCGTCGAGGTCCTGCCACTGGGCCTGGTTCAGCACGCCGAGGGCCAGCGGGTTCGTCTCCCGCGTCGGGGTCGAGATGCCGTAGGCGTTGTCCTCGACAAGGAAAAGGATCGGGAGCCTCCGCTCGCGGGCGAAGCTCAGCGCCTCGTAGAAATCACCCTGCCGCGTCGCCGCGTCGCCGATGCTCGTGACGACGATGCCGGCCTTCTGGTCGAGCTGCAGGCCCCACGCGATGCCGCAGGCCGGCAACAGCTGCGCGCCGGTCGGGGTCGGCACGCTGACAATGTTCAGTTCGCGCGAGCAGAAATGCGACGGCATCATGCGGCCGCGCGAGGCCGAGTCCCGCTTGGCGAAATATTCCAGCGCGAGGTGGCGCGTGGTCAGGCCGCGCCCCAGGCACAGGCCGCGGTCGCGGTAGTACGGCACCAAAAAATCGCTCTCCCGCAGCTGCGCGCCGATGGCCGCCAGCGCCTCGTGGCCGCGGCCCGACACATGGAAATGCCCCTTGCCCTGCCGGTTCAGGCTCTCCTCGCGCAAATCACCCTGCCGGCTCTCCAGCATCGTCAGCAGCAGGTGACGTTTTTGTTCCTTGTTGAGGGTCGCGGCGGTGGCCATGTCGTGGGCGGGAAGAATCGCCCAATATCGCCGCCGTCGCAATGGATTTTTCCGGCCGGCCCGGGGGTCAGCCGGCTTTGATTCCTTTGGACGAAGGGCGTGCGGCCCGACGCCGGGTCCGCACGCGACCGCCTCACTATTGCCCGATGCTCCTGGCGTAGCGCATCAGGCCGCCGCGGAACGCCGGGAAACCCGCGCCGAGCAGCAGCGCCAGGTCCGCGTCGTCCGGGCCCTTCAGCACGCCCTCGGCGAGCACCCGTTTCGTTTCCTCAATCATCACGCCGTTGAGCCGCTCCGCGATCGCCGCCGCCGCCAGGCCCGGCGCGCCCTGGGGCGCAAACTGCGCCAGGGCCGGATTCAGCGTTTCCTTGCCGCCGGCATATGTATAAAAACCGCTGCCGGCGCCGTTCTTCCGGCCCTGCAAACCCGCGGCCAGCATCCGGGCGCAGATGGTCGCGCCGGTGAAGCGGTCCGGGAAATAATGCTTCATCTCCCCGTAGATGAAGTCGCTCACGTCCACGCCGACCTCGTCGATCAGCCGCAGCGGGCCCATCGGCCAGCCCCAGTCACGCATGGCGCGGTCGATCACCTCGGTGGGCACGCCCTGCTCCCAGAGCCGGCACGCCTCATTCAGGTAGAAGAACAGCACGCGCGTGAC
This sequence comes from Lacunisphaera sp., assembly GCA_046590295.1. Classification (GTDB taxonomy): domain Bacteria; phylum Verrucomicrobiota; class Verrucomicrobiia; order Opitutales; family Opitutaceae; genus Lacunisphaera. Next base: position 21,387 of record JBKJTZ010000120.1, read on the forward strand.
CAGAAAGCCCGGCGCGGACCGGCAGACGACGGGCGTCTTGCCGAGCTTCCGGACGAACGCGAGCATGCGCTCCGCCGTGGCGCGCGAGGTCGCCGGGGCGAGCACGAGCTCGACCAGCGGCATGCGCCCGACCGGGTTGAAGAAATGCAGGCCGAGGATGCGTTCCGGGCCGGCCGCGCCGGCGGACAGCTCCTCGACGGGCAGCGCGGAGGTGTTCGATGCCAGCACGCAATCGGGTTGCACGATCCGCGACAGCTCCGCGAACAGCTTCTGCTTGGCCGCGATATTCTCGACGATGGCCTCGATGACCATGTCGCAGCCGTCGAAGTCCTCGAGGCTGGTCGTGACGCCGATGCTGCCCATCGCCTTGTGCGCCGCCGCGTGCGAGAGCTGGCCGCGCTGCACCATGTCGTCAAAGAGTTCGCGGATGATCGTGATGGCGCGCTCCAGGGCGGGGCGCTCGGTGTCGCACAGCATGACGCCGAAGCCGTGCTGGGCGCACCATTGCGCGATGCCCGAGCCCATGACGCCGGCCCCGATGATGCCGATGATCTGAAAGGGCGGGGTCTTCACCGCGGGCGCCGGCGCGCGGAACCACCCATCGAGATTCACCTTCTTGCCCGCTTCCTTCAGGAAGTAAACCTGCATGAGGTTCTTGGCGACTTCGCCCGCCGCCACCCGGCCGAACGCCGCCGCCTCGGCCGCGAGCGCCGGCGCGAGCGGCCGGCCGGCGCCCTGCTCGATGGCCTCCAGCACGGCGAGCGGCGCGGGCTGGCCGCGCCGGCGGGCGAGCGCCAGCTTGCGCTGGCTGGCAAAAAAATCCGCGGGCGGGGCCGGGGGCTCGGGGCGCACGGGCCGGCCTTCCGCCGCCAGCCGGAGCGCCGCCGCCTTGGCGCGCGCCTTCAGGTCGGCGGCCGGGACAAGCTCGTCCACGATGCCGGCCTCATGCGCCTTCGTCGCCGGCAGCAGCCCGGCCTTCAAGATGTGTTCTACCGCCGCCGGGATCCCGACGAGCTGCGGCAGCCGCGTGCAGCCACCCCAGCCGGGGATCACGCCGAGGCTGACCTCGGGCAGGCCGATCACGGTCTCCGGCGCGTCGCTGGCGATGCGCCACGAGCAGGCAAGTGCCAGTTCCAGGCCGCCGCCGGCGCAGGCGCCATGAATGGCGCAGACGACCGGCACCGGGAGGTCGGCCACCGCGTTGAACAGTTCCTGCCCCTCGCGCGCCGCCTCCGCCGCACCGGACTCATCGGCGAGCTGGGCGAGCCACTTCAGGTCCGCACCGGCAATGAAGATCTTTTCCTTCGCACTGATCACCACCACCGCTTTCACCGGGGCGGCCGGCCCTGAGCCGGTCGAACGGGCAGCCAAGGCGGCCGTGGCCGCGCGCAAGGCCGCCTGCGTCGTGGGATTGAAGACATTGGCGCGCCCCGCCGGATCGTCGAAGGTGATCCAGCCGATGCCGTCGGCATCAACCATCTGGGTAACAGGAGAAGTCATGGAGAGGGAACCCCAGCGTGGGCCGGCGGAGAAAACAAGTAAATGCCCGGCGGTTGAGCGACAATGCTTATTAGTCCCGGCGCGCCCGCCGGTTTTGCCACTACTTGGCGAATTTACGGAGGTATTTCAGCGCCACTTCAAAATCCTTCGGCCGGGGTGCGGTGATCGTCAGCTTTTCCCGCGAGAGCGGATGGGTGAAGGTGAGCGCCCCGGCGTGCAGCGCGAGACGGCTGAGCAGCGGCCGCTCGTCGGCCCGGCCCTTGTAGCCGCGCTTCAGATTGGAGAGCAGGAGCGACGTCGCGTCGCCATAAAGCGGGTCGCCGAGGACCGGCGTGCCGGCCACCGCGAGATGCAGGCGGACCTGGTGCGGGCGGCCCGTGAGCGGCCGGCACTCCACGTAGGCGAAGGCCGGGCGGCCCGCCGGCTGCGGGAATTTCTCCCGGACGGTGAACTCCGTCACGCTGGCCTTGCCGTGCTTCTTGACCACGCACATCTTGCCGGGCCGTCCCTCGTCCTCCTTCATCACCAGGTCGATGGTGAACTCGTCGGCCGCGGGCAGCCCGGCCGTGAGCGCGTGGTAGGTTTTGCCCACGGTCTTGGACTGGAACTGGCCGCTGAGAAAATCCAGCGCGGTTTTCGTCTTGGCGCACAGCACCAGCCCGCTCATGTCGGTGTCGATGCGATGCACGTTGGCGATGGCCGGGCCGAACTGCGCGTGCACCAGCGCCATCAGGTTTTCGCCCGGCGGGCCCCCGCGCTCGGCCGTGATCGGGAATCCGCCCGGCTTGTCGAACGCGATGAGGGCATCATCTTCAAAGAGGATTGGCGGCAGCGGCATGGGAATTCCGCCAGAGTGCGTCCCCCGGGGGAGGCGGCAACCCCGAAGCCCGGTGGTACAACTAATATTATCCGCGGGGGGAAAATCCCGGTGGCGTTCGCGCCCGCTCCCCGTTGAATGGCCGCCGATGACGCTGGCGCCACGATTTCTGGTCAATTTCTGGGCGGGCTACGCAGTGACGAAATTCCGCCGGCAACTCACCGCGACCGGCCGCGCCGTCCCGGCCCAGGCCGCCGCGTTCGGCCGGCTGATGACGCAGTCGGCCGGCACGCAGTTCGGCCGGAGCCACGGCCTCACCGCGGCCACGACCTACGCGCAGTTCCGTGAAAAAGTCCCGCCGCGCCTGCCCGGCTACTTCGCGCCGTTGGTCGCCCGCATGCGGGCCGGCGAGGCGGACGTCCTGGTGCCGGGCCGCTGCCCCCTCTTTGTCGAGACGGCCGGCACCACCGGGGAAGGAGCGCGGCTCCTGCCCGTGCCGGCGCCGATGCTGGCGCACGTCCGCCGCGCCCTGCGCGACTCGCTCTACCTGTACGCCGCGCGGGCCGGTCACGCGCGGGTCTTTTTCGGTCGCCACCTCCACGCCGGCACCAGCACCGCCCTGACGGAGGAGAACGGCACCGGCCGCACCGGCCTCGACGGCTTGCTGGCGCGGTGTCTCACGCCTTGGGCCGAGACCAACCTCTACGCGCCGCCGCCCGCCATCGCCCGCCTGGCCGAGGGACCGGAGAAGACCGCCGCCACGATCACCGCCATGCTCCCGCACAACGTCACCCTGATCGGCGGCACCCCGCGCGCGGTCAGCGCGCTGGTCCACGCCGCCCGGGAGGCGGCCGGCCCGGACCAGCGCCGGCCCCACCTGCAGGCACTGTGGCCGAACCTGGAGTGCTTCGTGCATACCGGGGCGCCGCTGGGCCTCCACCAGGAGGCGCTGCGCGCCGCGCTCGGCCCGACGGTCGCCAGCCACGAACTCTTCGCCGCGGCCGAAGGCCTCTTTGCCGCCCAGGACAACGCGCTCCCCCCCGGCCTGCGCCTGCTCGCCGACGCTGGCGTGTTCTTTGAGTTTTTGCCGTTGCGGCGGTTCAACGAGGAAACGCTGGCCCAGGCGGGCGACGAGTGCCTGCCGCTGGCGCAGGTCCAGCCCGGCACCAACTATGTGCTCGTCCTCACCACCCCCGCCGGGCTCTGCCGGTATGTGTCCGGGGACATCGTCCGCTTCCTTTCCGTCGACCCGCCGCGCCTGCTGTTCGCCGGCCGCACGAAGATGCTCCTGAACCGCTTTGGCGAGCAGGTGAGTGAGCGCGATCTGACCAACACCCTGCTCGACGTCTGCAGTCGCAACGGCTGGCAGCCGGTCCATTTCCACGTCGCCCCCTACAGCCAACGAATCGCCGCGGGCCAGACGGTCAACTGCCACGAATGGTGGCTCGAGCTCCGCACCCACTCGAGTAAAACGCCCACCGCCAACGTGCTCGGGCCCGAGTTCGACGCCGAACTCATCCGCCGCAATCGCGACTACGCCACCCGGCGGACAAACCGCAGCATTAATGAGCCCTCGGTGCGTCTCGTGATGCCGGGCATCTTCGACCAATGGGCCCAGGCGGGGCACCCGGCCAGCGGTTCGGGCCGGATGCCCGCGTGCTGCTCCGACCGTCTCATCGCCGACCAGCTCGCCGCACTCGCCCGCTTTCACGCAGAGACGCTGCCGACCTACACCCCGACGGACATTGGGTAGGGCGCCAGGGACCAAAGCCCGCCACCCACCTCCCCCGGCCTGATCGACGCGAGGAGGATCAGTCCGCCGCTTTCTTGCCGCGTTTCTCCGCCGCCGCCTTGGCGGTCGAGGCTTTCTTGGTCGCCGCGGACTGCTTCGCGTTGAGCCACACCTGGCCCTTGGCGTTGGCGTTGAGCCAGTAGATCTCGCCGCCATGCTCGGCAAACGTCGGCTTGGCCTTCGGGGACTCGGGCAGCCGCAAGCCGGTCGAGGTCAGCAGCGCGAGCATCTGATCGTCCGGCTTCTCCAGCTCGGCGGCAAGTTCCTGGACCAGCGCGGTGACACCCTCGCCGCGCTTCTTCGGCTGCATCAGCAGCCGCACGGCGGTCAGGATGTTTTCCACGGGCAGCGGCGGCTTCGGAGCGGTCTCCTCGCGGTGCGGCGCCTGATACTCGCGCTCCGCCTGCGCCGGGGTCGCCCCCGTTTTTTTCTCCCGCAGCTCCTCGGCGTTGATCCAGATTTCGCCGCGCTGGTTCTTGTTCAGCCAGTAGGTGAAGCCGTTTTCCTCGGCCATCACGGGCGCGTCGCCCCCCTCGAGGCGCAGGCCGAATTCGGCGAGCTGGGCGAGCAGCGCCGCCTCGTCGAGCTTCAGGGCCTTGGTCAGATAGGGGAAACTGCCCGACCAGCCGTGGCCGCGGCGGTTGCGGCGCATCATGCCGCGGATCTTGGCGAGCAAGGTCTGCGGGCCGGCGGCCGGCCGGGGTTCCGGCCGCGGCCTTTCGGGCGCCGGGGGCCGGGGCTCGCGGACGGGCTCCTCGCGGCGCGCCGCGGGGGCCGGGGCGGGGTCGGCCGGGACATCCTCGTCGGCCACGCGCGTGCCCGCCACGATGCGGAACACCTGATCCGGTTTCTCCCGGGTGTTGACCCAGGTCTCGCCGCGCCGGTTGATGTTCACCCAGAACAGATCGCCGTCGTATTCGACGTAGACCGGCTTGGCATTCTCGTCGGCGGGAATCTGCAGGCCGCACTCGACGAGGGCGCCCTTGATCTCCGCCTCCTCCAGCTTCCATTTCTTGGCGAGAAAATCCACGCCCACCGACCGGCCCGGGCCGCGGTTGTTCGGGCGCATGTGCGGCATGAGGGCCTCGAAGAAGGTCGGCAGCTCATCCTCGGCGGCGAGCTTCTCCCACGCGTCCTCGGGCGCATCGGGGTCGCCGTCGCGTTCCGTGTCCTTCGGGCGGCGGAAACCGTCGTCGGCCGCGGCCTTTTCCTCGATCAGCGTCCCCGGGGGCTCCTCCGCCGGGGCGGCGGCGCCGGTGGTCGCGGCCTTGAACTTGGCCTCAAACTCCACGCGGAGCTTATCCGTCTCGGCGCGCGCGGCGGCGGCGGCGGCATCCTCGAGCGTCCAGTCCCGCGTCACGGGGCGGCGGGCGAGCCCGGTGAACGCCAGCGCGTTGTCGGTGGCGGTGTGGAAGTTGATGATCTCCCACTGCTCCTGCCCGAGGTCGTTGATAAATTTTTCCATCAGCGCCGGCGACGCGAAGCCGCCCTTGCCGCTGCTGATGACTTTATATTCCCAGTTGGCCATGGTAGATGCAACGCATCCCGCATCCCTTGGCCCGACGCCAGCCCTAATTTCCGGCCCGCGCGCCCGGGCCCGACAACCCGCTCACCACCGGCTTTGCTTTTCCCGTCACTTCGCCCATTCTGTCCTCCCATATGAAAATATCCCCCGTGCTTCTTCTCGCCTTGCTCGTCCCGGTGGCCGCCCGCGCGGCCCTGCCTGCGCCCGACGCCGACAACGGCGGCCTCACGCTGCCCCCCGGATTCCGCGCCGTGGTCGTGGCCGACAAACTGAAGCCCCTGCGCAACCTGGCCGTCGCGCCCAATGGCGACATCTATGTGAAGACCCGCAAGGCCGGGATCTACGCGCTGCGCGACACCGACGGCGACGGGCGGGCCGACGTCATCAAGGAATTCGGCTCCGGCGGCGGCACCGGCATCGCCCTGCGCGATGGCTGGCTCTACACGTCGACCGACGACCATGTCTTCCGTTACGCCCTGGCGCCCGGCGAACTCGTGCCGGCCGGCGAACCCCAGCGCGTCATCCGCGACCTGCCCAACGGCCGCCAGCATGAGGCCAAGGTCTTCGCCTTTGGCGCCGACGGCCAGCTCTACGTCGAGACCGGCTCGCCCTCCAACGCCTATGGCGGCAAGAAGGATCGCGCGCGCGGCGCCCAGGGCGAGGATGCGACCGAATTCCTGAAAACCCACGGCGGCTTCTGGCGCTTCGATCCGGACCAGCTCGAGCAGACCCAGGCGGACGGATATCATTTTTCCACCGGCCACCGCCATGCCACCACCATCGCGCTCAACCCGGTCAACCGCCAGCTGTTCGTCAGCATCCACGGCCGCGACCAGCTCAACACCGTGGCGCCGCAGTTCTTTTCCGCCGAGGACAACGCCGAAAATCCCGCCGAGGTTTTCCACCTGCTGAAGGACGGCTCCGACTTCGGCTGGCCCTACACCTATGTCGACCCACGCCGCCGGCTCCGCCTGATGAATCCGGAATACGGCGGCGACGGCATGAAGCTCGCCGCGCCCGGCAAATACGACGAGCCGCTCATCTCCTTCCCCGCCCACTGGTCGCCGATGCAGCTCGCCTTCTACACCGGCACCCAGTTTCCCGCCAAGTATCACCACGGCGCCTTTCTCGCCTTCCAGGGTTCCTGGAACCGCGCCCCGCTGCCCCAGAAGGGTTACAAGGTCGTCTACATTCCCTTTGACGCGCAGGGCCTGCCGACGGGTGACTACGAGGTCTTCGCCGACAACTTCGCGGGCAAGGCCGAGCTCGCCTCGCCCAACGACGCCGCCCACCGGCCCAACGGCGTCGCCGTCGGCCCCGACGGCTCGCTCTACATCTCAGATTCAGCCCACGGCCGCGTCTGGCGCATCATCTACACCGGCGAAGCCCAGTGAGGAAAATCGTCCGCCTGCTTCCGGTGCTGCTGCTGGCGGCTTGTGCCCGGCCCGAGCCGCCGCCCGCCCCGGCCGCCGCCCCGGCTCCGGGCCCATCCCCCGACGGCGCCGCCCTGTTCGCGGATAATTGCGCCACCTGCCACATGGCCGACGGTTACGGCGTGCCCTACCTGCAGCCCCCGATCAAGGGCAGCGCCTGGCTGGCCAATCCTGACCCGCAATTGCTCCTCACCCTCATCCTGCGCGGCTCGGCCGTATTGGGCGAGGGCGCCGCGGCCTACGAAAATGACATGGCGCCCCAGGCTCACCTGACTGACGCCGAGATCGCCGCGCTCGCGACCTACGCCCGCTCGCAGTTCGTCACCCCGCCTGTCACCGTGCCCGTCACCCCGGCAGAGGTTGCGCTCGCCCGCAGCCGGCCCGGTCTGCCGTGAAGCGCCTCTCGCTCCTGCTCGCCTGCACCGCCCCGCTGGTCGCACAGCTCCAGCTGCCTGATGTGGTCGTGACCGCCACGCGCCAGGCCGGGCCGCCCCGGCAGATGCCGTTTTCCACGGTCTGGCTGGGTGGCGGCCAACTCCGCGACGCCCCCACCGCCACGCTCGACGGCGCGCTGCGGAGTGTGCCGGGCTTCAGCCTCTTCCGCCGCAGCGACAGCCTCACCGCCAATCCGACCGCGCAGGGCGTCTCACTCCGCGGGCTCGGCCCCAGCGGCGCCAGCCGTTCGCTCGTCCTCCTCGACGGCGTGCCGCTCAACGACCCTTTCGGCGGCTGGGTGACGTGGAGCAAGGTGCCGCGCGAGTCGCTCGCCGGCGCCGAACTCGTGCGCGGCGGCGGTGCCACCGCCTGGGGCAACGCCGCCCTCGGCGGCGTGGTCCAACTGCTCAGCGAACCGGTGGGGCCGGCGCTTGACGCCGGGCCGCGGTCCGCCGGCGAGCGGCGACCCTACATTGCAACAGGAAGGATCGCCGCCAGTCTGGGCGACTTCGCCACCCGCAGCGCCGAACTCGCCCTCAGCCAGCGGCTCGGTACCGGCACGCTGCAGATTACCGGCCGCGACTTTTCCACCGACGGGTTCAAGCTCGTCGCCCCGGAGGACCGAGGGGCGGTGGATATCGCGGCGTGGAGCCGTCATCATTGGCTCAGCGCCCGCTGGAGCCAGCCGGTCGGCGGACGCGCCCGGCTCACGGTCAGTGGCCGGACCTTTGCGGAGAAGCGGGGCAACGGCACCGCCTACCAGCGCAACGCCACCGCGGAACACTTCACCTCGGTCGCGCTGGAGGTCGCGCCCGCGGGCGGCTTCGGCTGGACCGCCCTCGCCTACGGACAGGACCAATCGTTCCGCAGCACGTTCAGTTCGGTCAATGCCACCCGCACCACGGAGACGCCCGCCAGCGACCAGTTCGCCGTGCCCGCGGCCGCGCTGGGTGCCGCATGGACCGGATCCTGGACCCATCCCGCCGGGGCGCGCACCAGCGCCGGCGTCGACCTGCGCCGCGTGCGGGGCGAGACGCGGGAGCACTTCACCTTCAGCACCGGCAGCTTCTCCCGGCAGCGCCTCGCCGGCGGCACGCAGGAATTCGCCGGGATCTTCGCGCTGCATGAACGCGCCCTCGCCCCCGCCTGGCGCGCCCTGCTCGGCGCCCGGCTTGATGGCTGGAGCGAAAGTGACGGCCACCGGCGCGAGACGGACCGCGCGACCGGCACCGTGCTGCGCGACGACCATTACGCCGGTCGCGACGGCCTTGAGTTCAGTCCGAGCGCCGGTCTCGTCTGGACACCCGCGCCCGCGTGGCGGGTGCGGGCGGCGGCGCAGCAGGCATTCCGGCGGCCGACCCTCAACGAGCTCTACCGGCCCTTCCGGGTGGGCAACGTCATCACCGAGGCCAACGCCGCCCTGCGCAACGAGCGCGTGACCAGCGCCGAGCTCGGCGTCGACCACGTGGCGCCGACCCTCACCTTGGGCGCCGTCCTGTTCTGGAACGACCTGCGCAACGCCGTCGGCAACGTCACACTCCATCGCGGTCCCGGCACCTTTCCCGTGGTCGGGTTTGTCCCCGCCGGCGGCACCGGCCGCCAGCGGTTGAACCTCGACCGCACGCGCGTGGCCGGCCTGGAACTTTCCGCCCAATGGCAGGCGGCCCCCCGCCTGACCCTGACCTCCGACTATCTCTATAATGATGCCACCGTGCGGTCCGCGGCACTCGCCCCGGGACTGGCCGGCAGACGCCTGGCGCAGGTGCCGCGGCACTCGGCGGCACTCGGCGCCACGTGGCAACCGGCGCACAGATTACATTTCACGCCGCGCCTCCGCCTGCTCGGCCGCCAGTTTGAGGACGATGAGAACCTGCTCCGGCTCGGCGCCGCCGCCGTGGTGGATCTCGGGGTGCGCTACGAGGCCGCTCCGGGATGCGAACTATACGTGACGGCAGAGAATCTCGCTGCCGCCCGGATTGAGACCGGCCGGAGCCCCGACGGCGTGGTGAACACGGGCACGCCGCGCCGGCTGCTGGGGGGCTTGCGCATCGCGTGGTGACGAGGCCCTCGCTTGCCAGCCGGCCGCGGGGCTGCCTTGCTTTGAGTCCGCCCATGAGAATCCGCCCCTGCATTTTCGCCCTGATGCCGGCGCTCCCGGCCTTGCTCGCCGCCGCGCCGGCCCCGATCACCTCCGCCACCGCACCCTACGCCATCCACGGCTCGGTGGAACGCCTCGACCCGGCGCTCGACGCCTTGCTGGCCCCGGACGCGGCCATGGAGAAACTGGCCGAGGGCTTCACCTGGTCGGAAGGTCCCGTCTGGGTGCCGGCCCGGGCCTGTTTACTGTTCAGTGATGTCCCGGAAAACCGCGTCTATCGCTGGCAGGAAGGCGCCGGCGTCTCCGTGTTTCTTGAACCCAGCGGGTTCACCGGTGCCCTCGGCCGCGGACGGGAACCCGGTTCGAACGGCCTCGCCCTGGACCCGCAGGGTCAGCTGGTCCTCTGCCAGCACGGCGACCGCCGGGTCGCGCGACTCGCCGCGGACGGGAAAACTTTCGAGACCCTCGTCGATCGCTACGACGGCCGGCGCCTGAGCAGCCCCAACGACCTCTGCTTCGACCGCGCCGGCAACCTGTTCTTCACCGACCCGCCCTATGGCCTGCCCGGCGACCTGAAGCCGGAGACCGAATTCCACGGGGTGTACCGCCTGGGCACCGACGGCCGGCTGACGGTGATCGCCCGGGACATGGAACGCCCCAACGGCCTCGCCCTCTCGCCCGACGAACGCACGCTCTATGTCGGCAATTCGCACGGACCCCGGCCGGTCATCATGGCCTACTCGCTCAACGCCGACGGCGCGGCCGGGGCCGGACGCGTGTTTTTTGACGGCAAGGACCTGATCGCGCGGACCCGGCGCGGCGGCAGTTTTGACGGCCTGAAGGTCGATGATGGCGGCAACCTCTGGACGACCGGTCCCGGGGGCGTGCTTATCATCAACCCCGCAGGCCGGCACCTCGGATCGTTGCTGACCGGCCGCTCCACCGCCAACTGCGCGTTCGGTGACGCCGACGGTCGGACCCTCTACATCACCGCCGACGATCTGCTCCTCCGGATCAGGACCCGGGTGACCGCCGCCGGCCGCCCGCAGTAGTCCGGCCCGGAATCGGCGAAAAAATCCCGCCCCCGCCGGGTGGGCTCAGCGGGTGATCCCGGCCAGGAAACGCCGGAGGGCATGATCGGCCAGCTGGCCACCAGGGCCATCGGGATTGAAATCGAAGCCGTGCGTCGCCCAGGGCAGCTGCAGGTGGGTGTGGGGCACGCCCAATTCCTGGAGCCGCGCGGCCAGGCGCTCGCTGTGACGATACCAGGTGAGCGTGTCGGGCCGGCCGTGGATCAGCAGCGTCGGCGGCGAATCCCGTCGCGCCAGCAGCTGCCCGCTGGCCGACTCGTAGCGGGCCAGACGCTCCGGCGTGTCGGGCGGACCCCCGAGAAACTGCCGCATGAGCCGGATGGAATTGAGCGCATCATCCTCGCGCGAGACCGACCAAGCGAACGGCATGTCGTGGGGCGCATACAGGGCGATGACGCCGCGGATCGCCGGATCCCGCGCCCCGTAAGCGACGGCCGTGGCGATCTGCCCGCCGGCGGAGCGGCCGAACAACACGAGGCGGGCCGGGTCAAGGTTCAGCCGCCCGGCGTTGGCCTTGAGCCAGGCGAGGGCGGCCAGCACATCGTCGCGTTGCGCCGGCCAGATCCAGCGGGGCGCCAGCCGGTAGCTGATCGCAGCCACGGCAAACCCCTGCGCCACGAAGCGCGCATTCCAATCCGCCAGCTGCGTGCGATCGCCCCCATCCCAGCCGCCACCATGGATGAGCACGATGCAGGGCCGCGGGTTTTCGAGGTTATCCTTCACCACGGCGGACGTATAGATATCCACCTTGAGCTCCTGCCCCTCCGGCCGGGCAAAGATCTCCGTCCGCACCACCACCGGGGCCGGCCGTGCCTGCCCATAGAGCCGCACCCACGAAAACGCGCCGACCCCCAGCTCATGGCCGATCCGCCACGCACTGAAGGCAGGCCGGAGGAGGCCGGCGACCGCCACCCCGCAAAGCAGCAGGATGGACATCCGCCAGGCTCCGGTTGTCGCGCCGAGGGCAATCACCGCCAGCCCGAGGGGCAGCAAAACGAACCAATGGCCGAACTCACCGACCGCGATGGCCAGCTTCCACGCCCACAGATAGTCCGGTGCGCGCACCCAGGTCAGCAGCGACCCCAGGGCTGCGGTCGCAGACATCAGAATAATAATCAGGCGCATGTGTTCTACCCTACGGACGAGACGGCCACAAAGAGGCACGAAATGACACAAAAATATCCGCCGGCCGCCCGCGGATATTCTTTTCGTGTCTTTTTGCCCTGATTCGTGGCAAACCTTCGGGCATGCGCCGGCTCGACCAGCTCCTGGCCAACCTGGGCTACTGCTCCCGCCGCGAGGCGCGGGCGTGGGTCGCGGCCGGCCGCGTGACCGTGCGCGGCGTGGTCGCCGACGACCCGGGCACCAAGGCCGCGCCGGGCGAGGTGCGCATTGACGGGGCGGCGCCCGACCATCCCGACGGGCTGCTGCTCCTGCTGCACAAACCCGTCGGCCTCGTGTGCTCGCACGACGAGCGCGAGGGCCCGAATGTCTATACGCTCCTGCCGCCGCGCTGGCGCGCGCGCCATCCGCCCGTCACGAGCATCGGCCGGCTGGACAAGGACACCAGCGGCCTGCTGCTGTTGACCGACCAAAGCGAGCTCGTCCACCGGCTGACCTCCCCGAAGCACAAGGTGCCGAAGGTCTATCGCGCCACGGTCACCACCGACCTTTCCCCCGACCTCATCCCGCTCTTCGCCCGCGGCACGCTGCGGCTCAAGGACGAGCCGACACCGTGTGCGCCCGCCGGGCTGCAGATCCTCTCGCCCCGCGAGGCCGAGCTGACGCTGACGGAAGGACGCTACCACCAGGTGCGGCGGATGTTTGCGAGCCAGGGCACCGAGGTGCTCACGTTGCATCGCGCGCGGTTCGGCCACCTCGAACTGGCGGACCTGCCGGCCGGCCAATGGCGCGAACTGCCGCTCACCGCCTTTGCGGCCCCCTGAGCCCGCGCGTCGTCAGGACTCGTCCACCACCTTGAAGTCGATCGGTTGCTCCACGCGGGTGTTGACCCTCCGCCCACCCCGCATGCCGGGCTTGAATTTCCAGCGCACCACCGCATCCAGCGCGGCGCGCTCGAATCCGCTGTCCGAGCTGCTGATGATGTAGGGCAAGATGACGTCCCCCTGGGACGTCACGATGAACCCGACCCGGACATTAGCCTGGGGGGCCTTTTGCTTCATCTCATAGGGAAACACCGGCGGGGTCTGCATGATGGGCTCGGGCCGGCGGTCCAGGTCGGCGATATTGAAGAGGTTCTTGATCCCGCTCGTGTCCGGCCGGCCGCGCTGGATGTTGAGCGGGATGGCCATGACCTGGCTCGCGGCCCCCTCCAGCTTCATCGGGATGGTCGGGTCGATGAGCTGGGTGAAGCTGGAATCGACCGGCAGGTTCAGGGGCACATCCTGCAGCATGGGCACCTGCACGGCCATCTCGATCGGCTCATCGTCGTTGAGGTCCGTGAGCTTTTCCTCCTCCGGCTCGGACAGGTCGGGCATGATCAGCAGCTCGGCCGGCGGCTCCTCGACGAAGACCACCCGTTTCGGGACCTTATGCTCGTTGAAACCCAAAACCAACCCGGCGTGGAGGGCGAGCGAGACCAGCCCCGCCAGCACGACATACATCCGGGGCCGCGGCTCAATTCCCTGGTAGCGAAAGGTGCTGGCTGCAACCCCTTGGGCGCCGGCAGCCGGGACGCGGCGGGGGGTGGGGAGAAGGGCCGGGGTTTCCATCACCACCGGTGCGGAACCGTGGGCCTTGAGTGGCATGCCCGAGGATAGCCCAACGCTCCCGGCCGCTCTCGCCATTCTTTGCCAATTCTCGGGCACCGGTTGCAGGAGCAAATTACTCCTTTTGGGGCTTTCCCCGGACCCGCCCGGCGTGTCATGCCTTAACCCATGTCCACCGTCCTCCTCTCCGGCGCCCAGCGCACCAAACTCCGCGGGGTCGGCCAGACGATGCCCGACACCCTGCAGGTCGGCCGCGAGGGGGCCGCGCCCGCCGTCGTGGCCCAGCTTGACCGCGAGCTGACCAGGCGCGGGCTGGTCAAGGTGCGCTTTTCCGGCGGCCAGGACCGGCATGCGCGGGCGGCGCTCCATGTCACGCTCGCGACCGCCACCGCCAGCGAATGCGTCGGCGCGGTCGGCCACACCGCTCTGTTCTGGCGGACCGGTCCCGAAGTGGCCAAGCTGCTCACTGATGACGCTGGCTGAACTCGGCTGGGACGAACACTTCGCGGCGGCCTTTGCCCCCCACGCGGCAGCGGGCTGCGTGCCCGGGCGCGTCACGCTGGAGTTGAAGGGTTATTACGAGGTCACGGGCGAGGCCGGGGCGAGACTCGGGGCGTGTTCGGGCAAGTTCATCAACACCGCGGCGGCGCAGGCGGATTTTCCCGCCATCGGCGACTGGGTGGCGGTGACCCCGCAGGCGGGCGAGGAGGCCCGGGTCCACATCCATGCCGTCCTCCCGCGCCGCACCCGGTTTTCGCGCAAGGCCGCCGGCCTGGAGGAAATCGAGCAGGTGGTCGCCGCCAACGTCGACACCGTGTTTCTGGTCAGCGCCCTCGACGGCAACTACCACCTGCACCGCCTGGAGCGCTACCTCGCCGCCGCGTGGGCCAGCGGCGCGCAACCCGTCATTCTGCTCAACAAGGCCGACCTCGCCGACGAGGAGGCCGCCGCGCTGCCCGCCGAGATCGCCCTCGTGGCGCCCGCCGTGCCGGTGTTCATCGTCAGCGCCCAGACCCGGCGCGGGCTCAAGGCGCTCGCCCCCTACCTCACGCCCGGCGCCACCATCGCGCTGCTCGGCTCGTCGGGGGTCGGCAAGTCCACCTTGATCAACCGGCTCGTCGGTCAAAACCTCCAGGACACCCAGGCGGTGCGCGACGTCGACGGCAAGGGCCGGCACACGACGACGCAGCGCGAGCTGCTGGTCGCTCCCGGCGGCTTCATCGTGATCGACACGCCCGGCATGCGCGAGCTCCAGCCGTGGGACGCCGCCGCCGGCGTCGCCGCGGCTTTTGGCGACGTCGCCGCCCTCACGGCCGGCTGCCGATTCCGCGACTGCACACACACCGTCGAGCCCGGGTGCGCCGTGCGGTCGGCGCTGGCCGGCGGTACGCTCGCCGCGGCCCGCTGGGATAGTTACCTGCGGCTGGGCCGCGCCACCGCCCACGAGGTGCGTCGCACCGACCGCGCCGCCCAGCAGCAGCACAAGTCCCACCACCAGAAACTCACCAAGAGCCTCCGCCAGCGCGTCCACGAAAAATCCGGCGAGGAGTAAACGGCAGGAGGTGGCCTGGCGGCCGGAGGATCAGTCCCACGGGTTGTCCTTCCCCCCAGGCCTCGCGGAAAGGATGGTCCCACCGCCCAGCAAACGGTCTCCCCACCCCGGCGTTGACCTTGGACCGCCGGCGCGCAAACTGCGGCCACTATGTTCACCATCCAAGGTGCGGACGGAAAGGAATACGGGCCGGTCGCGGCCGACCAGATCAAGGCGTGGATCACCGGCGGACGGGCCAACCTGCAGACCAAGGCCCAGCGCGTGGGCGAGACCGAGTGGAAGACCCTCGGGGATTATTCCGAATTCAATGCCGCCGCCGGCGCCCCGCCGCCCGCCGCGGCCCCGGCGGCCCCCGTCAGCGCCGCCGAGGCCGTGCGGCCCGCCGGCCCGGTGGACGCCAAGGCCTACGCCGACGACCTCATCGCGCGCGCGGCGCCCATCGACGTGTTCGGCTGCCTCGGCCGCAGTTTTGAACTCTGGAAGGCCAACCTGCTGCCCTTGGTGGGCGTGACTTTCGTGGTGCTGCTCATCCTGATGATCCTGGGACTGGTCCCCGTCCTGGGCGGCATCGTGAACCTCGTCTTCGCCGGGGTTTTCTACGGCGGCCTTTACTATTTTTATCTCGGCAAGCTGCGCGGCGAACCGCGCGAATTCAGCGACGGTTTCGCCGGGTTCTCGCTGGCACTCGGGCCGCTGATCGTCTCCAACCTGCTGACGGTGCTGCTCACCCTGGCCGCCGCCCTCGTGCTGGTCGCCCCCTGGGCGGTCTTCATCGCCTTGGCGGTGCGTGGCGGCGGTCAACCGAATCCGCTGCTGATCGCCGGCGTCATGGTGTGCGCGCTGCCCCTGGTCTACCTCGGGGTCTCCTGGATCTTCACGCCGATCCTCGTGATCGACAAGGGGCTCAGCCCGTGGACCGCGATGGAAGTCAGCCGGCGGGTCGTCACCCGGCAGTGGTTCCGCGTTTTCTTTGTCGTGCTGCTCGGCGGCATCCTCGCCCTGCTCGGCCTCATCGGCCTCTTCATCGGCGTCATCTTCACCCTGCCGCTGGGGTTCGGGGCGATCATTTGCGCCTACGAGGAGCTCTGCAATCCACCGGCGGCCGGTTGACGCCGCATCCGGCCACGGCAGGGTCGCCGTGGCTCCGGTTCCAGGCTCACTTCGCGCCGGCCTTCTGCCCGAAGAGCAGCGCGTCGAGCGAGAACCGGCCCGGCCCGAACACGAGCACGACCAGCGAGGCCAGCAGGAACAGGAAGGGTGCGGCGCTGACGAATTTGTCGGGTTCGCGGAAGAGGGCCTGCAGCGCCTCGCTGTCGGCGGTCGCATAGGCGACCATCATGGTGAAGATGAGGGGCACCGAGGCCGGGCGCGCGAACAGGCCGAGCGCGAGCAACAGGCCGCCCAGGCACTCGGTCGCGCCCGCGGCGACGGCATTGATCTTTGGCATCGGGATATTTAACGACGCGAAGAACCCGGCCGTGCGGTCCAGATTCATGAGCTTGCCCCAGCCGGTCTGGGCAAATGACAGGCCCCAGTAGAGGCGAACGACGAGGAGGAGCGGCGATTGCAGGAGGGACGCGAGCGAATCGAACTTGGCCAGCAAGGGGCGGAGTTGCATGGGGGTGGGAGTGGTGGGTTGGAGGAATTATTCCGCCGATTGTGTGGCTGCGGCTTCCAGCCGCAGGCATTCACCGGCTGGAAGCCCGTGCCACTTCATCGTCGGCACAGCCAGCCGAGTTCCATCCAGTTGCGGAACCAGCCCTGCACCCGCTCCGCGTGGGCGGCCTGGACTTTTTTGGTGCGCGGGAGGCCGGTGCCCAGCGCCTGCTCCAGCGTGGCGCCGGCGCGCAGCGCGGTGAGGATGCGGTAGGCGGCGGGCTCCAGCCGCTTGAAGTAGATCCGGCTGTCGAGCCGGTGCACGGCGACATGGGTGCGGGCGCGCGCCGGCAGCTTCGTTTTTATTTCCGGCCGCCGGCGCCTCTCCGTCGGGGCGTTGCTGGCGTCGCCGCGGAGCAGCCCGGCCTCGCCCTTTTTCACCGCGAGGATGAACTCGTCCACCGGATAATCCAGCCGCAGCAGCTGCAGGTAGGGTTGCAGCGCGAGCCTCAGCCGGCCCTGCCGGGCCGGCGACAGGCCGAGCAGATCATCGACCGAGAACACCGGCAGCGCGGCGGTGTCAAACACCTCGACCCGCGCCCACTCGAAGCGGGCGAGGTTGTGGCAGAGCGCGGTGTGGGGCCGGGTGAAGCGCGGATGCGCCCGGATGAAACCGGCCAGCCGGCTGGGCAAATTGCGCAGGGTGAAGGAACGCGAGGGATGCCGGACGAGGTAGGCCTCGGCCAGGCGGACGAATTTTCTGTCGCCCAGCACCGCGCGCAGCCCGGGACAGTCCTCATAGAGGCTGTCGAGCACCCGGAACCAATACATGCGGTTGTAGATCTCGAGCCGCTCGAAGGAGGTCAGCCGGTCGTTGGGCTTCGCGATCGTTGCCGCCACGGCCGTGGTGGGCCGGCCATCGGTCCAGCGGCGCTGCATGCGGCTGTCGTCCGTCAACGGCCGCGAAACCACGCGCCACATGGCGCGCTGCAGGTCGGCCAGGTCCGCGCGGGAGTCGACCTTGGCCGGGGCAAAACGCTTTGATTTAGCGGGCATACTTTCTTGCTGCGAGGGGCGGCGGGATTATCAGTCCCGCGGGTTGGGGCGATCGAGGCATAGGCCTCGCGGGACTGATCGTCCCGCCGCCCTCAGACATCTGGGTCAAAGGGCTCAACGTGGACGGGAGCGAACGATTTCGCGCGGCCCGGGGATTTTCGCCTCGCGAGCCTGGGCGATGAATTCATTGGCCTTCAGGGCCTCGTGATGGACCTCGTCGAACGTCGGGATCTTGTCGTCCCATTCGAGGAGGGTGGCGGTGACGCCGCACTGCCGGATGGCGTGGGCATAAAGCTGCCAGACCGGGTCGAGCACCGGGTGGTCGTGGGTGTCGAGGAGGTATTTCTCGAACTTGGTGTGCCCCGCGATGTGCATCTGTGCGACCCGGTGATGCGGGATGTGGTCGAGGTAGTCGTAGGGATTGAAACCGTGGTTCTTCGACGAGACGTAGATATTGTTCACGTCGAGCAGGATTCCGCAATCGGCGCGCTCGACCACCTCGGTGAGGAACTCCCACTCGGTCATCTCGGAGACGTGGAACTCGGTATAGGAGCTGACATTCTCGACCGCGATCGGGATCTCGAGGTAGTCGCGTACCTGCCGGATGTTCGCCGCGGTCAGCTTGGCCGCCGCGACGGTGTAGGGCATGGGGAGCAGGTCGTGCGAATAAGTGCCGTCCACGCTGCCCCAGCAGAGGTGGTCGGAGAGCCACGGGGTCTTCGTGCGGCGGGTGAGCGTCCTCAGGCGGCGCAGATGCTCCTGGTTCGGTCCGTCGGCCGAGCCGAAATACATCGCGACGCCATGCTGCACGACCCGGTATTGGGCGAGGATCTCGTCGAGCACCTCGAGCGGCCGGCCGCCGTCGACCATGAAGTTCTCCGAGATGATCTCGAACCAGTCGACCGTGGGCTTCCGACTCAAAATGTGGTCGTAGTGGGGGATGCGCAGGCCGATGCCGATGCCGTAGTCGGTGTAGCCGTTGAATTTATTGGCGGGCATGGGAACAGGTGGCGGGGCTTGACGGGCGCCCCAGCATACGGCCGGCGGCGCGGTTGGCAAATCCAGGAAAAAAAGAGGCCGGGCATGGCACCGGCCTCGAAAAACAAACCGGTCGGGCTCGCGGGAACCCGGCCGGAAATGCCGAAAGGAGATTACATCTTCTTGGGCTCTGCCTTCTTCTCGCCCATGTCGCTCCTGCAGCCGCCCTTGCCCTTGCAGGAGTTCTTGCCCTTGCAGCCGTTGTCGCTGCTCTTGCAGCCGCCCTTGCCCTTGCAGTCATTGTGGCCCTTGCAGCTGGCCTTGGCGTCCTTCTTGCCGTTGCAGCCATCCTTGCCTTTACAGCTGTCCTTGGCCTTCTCGGTCGTGGGAGCGGTCGAGCCGGCGTCGCCGGCGTAGGATTTGGCGGCGAGGCCCCCGAGGTAGAGGCCGGCGATGGCGGCGGCCGTGATGATCGTTTTGGCGGATTTGTTCATATGCTACTGGATTTGTGGGTTGTTGTTCATCCGGCGCAAGACGGCACATTGCCGGCCACGTGGATTGAAAGGGGAAATTGGTCGGGCCGCAGGAGGGGTACGCTGGTAGGAGCAGCAGGGTGGAAGGCGTATTCCCGGTTTATCACCACCACAGGGTCCGGCGGCGGCCGAGGCATCCCTTGGCTGGATGCGACCAGGGCGTGGCCCCGCGCCCGCTCGCCGACATCAGCCTCATGATGAAGGCCGGCAAGGTCTATAAGCATTAATACCAACGTCCCCTTTGTTTTGGACTTTGCGGTGCCTGAGCCGGTAGGGGCGGTTGCCCTCAACCGCCCTCGGT
>JBKJTZ010000111.1:0-19608 GCA_046590295.1 Lacunisphaera sp.
GGCTTGGCGTTTGGAGCCTGGCGTTTTTTTTCTGATGACCCGCTTCAGCTACACCGCCCTTGATCCCCGCGGCGCGGTACTGACCGGCCGGCTTGACGCCACAGATGTGAAGCAGGTCGTGGCCATCCTGAAAGGCCAGGGCCTGTTCCCGACGGAGGTGGCGGAACTGGCAGGGGCAAAAACGAAACCGCGCAAAGAAACGAGCCGGAAAGATTCGGCCTCGGTCCATCAGCCGCGGTCTGCCCTACACCTGCTTTTCGTCCGCCGTGTGGGGTCCCGGGAACTCGCGGTCTTCACCCGGCAGCTGGCGACGCTGCTCAAGGCCGGGATGCCGCTGGTGCGCGGTCTCGAGGTGCTGGCGCGACAGGCACGCAATGAAGCGTTACGGCACCTGCTCGAGGCCCTGGCCGGGACCATCAAATCCGGCGGGACGCTGTCCGAGGCGATGAGCCGGCATCCGAAGGTCTTTGACCGACTGTGTCTCAGCATGATCCGGGCAGGCGAGGCCGGTGGCGTGCTCGATATCGTGCTCGACCGGCTGGCGCAGTTCCAGGAGAAGAGCCTCCAGCTGCGTGGCCGGATCACGGCGGCGATGGTCTATCCCCTCATTGTCCTGGGTGTGGCGATCGTCATACTGCTCGGTCTGCTCGGGTTCGTCGTACCCAAGTTCCAGCAGATCTTCGCCGACCTGCTCAAGGGCGCGCCCCTGCCGATGCTCACCCAGTACGTGCTCACGGTCAGCCTCGCCGTGAAGAGCCATTATCTGTCCGTCCTGGGATTGCTTCTGGCGGTCGGTTTCGGCCTGAGGCTGTTCGCCCGCACGCGGGCCGGGGTGCGGACCGTTGACTCGGCCATCCTGGGGCTGCCGCTTTTTGGCAGTCTGTTCCTCCAAGGGATCATCGCCCGCTTCTGCCGGACCCTCGGCACGCTGCTGGCCAGCGGCGTGCCCATTTTGCCCGCGCTGCTCATCACCCGTGACACCTGCGGCAACACCCGCGTGGGCGACGCCCTTACCGGGGTCCATGACCGGGTGAAAGAGGGCGCCCCGGTCGCCCGGCCACTGGAGGCCACGAGGATATTTCCGCCCATGGTCACGGGCATGATCGACGTCGGTGAGCACACCGGCCGGTTGCCGGAGATGTTGGGCAAGGTGGCGGACATCTACGAGGCCGAGGTCGACAACGCCGTCGCAGGCCTCAGTTCGCTCATCGAGCCGGTCCTGATCCTGGTTCTCGCCCTCGTCGTGGGCACGATCGTCATCGCGCTGTTTTTGCCGATCGTGCGGATCGTACAGCTGCTCACGTGAGAACGGCCCTCCCCAAAGCCGGAGGCGGCTCACGCCGCACCCTCACAGCTGATATTTCCAGGTCAGCAGGAACGACAGAGTGATCCACATGATCACGAGCAGGGGCGTGCCGACCTTGAGGAAGTCGGAGAACTTGTAGCCGCCGGCGCTGAAGATGAGCAGGTTGGTCTTGTAGGCCATCGGCGTGGCAAAGCTCATGTTGGCGCCGAAGAGCACGGCGAGCACGAAGGGTTCCGCCGGCAGCGCCAGCTGGGCGGCGATGCTGACCGCGATGGGCGTGCCGATGACGGCCGCCGCGTTGTTGGAGACGATGTTGGTCAACACCGCCATCAGCAGCATGAGCCCGCTCAGGACGACGGGATTGGGCAGTCCGGCGGCGACGGCCACGTAGAGCAGGGCCAGATAATCGGCCCCGCCGGTCCGCATCAGCGCGAGGCCCAGCACCAGGCTGACCGCCACGATGAGGATGACCTGGGTGCTCAGGGCCCCGGCGGCGTCCTCCCAGTCGAGGCACTTGGTCAGCAGCATCAGGCCCATGCCGGCGAGGGCGGTGACGACGATGGGGGCGAACCCGGTGGCGGCGGTGGCCACGACCAGAAACATGATGCCAAGGGCCAGCGGGGCCTTCTTGGTGTGGGGCACGTCGGTGGTGGCGTCGAGGACGAGGAACTTGCCGTGCTGTTTCAGCGCCGCGAGGCTTTCGGCGCCGCCTTGGGCCAGCAGCACGTCACCCGATTGCAGCTTCACGTCGGCGATGTCGCTCTTGGTGACGGGACTGGATTGGCGGACCCGCTGCAAGGCGAGGACCACGAGGCCGGAATTCTCCGCAAACCGGGCCCGTTTGAGCGACGTGCGATTCAGCGAGGAATTCTCCGTGACGACGATCTCCGCCAGTTGCTGGCCTTCGGCGGACAAAGGATGGTCTTCGGTGATCAATTCGTCGTTGTCTGCGCCATGCAGGGTCGCCCCGAGCGCCTTCTCGTATTCCTTGAGCTTGGCCGAGGTGTCGCGCACGAGCAGGCGGTCGCCGGCCTGGAGCTTGACCTGGGCGTGCCGGTTCAGGGTGAGGCCCTCGCCGCGCTGGATCGCGAGGAGCTTCATGTCATCACCGGTCTTCTTACGGACCTCCTCCAGCGTCTTGCCGTGAGCGAAGCTGTCCTCGTTGAGGTGCAGCAGCGCGTCGAAAACCCGGGAGGAGGAGTCGGTGAGCAAGGGCTGTCGCGCAGGCAGGAGGCGGGGGGCGACCAGCCAGAGATAGACGAGGCCAAAGACGCTGGCGGTCATCACCGGCCCGGCGAAGTCAAACATGCCGAACTTGCGCAGGCCCAAGTCCGCCGCGATGGAGACCACGAGCAGGTTGGTCGAGGTACCGATGGTGGTGGCCATGCCGCCGAGCAGGGTGGCGAGGCCCATCGGCAGGAGGATGCCCGAGGAGGACTGCTTGGCGCGCAGCGAGACCCCGATCAAAATCGGCAGCAGCATGACGACGATCGGGGTGTTGTTGAGAAACGCGCTGCAGACCGCCCCCAGCACCAGGGTGGCCAAAAAAGACAGCAGCGGACTGGCCGCCCACATGCGCGCCAGCAGCGCCGCCAGCGGTCGCAGGGCGCCGGTGGTCTCCATGCCCTTGCCGACGATCATCAGCGCGCAGATCGTGATCAGGGCCTCGTGGCCGAAACCGGAGAAAAACTCCGTGGTGTGCAGCTCCCGGCCGGCGCGGTGATAGGGGAAAACCTCGAAACCCACGACCAGGGCGATCAGAATCAGGAGCGAGGAGGTCTCCAAGGAAATTTTTTCCCGGGTGAAAAGGTAGAACGCCACCACGACGAGCACGAGGACGGCGATGGCATGCGGATCAGGCAGGGGAGGCATGGGGTGGGGTGGCGGAATGCTCTACGCGGGCTGCCTCAACCAGGAGGCGAGCGACGAGACTGAGCCAACCAAGGCGCCGAGATGCAACAAAGGAAAATCATGGATCTCTCCTCGACGCCGTGCGGAGGCATGGGTTGGCCCCAGCTGACCAGACTCGCCCCCGGCGGGCCTCCTGGCGCTCAAGGCTTGGCGCCCTTGTCCGGCTTCGTGAGCAGCAACTGCGCGTTCAGGCCGAGGTGTTTGTCGGAGAATTCGTCGTTCTCCCCGGCTTGGCGCAGGAGCTTCTGGACCATGCCCATCTTGGCGTCGAGGTCGTCGATCTTGGCGACGAAGACGGCCTCGGGGGTGGCGGCGATGACGGCGGCACCCCACTCCAGTTCGCCCTGATGGCTGAGCACAATGTGCTCGAGGCGCTCGAGCAGGTCGGCGCTGAGCCGGGCCTTGAGGCCGGCCTTGCGGACGAGTTGGTAGCCGAGGACAACATGGCCTTGCAGGATGCCCCGCCGGCTGCGGGAAGCGACGAGGTCGCCCTGGTATTCGATCACCTTGCCGGTGTCGTGGACCAGAATGCCGGCGAGGGCGAGGTCCGCATCGACCTCGGGATAGAGCGGAAGGAGCGCCCGGCCGGCGCGGGCCATGTGCACCGTGTGCTCCAGCAGGCCGTGGCGGTAGGCGTGGTGCATGGCGACCGCCGCGGGCGCGCGGCGGAACTGCTCGCCGATCTCGTCGAACACAGCCTGCACCGTCGCGCGGAGCTCGGCCTGGGTGATGGCGGAGATGTGCTCGTTGAACTCGCTCCACAGCTGCTCGGCGTCCTCGGGGGCGGTCTCGACCAGGTTGGCCATGAGGTTGGAGCCGGCGAGCTGCTCGGCGGTGATCTCCGCGGCGCGCTGCAGCTTGGGCGAGAAACGATTCTGGTAGTAGTCCACCTTGGCCTCGATGCGGACGATGGTGCCCTCCCTGAGGCCCTTGAAGAACTCGAAGGCCGGGTTGTCACTGAAGCAATTGCAGGTGAAGGAGCCGGTCTTGTCGCCGAGCTCGACGGCGAGGAAGGGATTGCCGGTCTTGGTCGGGCGCTCAGTGAGGCGCTTGATCAGCAGGACGCTCGTGAAGCTGTCCCCGCCGTTGCGGCTGAGGGCCTTGACTTCGCGGACGGCGAGCGGGGTGGAGATATCGGACATGGCGTGGACTTAAAACCGGAAGCGGCGGGGCTCCAAGCTCCAACCTCGAGGCGCCGCCGGATAATTGCACCCGGAAGCCGCCGTCCTGCTCCGGTCAGTCCGTTCCCCGGGTTCCGCCCACAAAAAAGCCGGTCGGACCGCTCGCGCGCTGCCTTCCGGCTGGTGGTCCACGGGGGCGTGGGGCGGGCGGGAGATCAGATGTTGGCGCCGAGCTTTCCCTTCAGGGCGGCCTTGTCCATCATGCCGACGAACTGGTCGATCTTCTCGCCGCCCTTGAAGAGCAGCATGGTCGGGATGGCGCGGACGCCGAACTGGGCGGCGAGGTCGCCGTTGTCGTCGACGTTGACCTTGGCGA
Source organism: Lacunisphaera sp. (assembly GCA_046590295.1). GTDB lineage: Bacteria > Verrucomicrobiota > Verrucomicrobiia > Opitutales > Opitutaceae > Lacunisphaera. Next base: position 4,715 of record JBKJTZ010000111.1, read on the forward strand.
TCTTCAGCTTGCCTTCGAGTTCGGTGGACAGCTCTTCCAAAATCGGGGCGATGGCCTTGCAGGGGCCGCACCACGGGGCCCAGAAGTCCACGAGGACGGGTGTGGGGCCGGCGACACCGGCGGCGAAGGAGGCACTGTCAAGCTGGGTGATTTTGTCGGACATGGTCGGGAGTAAAGTTGGTGGAAGGAAAAAGGCAAGCGGGGGAGTGGACCGGGCGGTGAGTCCCTGCAGTTTAGCGGTGCGGATCATCCTTCGCCAAGGCTACGGACGACCTGACGGAGACCGCGCGCTAACGTGGGGTGGACTTGTGGATGATCTCGGCGAGTTCCTGGGGCTCGACGGCATGCAGGGGCTTGCCGCGGGTCTTCAGCTCCTCGAAGGTCTTCATCACCGTCTCGGTCATGCGGCCGTGGGTCTCGTCGGAGCCGCCGACGATGGTGAACTGCTCGGCCGAGGTCAGGCGCTTGTGGCCGTCGTCATGGTCGAGGCCCACGCCCAGCAGGTGGGCGGACTTAGCTTTGCGGCGGCGCGGAACCTTCTTCATGTTGGGACGGCACCGTGTTCAGGTCGGGCATGGTTTCAAGCGCGTTCTCCTCGACCGCCGTGCAAAGGATGTCGGTGAAGGCGTCGTTCTGCTGCAGCGTGAGCTTGCGCAGGCGCGTCAGCTCGAGGACGGCGAGAAAGGTCGCCACGAGGCGGCGGAGGGAGATCTTCTCGGCGAAAAGCTGGGAGAAGACGAAGGACTTGCGGGCCTTGAGCTGGCCGAGCACGTACTCCATCTGGTCGGAGACGGTCACCTGTTCGGCGTGGATCTGGCCGACGACCAGCTTCTCGGCGAGGCGGCGGAGGATGAGGTTGAAGGAATTCCAGAGGTCGATGCGGTCGACGTGGGTGAGGGGGCGCTCCGACGCCGGGGCGTAGCCCGAGGTGTGGCGGCCGTGCATGTTCTGGGCGTCGAGGGACATCTGGCTGAGGTTGCCGGCGGCCTCCTTGAATTTCTTGTATTGGAGGAGCTGGTGGACGAGTTCCCAGCGCGGGTCTAGGTCGTCCTCCTCGGCGTTGGGGTCGACGGCCTGCTGGTGCTTGGGCAGGAGCATGCGGCTCTTGATCTCCATCAGGGTGGCGGCCATGACAAAAAATTCGCCCGCCACCTCGACCTGGAGCTCCTTGAGGGCGTAGATGACCTCGAGGTACTGCTTGGTTACCGAGGAGATCGGGATGTCATAGATATCGAGCTCGTTCTTCCGGAGGAGGAAGAGCAGGAGATCGAGGGGACCCTCGAAAACAGGAAGTTTGATGCGATAATCGGCTTCGGCAACCACGGGGCCAGTCGAGGGGCCGTTCGGACGGCGTGCAACCGGAAAAAGCGGCGGTTTGGCCACACAAACAGTCTCGGCTACCTTGATTTTGACTGGACCGATCGGCGGTGCGTGATGTGATCAACCATGCGCGATTATTGGGACAATCTGGTCATGGTACTTACTCAACGGGATGTAGTCTCAAATCTGCGCAACTGACCTTGGGCGAGGACATATTCGGCCATTTCATGGCGTTTGGTTGCGAGGCATTTTTGAAGATACGCGCACGCATCATCTCGTCTGCCGGTTAGTGCGGACATCATTCCGACATAGTAATAGGCTTCACATTTTTGCTGTCGTCTCCTCTCGGGGTTTTTCTCCTGTCCAGCTGCTTGGATGAGCGACTCGGCAGTGATGTGATCCGTCAAATAAAGGGCTATACGTTTGGGCCAACGGTCACTCCATTGAAATAAATCGTCGTAGAATGGGTCGGATTTGATTTTCTCGCCCAAGATACGACGGCGCAATACACTCATTTGGAGGTGGAGGTATATTTTGTTGTTTGGATTGCTGTTTGTTTCAGCTGCGTGGAGAGCGCTTTCGCACGCAGCCAGTGCCGACCCGATATCATCAAGCAGGTCAAATACGATCGCCTTGTTGCGGTTGATATAGAGGTCATTGGGCTGCAACTCATCGGCTTTTTTTATTTCTCTCAAGGCCAGCGTGTATTCGCCCTGCAACACGTAGATCCAACTTCTGTCACGAAAAGGCCCGACATTTTGTGGTGCAAGTTGCGTGAGTCGCGTGATATCCGCATGGGCACGTTCCCAATTTCCGATCATCGTGTGGGCGAAGGCCCGGGCACGGAATGCCGACGCAAGATTCGGCTGCCTATCGATGCTTTTTGAGAAATCACTAATTGCCTGGTTCGTGTTGCCGCGCAATCCGTTGGCTACACCACGCCGATAAAATACATAGCCAGTGGAATTGAGCAGAGGAATAGCCCGATCGAAATCTTCGATCGCTGCAGTGAATTCACCGAGAGCGAGCTGGGCGTCGCCACGGGCGCCGTAGGTTTCGCCGCTACGGGGATGGAGATTAAGGGCGATGGTGAAATCAGAAATGGCCCCGTAGAAATCACCCGCTGCATGCCGGGTTTCGCCAGATTTACCATAGATATAAGGCAACGCTGGATAGCGTGAATAGGCTTCTTGCAGCTCGAGGGTTGCTCCGGCCGAATCGCCGCGGGCTTGGTTTTCCAGGGCTTTATTCAGGTGGATGGCCGCTTCATTCGGACTAAACCGCACGGCCAATTCATAGTCCATCAACGCTCCCGCAAAATCTTTTTTCCTGTATTTACCGTCGCCTGAAATGATCAGGTTCGCAGAAATTCTGGGTTCATTGAACGAATTTACAGCTGGAACATCGGCGGCAGCCAAATCGACAAGGTGCAGCAAAAACACCATTTCGACCTGACGCCATCTGCGCATGGGACGATTGAGGTGGGTTGGCTCACGTCTGCAAACATACAATGGCGGGCAATCAATACAGTCAGTGTCTGAGAAGGGCCACGTAAAATCCATCCGTGTTGCGTGTGCCGGGCAGCAGGGCCGTGCCGAGGCCATCGAAATTGCCACCGTGGTTCTCCCGGGGCTTTTCGGCGGAGAAGGTGGGATGGGCCTGCAAGAACGCGGCGACGGTGTCTTGGTTTTCGCCATGGCTGAGCGAGCAGGTGGCGTAGACGAGCAGGCCGCCGGGTTTTAACCGGGAGGCGTTGGCCGCCAGGATCTCGAGCTGGGTCTGGTGGAAGGAGGCGATGGTCTCGGGTTTCATATACCACTTGAGGTGGGGCTGGCGGCGCCAGGTGCCGGAGCCGGAGCAGGGGGCGTCCACGAGCACGCCGTCGTAGGAGTCATCCGGAATGTTCGTAATACGAACATTGGTCAGGCGGGCGCGTTGGGCCCGGTCGCGGAGCTCCTCGAGAATTTCGGGGCGGATGTCGGTGGCGTCGACGTGGCCGTTCGGACCGAGCATCCGAGCAAGCTGCAGGGTCTTGCCGCCGGCGCCGGCACAGGCGTCGAGCCAGCGGCCGGCCAGCGGTTGCGGTGCGTGGGCGAGAACGAGCTGCGAACCGAGGTCCTGGATCTCCACAAAGCCGCGGCGATAGGCGTCGGACTTGGCGACGTCGGCGTTGGGTGGCAGGCAGAGGGCGTCGGGAAAGTCGGCGGGTTGTTCAATGGCCCAGCCTTGGGCGCGGAATTCGTCGATCACCAGGCTGCGGTCATTGGCCTGGATGCGCACCCAGATGTTGGCGCGGCTGTTGATGGCGTCGAGATGCGGCGACTCGAAGGCGGCGGGGCAGTGGGCGGAGAACCAGGCCGGAAGCAGGGCTTCCGGAGGAAATTTGTGACCTGAAACCTGAGACCTGAGGAACGCGGACTTCTCGGCGAGGGTGGCGGGGGCGGTGGGCCAGTCGCCGGTGTGGGTGGCGCGGTAGGCGGAGGTGGGTTTCAGCTCGGGGGCGAGCCACGCGGTGATCTTGGCGGCGAGGGCGGCGTCGGTGTGCTCGTCGCGCGCCCCAAGGGCGCCCGCGTTCCTCGCCCCTCCTGCCTCCGAACCGGCAGTCGGGGCCAAGCCTGCGGCTTGACCATCTCCGCGCTGCCGCGCTCCGTCGAGCAGCGGGTCAATCCACGGGAGGAAGCGAAGGTAGGTGTAGATCAGCTCGCGGTAGAGCTTGCGGTCGCGGGAGCCGATGGCGCGGTTGCGGGCGAAGATCTCCTTGATCCGGCGCGGCAGGGAACTGTCGCGGCGCAGGTGCGGCCGCAGCTCGGCCACGAAGGCGAGGAACAGGCGCTGCTGGTTGGCGGCGATGTTTGGATTCAAAGGGAAGTTTTTTAAACCACGGATTTCACGGATGGATGCGGATTAATCAAAGGCAGTTCCTGGACCATTTTTGAACTCCAATTAAGCCACGCGGCCGCGACTCGCTTCGACCCAAGGCCATTCATCCGTGAGAATCCGTGCAATCCGTGATCAAAAACAGGGTCCGGCTGGGTGACGGATTCATTGGCAGACAGAGAAACCTGCAGCCTGAGACCTGAAACCAGGGGGCGCTGAAGGTCTGTTTTCAGGTCTCAGGTTTCGGTATTTAGAATTTCAGCAGCTCGACCTCGATGTTGAGGGCGAAGGAGCTTTCGCGGCGGGGGCCGTTGAACCAGGAGACCTCGTACTTTACCGCCCAGGTCTGGCCGAGGCGCTGCCAGACGCCGTAGCTCTGCTCGTTGAAGCGGCGGTTGCGGGCGTCGTAGCGCCAGAGTGCGGTGACATCCCAGACCTCGTTGAGGCGCTGGCGGTATTCGAGGAAGTACTCCTCATAGTTGTTCTTGAGGAAGTGCGTGGCGAGGCGCGCGGACCACCATTCCTGGTCGACGAGGGTGAGGCCGGTGTTGAATTCCTGCTGGCTGGTGCGATGCGGGTCGAAGCGGTGGAAGATTTCCCAACGCAGCCACGGCGCCGGTGTGAGGGCGAATTCGGCATAGATGTCGGAAAGCGCGCGCGTGCCCGCCGGCCGGTCGAAACGGTAGTCGGCGGCGAGGTTGAGCGAGGCGAGGTTGCGTGAGCCGTACGGGGCGGCGCGGGTCTGTAGCGTGTTGTCGAACGAGAGGCGGAGGGTGTTGAGCGCGGTGAGGTCGTCGATATTGCGCGAGTCACCGATGGAAAGCGGCTGAAGGTAGGTGGAGAACGCGCGGCGGTCGATCGGCGGGATGTAGGCGCGGCCGTCGCCGGCCTGGGGGGCATAACGGTAGGAGAGCCTGGGCTCGACCAGGTGGCGCAGGCCATCGACCTCCCAGATCTCGTTCTGGTAGTCGAAGGTGCGGCTGGCGAGCAGGCGGGCGTCGAAGCCGATCTCACCGATAGTGCGGGTGGAGGTGTCCTTGGCGCCCAGGGCATCCGTATAGTGGGTCACGCGGCCGCCCGCGACGGGGTTGAAGGCAAACCACGGCACCGGAGTGATCGGGCGGGACAGGCCGTAATAGGCGTCGAGGCGGTTGGTGCGGTATTGCGGTTCCAACCCGTAGGCGTCGGACTGAAGCACGGCGGCGGCGGCGCTGAATTTTTCGATCAAGCCGCCGGGCAGTCTGATGGGCAACAGGTCGAACCGGACCTCGGGCAGGCGCTCCTGCACGCGGTGATACTGGTTGGGGTGGACGCGGGCGAAGGCGCTGAGCGAATAGTTGTCGCCGGCGTAGGCGGCCTCGAGGAAGGAGTCGGGCTGCTGGACCTGGTCGAATTGCCGGTGGTTGAAATCGCGCAGGATCTCCGAGTCGCTCCAATAGTTCACCTGGCCGTTGAGGGTAAAATGGTCGCCGGCCCGCTGCTGGTGCTGCCACTCGAAGTAGGAGCGGTTGTGCGGCACGGGGACGCCGCGGATGTCGTTCTTCCGGTTGCCCCCGGCGTCGTAGATGTACCCCGAGCGGAAGTAACCGGTGACGGAACCGTGGTCGCCGGCGCGCTGGTAGGTGCCGGAAGGGCCGGCCATCAGGCCGCGCGAGGAATAGAGGCCGACGTCGGCGCCGAGCTTGACGCCCTCGGCGACCGGCACGTGCAGCCCGAGCTCGGCCAGGGCGCCGAGATTGCCACGATAGCCGACCCGCCCGCTGATGTAGGAGACGAAGGCGGCATCCAGCGCCTGCTCGAAGTGGGGGAAGCTGATGAAATGTCCGCCCAGCAGGCCGAGCCCGAGGCCCTCGGCGCGGACGATCTTGCCGCGGGCATAGGTGAGCTTCTGGGCGCGGATGGAGGGGGTGTAGCCCTCGTTCTCGCGGAAGAAGACCGTGGCGTTGGTGAAGACGAGCGCGTCGAGCGTGCCCTCGACGGTGTCGCCCGAGAGGTAGATGGGGAATTCGCCGAGGCGGAGGTGGCGGACATTGATGGCCTTGGTGGCGAGATTGTAGGTGCCCTCATCGGCCACCAAGCGGCGCTTTTCATAGTTGAGGACGAAGTGGCCCTTGGCGGTCGCGAGGTTGGTGGCGGCGCTGTAGCGGATCTCATCGGCCGTCAGGACGACGTCCTGATAGACGAGGCGGGCGTTGCCGGTGAAGATGGACTCCTTGGTGGCATCCTCGTAGCGAAAGTTCCGGCCGGTGGCTTCGGGGGTGGCGGGTTGGGCGCGTGCCCCGGCCGGCAGGAGCCCGAGGGCGGCGCCGAGAGCGAGGAGGCGGAGGACACGGGCAAAAGGCATGTTTCTGGAGTGGCGGGCGGGGCGGACCGGTGCAATTAGATTTCGGGCAAGGAAGGGGCGGCCCACGGAAAGACACGGCGGGAAGGGAAGAGTTCACCGAATGCAGTGCTCGCGGCCGCCGAAGGACGGGCCGGGACCGCGGCGCGCGCCTTGGGACGTGGTTTCGGCTAGACGCAGCGGAAGGGGAGGACAGAGTGGGGGCACCAACCGTGATAATTCCCGCCAATGAGCTGAAAGCATTCCTCGGAAATCACCAGGCCAACCCGCATGGGTGGCTGGGCATGCATCCGCTGGCGCACGAAAAGGTGGATGGTGTCGTGGTGCGGTGCTTCATGCGGGCGGCGGTGGCCTGCTCCGTCATCGAACTTGATGCGCCGGGGGCGCCGGCGCACGCGATGGAACTGCTGGCGCCGGAGGGGTTCTTCGAGGTGTTCATTCCGGGCCCGGCCATCTTCCGCTACCAACTGCGCTATGAGACCTCGTGGGGCGACATCCACCAGGTGCACAACGCCTATTCCTTCCTGCCGTCGTTGTCGGAGCAGGATCTCTACCTGTTCAACGAGGGCAACGAGCACCGCATCTACGAAAAGCTCGGCGCGCACCTGCGGATGATGGGCGACGTGCCCGGCGTGGCGTTTGCGGTCTGGGCCCCGGCGGCCTCACGCGTGTCGCTGGTGGGCAACTGCAACGGCTGGGATGCGCGCTACCACCCGATGCGGCCGCTCGGCGGCTCGGGCGTGTGGGAGCTGTTCGTGCCCGGTATCGGCGAGGGCGAGCTCTACAAGTTCGCGATCTGGGACCAGCAGGGGCACATGCGGATGAAGACCGACCCCTACGGCACCTACTTCGAGGCGCCGCCGAACAACGCCGCGATCATCTGCGACACGACCCGCTACACGTGGGGTGATGGCGACTGGATCGCGCGCCGCGCCGCGCAGGCCGGCCAGCTGGACCGGCCGATGTCGATCTACGAGGTGCATCTGGGCTCGTGGAAGCGGAACGTGGAGGAGGCCAACCGTCCCTTCAACTACCGCGAGCTGGCGCCGCTGCTGGCGGACTACGTGGTCGAGATGGGCTTCACGCACATCGAGGTGCTGCCGGTGAGCGAGTTTCCCTTCACCGGCTCGTGGGGCTACCAGGTGACGGGCTACTTCGCGCCGACCCACCGCTGGGGCACACCGGAGGATTTCCAGTTTTTCGTCGACCACCTGCACCAGCGCGGCATCGGCATCATCATCGACTGGGTGCCGGCCCATTTCCCCCGCGATGCGTTTGCGCTGGCCGACTTCGACGGCACCCACCTCTACGAGCACGCCGATCCGCGGCTGGGGGCGCACCAGGACTGGGGCACGCTGATCTTCAACTATGGCCGCCACGAGGTGCGGTGCTTCCTCATCGCCAGCGCCCTGTCGTGGCTGGAGCGCTATCACATCGACGGCCTGCGCGTGGATGCGGTCGCCTCGATGCTTTACCTCGACTACTCGCGCAAGGCGGGGGAGTGGATCCCGAACCAATACGGCGGACGCGAGAACCTGGATGCCATCCACTTCCTGCGGCAGGTGAACGACCTGGTGCACCAGTATTACCCCGGCGCGGTCACCATCGCCGAGGAATCCACGGCGTTCGCCATGGTCAGCCGGCCGACGCAGGACGGCGGGCTCGGCTTCGACTACAAGTGGAACATGGGCATGATGCACGACACGCTGGCCTATTTCCAGAAGGACCCGATCCACCGCAAGTGGTCGCACGACAAGCTGACCTTCGGGATGATCTACCAGTATTCGGAGAACTTCATCTCGGTCTACTCGCACGACGAGGTCGTGCACCTGAAGGCCTCGATGCTCGGCAAGATGGCCGCCGGCAGCATCCCAGAGAAGGCGGCGAACCTGCGCACGCTCTACGGTTACATCTGGATGTATCCGGGCAAGAAGCTGCTGTTCATGGGCTGCGAGTTCGGCCAGCGCGGCGAATGGAACCATGGCGAAAGCCTCGAATGGCACCTCCTGCGCGAGCCCGAACATGAGGGGCTGCGCCACCTCGTGCGCGACCTGAACAAGCTCTACACCGGCGACCCGGTGCTGGGCGGCAGCGATTTCCGGTCCAGCGGTTTCCGCTGGGTGAACTGCAATGATGGCGACCACAGCGTCATCAGCTTCCTGCGGACGGACGAGGCCGGGAAGTCGGCCTACCTGGTGGTGAGCAACTTCACCCCGCTGACGCGCCCGCGGTACACGGTCGGCGTGCCCGAGGCGGGCTATTGGAAGGAGGTGCTGAACACCAACTCGACCTATTATGGTGGCACCGGCTTCGGCAACCATGGCGGCAAGCAGGCCTCGACGGCGCTGGCGGACGGCTTTGAGCATTCGCTGAGCCTGACGCTGCCGGGGCTCTCGACGCTGGTGTTCCGGTGGACGGCGAAGGGTTAGCTACGGCGCATGCAGGGGCGATGGTCGGGCGGCCCTGCCGATTAACCACCCGGAACAGCGAAACACGCCGGTCCCGGTGCGGCCGGCCGGTTCCCCGCCGGCAATAGGCGTCCAACGGCAGGCCGCGCCAGCTGCCAGGCAGGTGCCGGCCTTACTTCTTATTTTCCTTCTGGGAGACGAGGTAGGCGCCGATCGGGCTCGAGTTCTTGATGTCGATCTTGCCCAGGGGCTCGAAGATGAACTTATCCCCCAGCAGCTGCTTGGTGATCTCGGAAATCTGCACCCGGCCGGATTGGCCGTGCGACTCCATCCGGCTGGCAATGTTGACGGTGTCGCCCCACAGGTCGTAGGAAAATTTCTTGGTGCCGATGATGCCGGCGACGACGGGTCCGCTGTTCATGCCGATGCGAATGCTCCAGTCGAGCTGGTGGCGGCGGTTGAAGACGCGCACGGCCTCCAGCATCTCGAAGGCGGCGTGCACGCAGGCCTCGGCGTGGTCGGGGCGCATGGTCGGCACGCCGCTGACCATCATGTAGGCGTCGCCGATGGTCTTGATCTTCTCGAGTTCCAGCTGCTCCGCGATCCGGTCGAAGCCGGAGAAGATCTCGTTGAGCAGCTGCACCGTGCGGTGCGGCGATTGCTTGGAGGCGATGTGGGTGAAGCCGACAATGTCGGCAAAGAGCACGGTGGCATCGATAAAGCTGTCGACGATGGTACGCTGGCCGGCCTTCAGCCGCTCCGCGATGGCCTTGGGGAGGACGTTGAGGAGGAGCCGCTCGGACTTGGAACGCTCGACCTGCAACTGGGCGAGGTAGGCCTGCTCCTGGTCGCGCAGGCGCTTCTTGTCGAGTGAAGCGGTGATACGGGCGCGAAGGATGGTGGGATTGAAGGGCTTGGGCACGTAATCCTCCGCGCCGGCCTCGATGCAGCGGACGATGCTTTCGACGTCATCGAGGGCGGTGAGCATGATGGCGGGTACGTGGCGGAGGCGCGGGTCGGCCTTCATGAACTCGAGCGTCTGGAAGCCGTCGAGGTCGGGCATGAGGATGTCGAGCAGCACCAGGTCAAAGTTGCCGGCCTTGAGCATGCTGAGCGCCTCGCGCCCGGTGGCGGCCTCGCTGACCTCGTAGCCGAGCTTTTGCAGGCGGCGCACGAGCATGTCGCGATTCATCTCGTCGTCATCCACTGCCAGCAGTTTGGCGGTGGGGAGCGGCGTGGCGGTGACGCCAAAGTCGTTGGCCGTGTTGATCGGGATCAGGCGGGGCGTGACCACGCCGAGGGTGGCGTCGCTGGCAATGCCCACGTCGCCCGAGGGGTCGCCGATGTCCATCTGCTCGGGATATTCCTTGCTCTCGAAGAGGGCGAAAAGGTTCTGGCCGGCCCGGAGGATTTTCTCGATGTCCTTGACCAAGTCGGGATGGTCGCCGACGCGGGCCTCGTCGAGGCAGAGCTCGGCGTAGCCGATGACGGCGTTGATGGGGGTCCGCATGTCGCGACGCATGCCGCCGAAATCGATGGTGCCGGCCTCGATCTTCCAGGGGGCGAGCGAATCGTTGATCAGCGCGAGGAGCTGGCCGCCGGCTGTGTGGATGCGTTTCAGATCGGCGAGGATCTCGCCGAAATTGTTCTCCTCCGCCGACTCCATGAGCATCTCGCTGTAGCCGATGATCTGATTGAGCGGGGTGCGGAGGGAATGGCGCAGCTTGGAGAGCGCCTCCATGTCACGCGACTTTATCGCGCGCAGCAAGGGGGCGATGGAGGAGGGCGCATTGACGCCCGGCGCGGAGGGTTTAGCGGCGGGATCGCTCATGCCTTGGGCGGGAACTTCTTGAGCAGCTCCTCGATCTTGCCGAGCAGGCGGGCGAGTTCCACGGGTTTGGTGTCGAAGTCATCGCAGCCGGCGCCGATGGCCTTCTGCCGGTCGCTGTCCATGGCGTGGGCGGTCAGGGCGATGATGGGGATGCCCGCGGTCGTGGGATCGGCCTTGATCTGCTTGGTGGCCTCCCAGCCGTCGATGACGGGCAGGCTCATGTCCATGAGGATGAGATCGGGCTGCTCGGTCTTGACCATGGCGACGCCGGCGCCGCCATCGACCGCGATGACGAGGGTGTAGCCACGCTTTTCCAGGCGGCGGGAAAGCATGTCGCGGTTCATTTCGTTGTCTTCGACTAGGAGGATCTTGGGCATGACGGGTGTCTCCGGACTGATAGGTGGTATTTAGGTTTGAGCAAGAGCGCAGCTTTGGATGGCGGGACGGATGATGGCGGCCAGCTCCTCCCGGGTGAATTTCCCTTTCTGGAGGATGGCCACGACGCGAGGGGTGAGATAGTCCCGCATCTCCTGGGTGATGTCCATCGAACTCACGACGACCACGGGGATGCCGGTCCACTCGGGCTGCTTGCCCATGGCGTCGAGGAACTCGAAGCCGTTCATGGCGGGCATCTTCAGGTCGAGGATGATCATCACGGGGCGGCCCTTCTTCAGGACGCGCAGGGCGGCGTGGCCGTTCGGGGCGGCGCGGAACTGCCAGCCCTCGCGGTCGAGCATGCGGGCGATGAGGTTGCGGGAGTCGGGGTCGTCCTCGACCATGAGGACGAAGCAGCGCGCGAGGGGATTGAGCTGCATGGCGATCTCGGCCGTAAGCACCGAGGCATCGACGGGTTTCAACATCACGCTGGAGGCGCCGAGGGAGAGGGCCATCTCGGTGTCGCTGATGGCGCTGAGCACGATGACGGGCGTGTCCGCGAGGATGGGGTTGCCCTGCAGCTTGGTGAGGACGGTCCAGCCATCCACCCCGGGCATCATGATGTCGAGGAGGATGAGGTCGGGCTTGTGTTGCTCGGCGAGTTCGAGGCCCTGCTGGCCGGAGGAGGCCTCCAGGGTCTCGTAGCCGCTCAGGCTGAGGAGTTCCTTCACCACGGTGCGGATCTCCTGGTCGTCGTCGACGATGAGCACCCGGGCCTTTTTCGCCTGCTCGGGGAAGGGGGAGCGGGTGAGTTTCTGGCCGGTGTTGACGACTTTCGGTTGCTTGACGAGCACGTTGGCGGGCAGGCGGATGGTGAAGGTGGAACCCACGCCCGGCATGCTGGCGACGGTGATCTCGCCCTTCATCATCTGGGCAAACTGCTTCGAGATGGCGAGGCCGAGGCCGGTGCCGCCATACTTGCTCGTGGTGGAGGCATCCGCCTGGCTGAAGGCTTGGAAGAGCCGGCCGAGCTGCTCGGCGGTCATGCCGATGCCGGTGTCGATGATGTCGAACTCGATGGTGTCGTCGAGGACGCCGGGCACGCGGGTGACGCGGATGGTGATGGTGCCCAGCTCGGTGAACTTGCTGGCATTGCTCATCAGGTTCAGGAGCATCTGCCGGAGCTTGGTGGCATCGGCATGCATGGTGCCGATCTTGGGCGGGCACTCGACCTTGAGGGAGTTGCCCTTCTTGCTGACCAGCGGCGTGGCGGTGGAGATGACCTCCTCGATGAGCTTGGTCAGCTCAAAGGTCTCGAGAAAGAGTTCCATCTTGCCCGCCTCGATCTTGGAGATGTCGAGCACGTCGTTGATGAGCCCGAGGAGATGGCGCGCGGCGCTGAGGATCTTGTCGAGGTCCTCGGCAGTGGAGGTCTGGCCCTCGTCCGCGGCGTCCTCCTTGAGCATCTCGCTGTAGCCGATGATGGCATTGAGCGGGGTGCGGAGCTCGTGGCTCATCTTGGCGAGGAAGGAACTCTTGGCCTTGCTGGCCTCCTCGGCATCGGTGACGGCCTTGGCGAGGAGCTTCGTGCGGTCCTCCACGCGTGCCTCCAGGGTGCGGTTGGCCTCCTCGAGCTGCTCGTTGGACTGAAAGATCTTCTCGCGCGCCTCCTCGGCGGCGACGCGGGCCTGTTCGATCTCGGCCGTGTAGGTGTGGATGGTCTCCAACATCCCGTTGAAGGAGTCCACGAGGGTGCCGATCTCGCCGCCGGCGGTGCTGCGGACCCGCAGGCTATAGTCGCGCTCGCGCTGGACCGTGGCGGAAACGGTGGCGAGGTCGGTGATGGGGTCGGTGATGCGGCGCTGCAGCCGGTAGGCGGCGGCGAGGGCCAGCAGGGCGGAGGACAGGAAGATGATGGCGGAGCCCCGCAGGAGGGTTTGCACGCGTTCCACGTCGGCCTCGGTCTCCTCGGCCTTGAGGTAGAGCGTGCCGAAGGCGCGATTGTGCGAGCGCAACGGGGTCCACACCACGGTGGGGTCGTTGACGAACAGCCGCGCGGCGGCGGTGGGCGTCTGGATGGTCTCTTTGCTGCCCGGCCGGATATAGCGGGCGAGCACCACGTTGCTGGGCGAGAAAACGGCGGCGGCGACAATCTGCGTATCGCTGTCGCGCAGGTTCAACGGCAGCTCGGTCGCATCCGGGTTCTGCTCCAGCAACGGCACGAGGTTGGTGATCAGCCTCAGCCGGGTCTTGTCGAGACGGTTGCGAACGTCGGTATTGTACTGCTGGCGGTCGTAAAAATACAGGCCGGCGAAAGCGAGCGACAGCGTCACGCCGCAAATCAGCACGATGAACAGGGTAAGTTGCCAGCGAAAGGGGAGGCTTTTCACGAGATTGAATGCCGTAGCCCCCCTAGGCCAAACCAATGGGAAATAATGTCAAATGTCATTCAACCGCCGCGGTATGCACGGCCTTAGCCTGACGGGACAAAGTCGGTATAGGTGACGCGCAGGTCTTCCCGGGTCGAGAAGAAGAAAATCCGGCCGGAGAACTGCGAGTTGCTGGCCGCGGGTCGGCTGGGCCGGTCCGCGGCCGGGGGGGTGAAGGTCATTTCAACCTCCAGCGTGTTCATCTTCACACCCAGGATGGGCGAGTAGGGCTCCCTCAGGCGGAGGCTGAATTTTTCCACATGGGGCCGGCGCTTGTTCACCGTCAGGCGGAGCTGCAGGTGCCCCAGCATCTTGTCGGCAGCGGCGGCGACCTCGCGAAAAGAACCCTGGAATTCCGCACGTTCCGTGTCCTCGCCCACCAGTTGCAGGCTGCCCGGCTCGATGTCGCCCCGGGAAAAATTGACCGAAGCGGCCGGCTCCGGGTTCGCCGTGCGGAGTCGCCGGTATTTTTCCAGCTCGTCTGCGGTGGGAATCTGGCCATTGAACCGGAGCAGTACCCAGCGTCCCGCCGCCGGCTGGGCCGGATCGTAACGCTCGGTGGTGGACACCTGGTCGCGGACAGTTGTCCGGGTGTAGGCCCAGCCGGCCGGCAGTTCGGCATTAAAGCTGTCCAACGCCTCGCGCAGGTAGGAGGGCATCGCGGCGGTGCCGGTCACGGCCGTCGCTGCGGCGACCAGTGCCAGCAGACCGCCGCTAAGCCGGCGGCGGAGGGAGCTGCGAAATGAACCAATCGAACTTGCCATGGAAGGTGAGGGTGCCGGCGCGGTCCTGCAGATCAATCAGGATAACGGCGGAGGCGCGGCCGCGCCGGGCCAGGGCCTCCCGCAAGCCGGCGAGCGTGGCCTCGTCCGGCCTGCCGGAGGCCAGCAGGTCGCCCGTGGCCGGGCGCCGGTAGCTGACCTCGACGCCCCGCACGACGGCGAAGACCTGCCCGGCGAGATCGCCAAACTGCCGTTGCAGGCACTCGGCGCTCGCCGCCTCGGCCAGGGCGAACTGCGCGGCGGCGTGCATCGTGCCCAGGTGATTGTGCAGGCGGGGCGTGAAGGGCATCTCCAAGAGGTGGTCCGCCCCGGCAGGCGCGGCGGCGATGCCCAGCAGCTGGCTCAACGCGAGGTCCGTGGCCTTCATGCGGGTGATTCCGCCCGGCGCGGCACCGGATGGCAACGGCGGAGTGCACCTCTAACCCGGATATTTCACACCCATGAGATTATCTTTCAGAGAAATATCCGTCTGCCCTTCGGGCAGAGCGACTCTGTCGCGGTTAGCCCCGACGAGGTCGGCCCGACAGGGCG
>JBKJTZ010000144.1:0-8429 GCA_046590295.1 Lacunisphaera sp.
CCGGTCGGCTCGGGCACCGAGAAGTCGAAGTACGGACCGGCGACCGGGTTGGCCGAGCCGTGGACGGCCATGACCTTGTCCGACCACCCGGCGTACCAGACCCACCGGTCGATCGCCTCGGACACCGCGGACTCGGCCTTGCCCTTGGACAGCCCCTCACCTGCGGCGACCTCGGCGACGAACTGCTCGCGCCGGCCCTCCATCAGCTCGGCGACGCGATAGAGAACCTGACCACGGTTGTACGCCGTGACGCCCGACCACCCGGGGAACGCGGCGCGCGCAGCCACCACGGCGTCGCGGGCGTCCTTGCGCGAGGCCATCGCGGCGTTGGCGAGAAAGCGTCCCTTCGAGTCGGCTACCTCATAGGACCGACCACTCTCGGACCGGGGGAACTTGCCGGCGATGTAGAGCTTGTACGTCTTCCGGACATCGATCCGCTCAGACATCGAGGTAGCCCTCCAGACCGTGGCGGCCGCCCTCGCGACCGTAGCCGGACTCCTTGTAGCCACCGAACGGCGACGCGGGGTCGAACCGGTTGAAGGTGTTGGCCCACACCACACCGGCGCGCAGCTGCCCGGCCATCCAAAGGATGCGCGAGCCCTTCTCGGTCCACACCCCGGCCGAGAGGCCATAAGGAGTGTTGTTGGCCTTCTCGACGGCCTCCTGCGGCGTGCGGAACGTCAGCACCGACAGGACGGGGCCGAAGACCTCCTCGCGGGCGATGCGGTGGGCCTGGGTGACGCCGGTGAAGAGGGTCGGCGGGAACCAGAATCCCTGGCTGGGCAGCTCGCAGGCCGGTGACCAGCGCTCGGCGCCCTCGGCCTCGCCGATGTCGGAGAGCTCGCGGATGCGGGCCAGCTGCTCGGAGGAGTTGATGGCGCCGATGTCGGTGTTCTTGTCGAGCGGGTCGCCCATGCGCAGCGTGGACATCCGGCGCTTGAGGCGCTCGAGCACCTCGTCGGCCACCGACTCCTGCACCAACAGTCGGGAGCCTGCGCAGCAGACGTGGCCCTGGTTGAAGAAGATGCCGTTGACGATGCCCTCGACGGCCTGGTCGATCGGGGCGTGGGCGAACACGATGTTCGCCGCCTTGCCGCCGAGTTCCATGGTCATCTTCTTGTCGGTGCCCGCGAGCGAGCGCATGATGATCTTGCCCACCTCGGTCGAGCCGGTGAACGCGACCTTCGCCGCGATCGGGTGGCCCATGATGGCCGCACCCGTGTCGCCGAAACCGGTGACGATGTTGACGACGCCCGCGGGCAGCCCGGCGTCCTGGAAGATCTCGGCGAGCTTCAGCGCGGTGATGCTGGTGGTCTCGGCCGGCTTGATGACGACGCAATTGCCCATCGCCAGCGCGGGGGCGACCTTCCAGGCCATCATCAGGAGCGGGAAATTCCACGGGATGACCTGGCCGACGACGCCGAGCGGCGCGACCTTGCGGCCCGGCGCCACATAGTCGAGCTTGTCGGCCCAACCGGCGTGGTAGAAGAAATGCGCGGCGGCCATCGGGATGTCGAAGTCGCGCGACTCCTTGATGGCCTTGCCCCCATCCATCGTCTCGGCGACGGCGAACTCGCGGGCGCGGTCCTGCAGCAGGCGGGCGATGCGGTAGATGTACTTGGCCCGCTCGCGGCCGGGCATTTTGCCCCAGACGGTGTCGTAAGCCTTCTGGGCCGCCTGATAGGCCGCGTCGACGTCGGCGGCGCCGGCCTGCGCGATCTCGGCGAGCTTCGACTCGTTGGCGGGGTTGATGGAATCGAAATACTTGCCGGAGGCCGGCGCGACAAACTTGCCGCCGATGAACAGGTCGTAGCGCGGCTTGAGCTTCGGGTCGGCGGTCTCGGGCGCCGGATCGAATTCCCAGAGGTCGCCGAAGATGAGCTCGGGGGCGGCGCGACCCAGGTGGCGCGAGGCCGGGCGGGTTGATTTCTTGGCGGAAGTTAACGTGGGCATTTTCTTGGGCGTTTTGTAGGGGTGGCGCTCGGCGCCGCCCGCGGGCGCCGGCAAGCGGCGCCCCTACGGTTAATAGGATTCGGCGGCCTCGCTGAAGTAATACGGGGCCTGGTAGGCGCCGGTCCGTTCCTTCTCGATCTGGCGGAGGAGGTCGTTGAGGAGCGAGGAGGCGCCGAAGCGGTAACGGGTGTTGTTGAGCCAAGCGTCGCCGAGCGTCTCCTTGACGGCGATAAGGAACTGCAGGGCCTGCTTGGCGGTGCGGATGCCGCCGGCGGGCTTCATCGCGATGGGCGTGCCGGTGTCGAGGTAGAAGTCGCGGATGGCCTCGAGCATCACCTGGTTGTTGCCGAGCGTGGCGTTGAGCGAGGTCTTGCCGGTGCTGGTCTTGATGAAGTCCTCCGGCCGCAGCACGCGCATCGCGAGGAAGGAGGCGGCGCGGATGTGGTCAAAGGTCTCCAGCTCGCTGACCTCGAGGATGACCTTGAGGGTGGCGTCGCCGCAGGCCTGCACGACGGCGGCGATTTCGTCCTGCATCAGCTGGAATTCGCCCGAGAGGAACGCACCGCGGTTGATGACCATGTCGATCTCGTCGGCGCCATCGCCGACCGCCGCCGTGACCTCGGCCAGGCGGGTGCGGAGGGGAGCCTGGCCGGAGGGAAAGGCGGTGGCGACCGACGCGATGCGGACGGGCGTGTCCTCGCCCAGCGCGCGGCGGGCATGCTTGACCATCGCGGGATAGACGCACACGGCGGCCACCGTCGGGATGGTGGGATCGTCGTGCGGGCTGAGGGCCTTCTGGCAGAGCGACTCGACCTTGCCGGGGGTGTCCTTGCCCTCGAGGGTCGTGAGGTCGACCATCGAGACGGCCAGCTTCAGGCCGAACAGCTTCGAGCCCTTCTTGATGCTGCGGGTGGTATATTTGGCGACGCGCTCCTCGATGCCGACCTGGTCGACCGTGCCGATTTCGTTGAACAACCGCCGGAATGCGACCTGAGCAGTACCTGTCATGGTTTGACGAATATCCGCCCTCGGTCCGCTGAAAACAACGCCAAAGTCGGCTGGCCGGGCGCTTGCCAGCCGGCCCGGCCCCGCACTAGCGTCCGCCCATGAGCGATACCTCCCCACCCCTCGAGCCGCACGGCGAGCTTGTCATCCGGACCATCGCCATGCCGGCCGACACCAACGCCAACGGCGACATCTTCGGCGGTTGGCTGCTCTCCCAGATGGACCTCGGCGCGGCGATCTATGCCCGTAACCTGTCCCGCTCGCGTGTCACGACCGTGGCGATTGACGCCATGGTCTTCATCACTCCGGTCTATGTCGGCGACATCGTCAGCTGCCACGCCTCGCTGATCAAGGTCGGCCGCACCTCCATGCGCATCGATGTGGAGGCCTGGGCGCAGCGTACGAAGGGCGGCGAGCTCGTCCGCGTGACCGAGGGGGTTTTCACCTATGTCGCCATTGACGACGCCGGCCGGCCGCATCCCGTGCACCGCGATTGAGTCCGCCAACCTCTCCATGATCACCCTGCCCCGCCTGCTGCTCTTCGCCGGCCTCGGCGCCGTCTCCCTCCCGGCCCAGACTGACCTGACCCAGGTCCCGCGCGGCACGGCCGACCACGTCCTGCTCGCCCCGCTCGAGGCCGACCGCGTGATCACCGCCGTGCGCACCGCCGACGACGAGCGGACCGCCGCCACGCTGGCGATCGACCCGGCCCGCTTGGAGGTGATTCTCTCCGATGACCTCCGTTACGCCCACTCCAACGGCCTGGTCGAGGACAAGGCCCGTTTCATCGAGTCCCTCACCAGCCGGCGTTTCAGCTATGATTCATTCGCCCATCAGGAGCGCACCTTTACGCCGGCGGGTCCGGGAATTGTGCTGATGACCGGCCGGGTCACCGTCCGCGCCCGGGCCAATGCCCAGCCCGTCACCCTCGACCTGAACTACCTCGCCGTGTGGCGGGAGGAGAACGGCCGCTGGCGCTTCCTCGCCTGGCAGTCCTGCCGGAACCCGCCGCCCGCGGCGGGAAAGTAGCATCATCCGGCTGGCCGCTGTGCCGGCAGACTTTGGGGCCCGGTGCGACGCGGGCCGGTTGACGCCACCGCCGGGCTGGCGCAGGTTGTCCACCCCTTGTCCACGCTCCCGACCCATCCCGACGCCGCCCGCGGCGCGCTCGCCGCCGCCGGCGGGTTCCTCTTCTGGGGCCTCGTGCCGGTCTATTGGCGGCAGATGCAATCAGTCTCCGCCTTCGAGCTCATCGCGCACCGCCTCGTGTGGTCGCTGGTGCTTTTGCTCGGGGTGGTCGCATGGCGGGGCCGCTTCACGGTGCTGCGTGCCTCGTTGCGGGATCCGGGCCTGCTCGGGCGCAACCTGCTGAGCAGCGTGCTGCTCGCGGCCAACTGGACGATCTACATCTGGGCGGTGAACAGCGGACATGTCATCGAGTCCAGCCTCGGCTACTTTTTGGTGCCGCTCGTCAATGTCGCCTTGGGTTCGCTGGTGTTCCACGAGCGGCTGCGGCCGGTGCAATGGGTCGCGATCGGGTGCGCGGCGGCGGGGGTCGCCCTGCTCATCGTGCGGCTCGGCCATGCGCCGTGGATCGGCCTGACCATCGCCGTCACCTGGTCGGGCTACGGCCTGCTCAAGAAGAAATCCTCCCTCGGTGCCATCACCGGCCTGACGGTGGAGACGCTCCTGCTCTTTCCATTCGCGGCCGCCGCGCTGCTCTGGTGGCACCACACGGGGGCCGGGGCGCTCGGCCGCGTGGATGCGCGCCTGCACGCTTACGTGCTGAGCGTCGGCCTCGTCACCGCGCTGCCCCTGCTGTTGTTCGCCTACGGTGCGCAGCGCATCCGCCTGACCACACTCGGGCTGCTGCAATACCTCGCGCCCAGTGTGCAGTTTCTCATCGGGTTGCTCTACTACAAGGAGGCGTTCGGCACCGAGCAGATGCTCGCCTACGGTGTCATCTGGACGGGGCTGGCGCTCTACACGGCGGAAAACTTCTGGGCGCAACGGCACCGCCTGCTGGGGCCGGCCGGCGCGACATAACGCCGGTGCGCGCTTGCCCGCCGGCGGCACCACGCCTAGATGGCGACTACACCCCTCTGTTACCCTTATGAAAAAACTGCTCCGCTTTCTCGTGCCCGCCTTTGCCGGGCTTGTCTCCCTCGCCCTCGCGCAGACCCCGGCCGCCACGCCCACCCCGGCGGCAGCCGCGGTCGCTCCGGCACCAGCGCTGGTCGACGCTTCGGCCGCCATCCCGAAGACCGGCAACGCCCGCTTCTTCGAGTTGCACGAGAAATTTCTCGCCCGGGGCAAGGCCGGTCCGATCGGCGTGCTCTTCCTCGGCGACTCGATCACCGAGGGCTGGGGCAAGGCGCCGCACATCTGGGAGCATTATTTTGGCAAATACCAGCCGGCCAACTTCGGCATCGGCGGCGACCAGACCCAGCACGTGATCTGGCGCATCGAGAACGGCGAGTTCGAGGGCATCAGCCCCAAGGTCGTCGTGCTCATGATCGGCACCAACAATTCCCATCAGCACACCGGCGACCAGATCGCCGACGCCAACCAGAAGATCATCGGCCTGATTCGCGCGAAGATTCCCGGCGTGAAGGTGCTCCTGCTCGCCATCCTTCCCTGTGACGCCAGCCGCAATCCGGACGGCCTCATTACCGAGGCCGCGATCGCCGACGCCGCGAAGCGCGTGGCCGCGAACGACCGCGCCAACGTCCTGCTCGCCAAGCTCGATGACAGCGTGAACGTGCGCTTCCTCAACACCAACGCCGTCTTCCTCGGCCGGGATGGGCGGATCCCTTGGACCATCATGCCCGACCAGCTGCACCCGACCGCCTCCGGCTACCAGCTCTGGGCCGAGGCACTTGAGAAGCCGCTGGCCGAGATGATGAAGTAGGTGGTTTGTAGGGCCGGCGCTGGTCGCCGGGCCGAAGCATGCCGACGAACGGCAAGCCTGCAATCGGAGTGCGCGTTGAGGTCAACGCGCTCCACCCGGTTTACTATTTCTCGAATTCCACCAGCTCCATCTCAAATACGAGGGTGGCGTTGCGGCCGATGGTCGGGGGCTTGCCCCGGGCGCCATAGGCCATCTCGGGCGGCACGATCAGCAGCCATTTCTCGCCCCGGCGCATCTTCTGCAGGGCCTGGTCCCAGCCCTCGATCAATTCCCCCCGGCCGATGCGGGCTCGCAGCGGCGACTTTGCATCGGGCGATTGGTCAAAGACAGTCCCGTCGAGCAGCATGCCCTTGTAGAGGACGCTGCAGACCGTGCCCGCCTTGGGCGTGGCACTCTTCAGGTCGGTCGCGGGTTTGAGGATCAGGTAGCGCAGGCCGGTGTAGGTGCGTAAGGCGTCGGGCCATTTCTTCTCGACGATCTCGAGGTCCGCCATGGGCAGTTTTTCGCGCTGGGCGTGGAGGGGTGCGGCGGCGAGCCCGAGCAGGGCGAGCAGCAAAAAGGCGGAGCGGTGGAGGGAGGCGGTGTTCAAGGCTTTTTGGTGGGAGGTGTGACGCGAAAAATAAACGCCGGTTCCTTCGCCGTCGAGTTTTGTTCTGGCGGCGGCGCCTTGTCGGTCTTCACCGTCGGCATGGCGGCGGGTTGGGCCGGAGCGGCGGCGGGAGCGACGGGGGCGGCCGTGCTGATCGTCGGCAGCGGAGCTGGGCGGGCGGCGAATCCGCGCTCCAGCAGTTCCATGACCTTGAGATCGCGGACCTTAGAATCGGGGCTGCCCATCACGACCACGATGACCCGGCGGCCGGCGCGTTCCGCCGTGGCGGCCAGGCAATAGCCCGCGCCGTTGGTGAAGCCCGTCTTCAACCCATCCACGCCCGCCACCTTGCCAAGGAGGTGGTTATGATTGGTCATGGCAATGACCCGGTCGGCGACGCGCTGACCCGCGCCGAAGCTTCGCTGCCGCACGCCGGTGTATTTCGTGACATCCGTCTGGAGCAACAGGTAGCGGCTGAGCATGGCGAAGTCGCGCGGTGTGGTCAGGTCGCCGTCGGCGTTGCGCCGGTTGGCGGGCGGCAAGCCGTGGGGCGTGCGGAAGGTGGTGTGGGTCATGCCCAGTTCGCGCGCCTTGGCGTTCATCAGCTCGATGGATGCGTCGATGGACCCGCCGGCCGTGCGGGCGAGCGCGTAGGCCGTGTCGTTGCCCGACTGGATCATCATCGCGTAGACGAGTTCCTCGACCGGGAAGGTCTCGCCCTGCTTCAGCCACACCTGGGTGCCGCCGATCCGGGAATCCTCGGCGGTCACCGTAACCGGCGTATCGAGCTTGAGCGCGCCGCTGGCCAGCCGGTCATGCAGGACGGCGAAGGTCATGAGCTTGGTCATGCTCGCGGGCGGCGTCACGACGTCGGCATTGTCCTCGAACAGCACCTGCCCGGTCGCGGCATCGGTCACGATGGCCCCGAGGTAGGCCGACCGCGTTTCCTTGGCCAAACCCGGCCCGGTCGCGCCGGCGGACACCACCAGACAGGAAAGAAAGAATCGACAAAGATTACTCATGACAAGAAAGGCCAAGGCAGCGCCCCGGGCGGGACCGTGCAACAAAAATTCCTCCCGTGCCGGCTGGCGGAGCCCCGACCCCGGACCCGTGCCCGGCCGGCAGGTCAAGCACGCGGCCAGACTTTGTTACCGGCGCACGGTCCCGTTCGGCTTCAGCGGGCCCAGCCTCTTCAACCGAGCGCCGGATGCTGCGCCACCAGCGTCAGGGCCTGGCGCAGGAGCGTCCGGCCTGGCTCCATGCGGTGCCAGGGAGAGGCGCCCGAGGGATGGGGCAGAGGAATGCAATCCACGGCCTGCCCGTGGTGCTCGATGCGGAATTTTTTCCCGATGAGGCCGTTCAGCGGTGCCGCCGGCAGAAACTGCGTGATGGCCAGCTTGCCCACGGGCAGCACCAGTTGCGGCCGCAGCAAGGCGAATTCTGCGTCGAGCCAGCGGGAGCAATTAGCGATCTCCTGTTTCTCCGGCACGCGGTCGCCACCGGCCTCCTTTTTACCCGGGAAACAGCGGCAAACCGCCGCAAAGTAGAGGCGGTCGCGCGTCTCGTCCTCGGTCCAGCCAAGTGCCTCGTCGAACCACTTGAACAGTGTCCGTCCCGCAGTCCAGGCAAAGGGGCGGCCGAGCTTGGGTTCCTTGTCTCCTGGCGCCTGGCCGACGAGGATAATCCGGCTCGGGACGGACCGGCCGACGACCGCCGGCCGGTGCATCTGCGGGCACAGGGTGCAGGCGGCGAGTTTCGCCAGATGCCGGTCAACGGCCGCAACGGAGGGAGCCATGCCGGCCGAGGTTGGTGGTCCCGCCCGGAATGGGAACCGGAAAAAGAAAAAGGCGGAGCCGCAAAGGCTCCGCCTCGAATTGTTGGGTTCGCTGGTGCGAACGCCGGATTAGTAGCGACCCCCGCCACCGCCGCCGCCGCCGCCGTAGCCGCCGCGGCCACCGCCGCCGCCGCCGC
>JBKJTZ010000161.1:0-43294 GCA_046590295.1 Lacunisphaera sp.
TCGGGAAGCGCGGCGCGGGGCCGGCTTACTTGACCTTGGTGGCGCGCTTGAACTTCGTGGTGAACTTCTCCACGCGGCCGGCGGTGTCGACGAGACGCTTCTCGCCGGTGTAGGCGGGATGCGAGTCCATCGTGACATCGCGCACGATGACGAAGTAGTCCTGGCCGTCGATCTTCTCGGTGCGGGCAGACTTCATCGTGGACTTGGTCAGGAATTTCTTGCCTGTTCCGATGTCGAGGAAGCAGACATTGTTGAGAGCGGGATGGCCTTCGTTCTTCACGGTAAAAGGGATTTAGTTAGCCTTGGCGCGCCTTGTAACGCGGTTCGACTTTGTTGATGACGTAGATCTTGCCTTTGCGACGGACCACCTGGCAGGCCGGGTGACGCACCTTGGCGGATTTGATGGAGGAGACGACTTTCATAAAAACTAAGGAAGAAGATGGCGGTGCCCTACCCTGTCAAAGGAAAAGATTTAGCGATGGTGTCCTGATTCGAAAATTGTAGGGCGGGATCGCTGATCCCGCCTGAATCCGCACATCTCTTCCGAGACGTGGCAGGATCAGCGATGCCGCCCTACACCCGCAACCCGCTGATGGGGCTAATTTACCGTCGGATCGTCGGGTTCGTTGGCCAGGAACTTCAGTTCGGGGTCGATCGACCCGAGAATCTGCCGCCAAAGTGCGACCCCGTCGCTGTGGCCCAGTATCTCCCCTTCCACAGTGGTGGCCAGCCAGGTGTCATGCTTCATCTCGTTTTCGAGCTGCCCCTTGGTCCAGCCGGCGTAGCCAAGGAAGGCTCGCAAGGTTACCCCGGGCGAGCCGACGAGTTCCGCTGCTTGGGCGGGCTCGATGCCGAAATGCAGCTGGAAAGCGTGGTCCGTCTCCAGCCACTGCCACGAGACGATGATCAACTGTTCCGGTTCCACCGGGCCACCGGCGTAAACGGGCACTCCCGCCAATGCCCCCAAGGCAAATGCCGGGTTCAGTTCACCCAGTTTCCGGTCCATCGGCCGGTTCAACACGACCCCCATCGCGCCATCGCTATTGTGCGCTGACAACAGGATGACGGTGCGCCTGAAATTTGAATCACCCAGCGCCGGGTGCGCCAGCAGGAGCTGGCCGGCGAGGCTGTCGGTTTTTCGCGCGGTGCGCCGTTCCTTCATTAGATGCTTGGACCGGTGGACCGGCCTTCAGAGCTTGGTTATCTTCACGCCCGCATCGGTCAGAATCGGGGCGACCAGCGGATCATTGAGGTAATCCTCGTGATATTTGATCTCGGCGATGCCCGAGGCGGCGAGAATCTTCGCGCAGTTGATGCACGGGAAATGCGTCACATAGGCGGTGCAGCCGTCCACGCTCGAGCCGCGGCGGGCGGCGTCGGCGATGGCGTTCTGCTCGGCGTGGACCGTCGCCTGCTCGTGGCCGTCGCGCATGCGCGAGGCGTGCGGCGTGCCCGGCAGCCAGCCGTTGTAGCCGGCGGCGACGAGCCGGTTCTTGCGCCGGCCGGCGGTGACAATGACGCAGCCGACGTTGAGCCGCTCGCAGTTGGAACGCGAGGCGATGAGCTTGGCCGTCGCCATGAAATATTCGTCCCAGCTCGGGCGCTGGGCGAAGTTTTCCGTGGCTTGGGCGATGAGGTCGATGGGCGAGGCGGACTTCTTCATGGATGACTGGTGGCACGCTGGACAACCCGGCGCGCTTGGGCAACCTTCCTCTCCTGCATGACCCGCCAGCTCCAGCCCGAGCTCCTTGATACCCTGCCGCCGGAGCACCCCGATGCCGTACACAGCCGGCGCGACCTGCGCCTCATCAATTTTTTCATGGGCAACCATCGCTGGGTGGCGCGCACCCTGGCGGGCATCCTGCGCGAGGGCGAGCGGGCCCTCGAGATCGGCGCGGGCACCGGCGAACTCGGCCGGCGCCTCGCCACCGCCGGCCTGCGCATGGACGGCCTTGATCTCACCCCCCGTCCGCCCGGCTGGCCCTCCGCCCGGGAATGGCACACGGCCAACCTGCTCGGCTTCGCCGGCTACGAGCGTTACGCGGCCGTCGTCGGCAACCTGGTCTTTCACCATTTTACCGACGCGGAACTGGCTCGCCTGGGCGCAGCCCTCCACGATTCGGTCCGGGTGATCGTCGCCTGCGAGCCGGCGCGGCGGCCGTTCGCACAAAAGCTTTTTGCGCTCGTCGCGCCGCTCTTCCGGGCCAACCGCGTCACGTTGCACGACGCGCACGTCAGCATCGCGGCCGGGTTCGCGGACGGAGAGTTGCCGCGGATGCTCGGGCTCGACCCGGCAATGTGGCGCTGGCAATGCACCACGAGCCGGCTCGGCGGCTATCGCATGGTCGCGGTCCGGCTCCCCGCGTGATGAAACCGCTCCGGCCCATTGAGATCATCGGCGGCGGTCTGGCGGGGCTCTCGCTCGGCCTGGCCCTCCGTCGCGAAGGCGTGCCGGTCACGATCCACGAGGCCGGTGCCTATCCGCGACATCGGGTCTGCGGCGAGTTCATCACCGGCCTGGCCGCCACCACCATCGCCCGGCTGCAGCTGGCGCCCTTTCTGGCCGATGCCCTGCCCCATCGCGAGGTGGCCTGGTTCATCGCGGGACGACCCGCGCATATCCAGCGACTGCCCGCCGCCGCACTCGGCCTGAGCCGGCACGCGCTGGACCAGCGGCTGGCGGCGGCCTTCATCAGCGCCGGCGGCGACCTGCGCCTGCACTCGCGCGTCACCGACGACACCCCGCGGCCCGGGCAGGTGTTCGCCAACGGCCGGCGCCAAGGTCGGTCACCGTGGGTGGGAATGAAAATCCATGCCCGCAACCTGCCGCTGGAGCGCGATCTGGAATTGCACCTCGGCGACGAGGTATATGTCGGCCTGACCCGGGTGGAAGACGACCACGTGAACATCTGCGGGCTGTTCCGTCGCCGCCGGCTGGCCGCGCCCGGCGCGGACCTGATGATCAAGTACCTGGATGCCGCAGGCCTGCCGGCCCTCGCCCGGCGCCTGCGCGCGGCGGAGTGCGATCCCGGCTCGTTCTGCGCCGTCGCGGCCCTCAGCTATGATGCCCGCGTGACCGATTCGACCCGTGTGCAAGTGGGCGATGCCAGCGCGATGATCCCGCCCTTTACCGGCAATGGCATGGCCATGGCCTTCCAAGGCGCGGAGACGGCGCTGGCGCCGCTGCTGGCCTATGCGCGCGGCCGGAGCGACTGGCCCACGACCGGGCGTCTGGTCCGCGACCGCCTGCGCCGCCGTTTCCGTCTGCGGCTCGCATCCGCGCGGCTGCTGCATCCCTATCTGCTCCAGCAATCCCGGCAGCGCTGGCTGGCCGCCCTGGTCCGGGCGCGACTGTTGCCCTTTCGCCCGTTCTACGCCATGCTGCACTAGCCCATGTATCTCCACGCCCTCGCCACCGCGGTGCCGGAAGCCGCCTTCTCCCAGGGACAATGCTGGGACATCGTGCAAAAATCCACCGTGCGCGAACGGTTGCACAAACGCTCGAGCCTCATCTTGCGCACGATCCTGCGCGGGGACCACGGCATCGCCACCCGGCACTTCGCCGTGCCGGCGATCGAGGGGGTCTTCGACCGCACCGCCGACCAGCTCAACCATGCCTTCCGCACCGAGGGGCCCCGGCTCGCGGCGCGGGCCCTCGCCGCCGCGCTCGAAAAATCAGGAACCCAGGCGGCCACCATCGACGCCCTGCTGATCTGCACGTGCACCGGTTACGTGTGCCCCGGGCTGACCAGCTACGTCGCGGAGCAGCTGGGCCTGCGGCCCAACACCTACCTGCAGGACCTCGTCGGCCTCGGCTGCGGCGCGGCGATCCCGACGCTGCGCGCGGCCCACGCCATCCTCGCGGCGCAACCGGAGGCCACCGTGGCGTGTGTCGCCCTCGAGATCTGCTCGGCCGCCTTCTACCTCGATGACGACCCCGGGGTCATCATCAGCGCCTGCCTTTTCAGCGACGGGGCCGCCGCCACGATCTGGCGCGCGACGCCCGGTCCGACCGGCCTGCGCTGCTTCGGCTTTGACACCATCCACCTGCCTGCCGAGCGCGACAAGCTCCGCTTCGAGCAGCGCGACGGCAAGCTGCGCAATCTCCTGGACCGTACCGTGCCGGAACTCGCGGCCGGCGCCGTGGCCCGGCTATGGGCCAACCGCGGCCCGCGGCCGGTCGCCCGGGTCGTGACCCATCCCGGCGGACGGGACGTGCTCGACGCACTGGAGCCGGTGCTCGCGCCCCACTCGCTCGCCGCGAGCCGTAAGGTGCTGCGCGATTACGGCAACATGAGCAGCCCCTCGGTGCTGTTCGCCCTGGAGGAGAGCCTGCAGACGGGGGCGCCGGATACCGCCGGTGATTTTTGGCTCGTCAGTTTTGGCGCGGGCTTTAGCGCACATAGCTGCCGACTCGGCACCTGACCCATGGCCTCGCTCCAGCAACTCACCGAATACTGCGACAAGCGCACGCGCCGCGCCGCCTTCAAGGACTTTCCCGGCGCCCACAACGGACTGCAGGTGGGCAACGACGGCCGGGTCACCCGCATCGGCGCCGCCGTGGACGCCGGGCTCGTGCCATTCGAGACCGCGGTGGCGCGCGGCATAGACTTTCTCATCGTCCACCACGGGCTGTTCTGGGGCGGCGTGCAGCCGCTCACCGGACCGGTTTACAGCCGTTATGCAGCGCTCGTCCGCGGCAACTGTGCGGTCTACGCCAGCCACCTGCCCCTCGACGCGCACGAGGAGATCGGCAACAACGTCAGCCTCGCCCGCCAGCTCGGCCTGAAACCGAAGCGGCCGTTCCTTTTCCACGAAAACGAGGCCATCGGGTGGATCGCCCCCAACAAGCTCCGCCGCCACCAGCTTTGTGCCCGCCTGGAGGAACTTTACCCCCGCGTCACCTCGATCGAATACGGCCCCGCCACCCCGCGGCAGATCGGTTTCTGCAGCGGGAGCGGCAACAGTGCCGTGCCCCAGTTGGTGGCGGCCGGGGTCGACACCCTCATCACCGGCGAGTTGCGCGAGGAATGGTTCAACTACGCCCAGGAACACAAGCTCAACCTCATCCTCTGCGGCCACTACGCGACGGAGGTGCACGGGGTGAAGGCCCTCGCCGCCGAGCTGGCGAAGAAATTCCGCCTGCCCTGGGAATTCATCGAGACCGACAACCCCCTGTGAGATTTATTCAAAAGCCAGAAAACCAGGAAATTTCCTCGCCCCGAGTGCTTCCCAGCTTCTTGGTTTCTGAATAACCAGTTCCTGATGAAAATCGCCATCCTCCACGGCCCCAACCTCGACCGGCTCGGCCAGCGCCAGCCGGAAATCTACGGTCGCGCCACCCTCAAGGATCTCGAAAAGCTGATCCGCACCGAGGCGAAGCGGCTGGGTTTCAGCGTCGTGTTCTTCCAGTCCGCCCACGAGGGCGCCCTGGTGGACAAGATCCACGCGCTGACCGACCGCGGCATCGAGGCCTTCATCGTCAATTTCGGCGCCTACTCGCACACCAGCATCGCCCTGCGCGACGCACTCGCCAGCTCCGACCTGCCCGCGATCGAGGTGCACATCTCCGACATCAAGCAACGCGAGAAATTCCGCCGCACCTCGATGACGGCGGGCGCCTGCATCGCAATGATCAGCGGCCAGGGATTCCCGGGCTACATCGAGGCGCTGCGCCGGCTGGCAAAGATCTGACCCCATGGGCCAGCACTTGCCCGATTTCGCCGAACCGCGCTGGTTCGTCTGCCACACCAAACCCCGCGGCGAAAAGAAATTTTCCGCGCTGCTCACGGCCGAGGCGTTCACCCATTATCTGCCGTTGATCCAGAGCGTGCGCCGCTACGGCACGCAGAAAAAGACCTTCACCAAGCCGCTCTTTCGCGGCTACGTCTTCGCCCGGCTGGAGCCGGCGAAGAAGGACCGCATCTACCAGCAGGACCTGCTGGTCCGCGCGATGCTGGTGGAGAACAAGCCGGTGTTCCTGCGCCAGCTGGAGGTCGTGCGGCTGGTCTGTGCCTCCGGCCTGGAGGCGGCGCTGCATCCGCTGGTGCGCAAGGGCACCCACGTCCGGGTCCAGGGCGGCCCGTTGCACGGGCTGGAGGGATATGTGGACGACCCGGCGAACCCGCAGGGAATAGTGGTGTCAGTCGACGTGCTGCAGCAGGGCCTGCTGGTCCGGCTGCCGCTCGATAGCCTCCAACTCCTTCCCTGACCTGATGCTCCGCCTTCTTTCCGTCCTATTGGCCGCCGGTTTGACGACCGTTGCCGCCAAGGCCCAAGCCCAATCCGAACCGTCTTCCCTCGCCCGCCGCACGTTCAGCCGTCTGGGCAACCTGTTTGGCGGCGACCTGCCGGAGTTGGACCGCCCGAATGTCTTCAAGCTTACTTTCCGCCCTCATTTCGGCGACCTGCACCGCCGCGACTACCTGCGGCTGGAGACCGGCCTCCGCTGGGCCCTGAGCGGGCACTTCGAGCTGCGCTCGGACGCATCGGTCTTCGTAACCCACGGGCTGAAAGACTCGGCGGGCTATGGCATTGGCCGCATCCGGGGCGGCGCCAGATACATCTTCTCCGACCTGCCCTGGCGCGACTACGAGACGAGTCTCGATCTGCAGGTTGAGACTCCGGTGGGGCGTCCGCCGGTGGACATGACCGATGGGTTTGCGCATATCCGGCCCAGCTTTATCGTTCAGCATCGGGTTGAACGGAATCCCCGTCTCACCCTTTACGGCGGCCTGGGCCTGGACCTCATCGACAAAACCTCCATCCCGGGTACGCCCGGCTTCAACCAACCACACGACAACTCGCTCGCGCTCACGGCGGGCGGGGTCTACGACGCGGGCCAGCTCAAGTGGACGTTCGCCGCGACCTACGCCACCACGGCGCTGATCGGCGAGCGCTCGAACCAGTTTGTCTACCTGCAACCCGGCCTGCTCTGGTATGTGCCGCACCGCTTCACGTTCAACTCCAAGAGCCAGTTCATCCTTGGCCTTGGCGCGCGTACCACGTGGGGACCGGATGGGACCGACTTCGGCCTGAGCTCGCGCCTGCGGGTCGAGTTGACACTCCGGCAGTTCATGGACGGTATCTGGCGGCGGAGCGGAAAGTCACCCGATTGAGGATTTCCCCTAGAACTGACGATCGATGGGATTAGAGGTAGAACGGGTCGTCTCGACGAGCCCGCAGTGCCGAGCGGCTCATCCGGCCAGTCAGGCTTGGCCTTGACGACGGCCGGAGGCATCGCCCTACCCAAGCAACGTCCCTTCTTTAGGGCAGTCTCAATCGGATAATCGGCCAGTCGACCGTCGCTCGGATCGACCCGTACTTTTTCATGAAAAATGGCGTGCAACCCGGCGGAAACGCTGAGTTATTCGGGGCACCCCACGATGATTTTCCGCCTACCCCGGCTGGCAATTCTACTCTATCTGCCAGCGCTGCTGGCATTCACTACCTTGTCCGCGCAGGATGCCAGCCCGCGGGTCGCACCCCCGCCGCCACTCGAGGATCGGGCGCTCACCAAGATCAGCGGCATCTTCGACACCGACCTGCCGAAAACCGAACGCAAGGGCTCGATCCGTTTCACGCTGCATCCGCACCTCGGCGATTTCCATCGTCGCAGCTATCTCCGCCTCCCCTTCGGCATCCGGTGGGGCGTGAACGACCGCACGGAGCTTTCCGCCACCGTCGAACCCTATCTCGAACACGGCTTGAAGCGCGGGTCGCCGGGTTATGGCGTCGGCAGCGTGATGTTCGGCGGCAAATACGCTTTCCTGAAATGGTTGAAGCCAAAGTATGACATCAGCGCCGGCCTTAACATCCGCCTCCCCGTGGGCACACCCCCCCTCGATCTGACCGACGGCTTCAACCACTATTCGCCCTACGTGGTGGTCTCCAAAAAAAGCCCGCACACCAAGGGGCTCACCTACTTCGTCAGCGGCGGCGCCGATCTCATGGATCGGTCCTCCGTCGCCGGCGTCTTCCGGCAAAACGACCCGCACAGCAGCTCCTTGCTGCTCGGGGCCGGCTTCGTGCTCGATCGCTACCCGTTCCACTACACCTTGGAAGCCGGCTACCGCACGACCTCGCTCATCGGCGACGACAACCAGCAGTTCTTCTTCGCCAAGCCCGGGTTCGCATGGGACCTGCCCCGCCGCCTGACCTTCAACTCCAAGGGACGCTGGCTGCTTGGCTTCAGCCTACGATTCACCCAGGGTCCTGACGGCCTGCGGATCGACAGTGGCGGCAAGATCCGGGGCGAGTTCAGCCTCCGGCGCTGGTTCAACGACCGGAAGGCGGCCAAGGAAAAGAAATAACCGTCGCGTGCCCAACCCCGGCTACCACGCCGCCCACAGCCAGGCCGCCACATGGAGCGTGGCGCACGCCGCCAGCGCCGCAACCACGTCATCGACCACGATGCCCCACCCGTCCGGCCACGCCTGCAGCCGGCGGATGCCGAGCGGTTTCAGGATGTCGTAGCAGCGGAACAGCACGAAGCCCGCGAGCAGCCCCGCCCATTCCGGCCAGACGCCACCCGGCCCGAAGCGCCACCCGAGAAACACCAGCGGCATGACGATGAATTCATCCAGGATCACCTCGCCCGGATCCTTGCGCCCCATTCGGCGCGCCGCCTCGCCCGTGATACCCACGGCCAGGTAGGCCGCCAGGGCGGTGATGGAGAGTGTCGCCAAGGCGTGGAGCGGCCGGAAGAACAGCAGCACATAAAGCAGCCCCGCCAGCGAACCCCAGGTGCCGGGCGCCGGCAGCCGCGTGCCCAGCGGTCCCAGCGTCGCCATGCCCACCACAAATTTCGTCGGCAACCGCCGCGGCCAGTCGGGTTGTTGAAGATTCATCAGCACACTCCCCTGATATTCACCACGGATTTCACGGATAACACGGATGTCCTAACACCGGCATCCCCCTGGCGGGTCATTCTGATCCCAGCTCGCGGGAGAGAAATCCAGTGAAACATCCGTCGCTGGGGAAAAGTGAGAATCATCCCGGTGGATCCTTTGCTACGTTCAGGCAGACAGGTTGCAGGGATTCCATCCGTGATCATCCGTGTAAGCCGTGGCGAAGAATTCCGCACCCTCAGTCGAGCACCACGTGCCCGTGTTTGCGGAAATACGAGATCGCCGACGTGATCGTCAGCACCGCCGACACGAAGAAGAGCCCCATGCCGAGATAATGGATCGTCCCGATGATCCAGCGGTCGCCCGGGGAAAAGAGATCGCCGAAGTCCTGCGCCATCATCCGCGCGCCGAGCAGCCAGCCGATGGCATTGAGCTGGACAAAGGTCTTCACCTTGCCGCCCATGTCGGCCTCCACCACCAGGCCCCTGGTCGCCGCCGCCATGCGCATGCCCGACACGAGAAACTCCCGCCCAAGGATGCAGAGCAGGAGCATCATGGCGAAGGCGGTGTAGCCCATGAAAAATCCCCCGTTCACGAGCGCGATCATCAGGCCGATGACCATTACCTTGTCCACCACCGCGTCCATGAAGCGCCCGAACGACGACACCTCGCCGCGCGCCCGCGCGATCATGCCGTCGAACCAGTCGGTCAGCGCCGCCGCGATGAACAGCCAGAACGCGATGGTCGCCGCCCAGGGAAAGTCCCGGTTCATCAGCCAGACGATGGCAAACATCGCGGGCACCCGCGAGACCGTCATCCAGTTGGCCAGTGTGAAACGCATTGAGGGGAGTCGAGACAGGCGCCGTGCGCTTGGCAATCCCGCGATAGCCCGGAACCACAAATGACCCCGGAATTCGCCGGAAAACGTCCTCGCCATCCGTCCGCCCGGCGCAATCCTGCCTGCCGGACCGAGCCATGAAACTCTGCATCTACCCCGGGACCTTCGATCCCTTCACCAACGGCCACCTCGATGTGCTCGAGCGCGCCGCCAAGCTTTTCGGCCAGGTGCGGGTGGCCATCGCCATCGACTCGACCAAAAAGCCGCTGTTCACCCCCGCGCAGCGCGTCGCCCTGATCCAGGCCAACCTGCGCGGCCTGCCCAACGTGGACGTCGTCAGCTTCGAGGGCCTCCTCGTCGAGTTCGCCCGGAAGCAGAAGGCCCATGCCATCATCCGCGGCCTGCGCGCGCTGTCGGACTTTGAGTTCGAGTTCAACATGGCCCTGATGAACCGCCACCTCGAGCCGAGGGTGGAGACCATTTTCGTGATGCCCAACGAGTCCTACAGCTACACCAGCTCCTCGCTGGTGAAGCAGATCGCCAAGCTCGGCGGCGACGTCTCGAAGTTCGTACCCGCCAACGTGGCCCGGGCGCTGCGCCAGACCTTCGCCAAGCGCTAGGTCCGGCTAGGAATCTTCCCCCTATGAAATCCCTGCGTCTTCTCCTGACGTGGGCGCTGCTCGGCACCGCCGCGCTCGCCCAGCCGACCGCCGGTTACTACCGGTTCCCCGCGATCCACGGCGACACCGTGGTCTTCACCGCCGAGGGTGATCTCTGGCGCGCCAGCACCGCCGGCGGCACGGCCCAGCGTCTGACCACCCATGCCGGCATGGAACTGAACGCGGCCCTCTCGCCGGACGGCCGGTCGGTCGCCTTCTCCGCCCAATACGAGGGCCCAACCGAGGTCTACGTCATGCCGCTCGCCGGCGGCCTGCCCCGGCGGCTGACTTACGAGGGCGAAAATGCGAATGTCCGCGGCTGGACGCCCGACGGACAGATCCTCTACGCCACCCAGCACTTCGCCACGCTGCCCGACAACGCGCTCGTGGCAATCCACCCGACGACCGGCGTCCGCACCTTCCTGCCACTGGCCCAGGCCGACGAGGCCGTCTACGACGATGCGGGCCAGACGCTCTTCTTCACCCGCTACGCCTTCCAAGGCAGCCACGCCAAGCGCTACGCCGGCGGCACGGCGCAGAACCTCTGGCGCCTCGACCCTGGCGCGAAGGAGGCCGTGCCGCTTGAGCCCGACTACAAGGGCACGAGCCACTGGCCGATGTTCTGGGCGGGACGCGTCTATTTCGCCAGCGAACGCGACGGCACGAGCAACCTCTGGTCGATGAAGCCCGACGGCTCCGACCGCCAGCAACACACCCGGCACGCCGATTTCGGGATCAAGCGTCCGATGCAGCAGGGTGGCCGGGTCGTCTATCAGAACGGCGCCGACCTGTTCCTCCACGACATCAAGGCCGGCCAGACCACGAAGCTGGCGATCAACCTCGCGTCCGACTTCGACCAGACCCGTGACACCTGGGTGACCAAGCCGGCGGACCTGCTGACCGGGTTCAATTTCTCCCCCGAGGGCGACCGCGTGGCCCTCGTGGTGCGTGGACAGGTGTTCGTGGCCCCGGTCGGCCAGGGCCGGCTGGCCGAGGTCACGCGACAGAGCGGCGTGCGCTACCGCTCGGCCAGTTTTCTCGCCGACGGCAAGTCGCTGCTCGTGCTCTCCGACGAAAGCGGCGAGGTGGAGTTCTGGCGGACTCCGGCCAACGGGGTCGGCCCGCAGGTGCAGCTCACCACCGGCAGCACGGTGCTGCGCGTCTCCGGCCTCGCCTCGCCCGACGGCAACTGGATCGCCTCAGCCGAGCGCGACCAGGATCTGCGGCTGTTCCACACCGGCACCAAGGAGTCCCGCACGATCGCCCGGTCGGCCGCGCGTGATTTTGACGGCGCCTCGCTCGCGTGGTCACCCGACAGCCAGTGGCTGGCCTACACGCTCACCGCCCCGAGCGGCAACACGCAGGTGCAGCTCCATGGTATCGAATCCAAGAGATCCACCCCCGTCACCAGCGACCGGTTGAACAGCGACGACGGCACCTTCAGCCCCGACGGCAAGTGGCTGTATTTCCTCTCCGACCGCTCGTTCTTCTCCCCGGTCGGCGCGCCTTGGGGACCGCGCCAGCCCGAGCCGGTGCTCGACCGGACGACCAAGATCTACGCGCTCGCCCTCGGTGGCGAGACACGCTCGCCTTTCCAAGCGGCGGACGAACTGGCCGACACGGACAAGAAGTCCGCCCCCAAGGACGACAAGAAGACCGAACCCGAAAAGAAACCCGAAGCGGACAAGGACAAGCAGGCCGACAAACCCCAGCCGGTGGAAATCGCGCTCGACGGCATCATGGCCCGGCTGTGGGAGGTGCCCGTGCCCGCCGGAAAGTATGGCCGGCTGGCGGTGACCGACAAATTCATCTTCGCGCTCGATCAGGAACCGGCCACCCCCGCCCATGCCGGCGCCCCGACCAGCCGGCTCGTCGCCATCGAGATCAAGAACAAGGACATCGAGGCCGCGAGCATTGCGTCAGGACTCGCCGCCTATCGGGTCTCGGCCGACGGCAAGAAACTGCTCCTGAAACAAAAGGACGACTTCTACGTCGTCGACGCCGGCGCCAAGGCGGCCACGCTCGACGCGAAGGTGAAGCTCAACCTCGGCGCGCTCAAGTTCGCCTACTCGCCGCGCGAGAGCTGGCGCCAGATGTTCACCGACGCGTGGCGGCTGCACCGCGATTATTATTACGACAAGAACATGCACGGGGTCGACTGGCCGGCCAATCTCGCCAAGCACCTGCCGCTGGTGGACCGCATCACGGACCGCGGCGAGCTGAACGACGCGCTCAACTACATGGTGAGCGAGCTCTCCTCGCTGCATACCGACGCCCGCGGCGGCGACCTGCGCAAGGACGACCTGGAAATCGCCGTCGCCACGCTCGGCGCGCGTTGGACCCGCGATGAGGCGGCCGGCGGCTATCGCCTCGAGCACATTTATCAGGGCGATCCGGACTTTCCCGATAAACTCGGGCCGCTGCTCAAGCCCGGCCTTGGCATCAAGGCCGGCGACGTGGTGCTCGAAATCAACGGCGCGCCGACCCTGGCCGTGCCCGATGCCGGTGCGTTGCTGCGCAATCAGGCCGGCCGGCAGGTGCTCCTGAAACTCAAACCCGCCGGCGGCGACGCCTATTCACGCATCGTCACGCCGCTCGCGGCGGCCGAGGCCGCCAATCTCCGCTACGACGACTGGGAATACTCCCGCCGGCTCAAGGTGGATGCCGACTCAGCCGGCCTTGTCGGCTATGCCCACATCCGGGCGATGGGCACGGCCAACTACTATGAGTTTGTCCGCAGCTATTATTCGGCCGCAAACAAGGGCGGTCTCATCCTCGATCTCCGGCACAACCGGGGCGGCAACATCGACAGCTGGCTGATGTCGCGTCTCCTGCGGCCCGCCTGGATGTGGTGGGCGCCGCGCGATGGTGACGTCAGCGCCAACTTTCAGAATTCCTTCCGCGGCCATCTCGTCGTCCTGGTGGACGCCTTCACCGCCTCGGATGGCGAGACGATGGCCAATGGCGTGCGCCACCTCGGTCTCGGCGCGGTCCTCGGCACCCGCACCTGGGGCGGAGGCATCTGGTTGCGCAGCGGGATCAACGCCCTGGTCGACCGCGGTTATGCCCGCGCGGCCGAGACCGGGTCATTCATTCCCGGCGAAGGCTGGACCATCGAAGGCCCGGGCTTCACGCCCGATGTCATCGTCGACAATCTCCCCGTGGCCACGTTCCACGGTGAAGACCGCCAGCTCGAAGCGGCGATCAAACTGCTGCAGGAAAAAATCGCCAAGGCGCCGAAGCACCTGCTGCCCGCCGTCCCGCCTTATCCGGACAAGACGATGAAGAAGTAGGGGCGTCCCTGGCGGACGCCCGCGGGCGGCGACCAGCGCCGCCCCTACATCAAGGCATCCGCCGTCTTACCACGTCCGCTCACTTCACCCCGGCGCTCTTCAGCGTCGCGGCCATGTAGGCGGTGTAGTCGGCCTTGAATTTCTTCAATGAGTCCAGGTGGATATACATCATGTGGCCGGCCTCGTAGTAGGTCATCGTGATGTTGCCCCGCACCGCCGGGTCGAGGCCCATGTGGCGCACGGTGTAGTCCGTGGCAAAATACGGCGTGGCGAGGTCGTAGTAGCCGTTGGACACCCAGACCTTGAGGAACGGGTTCTTGGTCATCGCCCGCTTCAACGTCTCGGCGACGTTGAGGTATTCGTTCTCCACGTTGGCGTAGCTCCACGGCTGCACGCGGCCGGTGAGGATCTCGTAGGCCAGGTCGTTCTCATATTTCAACTCGCGGCGGGCGTAGTCGTTCATCGCGGTCGTGTAGCCGCCGAGAATGGCTTCCATGCTCGGGTCGAAAAATCCCCCACCACTGCGGGCCCCGCCGCCGTCGTTGTTGTCGGCGATGCCCGTGATGCGGCTGTCGAGCCGGCCGATGTTGCGGTTTTCGTCCTTCCTCAACTCGGTGACGAAACCAAAGATGTTGACGCGGAGATTCTGCTTCAGGACGTATTCCTCGGTCAGGCCGGTGAGGCTGACAATCTCCTTGGCGATGCGACTCCGCTCCGAGGCGGACAGCGCGTCACCCTGCATGAGCGCGAGCGAATAGTCCTTCTGCACGAACTGCTCGGCCCGGGCCCGGGCCTTGGGGAGATCCTTGGCGAGGTCGCCCTTGAGCTTGCCGTGATACCAGGCGGAGGCGGTGTAGGTGGGCAAAAAGAGCTGGTACGGCAGGTCGTTGCCCGGCGCGAAGCGGGCGGTCTGGAAATTCATGATCGAGGACACGAGCATGATGCCGTTGAGGTAGAGGTCGTATTTCTGCTGGAGGTAGTCGGACAGGCCCGCCGCGCGGGTCGTCCCGTAGCTCTCGCCCACGAGGAATTTCGGCGAGGCCCAGCGCTGGTTGCGTGTCGTCCACAGGCGGATGAACTCGCCGACGGACTCGATGTCGCCGGTGAAGCCGTGGAACTGCTTCGGGTCGACGTCCTTCGCTGCGCGGGAATAGCCCGTCGAGACCGGGTCGATGAACACGAGGTCGGTCTCGTCGAGCCAGGAATACTCGTTGTCGCGCCACTGGTAGGGCGGCGGCAGCGATTCGCCCTTGTCGGTCATGACCACGCGCTTCGGGCCGAGGGCGCCCAGGTGGAGCCAGACCGAGGACGAACCCGGGCCGCCGTTGAAGGAGAAGGTCAGCGGGCGCTTCGCGGGGTTGCTCTCACCGAGCTTGGTGTAGGCGACGAAGAAGATGTTGGCGCGGGGCTTGTCCTTCTCGTCCTTGAGCACGAGGTAGCCGGCGGTGGCCTGGTATTTGACGACCTGCCCATTGATGCTGACCTCATGTTCGGTCACGGAGAGCTTCGGCTCCTTCACCTCGGCCGGAGTGGCGGGCTTGTCGGCCGCCTTTCCCGGGGATTTATCCTTGGGTTCTTCCTCAGCGTGGCCCAGCGAGACTCCAGCCAGCAGGACCAGCCAAAACAGGGGGCGGAATGTTTTCATGTGGATATGACACGAGCGAATTCCGCGCCGCCGGTCGAGGCAACAGGAATTCCCGGCCCACGTGAAACTTTTCCAGCCGCCCACCGTCAAGACGATCGCAGGCCAAGGTCTTCCTTGGCCCTTGCTTCATTACGCCGCACTACTTCCTTCCTCTCATGGCCGCCTCCGGAAAATCCTCCCTCAAGCTGATCAGCTTCCTCCTCCTCCTCGTGGTGGGTGGCGGCGGCTATTATCAGTACACCCGCAACCAGCAGGCGGCCAGTGCCCCGGACTACCTGACCACCCAGGTGCTCCGCGGCAATATCCGCCAGACGGTGACCGCGACCGGCCAGCTGGACCCGCTTCTCAGCGTTGACGTCGGCAGCCAGATCTCCGGCCTCGTGCAGAAACTCTACGTGGATTTCAACACCCCGGTGAAAAAGGGCCAGAAACTCGCCGAAATCGACCCCTCCACCTACTTGCAGAAGCTCCGGCAGGCCGAGGCCAATCTCGCCTCCACCGAGGCCGGCAACCGGCTCCAGCGGCTCAACACCGAGCGCACCCGCGAACTCTTCACCAAGTCGCTCGTCACCCAGCAGGAACGCGACCAGGCCGAGGCCCAGCTGGCCCAGTCCGACGCCCAGCTGCTGACCAGCAAGGCCACCGTGGAAAATGCCCGCGTCGACCTGGAGCGCTGCACGATCAGCAGCCCGATCGAGGGCATCGTCATTTCCAAGCAGACCGAGGAAGGCAAGACCGTCGCCGCCAGCCTGAACTCCCCCACCCTCTTCACCATCGCCAACGACCTCGCCAAGATGCAGATCACCGCCGCTGTCGCCGAGTCCGATGTCGGCGCCGTGGAGGCCGGGCAGCAAGTGAGTTTCACCGTGGATGCCTTTCCCAACCGCGCCTTCACCGGACTGGTCACCCAGGTGCGCAACGCGCCGAAGACCGCCAGCAACGTCGTCACCTACGAGACCATCATCAAGGTGGACAACAAGGACCTCCGGCTGCGCCCCGGCATGACCGCCAATGTCTCCATCGTCGTCGCCAGTCGGGAAAACGCCCTGCGCATTCCCAATTCCGCCCTCCGCGTCCGTCTGCCGGACCAGGCCGGGGCCAAGCCGGCGGTCACCGCGGCGGCGCCTGCCGCCGGCACAACGGCCGGAGTCGCGACGGCCAGCCCAGCCGCCAACCCCGGCGCGGGTGGCGAAGGGGGCAACCGACGTGGCGGCGGTGCCGGTGGTGGCGGTGGTGGCGAGGGCGGGGCCCGGCGCCAAGGTGGCGGCTTCCTAGGCGCTGACGCCACCCCTGAACAGCGCGAACAGATGCGGGCCGTCATGACCGAGATCGGCATCACCAATTTCCGCGAAGCCACCCCCGAGCAGCGCGAGCAGCTGCGCAAGGTGCTCACTGAGCGCGGGCTCATCGCCGCCCCCGCCGCCCCGGGTGAACCGGTCGTCACGACCCGCACGCTCTACCGTCTGCCCGGCGGCAACAAGGCCGCCACCCCCGAGCCGGTCACGGTCAAGGTCGGCATCACCGACGGCAGCACTTCCGAGCTCATCGAGGGTCTGGCTGAGGGCGATACGATCATCACCGGGCTCAATACCCTCGGGGGCACGGCCGCCCAGCCCGCTGCTTCCAATCCCTTTGGCGGCGGTGCCCGCCGCTTCTGAGCCCGTCATGACCGACGTCGTCCAACTGGAGGAAATCCACAAGGTCTATGATTCCGGCGAAGTGCCGGTGCATGCCGTGCGCGGCGTCACCCTGACCATCGGCGGCGGGGAGTTCGTCGCCGTCATGGGCTCCAGCGGCTCGGGCAAGTCCACGCTGATGAACCTGCTCGGCTGCCTCGACCGGCCCACCAAGGGCCGCTACCTCCTTGGGGGCACCGACGTGTCCGGTCTTGACCGCAACGAGCTCGCCGACCTCCGCAACCAGAAGCTCGGGTTTGTCTTCCAGGGTTTCAACCTCCTCTCCCGCACCACCGCCCGGGAAAACGTCGAGCTGCCCATGCTCTACGGCCGGCGCCACTTCAGCTCGCGCGAGATCCACGAGCGCGCCCTCCGGAGCCTCGACATCGTCGGTCTCTCCAACCGCGCCGACCATTTCCCGAGCCAGCTCTCGGGCGGCCAGCAGCAGCGCGTGGCCATCGCCCGCGCGCTGATCAACGAGCCGCAGATCCTCCTTGCCGACGAACCCACCGGCAACCTCGACTCCAAGACCTCGGTCGAGATCATGGGCGTCTTTCAGAAACTCAACGAGCAGGGCATCACCATCGTGATGGTCACGCACGAGCTCGACATCGCCCATTACTGCAAGCGCAACCTGATCATGCGCGACGGCCAGCTCGTGAGCGACGTGCCCGTCGACAACCGCCTCAGCGCCACCCGCGAAATGCAGCGCATCCTCGCCGCCGAGGCCGCGGCCAAACTCACCGCCTGAAATTCCAAAAAGCCGAAAGACCGAAGGGCTGAAAAGCTGAATCTTCTCATCGCGCCAGGTTCCTTTCAAATTCCAGCCCTTCCGCCTTTCAGTCCTTCAGCCCTTTCTCCCCGATGCGCTTCATCAATGTCATCAAGGTCGCCCTCCGCGCGCTCCGGCGCAGCGCGATGCGCTCCGTGCTCACCGCTCTCGGCATCATCATCGGCGTGGCGGCGGTCATCGCCATGGTCAGCATCGGCAACGGCGCCAAGTCCCAGGTCGAGGCCTCCATCGCCAGTCTCGGCCAGAACATCATCTCGGTCTTCCCCGGCAGCAGCAATTCCGGCGGCATGCGCGGCGGCTGGGGCTCGTCGAGCACCCTCACCATCGAGGATGCGCAGGCCATCTCCCAGGAAATTGCCGGCATCGTCGCCGTCAGCCCCGAGATGCGCGACCGCAGCCAGATCCTGGCCAACGGCCTGAACTGGAACTCCTCGATCTACGGCGAGGACGTCAGCTACCTTGAGATCCGCCTCTGGGCCACCGACGAGGGCGAGATGTTCACCGAGGCCGATGTCCGGAGCAGCACCAAGGTGTGCGTCATCGGCCGGACCGTGGCCAACCAGCTTTTCCCCGACAGCGACGCCGTCGGACAGAATCTCCGCATCCGCAACATCCCCTTCAAGGTGCTCGGCGTGCTGGCCACCAAGGGCTTCAACTTCTTCGGGCAGGACCAGGACGATGTCGTCATCATCCCCTACACCAGCCACATCAAGCGCATCGCCCGGCGGCCAAACCTCAACTCGATCCTCATCCAGGCCCAGACGCCCGAGATCATGGCCCGGGTCCAGCAGGATGTGACCGACCTGCTCCAGCAGCGCCGCAACGGCCGCGACCCCGACTTCACCGTGCGCAACCAGCAGGAGCTCGCCGAGGCCGCCACGGCCACGACCAAGACCATGACCGTGCTGCTGGGCGCCATCGCCGGTGTGTCGCTCATCGTGGGCGGCATCGGCATCATGAACATCATGCTGGTGTCCGTCACGGAGCGCACCCGCGAGATCGGCATCCGCCTTGCCGTCGGCGCCCACGGCCGCGACGTCCTCACCCAATTTCTCATCGAGGCGATCATCCTCAGTGTCATGGGGGGTACGCTGGGCGTGCTGCTCGGGGTCGGCTCCTCGCAGCTGATCTCGCGGCTGAATGGCTGGCCCGTGCTGGTCTCGACCTCCGCGATCTTCGGGGCCGTCGCCTTCAGCGCGGCCATCGGCGTTTTCTTCGGCTTCTATCCGGCGCGCAAGGCCGCCCAGCTCGACCCGATTGAAGCGCTCCGCTACGAGTAGGCCGGCAGGCCGGGACCCGCCCTCCGCCCCCGGGACGGCGCCGGAGTCCACTGAAATCCTCGACGGCTGGCGCACTTTCGCCCATTGGTGCTGTCATCTCACCTACGTTGAAC
This sequence comes from Lacunisphaera sp., assembly GCA_046590295.1. Taxonomy (GTDB): domain Bacteria; phylum Verrucomicrobiota; class Verrucomicrobiia; order Opitutales; family Opitutaceae; genus Lacunisphaera. Next base: position 19,147 of record JBKJTZ010000161.1, read on the forward strand.
AAAACCTGGCCCCTCCTCCTGTTGCCCGTGCTGGCCGCCGCCGCGCCGTTTACCGCCTTTCGCGACGGGGAAACCTTCACCTACAAGGTCGGCTTCGCCATCTTTCCGCACGCCGGCAACCTTATCATCGCGGCCCATGACCAGAAACTGGACGGAGCAGACGTCATGAGTGTCACGACCGACACGCGCTCGCGCGGCCTCGTGCGTGGGCTCTACGCCTTCGACAACAAGGCCGAGGTAGTGATCGACAAGACCTCCGGCCGGATGCTCCGCGTGTCTGAGAGCGGCGCCGACCCCAAGCGTCCCACGGACAGCGAGACGGTGTTCGACTACCAGGCCCGCGTCGCCCACCACGTCGACCGCGTCCGCACCGGGCGCACGACCGATATCCCCATCCCGGCCGGCGACCCGGTCGACCTGATCAGTGCGCTGGTGCAGACCCGCGACTGGAATTTGAAGCCCGGCGAGAAGCGCGACCTGCTCGTGCATTTTGGCCGCGACCTTTATCCGCTCTCGATCTACGCCGACAGCTATGAGGAAGTCCGCACACCGCTCGGCACCTACCAGACCCTGGTGCTGATTCCGCGCATGGACCACGAGCCGAAGGGCCTTTTCAAGAAGGGCGGCGAGATCAAGGTGTGGATTTCCCAGGACGCGAGCAACCTGCCGGTCAAGATGCAGCTGAAGCTCGGCTTCGGCTCCGCCACGCTGTTGCTCAGCGATTACCAGTCCGGGGCCGTGGCGGCCAAACCGGTTGCCGCCAAGTAGCTCCGGCCGCCAGGCGTCCGGGCCTTACGAGTCGGTCGGGTCAAAATAAAATCTCCAGGGTTTCCGCGCCCAGACCGGTCCCGCGAAGTCCACGCCAATCCGCGGCCCGGACACTATCTTTCGGCGTGGAATTTCCCGTCCGGCATCCTCGAGATGCAGCCCACTGGCCGGTCGCACCGGCAGGCCGTTGAGTTTCCGGTCGATGCCCAGCTGTTTCGTCAGCCGCCCCGGACCCGCCAGCCCCTCGACCCCGCGGATCAACACCGCCGCCGGGGCCTCCGCCGGTCCGGTGACGACATTCAGCATCTCGTGGATGCCGTAACACAGGTACACATACCAAATCCCGCCGGCTTGATATAAAACTTCAGTTCGCTTCGTGCGTCCCTTGCAGGCATGGCAGGCGAGATCGCTCTCGCCCACGTAGGCTTCCACTTCAGTGATGACATGGACGCTCCGTCCGTCGGACCTGGTTCGCACTAAGTGCTTGCCCAGCAACCATCTTGCCAGGCTCAAAGTATTCATGCCCTGCAATTCCGACGGCTTGATCACGCGCGCCATGTCAGGCTTTCTGTCCGCCGAAAACCCGCCGCGCAAGCCGGCTCTTGCCTCCATTCCGCCCATTGTTTCGCCGCTTTACCCCGGCGCTTAAAATAAATCCTTGCTTACCAGTGCGCCGACGCCTTTTTTCGCCCTTTGAATTTATGAAAGCCACTATCAAAACTCAGGGGAAACAGTTCTCGGTCAGCGAGGGCGACATTCTCATCGTGGACCGCTATCCGAAGACGGAAGCCGGCTCCACGGTCCAAATCAACGAGGTCCTCGCCGCCGGCGAAGGCGCCACCTTCAAGGTCGGCACCCCCTTCCTCACGGGCGCGACCGTCACCGCCAAGGTCCTGGAAAACAAGCGCAGCAAGAAGATCATCGTCTTCAAGATGCGGAAGCGCAAGGGCTCCAAGCGCAAGCGCGGCCACCGCCAGGAACTCTCCGTGATCAAGATCGAATCCATCACCGCTTAAGGAACCACCGCCATGGCACATAAAACAGGTCAGAAATCATCCAGCAACGGCCGCGACAGCGCTTCCAAGCGCCTCGGCGTGAAACTTTTTGGCGGCCAGAAGGTCCTCGCCGGTGGCATCATCATCCGCCAGCGCGGCTCCAAGCACCATGCCGGCAAGGGCGTGGGCACCGGCCGCGATTGGACGCTGTTCGCCCTGCGCGACGGCACGGTCGAATTCGACAAGGCCCACCGCAAGGTGAACGTGGTCTGAGCCAGCCGCTCTTCGGTTCATTTCCGGCGCACCCGCAAGGTGCGCCTTTTTTGCGGCCGCGTAGCGGGTCCCGGTGCCGCCGCGCGCGGCCTCGTGTCCGCGTCCATCCCAGCCTTGCAGGCCCCTGGCATTTCCCTTTCCGTTCCATCATGTCCGACCGCCTCACCGACCTGCAGCGTCAGCGCGCCCTTGCACTAGAGCAGCTCGCGTGGATTGACCGGGCGATCGCCCAGGAGTCCGGCCTGGGCCAGCCCCCGGCCACGCCGGCCATGACGGTCGCCGCCGCGCCCCAGGCACCTACCGCCGACGAGACCGCGCGCCTCGCGGAGGAAATCATCGCCCGCTACCAGCCGGCCGCGGCCGCGTCCCGGACCGACGTCAAGCGCGGCTGTTTCCTCTATTTCGGCCTGGCGTTCCTGCTGCTGGCCGCGGGACTGGCGGCGTTCTATTTTATCTCAGCCGCCAGACGCTAGGGCCACCCTCAGAGCGACACCCGCCGTCCGCCAGTGTGCCAGGAGTCCCAGACGGCCTCGGTGAACTGCATGTATTTCACGCCGGTGGCGAAATCTGTCAGCCGCGCCGGCGAGCCCTCGCGGATGCTGGCGACAAAATCCGCCTCCACGCGCCACGCGCCGCGTTTTGCCGGCGGGATCTCCACAAGTTGCTCGGCCTCGCCCGTCCGGCTCAGCCAGAGCTCGTTCTTCCCCAGGTCCAGCCGCAGGCCGGCCTTGGTGCCGTTGAGGCGGATCTCGGCGCGGGGCGCACTCGTCTCCACCCCGCTGAAATGGGCGATGAGCCGGGCGCCATCGGCATAGTTGCCGAGCACGGTCAGGCTCTCGGGAATCGTTGTGGGCTCCGGCACCCCTTCGTCGTCCTTCCGCTCCTTCGTGTAGATCGCGGCGTCGGCGATAACCGAGGTCACGCCGTGACCCAGCCACCGCAGCGCCATCTCGTAATAGATGCCCAGGTAGAGGGTGTTCTTGCCGCTCAGGGTCAGGTCCTGCCGCCAGGACAGCGGCACCGAACTGTCCGCCAACCCGGCTGCGGTGGCGGTCAGGAAGACCTCGCGCACCGCGCCCAGCGTGCCGCGCTGGAGCAGCTCCCTGACCGTCGTGTCGAATGGCAGCGACATCGGGGCGGGCACGATCTGGGCGATCAGGTTGGGCCGCTGGGTCGACTCCTCCAGCATCATCTCGGCCTCGGCCAGGTTGCGGGCCATGCGCGCCTCGGTGAGCACGTGCTTGCCGGCCCGCAAGGCGGCCACCGTGAATTTCGCGTGCATGTTCGGCCAGGTGCCGATGCAGATCGCGTCAATGTCCGGCGAATCGATGATGTCCTTCGCACTGGTCGTGGCAAACTTGACGCCAAATTCCTTGGCCACCCGCTGGCTCGACTCCATCGTGCGGTTGCAGATGACGGTGACCTCGACCCCGGAGATCTTCTGGAACTCCGGAATGTGCCGGGCGCGGGTGTTGGCGCCGGCGCCGATGATGCCGATCCGGAGACGCGTGTTCACGGGTTCGGGCTGCCGGCCGGCGCCGGTTGCTCGAGCGACATCTGCGTCTGCTCGGTTTCGTCCAGGCCCATGTCGGCATCGCTGGCCGCGCGGGGCTGGGTGGAGGTTTGGAGCCACGCATCGATCTGCCGCGGGGACAACACATCGGAGGCCGGCAGGTCGTCAATCGACTTGATGCCGGTGAAATCAAGGAACGCCTCGGTCGTGCCGTATTGGATCGGCCGGCCGGGCAGGTCGGCCCGCCCGACGATGTACACGAGGTCGCGCTCCAGCAGCTTGCTCAGACCGGCGTCGGCCGACACGCCGCGGATCTGCTCGATCTCGGCGCGCGTGACCGGCTGGCGGTAGGCGACGACCGCCAAGGTCTCGAGCGACGACGGGCTCAGTTTGACCGGCGGCGGCTCATTGCGCAGCAACCGCACCCAGCGGGCAAAGCGCGGATGCGTGGCCAGCCGCCAGCCGCTGTGGCCCTCGATCAGGACGATCTCACTGTCGGCCGCCTGCAGCTCAAGGGAGATGGCCTCCATCACCTCGCGGATCTGCGCGGTCGGGACGAGGGTCGGCACATCGTGATAAAATTCATCATCCTCGACCGGCGCCGGCAACACGGGTTCATCGGGCCCGGCCGCCTCGCCGGCAGCGGGATCCTCCCCCGGCTCCCCGCTGCCGGAGACCGACTCGACCAGGGGCAGCGCCGCCGCCTGCTCATGAAAACGGCTTATGGCCGTCTGGATGTCCTTGATGGAAAGGGGGCCGTTCGCGGCGAACAGCATCACTTTCAACACGCGCTTGAGGTCGAAGGCCATGATTTGAAGCTTCAGTGAATGCCCCGGCCCCATCTGCTAGCAATCCAGAAAATTCGCCTGGTTTTCGGGCTAGCCCCCACCGCCGGCCGCGGTTACTTCTTCTCCACTATGTCCTGGGACCGTTTCAAGTCGCTCTATTATACCCACCCCAAGCTCGGCCTGTCGCTCGATGTCAGCCGCCTGCCCTTTCCGGATGATTTTCCCGCCACCTTGGAGCCGAGGCTGCAAAAGGCCTTCGCCGACATGGCCGCCCTCGAGGCCGGCGCCATCGCCAACCCGGACGAGAACCGCATGGTCGGCCACTATTGGCTCCGCACGCCGGAACTGGCACCCACGGCCGAGCTGCGCACCGCCATCACTTCCACCCTGGAGGCCATCAAGGCGTTCACGGCCAAAGTGCATAAGGGCGAGATCGCCGCGCCGGGCGGAGGCAAATTCAAGGAACTCCTCGTCATCGGCATCGGTGGCTCAGCCCTCGGGCCGCAGTTCGTCGCCCACGCCCTCGGCCGGCTCAAGGGCGGACGGGACAAGCTGAACGTCTCGTTCTTCGACAACACCGACCCGGACGGCATGGATTACGTGCTGAAACAGCTCGGTTCCCGCCTGAAGCAGACGCTCGTTGTCGTCATCTCCAAGTCCGGTGGTACCGCCGAGACCCGCAACGGCATGCTGGAGGCGCAGGCCGCCTTCAAGGCCGCCGGGCTCGATCACGCCCGGCAGTTTGTCGCCGTCACCGGCGACGGTTCCAAGCTCGACCAGGTCGCGGTCCAGGAAGGCTGGCTCGCCCGTTTCCCGATGTGGGACTGGGTCGGCGGCCGCACCTCGGCCCTCTGCGCCGTCGGCCTGCTGCCCGCCGCCCTGCAGGGCATCAAGATCGACCAGCTCCTCGCCGGCGCGGCCGCGATGGACGCCGTCACCCGCAAGCCCAAGCTCCGCGACAACCCGGCGGCGCTGATGGCACTCATGTGGCATTGGGCGACCGACGGTCGCGGCACCAAGGACCTTGTGGTCCTCCCCTACAAGGACCGCCTGCTCCTGCTCTCGCGCTACCTGCAGCAGCTCATCATGGAATCGCTGGGCAAGGAGTTCGATCTCGCCGGCAACGTCGTCAACCAGGGCCTCGCCGTCTACGGCAACAAGGGCTCGACCGACCAGCATGCCTACGTGCAGCAGCTCCGCGAGGGCGTGCACAACTTCTTCATCACCTTCATCGAGGTGCTCAAGGACCGCAATGCCGACACCTCGATGGAAGTCGAGCCCGGCGTCACCAGTGGCGACTTCCTGCAGGGCTTCTTCCTCGGCACGCGCGACGCGATGACCGAGAAGGACCGCCACTCCATGACGATCACGGTCAACGAGGTGTCGCCCAAGACCATCGGCATGCTCATCGCCCTCTACGAGCGCGCCGTCGGGCTCTACGCCTCGCTCATCAACATCAACGCCTACCACCAGCCCGGCGTCGAGGCCGGCAAGAAAGCCGCCGGCGGTGTGATCGCGTTGAAGCTCAAGATTGATGCCGCCCTGAGCGCGGCCCCGGGCACCGCGTTTACCGCGGAATCCCTCGCGGCGCAGCTCGGTTCGCCGGAAAAGACCGAGGCCGTCTTCAAGGTGCTGGAGCACCTCGCCGCCAACCCGGGCAACCGCATCGCGAAGACGGCCCGGAAACCCTGGTTCGAGTCAACCTACACCCGCCAAGGGTGAGTCGCGGCGCATGAAGCTGCGGGTATTCGCTTCCTTGATCACCCTGCTCGCCGCCGGCCTCGGGGCCGCCCTCTGGCAGGAACGAGCCGCGCGCGCGGAACTGGCCGCGCAGGCCACGCGACTCTCGCGCCAGCTGGCCGACTTGCGCTATGAGGCGAAGCAGGCCGCCCGGCAGGCGGAGACGTTCGGCCGGCAGGCGGTCGCGCTGGACGTCCAGCTCGGTTCCGCCAAGACCCGCACGACTGCCACCGAGAGCCGGCAGCTTCAACTCACCCGCGAGTTGTCGCAGCGCGAGGAGCGCGAAGTCGCCCTGTTGTCCGAGCTGGCCACGCTCCGCCAGAAATTGGACGAACCCGCCGCCGATGCCATCCTGCGGCAGAACCGCATCGCCGCGCTGGAACAACAGCTGAGCCAGTTGCTCACCCGCGCGCTGGCCGGGCCCGCCGGCCCGGCTGCGGAGGAGCCTCCGGCCCCCTATCAGGTCGTCCGGGTGGGTCCGGCGGACGCCTTTGTCGTGCTGGACTACGGTGCGGCGCAGGGCGCCCGGCCGGGAGATATTCTCAGTCTCTGGCGGGGAACTTCCCCGCTGGCCCGGGTTCAGATCAGCGAGGTCCGTCCCGGGTTTTCTCTTGCCCAAGTGCTGCCCGCCGACCTGAAAGGACAGTTGCAGACCGGTGATTTAGTCGTATTGACCAATTGAACATGCCCAACTTCCGCAAAGTCCTTTTCACGCTTTTGCTGGCCACGCTGGCCCTCGCCGGTTTCTCCGGCTGCGCCCCCCAGCAAAATTCGTCGATCCCGTGGAGCCGACCCGCCGACTGGGAAGGCCGCATCCCCGGCATGGGCAAATAACCGCGCGTCGCCCTTCCGCTTGCCGGCGCTGTCATGACCACGCCCGCCGCGAATGCCTCGCTGACGCCTCTCCCCGGCCACCTCTATGTCGTGGCCACCCCCATCGGCAACCTGGCCGACCTGACCGAGCGCGCCCGCGCCATCCTCGGTTCGGTGGACCTCGTCGCCTGCGAGGACACCCGTACGACCGGCGCCATGCTCACGCGCCTCGGCCTGCACCGGGAACTCACCGCCTACCACGACCACAATGAGTCCGAGGCCGCGGAAAAGCTCGCCGAGCAGCTCGCGCAGGGCAAGTCCATCGCGGTGGTCAGCGACGCCGGCACGCCGGGATTGAGCGACCCGGGTTTCCGCATCGTGCGCGCCTGTCGCCGCCGGGGCCTGCCCGTGGTGCCGGTGCCGGGGCCGAGCGCCGTCACCGCCGTGCTCTCCGCCGCCGGCCTGCCGACCAACGGGTTTTTGTTCGTGGGTTTCCTGCCGCCGAAGTCCGCCGCCCGGATCACCTTTCTCGAGAAGCACCGCGACTTCGACTATACGATCGTCCTTTACGAAAGCTGCCATCGCATCGAGAAGTTCGCCGGGGAGATTGTCGCCACCCTGGGCGCGGACCGGGTCATTTGCATCGCCAAGGAAGTCACCAAGCTCCACGAAACCTTTCACGTCGGTCTCGCCGATGACGTCCAAGCCAGACTCGCCGCCGGCAGCCTCAAGGGCGAGTTCGTCGTACTGATCGCCCCGAAGGATTTTACGCCGTGACCAAGCAGTTTAGCCACGGATTACAGAGATGAGCATGGATTGGATAAACCTTTCCTGTCATCCTGAGCCCCGCGAAGGATCCAGCGGGACATTCCCCCGCCTTTTCCCGCAGCGTAGATCCAGCTGGATTCTTCTCTGCGCCCATCCGTGAAATCCGTGGTCAATAATCCCCCCTCGGTCGCCGTCGTCGATATCGGCAGCAACTCGATCAAGGTGCTGGTGGCGGCGCGTGACGACACCGGCACGGTGCGGTCGTTGCTGAGCCGCACCATCGACGCGCGCATCAGCACGGGCATCAGCCAGGAGCAGCCCATGCTCGGCGAGGACGGCATGACCCGCGGCCTCGAGGCCGTTCAGGAACTGCTCCAGGACGCTGCCCCGCTTCGGCCCGACCGCACCGTGCTTGTCGCCACCAGCGCCGTGCGCGACGCCGGCAACGGCGCCGGTTTCCGGGCCAGGGTGAAAGCCGCCACCGGACACGACATCCGCATCCTGTCCGGCGAGGAGGAGGCGAATCTCATCGGCCGGGGCCTGACCTGCGATCCGGCGCTGTCCGACCTGCAGGATTTCTACCTCTTCGACCTGGGCGGCGGCAGCCTGGAGTGCCTGCTGTTTCGCGGGCGTCAGATCGCCCAGTCGGCGAGCCTGCAACTGGGCTGCGTGCGGCTGACGGAGCGGTTCATCGCCGATCCGGCCGCCCCGCTGCAGGCCGGCGAGTCCACCGCCCTCGCCAAGCATGTGCGCGACGAACTCAGGCGCAGCGGCCTGCGCTTTCCCGTGGTGGCCCCGGCGGCGGTCTTTGCCGGGGGCAGCATGAGCACCGTGCGCGCGATCAAGGGCGCACGCCACGGGCTCACCTTGGAGGAGACTCCCGCCCTCATCGGCACCGCCACGGTGCACGACCTGCTGGATGAAGTGTCGTCCCTCACCCTGGAGCAGCGCCAGGCCATCCCAGGCCTGCCCGCGGCCCGCGCCGACGTGTTTCCGGCCGCGCTGCTCACGATGTTGACGGTGGCGGATTTTTGCCACCTCGACCGCTTCCACCACTCCCTGCACAATCTGCGCTGGGGCCTGGCCGCCGAGACATTGGAATCATTGTAGGGCCGGCGTTTGTTGTCGGGCCACGGCACCTCAAGCCCGACGATCCCGCCAACCAACGAAACCTGGAATTCGCCCGCAGCCAAAAGCGGCGGTGAGGTGTAGGGCGGGATCTCCGAATCCCGCCTCCGTGCGCCAAAAGGCGGGATATGGAAATCCCGCCCTACAATTTCCTGAGCGCCGTCACCAGTTGCTTGAAATCCTTCGGCAACGGGGCGTGCAGGTCCATGACCTTGCCGCTCACCGGATGGGAAAACACCAGGTGCTCGGCGTGCAACATCACGCGCGGCACCACCGGCATATCCGGGTGCTGTTTCCAGCCATAGGTCGAATCGCCGAGCACCGGATGGGCGAGTGATTTCAGGTGGACCCGGATCTGGTGAGTGCGACCGGTGTGGATGCGGCAGCGCACCAGCGCGGCGTAGCCGCCAAATTTCTTTTCCACCGCCCAGTCCGTGCGCGCGGGCCGGCCGCCCTCGCCCACCGTCATGCGGTGCCGGTGCACGGGATGCCGGCTGATGGCGCTGTTGATCGTGCCCGCGGCCGACTTCGGCACGCCGGAGACCAGGGTCATGTATTCCTTCTGCAGCGTCCGTGAGGCGAACTGGTCGGCCAGCGCCCGGTGCGCGGCATCGTTCTTGGCCACGACGAGCAGGCCGGTGGTCTCCTTGTCGAGCCGGTGGACGATGCCCGGCCGCTCGACGCCCCCGATGCCGCTCAACCCGCCCTTACAGTGTGCCAGCAGCGCGTGGACCATGGTGTCCTCACCCGTGTTAGTGCCGGGATGCACGACCATGCCGGCGGCCTTGTTGAGCACGATGAGGTGCTTGTCCTCGAAAATCACCTTGAGCGGGATGGCCACGCCCTTGATCTCGGCGGCCACGGTTTCCGGGAAGCTGAACTCGATGGCCTGGCCGCTGCTCACCTCCTGCGCCTGCGTGATCACCTTGCCGTCCACCTTGACCAAGCCGGCCTCCAGTGCGCGCTGGAACGCCACCCGGCTGTGCTCGGCAAAGGCGTGGGCGAGCACCTTGTCGACGCGTTCGCGACGGATGCCTTCGGGGACGGAGTAGGTGATGGTGGGCAAGCGAGGCGAACGATGCAGGACATTGGAGCGCCTGCAAGCATGGTAGGGCGTGGACTCCGCTCCGCGCCGCGGCGGTGCGCGAAGTAGGGGCGTCCCTGGTGGACACCCGCGGGCGGCGACGAGCGCCGCCCCTACGCGGATATCAGCGCCGCATCCAGCTGGTCCAGCCACGGCTGTTTCTGCGCATCGGGCATCAGCGCCACCTCGAAACCGTTGCGCATAAGCTGCACGATCTCCTTCCGGCTGAAATCCCGCCGCTCCACCAGGCCGATGTATTCATCCGCCAGCGTGTTGCCGAAGGACAGCGGGTCGTCGGTGCTGACGGTCACCTTCACGCCGGCATCGAAGAGTTGGCGGATCGGGTGGTTCTCGAGGCTGATGCCCGGGACCAGCTTGTGGTTGCTGATCGGGCAGACATCGAGCGCGACGCCGCGCCGCTTGATCTCGGCGATCAGGGCCGGATCTTCGAGCGCGCGGATGCCATGCTCCAGACGCTGGGGCTTGAGCTCATCAAGCACGCGCCGCACGAAATCCGCCCCCATCAATTCCCCGGCGTGCGCCTTGGTGAACTTGCCGGCCCGGCGGGCGGCGGCCCAGTAATCGGCCGTCCAGGGTTCCAGCGGAAAACTTTCGGTGCCGTGCAGGTCGATGCCGGCGAGCCCCTCCCACGTGAGCGCCTCCGCCAGCAGCGGCTTCATCTGCGGGGTGCAGCCATTGTGATGAATGCCCAGAAAGATCCGCACTTCCAGCCCGGCCGGCACGGCGGTCCGGATGGCGGCGAGGACCTCACGCCCGTTGAGGCCGAGGAACTCGATGCACCCGGAGGCGAAGCTGGTCTCCACGTATTTGATGTTCTGCGAGGCCAGCCGCGCAAAGACGACCTTGGCCGCCGTGTGGTAACGCTCGGCGGAGGTGAACCAGGAGAACGCCATGTCGAGCAGCTCGGTCTCGAAATGGGCGAAGTCGCGGAACTTGAAATTACGCGCCCAGGAGGCCGGCGGGGTGGCGAATTCCGGCCGCACCTGCCGCAGCAGCTCCAGCGGCAGCGTCCCCTCGAAATGCAGGTGCGTCTCCGTCTTCGGGAGCGACTGGATGAAGGCAGGGAGGGAAGACATTTTTTGAACCGCTAATCCACGCTAATGGTCCGGTAATTTGCGGACATTTGCGTCGGATAGCGGTTATCCCTGTTTGAGCAACTGGTCCGGGTTGAGCTTCTTCAGCGCCGGGAGCGTGAACAGGCCGTCCTTGCGGACGAGCTTGCCGTCGAACCAGATCTCGCCGCCGCCGTATTCGGGGCGCTGGATGTTGACCATGTCCCAATGCACGGCCGACTTGTTGCCGTTGCCGCCCTTCTCGTAGGCCTGTCCGGGCGTAAAGTGGAACGAGCCGGCGATCTTCTCGTCGAAGAGGATGTCGCGCATCGGCTCGAGGATGTGCGGGTTGAAGCCGATGGCGAACTCGCCGATGTAGCGTGAGCCCGCGTCGGTATCGAGGATCTCGTTCAGGCGCTTCGTGTTGTTGCTCGTGGCCTCGACGATCTTGCCCTGCTTGAAGACGAGCCGGATGTTGTCGAACGAGGTGCCGAGATAGACCGTCGGCGCGTTGTATTGGATGACGCCCTCGACGCTCTCCTTCACCGGGCACGAGAACACCTCGCCGTCCGGGATGTTGCGCTGGCCGCCGCAGGGCACGGCGCCGATGCCCTTGATGGAGAATTTCAGGTCGGTGCCCGGACCCTTCAGGTGCACGCGGTCGGTGCGGTCCATCAGGGTGGCGAGCGCTTTCATGCCCGGACCGTAGCGCCCGTAGTCGAAGGTGCAGACGCGGAAATAGAAATCCTCGAACGCCTGCGTGCTCATGCCGGCCTGCTGGGCCATGGCCGACGACGGCCAGCGCAGCACGACCCACTTGGTCTGGTTGACGCGGTGGTCGAGCACGGGCTTGAGGACCTTGGCCACGGCCTGCACGCGCTCCGCGGGGACGTCGGAGGTCTCGAAGATGTTTTCCGAGCCGCGCACGGCGATGTAGGCCTGCATATGCTTCATGCGCTGCAGCTCGACCTCGGCGACCGTGCCGTATTGCTCGGGCGTGGCGCCGCGGAGCAGCTCGCGGGTGACGCGGGCGCGCTGGATGTTCACGTAAGGCAGGGCGCCGCGTTCCTGCACCGCCCGCACCAGGGCGATGGTGAAGGTGTCGGGCACGTCAAAGGCATCGATGAGCACACGCTCGCCCTTCTTCAGCTCGGTGGAAAAGCCGGTCAGCACTTCCGCCAACCGGGCATAACGGGGATCACTCATGGCGCGACATTCGGGATTCGCGGGCCGCGTTCAATCCCAAAGGTGGGGCGCGGACTCCGCTCCGCGCCGACGGCGGCGAAGGGACTCGCCGCCCTGCCCTACATCGGCGGCGTGGTCGCCACCACCGGCTCTCCGTTGGGGAAGCAGATCTTGCCCACCGCCTCGTCAAAGTCGGCCGCGCCGCGCAGGATCTCGATCTCCAGCCGCAGGTAATAGCAGGGGACGGGAAATTTTTCTTTTCCCGTCAGGCGCACGGCGTCCTTCTCGGTCGTGATCATCAGGGTCACGCCGGCGGCCAGGGCCTCGGCAAAGACCTCCTTCAGGTCCTCCGGGGTGAAGCGGTAATGGTCGAGGAACCGCCGCGTGTAACCGAGCTTGGCGCCGGTCTCGCGCAGGAAGGCCTCGAAGCTTTCCGGCGCGGCGATGCCGCTGAAGGCGCCGATCTTTTTCCCGGCCAGGGCCACCAGCGGCAGGCGCTCGTCGCTGCCGAGGTGCTGGAGGTACTGGGGCTTGTGCGCGCACTCGATGATTTCGGCCTCCGGATTGAAGCGGCGGATCATCGCCTCGAGTTCCTCGTCGCGCACGCCCCGGGACTTGGTCAGGAAGACATAGGAGGCGCGCTGAAGGTGCTTGATCGGCTCGCGCAGGACCCCGCGCGGCAGCAGGAAGCCGTTGCCGAAGGGGTTGGTCTTGTCCACCAGCAGCAGGTTGAGCCGGCCCTTGAGCGGCAGGTATTGGAAGCCGTCGTCGAGCACGAGCGTGTCGCAGCCGAAGCGCTTGATGGCGTAGGCCCCGGCCTTGACGCGGTTCTTGTCCACCAGCACGACGACGCCCGGCAGGTTGCGCGCGAGCATGAACGGCTCGTCGCCGGCCAGTTCGGAGTCGAGCAGCACCGTGTGGCCGTCGCTGACGATGCGCGGCGGAGGCTCCTCGGTGTGGTTGAGCCAGAACCACCATTTCCGCCACAGCGGCGGGGCCTTGCTCTTGTAGCCGCGGGAGAGGATGGCGACTTTGCGGCCGCGGTCGTGCAGGGCCCGGGCGAATTTCTCCACGATGGGCGTCTTGCCGGTGCCGCCGACGGTCAGGTTGCCCACCACGACCACGAGGCAACCAAGGGGCTGGTCCCGCAGAATCCGGTTGCGGTACAGCCAGAGCCGGAGCTGCACAATGCCGCTGAAGAGATACGAGCACACCTGCAGGAACGCCCCGAACAGCATCGCCACCGTCCCCTCCCGTCGCCCCATGATGACATCGATGGCGAACTGCTCAAAGACATCGACTTTATGACGGAGCCAGCGGTTGGGCATGAATAAATTGGCTTTGACGCTACGAAGGGGGCGGGTGTGAGTTTGTGCTAACTGTTGGCGTTGCGACATGCAACACCGGCCTCACCCCCTGCCATGAGCTACAAACTTTTCATTCCCGGCCCGATCGCTGTCTCGGACAAGACCCTGCGCGCGATGACGCAGCCCATGATCGGCCACCGCAGCACCGACTTCGTGGCGCTCTACCAGTCCATCCAGCCGGACCTGCAGGCCCTGGTCTACACCCAGGATCCGGTCTACCTCAGCACGGCCAGCGCCTTCGGCTCGATGGAGGGCGCGATCCGGAACGTCGTCAAAAAGAAGGTGCTGTGCTGCATGAACGGCGCCTTCGCCGACAAGTGGAACGACGTCGCCCTCCGCTGCGGCAAGTCGACCACCGCGCTCAAGTTCGCCTGGGGCCAGCCGGTCGATCCCATCGCCGTCCGTCAGGAACTCGCCACCGGTGCCTATGACGCGATCACGCTCATCCACAACGAAACCTCCTGCGGCTGCATGAGCGACCTCGCCGCCATCATGGCCGTCGTGCGCGAGTTCCCCGACGTCGTCTCGATCGTCGACACGGTCAGCTCGTTCAGTGCGCTGGCGATCAAGAAGGACGAGCTCGGCATCGACGTCTTCATCACCGGCTCACAGAAGGCCCTCGCCCTGCCCCCCGGCCTGTCGCTCATTTCCGCCTCGCCCAAGGCCCTCATCCGCGCCGCGACCATCGCCGACCGCGGCTACTATTTCGACCTGCTCGAGTTCCAGAAAAACCACGAGAACGGCATGACCCCGAGCACCCCGGTTATCCCGCTCATCTACGCGCTCCAGTCCAAGCTCGAGGACATCAAGGCCGAGGGCGTCGAGGCCCGCTACGCCCGCCATGCCCGGTTGAACCAGCTGGTCCGCGCCTGGGCCGGCGCGAAAGGATTCAAGCTGTTCCCCAAGGAAGGCCACGGCTCGGTGACACTCAATTGCTTCGCCAACACCCTCAACGTCGACCTCGCCGCAGTGAACAAGGCGCTCAAGGCGAAGCACGGCTGCGTCATCGACGGCGGCTACGGCAAGCTCAAGGGCACGACCTTCCGCATCTCCAACATGGGCGACGAAACCGACGAGACGATGGCCGTGCTGCTCCAGGCGCTCGACGCGGTGCTGGCGGAGCTGGGCGTGAAGTAGGCGTCGCGGGCGAGGTCGCCCGCGCTCCACCTCCAGCCACTTGCAGCTGCGCGACCCCGCCGTGGAAGGCGCCTGAGCGCATGGCAGATTCATGCCTGAAACACCTGCGTCCACCGGGGGACCGAAAAAGTATTGCTTGAAATTCTCCGCGCGGGAGCTAACGGCTCGTGCCCCACATGAAGTGCCTCATCATCGCCGAGAAGCCGTCCGTCGCCGCCGACCTGGCGCGTGCCCTCGGGAAAATCCCCAAGAAGGGCGACCATTACGAGAATGACGAATATGTGATCTCGTCCGCCGTCGGCCACCTCGTGGGACTCCAGATGCCGGAGGATATTGACAAGAAGAAATACGGCTTCTGGCGGCTCGAGACGCTGCCGATCATCCCCGACGAGTTCCAGCTGCAGCCGCTCCCGGAGGGCAAGGAGCGCTTCGCCCAGCTCAAGAAGCTCCTCGCCCGCAAGGACGTCACCCGCGTCATCAATGCCTGCGACGCCGGCCGCGAGGGCGAGCTGATCTTCACTTATATCTACCAGCTCACGAAGTGCAAAAAGCCGTTCCAGCGGCTGTGGATGTCGTCGATGACCAACGACGGCATCAACGAGGCCTTCAAGCACCTCCGCAGCGCCGAGCAGATGCAGGGCCTGGCCGACGCCGCCCGCTGCCGCAGCGAGAGCGACTGGCTCATCGGCATCAACGGCACCCGCGCCCTGACCAAGCGCATGTTCGGCTCCCGCGCCGGCAACGTCGCCTCGGTCGGCCGCGTGCAGACCCCCACCCTCGCCATCGTCTACAACCGCGAGCTGGAGATCCGCAATTTCGTCCCGCGCGGCTATTGGCGCATCACGGCCAACTTCGGTGTCATCAAGGGCAGCTACGAGGGCGCCTACCAGCGGACCGACTACAAGAAGAGCGACGACGAGCACGACCGCGTCGACCGGCTCTGGGACCAAAAGACCGCCGCAGCCATCCACGCCGCCTGCTCAGGCCAGCCGGTCGCGAGCGTCACCGAGGAGAAAAAAGCCAGCACGCAGATCGCGCCGAAGCTCTACGACCTGACCACGCTCCAGCGCGAGGCGAACGGCCGTTTCGGTTTTCCCGCCAAGCGCACGCTCCAGATCGCCCAGGCCCTCTACGAGCGCCACAAGATGATCACCTACCCCCGCACGGACTCGCGCGCCCTGCCGGAGGATTACATCCCGCTCGTGCGCCAGACCCTGGGCAACCTGCATGGCGACCTCAAGCCGCACGCCGAGCGCGTCCTCGAGTCCGGCTGGGTGCAGCCGAACAAGCGCATCTTCAACAACGCGCAGGTCTCGGACCATTTCGCCATCATCCCGACCCAGCACGAGGCCAAGAACCTCGACGAGGCCGAGGCCAAGCTGTTCGACATGATCGCGCGGCGCTTCGTCGCCGCGTTTCACCCGGTCGCGGAGTTTGATGTCACGACGCGCCTCAGCGTCGTCGCCAGCCATACTTTCAAGACCGAGGGCAAGGTGCTCACCGCCCCCGGCTGGCTCGCCGTCTACGGCAAGAACACCATCGAGGACGACGCGCCCGGCTCCAAGGCCCTGCCCGCCCTCTCCCCCGAGGACAAGGCGTCGGCAAAGACCCTCGACGCCACCCTTCACGAGGAGGCCACCCGTCCGCCGCCGCGCTACACCGAGGCGACGCTGCTCTCCGCGATGGAAGGCGCCGGCAAGCTCATCGATGATGACGACTACGCGGAGGCCATGAAGGAGCGCGGCCTGGGCACGCCAGCCACGCGCGCCGACACCATCGAGGGCCTCGTCAACCAGAAGTATCTCGACCGCAACCAGCGCGAGCTCGTGCCCTCCACCAAGGCCGAGCAGCTGATGCAGTTCCTCACCGCCGTGAAGGCCGACGACCTCACCAGCCCGTCGATGACCGGCGAGTGGGAATGGCACCTCCGCGAGATGGAGCTTGGCAAGTATTCCCGCGAAAAATTCATGGCCGAGATCGTCAAGGAGACGAAGGGCATCGTGGAGCGCGTGAAGGGCTTCGAGGAGGACGACTCCGTCGCCCGGGTGACGGACATCCGCTCCCCCACCGACGACAAGCCGATGCGCGAGACGCTGCGCGGCTACAAGTCCCAGGACGGCGAGCTGATGGTCTACAAGATCGTCGGTGGCCGCCGCATGGAGGAGGCCGAGGTCAAGGAGCTGGTTGAGAAACGGCAGGTCGGTCCGCTCGACGGCTTCATCTCGAACAAGACCCGCAATCGTTTTTCCGCCATGCTCAAGCTGGAGCTGGTCGAGGAAACCAAGAAGGACAAGGAGACCAAGAAGGACGTCACCAAGAAGAAGTGGAAGACCGCCTTTGATTTCGGCGACAAGGTCGACATCGGCACGCTCGCCCCGGTCTGGACCGACCCGAAGACGGGTGCCGAGATCTGCGAAAACGGCAGCAGTTTCATCGTCCGCGAGAAGAAGGCCGACGGCACCTGGGAGCAGACCTTCCGCGTCGGCCGCATCATGTGCCAGAAGGCCATCCCGCTGGAACAGGCGGCCAAGATGGTCAGCGAGGGCAAGACCGACCTGATCGTCGGTTTCATTTCGAAAAAGGGCCGCCCGTTCGACGCGTTTCTCAAGCGCGAGGGTCCGAAGATGTCGTGGGAATTCCCGCCGCGGAAGCCGAAGCTCGACAAGGACGGCAAGCCCATCGAGCGCAAGGCGCGGGCGAAGGCCGATCTGGCCAAGGCCAAGGTCCTCGGCGAGAGCAAGGAACCCGCCGGCGAACTCGTGGAACTGGGCGACGCCTATTACGTGCGCAAGCCCGACCAGGACAACCGCCAGCTGTTCAAGCTTTCCAAGAAACTCTGTGAGATCGACATCCCGGTCGACCAGGTGCTCAAGCTGCTGGACGGCGGCCGCTCGGACCTGATCGAGAACTTCGTCTCCAAGCGCGGCAACAAGTTCAGCGCCTACCTCGTCCTCTCGCAAAAGCAGGACAAGGCGGAGTTTGAGTTTCCCCCGCGGTAAAGCGCAAATTGTAGGACGGGGTCTCCGCACCCCGCTTTTCAGCAAATCTCGGCGGGGTGCGGAGACCCCGCCCTGCATAATGCCAAGATCTGCGGCGTCTTTTGACACGGATGCTCCGGGAATTGGCTTGTGGCATCTTTCCTGCAGCGAGTAAATGACACCCGCCATGATCGTCACCACTGACCAGCTCTTTAAACACGCCTACGGGAAATACGCCGTCGGCGCCTACAACATCAACAACGCCGAACAGGCCATGGGCCTGTTCAAGGGCTGCATCCAGTCCAAGGCGCCGTTCATCATCCAGATTTCCAAGGGCGCGCGCAAATACACCGACAAGCGCATGCTCGAGGCCATCATCCGCGCCGCCTCCGAGATCTTCCCCGAGGCGATCTTCGCTGTCCATCTCGACCACGGCGACGAGGCGACCTGCTACGACTGCATCGACTCCGGTTTTTTCAGTTCCGTGATGATCGACGCCTCGCATGATCCCTACGACGAGAATGTCGCCATCACCAAGCGCGTGGTGGACCGGGCCCACGCCAAGGGCATTTCCGTCGAGGCCGAGCTCGGCATGCTCGGCGGCGTCGAGGAGGACATCAAGGTCGAGGAAGGCAACGCCTGTCTCACCGACCCGGCCGAGGCCGAGGACTTCGTCAAGCAGACCGGCTGCGACTCGCTCGCCTGTGCCATCGGCACCTCGCACGGCGCCTTCAAGTTCAAGGGCCGGCAGTCGCTCCACTTCGACGTGCTCGAGAAGATCAAGGCCCGCCTCCCCCGCTTCCCGCTGGTCATGCACGGTTCCTCCAGCGTGCCGAAGGAGGAGGTCGACCGCATCAACGCCGCCGGCGGCACGATCGCCGGCTCGATGGGCGTTGATCCCAACGAATACCTGCCCGCCGCCAAGCTCGGTGTCACGAAGGTCAACATCGACACCGACGGCCGCCTGGTCTGGACGCGCGTGCACCGCGAGTTCTTCCGCGACAAGCCGGGCGAGTTCGACTTCCGCCCGCCGGGCAAGATCTTCATCGAGGAATACGCGACGTTCATCGCCAGCCGCAACGTGCTGCTCGGTTCCTCCGGCCAGCTCGACGACCTGCGCGCCAGCCTCGGCAAGTAAGCGCCCCACCCCCGGCCCCATGTTTCCTGCGACCCTCCGGGGTCGCTTTTTTTGCCCGGTTGCTTTCCGCCTCAACCCCGTTCTAGCCTTGCGGACAGCCGCCATGAAAAGCCCCCCCCGAGCCGCCGCTCTTGTTCTCGGCCTGCTGCTGGTCACCGGACGGGCCCAGCCGGTTGGCCCGGGAGCGGACCTTGATTCGCTTCCAGTCGGCAACATGACCTATCGTCAGGTGCAGGTGCGGTCGGTCAACCCGCGCACCGCCATCGTCACCCATGCCGGCGGCTTGGCGTCGATCAGGCTGCGTGACCTGTCCCCGGCGTGGCAGGTCCGCTTCAACTACGATCCCGCCGCCGAAGCCGCGGCCGACCAGGCGGCCAGTGCGGCGTCAGCTTCAGCCGCCGCCAAGGCCGCGGCTGCCTCCCGGCCGACCGCGCCCCGGAAGGCGGCATCGCGTTTCGAGCTTCTGCTCCAGCAATTCGGGCGTCCCGCGGAGCTTCGCGACGAGGTGGATCTCCGCACGAAATTCCTGCAGCTGAATCTTGGCGTCAAGAACCAGGGCCGCCGACCAAGTTGCGCGGTCTTTGCCGTGGTCAGTGCCTTGGAGTTCCAGCATGCCGAACTGGCCGGCCGGGCGGAGAAATTCTCCGAGGAATATCTCAGCTGGGCGGT
This sequence comes from Lacunisphaera sp., assembly GCA_046590295.1. Taxonomy (GTDB): domain Bacteria; phylum Verrucomicrobiota; class Verrucomicrobiia; order Opitutales; family Opitutaceae; genus Lacunisphaera. The sequence continues at coordinate 38,564 of JBKJTZ010000161.1, forward strand.
GCGGCGGACGGTGCAGCGCACGCCGGCCCCCATCGCCCCAGGCGACGGTCCGGCCGCGGAGGACGCGGATGAAGGCTTTGCGCTCTCCGAAGTGGTCGCGGCCCTGCGCGCCTTTGGCATACCGTTGCAGTCCACGATGCCCAACACCTTCGGGTCGAAGATCGGCTCGATCGAGAATCCCCCGGACGACGTCGTCGAGGAAGCGCGCAACCACCAGCGGGTTTTCGTGCACCGGCTGCCGGGCCGCGATCCCGCGACCATGATCAACAATCTCCTGCTGGCCTTGAACGCGGGGCTGCCCGTTCCTGTCGGCATGGCGTGGCCGAATTACCGCTCCATCCGCACCGGTTATCTCAGCGGCCAGAAACCCGTAGCGGGCTCGGGCCACGCGGTCACCATCGTCGGCTACAAGTGCCCGGGCGGGCGGCTCGAAGCCACGGTTTTTCTTTTCAAGAATTCGTGGGGCGTCGGCTGGGGCCAGGGTGGCTACGGCACGGTCACCTACAGCTATCTGAGCAACTACCTCAACGACGCCGTCGTGCTTGAGGTGCAATCCGGCTGAGTCATGCGGCTGGTCTTTCTCCACGGCCCTCCGGCCGCCGGCAAATACACGGTGGCGACTGAACTCGTGGCGCTGACCGGCGACACCCTTTATCATAATCACCTTGTGGTCGATGAGGTGCTCAAGCGGCACGCCTTCGGCACCCCGGGGTTCATCGCGGAGCGCGACCGGATGTGGCGGGAGTATTTCTCCCGCAACCCGGCCCCGGGACGCCCCGGGGTCGTCTTCACCTTCAACCCGGAGAACACGGTGCCACAGGCGTTCATCGACTGGCTGTTCGCGGAACTGCCCCGTCGCGGCGTGAAGCTTTCGTCCATCGAACTCACCGCGAGCGAGGCGGAGATTGAGAGCCGGATCGGCTCCGTCCAGCGCCGCCAGTTCGGCAAGCTCACAGACGTCACGTTCTACCGGCGGCTGCGCGACCGCGGCCACTTCCTGACCCCGCTCATCCCGGGTACCGACCTGCGGCTCGACACCGGCACCATCGAGCCACGCGAGGCTGCCCGCCTGATTGCCCAACATCTTGTCGAATTTGCACTCGGCTAATGTCGAGGGCTCTGGCAAGCTCCATGCGCGCCAACCATGACCCCCTTCCACCGTTCCCGCCGAAGGGTCATCCTTGCCGTACTGGCCACCGGCGCGCCGCCGGCGCTGGACGGGCCGGCGGGCGATGGCATCCCCTCCATCGTTGGCCCGTAAACCGAACCCTGCAGATGTTCCCCGACTTTGAGCCCCGCCTGCGCCTCTTCGCCGAGGTCATCGTTCGCACCGGGCTCAACCTCCAACGCGGCCAGCGCCTGCTCATTGCCGAGCCCTACGATTTGCAAGGTGTCGCCCGGAGCGCGGAGCCCATCGTCGCCGCCGTGCGCACCGCCGCGGTCTGCGAGGTCGAGGTCATCTGGGGCGACGGCGCCCGGCTGCGGGAATTTGCCTTGAATAAAGACTGGCGCGGCTTCGTCCAACTCGTGGGCGACAACGCCCGCCGCATGCAGGAATTCATCCGCAACCAGGACGCGCTCCTGTTTCTCCAAGGCAGCCAGCCCCGGCTGCTGGAGGGCATTCCCGCGGCCGAGGTCACCGCGCTGCGGCGGATCGGCTGGGAATATTTCGGCCCCATCGCCCAGCAGCTCGTGACCGGGGCCACCAACTGGACGGCCGCGCCGGCGCCCAGTCCGGCCTGGGCCCGCGCCGTCTATGCCGACCTGCCCGAGGACCGGCGCCTGGCCGCCTTGTGGGAGGAGGTATTCTCCGCGCTGCGGGTCAACGAGCCCGCGCCGCTGGCCGCCTGGCAGGTGCACCTCGCCCTCCTCCAGCGCCGCCGCGCCAGCCTGAACGCCAAACGGCTGCGCTCCCTCCGCTACAAGGGCGACGGCACCGACCTGACTGTCGCCCTGCCCCCGGAGCACACGTGGTGCACGGCGCAGCTCATGACCCACAGCGGTCTGCCCTTCGTGGCGAACCTGCCGACGGAGGAAGTCTTTACCGCACCGCACCGCGACTCGGCCGAGGGCACGGTGCGTGTTTCCCGGCCGGTCAGCTACGGCGGCGCGGTGATCGCTGGCATCGAGTTGGAATTCAAGCAGGGCCGCGTGGTGTCCGCCCGCGCGCAGACCGGCGGCGGCTTGCTGGAACTTTTGCTCGCCACCGACGAGGGTGCCGCGCGCCTCGGCGAGGTGGCGTTCGTGCCGGACCAGACTTCCCTTGCCCGCGCCGGCCGGCTTTTCGGCCACCCGCTGCTCGACGAAAACGCCCAAAACCATGTCGCGCTCGGCGAGGCCTACGGGTTCTGCCTGTGCCGGCCCGACCCGGCCGCACTCAACCGCAGTCTCGTGCACGTGGACCTGCCGCTCGAGGCGAGCCTGATCTGGCCGGTAATGGAACCGGCCTGACCTCCCCTTGTCTGTCCGTCCCGTGCCCGACCAGCCGCCACCCATCTCCGAGCCGGATGCTGAGCTGTTGCGCCGCGCGCAATCCGGCGACGAGGCGGCCTTCGGCGTCATCATGAGGACGCACTACGAGAAATCCTTCCGCCTCGTCTTCGCCATCGTCCGGCACGAGGCCGATGCGCGGGATGTCTGCCAGGAAGTGTGGCTCACGGTCTGGCAGCAGCTGGCCGGTTTCCGGGGGGAGGCGAAGTTCAGCACCTGGTTGCATCCCATCGCCACCCGCCGCGCGTTGGATCACCTGCGGAAGCGTCGGCGCTGGTTCGACCGCTTCCTGCCGTTTGCGACCGGCGACGACACCGTGGAGTCCGCTCCCGAGCCCACCACCACCGACGACGTCCGCCAGCAGGCCGAGGGCCACGAGCGCAGCGCCCGGCTGCGCCGGGCCCTCGACGCCTTGCCCCCGAAGCACCGCGCCGTGCTTGCCTTGCGGGAGGTGGAGGGGCTTTCATATGAGGAAATCGCCTCGGCCACCGGCCTGCCCGCCGGCACGGTCATGTCCCGACTTTACCACGCGCGCCGCCTGCTCGCCAAAATAATCAAGGAGAACCCCTGACATGAAAACCATCCGTCTTTTTCTAATTTTTGCCACGCTCGCCAGTCTGGCCACCGTCGCCCGCGCGGCAGACCGCGCCACCATCCAAGGCATTCTCATCTCCGCCTCCAGCGAGCGGGGTGAGACCGATCGCCGCCTCGCTCCCTACGAGCCCACCCTGCGTCGCATCCTGCGGTTCGAGAGCTACCGCTTTCTCGGCGAGGATTCTGCCTCCCTCGATGCCGGCGAGTCCGACAGGATTTCGCTCGGCAATGGGCACGAACTCGAGGTCGCGATCGAGCGCGTCGACGGCAACGCCATCCACGTCCGCGTGCGCTGGTCCGGCGGCGGTCGCACCCTGATGAACACCGGACTCGTCCTCCGTGCCGGCGTGCCTGCCGTGCTCGGCGGACCCTCCACCGGCAACAAGGGCGAGGTTTATGCAGTGATCCTGGTCGGTCGATAATGCTGTGAGGTAATAGGTTGCGACATTTTTCTAGAATGAAACGGAAATAATGAATAAAGCCGGCCTGAGCTTCGTCCCAAGGAATGAACCCAACCTTGGAGAACATATGAAAACCAAACTCACCGCTCTTGCCCTCGTCGCCGTCACCGCCCTCTCCTTCGCGCCCAAGCCCGCCCAGGCCGGCGACAAGGGTCTGGCCATCGTCGGCGGCTTTCTCGGCGGCCTGATCGTCGGGTCCGCCATCACCGACCGGCATTACGATTCCTATCCGGTCCGCAGCACCACCGTGATCGTCGGCCATCGCGACGATCGTTGCGACGACGGCTACTGGAAAACGGTCTCCGTCCGCGTCTGGGTGCCGGGCTGCTGGATCGTGGAACGCGGCCACCACGGCCGCACCTACCGGCGCTATGTCGAGGGCCGCTATGACTACCGCCAAGACCGCGTGTGGGTCGCCTACGACAACCGTGACCGGTATGACCGTCATGACCGCGAGATCGGCCAGGGCTATGGCCGCCGGCGTTGAATTAAAGTCCACCCATCAGAACTAAATCATGAACTGCCGCGACACCGAGTCCCTGATCCTGGCCGAGCGTGACGGCGTGCTGACCTCCGGGCAGCACGCCAGCCTCGCCCAGCATCTCGCGACCTGTCCCGCCTGCCGGCAGCTCCGCGCCGGCCTGACGGAGGCGACGCTGTTCATGAAGACCGAGGCCGCAAACGTGCCGGTGCCCGATGCCGGCCGCGCCTGGCGCGAATTGCAGTCCGGGCTCCCCGGGACCAAGCCCCGTCCTGCGAAGAAACTTCCGCTCGCCCCGGTCATCTGGTTCGGCGCCCCGCTCGCCGCCGCAGCCGCCCTGGTCTTCGCCTTTCTGTCCACGCAGACTCCGGCCCCAAGGGCCCAGTCCCAGCCCGAGACCGCCCGCGCCGACTTCGTGGAGGCCGGCAACTTCAACGCCTCGACCATGGTCTACGTGGACAAGGACAGCGGCTGGCTCGTCGTCTGGGCGACGGATGGGGACACAAAGAGCAGCGGGTGAGAACTTCCGATCTTTTGTACGGTCGCCGCCTGAAATCGGACCGCGGCTCACCGGCAGAAACGCCCTAACCCGGATATTTCACACCCATGAGATTATCTTTCAGAGAAATATCCGTCTGCCCTTCGGGCAGAGCGACTCTGTCGCGGTTAGCCCCGACGAGGTCGGCCCGACAAGGCGCATGTTTC